>NZ_VCJS01000209.1 GCF_005893125.1 Nonomuraea basaltis | reverse complement strand
GCAGTTCACCCCATGAGTCGAGCGCACCACCTTGTCGTGCGCCCACCGGTCCCGGTAGAAACGGTCCCACGCGCTGGGATCTATCTGGTGCAGCGTGCGGCCGTCGGCCGACACCTCCGACTTGGTGAAAAACGCACGGGCGGCCAGCAGCGGACCCATGCCAGGGATCGCATCGATATCAGTCACAGGATCTTCCTCGCCACAGCGGTCACAGCGGACATGGCTCCAGACTCGTGCCCGCCGCCCTTTTTTCGGCAGGGACCAAAGTCCCTCGTTACGGGACCAATAGGCCCACCATCAGTCGGCAGCCAGCCACGGTCGGGACTCGACATGTGAGGCGACCTCCATCAGGTTGCCTCACAGCTTGCCGGTGATCACGCAGTCGGTGAAGCTGAGCATTGCCGAGCGCATCGCATCACGTCAGCCGGCGAACCCCGATGCTCCTACCTCGTCGAGAGCCATCTCGCTGCGGATCAGGGTGCCGGTCTGGTCGGTGCAGTTGAACGTGGCCGAGCCGAGCGTCTTGACCGCTTCCAGGTGGTGGACCAGCGGGCTGGACGGCCGGGCGGCCTCCCGGGCGAGCTCCGTAATCGCGGCCGGCCTCGTGTGCCGACCGGTGGCCACTGCAGCGGCTTCGGCTTGGTCTTCCGCCACGACCGTGCCCGCGTAGGCACGGTTCCTGGTCTCGGGCCTGGTGAGCATTGAGTCGTTGAGCGAGCGCGTGTACCTCCGTCAGTTCCAGGTTTGCAGAGGCGCGATCGCGCCTGCAGCGGCAGCATGTCCCTCACCATGAGGTCGCCACGCTGATCAGGCGGCGTCGGCCGTCCCGGCGGACCACCGCATTGGCGGAGATCAGCTTGCCCCGGCTGCTGCGCGGCTTGGTGACGCAGTACTCCTAGGCGATGGCGATCACCCCGTTCAGCAGTACGACGATGACGATGGCACAGTCGGTTGCGCCATACCGGCGGGCAGCGCTGCTGCAGGAGCGCCCCACAGCAGCAGGGCGACGACGTGCGCCATCTGGTGCAACAGCAGCACCAGGGGAGGGGCACGGCGAGCAGTTGGCAGCGCGTTCGGCCCACAGGCGGTCGGCCAGCCTGGACCTGATTAAGATCATGGTGGATGTGCCTGCCACCCTCGCCTTCCCTGCCGCTCAGCGGGTAGGGACTTTAGGCCCCAAGGCGAGGGCCGTTCGGCACTGCCTGTCGCTCCCGCCCGCCGGTCAGCTTCGATGCGTGACGAATACCGTGTCTGAGGGATGCGACGTCTTGCTGCGCTGCGGGGGCATCGCCCACGTGCGCCCGCTGTGCACCACAGATCGGGAGGCCTTGCACGAGCTAGTGGACCGATCGTCGGAGCGTTCGGCGTACCTGCGCTTCTTCACGGGGGACCGCAGGGCCGCCCACGCCTACATGGACCGCATCACCAGCGACCAATACCCCGGGCACGCACTGGTGGCACACCTGAAGGACCGGCTGGTCGCGGTCGCAGAGTACGTCCCCCTCGAGAGCGGCCGCGCCGACCTGGCCATCCTCATCGACGACGCCGTCCACGGACACGGCCTCGGCACCTTGTTGCTGGAGCATCTCGCGCTGAACGCGGCTGAGCACGGCATCCGCGAGCTGGTGGCCGATGTCCTGGGTGAGAACCGGCCCATGCTCCGGATGCTGCGTGATCTCGGCCTGGACGTCACCCATAGCATCGACGGTGAAACCCTGCACGTCAGCATGACCGCCGAGCCCACCTCCAGACTGCGCGAGGCCATCGCCGCCCGCGATCACGTAGCCGGGCGGGCGTCACTGACGCGGGTGCTGGCGCCCCGCTCCGTGGCGGTAATCGGCGCGAGCCGGGACGAGCGCGCCGTTGGGCACAAGGTGCTGCGTAACCTCATCGACGGTGGCTTCCGCGGGCCGATCCACCCGGTCAACCCCAACGCCACCGAGGTGGCCGGGCTGGCCTGCCAGGCCAAGGTCCCTGACGGCGTGGACCTGGCGGTGGTGGCGGTGCCTGCCCGGCACGTGCTGGAGGTGGCCCGCGACTGCGCGAGCGCCGGCGTGGCCGGGCTGGTCGTGCTGACGTCCGGGTTCGCCGAGCCCGGACAGCGTGACACCGAGTCGCAACTGCTGAGGATCTGCCGCACGGCCGGAATACGGCTCATCGGCCCGAACTGCCTGGGCGTGGTGAACACGGGGGTGCGGCTGAATGCCGGCTTCCTGCCGCATCGCCCCGTCCGGGGGCGCGTGGCGCTGATGTCGCAGCCCGGCACCGTGGGTGCGGCACTGCTGGAGCGGCTGGAGATGTCGTCGTTCGTCTCGGTCGGCGACAAGGCCGACGTCAGCGGCAACGATCTCCTCGAATACTGGGAGGACGACCCCGGCACCGACGTGATCGGGCTGTGCCTGGAGTCGTTCGGCAACCCGCGCAAGTTCGCCCGCATCGCCCGCCGCGTCGGCGCGCGCAAGCCGATCCTGCTCGTCAAGAGCGGCCGCAGCCGCGCCGGCGAGCGGGCGGTGCGCTCGCACGTCGCCGCCACGGCCACCCCGGATGTGGCGGTGGACGCGCTCACCCGGGCCGCCGGCGTGATCCGGGTCGACAACGTGCACGAGCTGATCGACACCGCCAAGCTGCTGGCTGCCCAGCCGTTGCCGGCCGGGCGCCGGGTCGCGATCGTCGGCGATTCTGGCGAGCATCTCGCGATGGCCGCCAACGCTTGTGAGTGCCACGGCCTCATCGTCCCGGAGCTGCTGGAGGCCGGCGCTGCCGCGTTGGGCAACCCGGTGGACCTTACCGCGGGCGTGGGCGCGACCGAGATCGGCTCCGCGGTCAAGGCTCTCGTCGCCTCACCTGATGTGGACGTGGTCCTCGTCGTCTGCACCTCGCCGTTCGGCGATGGCCTGGACGCCACCCGTCAGGCCATCGCCGAGGGGGCCAAGGGAGCGGACAAGACCGTGCTGGCCTGCGTTGCCGGCCATGACGGCCTCGACGGGCACGTGCCCGGCTACGCCTTCCCTGAACAGGCCGTCAAAGCCCTCTCTCACATGGTGCGCTACGCGGAATGGCGTCGGCGCCCCATCGCGCCTGCCATTGCGCCCGTACCGTTGGACAGAGGCACGGCCCGAGAGATCGTTCGAGCGGAGCTGGAGGCACACCCGGAGGGCTGCTGGCTCTCCCCAGCAGTCGCCGCCCGGCTGCTGCGCTGCTACGGCGTCCCCTTGGCGGAGACGGTCGAGGTGAGCGGCCCCGAGCCCGCCGCCGCGGCGGCCGCCAGTGTCGGGTTGCCCGCCGTGCTCAAGGCCGTCGGTCCCGTGCACAAGGGCGACATCGGTGGTGTCCGGCTTGGGCTCCGCACTTCCGACGAAGTACGCCAGGCATATCACGAAATGTCAACCCGAATCGGACAGGAGCTGACTGGCGCCGTCGTCCAGCGCATGCTGCCCGCCGGTGTCGAGATCACCGTGGGCGGCGTCAATTACCCGGCGTTCGGACCGCTGATCATGGTCAGCATGGGCGGGGTGACGGCCGACCTGCCGACCAGCCACGCCTTTCAGGTCCCGCCGGTCACCGACGCCACCGACATGATCGGCGAGTTACGCTGCGCCCCGCTGCTGCGCGGCTACCGCGGCTCGCCACCCGTTGACCTCAACGCCCTGGCCGACCAGCTCGCACGGATCGGCAGGCTGCTTGACGACCTGCCCCAGGTCGCCGAGCTCGAGTTCAACCCGGTCCTCGTCACTCCGGACGGCGCGACCACGGTGGACGCGCGGATCAGGGTCGTCGCCTGCGAGCCGCCGCCCTCGCCGCTGCTGCGTCGGTTGCGCTGACCAACGACTGTCCAATTCGGGACTTCCGTCCCTAAACACCGAGCCATGTGCCAGATGCGATGAAAGCCACCAGAAAAGGATCTCGTCGCACGAAGCCAGGAAGAGCTGACCGCCATGGGAAATCATGACCGGCAAGGTCATCTCCGTCACCGCTGGCCCGCACCGACGACCAACCGCGCGAACAGTACCCCTTTCGCCCAGCCAGGAGATCGCCATGAGAGCCACCGTCGCCACCGTGATGACCACTGACGTGGTCGCCGTCAACGAGAAGGCCTCCTTCCACACCGTGACCGCCCTGCTCACCACCCGAGGCGTCAGCGGCGTACCCGTGCTCGACGACGACAACCACGTCCTGGGCGTGGTGTCCGAGGCCGACCTGCTGGCCAAGCAGGAGTTCAAGCAGCGTTACCACGGCGACTACTACCGGCCGTCGCTGGGAGCCCGTATCCGCCACACGGCAGGCAGCGAAGGGAGCGGCTTCAGCAAGGCACTCGGCGAGACCGTCCGCGAGCTGATGACCAGCCCTGCCCACACCACCACCCCCGGCACCTCTGTGGTGCTGGCTGCCCGGCTGATGGACACGTACGGCATCAAGCGCCTGCCCGTGGTCGATGCCGACGGCAGGCTCGTCGGCATCGTCAGCCGCCGCGACCTGATCAAGGTCTTCCTCCGCGAGGACGCCGACATCGAGCGCCAGGTACAGGAGACCATCCCCAGCGATGTCCCGGGCGTGGAGATCACGGTGTCCGAGGGCGTGGTCACCCTGTCCGGAACGCTCAACGAGCACAGCCAGGCCATCACCGCCGTCCGCCTGGCCGAGAGCATCGATGGCGTCGTAGCCGTGCACGACCAGCTCGGCTGGAAGCGCGATGACATCGTGAAGCTACCCGTGTGGGGTGGTGCCTGACATGGAGCCGGCCACCCTGGACCGGCTGGATCCGCTGATCGGCACGTTGCGCGAACATGGGACTTCCGGGGCACGCGCCCTGGCAGATACCTCCGCCGATTCGCCGAGGTCGTGAGGTCGTAGGTGCCGTCCACCGAGGTCGCGTGGTGTGTCATGAGTCCCAGCTCGGCCACGGCGGGACCATTGGGATGTGGCGACGCAGCTGCGTCGCCGGTTCCGGCCACGGCGGTTTGCCAGCGGTGGTGCATGTTCCAGCTGTGCGATCCCACGGCGGGCCATTACAGCGGGACGTGCCAGCGCAGCCGCGTCCCGCCCTTCTCCGGGACATCCAGTTCCGCGGCGCCGCCCAAGCGGGCGGCCCGTTCTTCGAAGTTGCGCAGGCCGCTGCGGCGTCCCTTCTCGCCCAGCCCCACGCCGTTGTCGGTGACCACGAGGGCCAGACGGTCATCGGCGACCTCGACGGCGACCTCTGCTCGGGTGGCGCGGGAGTGGCGCACCACGTTGGACAGGGCTTCTCGCAGGACGGCCAGCAGGTGCTCGGCGACGGTCTCGGGTACCAGGGTGTCGATTTGCCCTTCCATGCGCAGGCCCGGCATGAACCCCAGGTGCGCGCCCGCTCCCTCCACCAGGTCGACGATCTGCGTACGCAGGCTCGGCGCGGTGTCTTCGCGGGGAGTCTGCAGGGCGAAGATGGACGAGCGGATCTGCCGGATGGTCTCGTCCAACTCGTCGATCGAATGCTGCAACCGCTTGGCCGCCTCCGGCCGCTCGACCAACCGGACGGTGCTCATCAGCGTCATCGCGGTGGCGAACAGCCTCTGGATGACCACGTCGTGGAGGTCCTTGGCGATGCGATCGCGGTCTTCGAGCAGGCCTAGCCGCTCGGCGTCGCGGCGGGCTTCGGCCAGCTCCAGCGCGACCGCGGCCTGGTCCGCGAACGACTCGAGCATCTGCTGATCGGCCCCGCTGAACGGCAGCCGCCCGCTCCGCTTGGCCAGCGCGAGCACTCCTCGCACCCGCGGCGCCTTACCCAGCGGCACCATGAGCCCGGGCCCGTACCCGAGCCGCCGCAGCGGCGAGTCAGGGTAGGCAGCGCTCGGCCGATCCCACTCGGACCTCGGCTCGCCGTGAATGAGCGCCTCACTGGCCAGCGTGGCCGAGACCTCGAATCTCGTCGCCAGCAGTTCGTCCGCTCCCTCACCCTCTGCCACGTCCACGGTCAGTGCCTGCCCCGATGGGTCGGGCAGCAATACTTGAACCAGGTCGGCGTCGCACATCTGGCGGGCACGCGCCGCCATCGTGGTGAGCACCTCGTGGGAGCCGGCGCCGGACAGCAGACTCGTAGTGATCTCCGAGGAGGCCTGCAGCCAGGTCTCGCGCCGCCGGGACTCCTCATACAACCGGGCGTTCTCCACTGCGACACCGGCAGCGGTCGCCAATGCGACGACGACGGCCTCGTCCTCCTCGTCGAACTCTCCGCCGCCGCGTTTCTCGGTCAGGTACAGGTTGCCGAACACCTCCTCCCGCACCCGGACCGGCACCCCGAGGAAGGTGCCCATCGGCGGATGGCCCGGCGGGAAGCCGTACGACTCCGGATGGTCGGAGATCCGGCCCAGCCGCAGCGGCCGCGCCTCCTTCATCAGCAAACCGAGCAGGCCGAGCCCATGCGGCCAGTGCTCGATCTTCGCGATCTCCTCATCGCTCAGCCCCACCGGGATGAACTGTACGAGCGTATTGTCCTGGCCGACCACGCCCAACGCCCCATAACCGGCATCCACCAGCGTGGTCGCGGTCTCCACGATCCGCCGCAGCACCGTCTCCAGGTCCAGATCACTGCCCACCGATACGACCGCATCGAGCAGGGCATGCACCCGATCCCGCGTGGCCAGCACGGCATTCAACCTCGTCTGCAGCTCGGCCAGCAGCTCATCGAGCCGCATCTGAGGCAACAGGGGACGATGCTCGCTCTCCGACATACCGGACAGTTTTGCACCCGGACAGCACGACCCCCACGCCGGGGCGATGGGGCTTCCCCGCACCCCTCACAACAAACCGCCGCGTGCTCAGTGAGCACTCAATGGCTGTGACACCCTCCCAATAGGCCCTTAGCTGCCGCGCCACGGACATCTCCGTCTACTTCTGCGAGCCCGCCAGTCCCTGGCAGCGCGGCTCGAACGAGAACACGAACGGCTTGCTCCGCCAGTACTTCCCGAAGGGCACCGACCTGTCCTCCTACACCGCCGACCAGCTCGACGCCGTCGCCGCCGAACTCAACAACCGCCCCCGCAAGATCCTCGGCTGGCAGACCCCCACCGAGCTCTTCGCTAAGCTCGTCGCAACAGTCGATTGACCCCGTGTTGCGAAGATCGCTGGAATCCGCCCCCGTCCTGCGGGCCCCGCCGGGCGGATCCCTCGTTCGCCCGGCCTGGCGGCATGGACAACGGTCACCGAGGGTGCGCGGCGGGTGACGGCTGCTCCGGCCCGCCCTGGTGATGCATGAACCGCGCTTCTGGGAAGCGGCTCGACGGCCCCTCGAGCAGTGACGGTGACTGTCCCATGAGATGCTTGTCGAAGAACGCGAGTGAGTAGGCGTTGATGATGTCGTGTGCTCGCTGAGCGTCGATCGTCCCGTTCAGGCCAAGCTGCGGTGTGACCGGTGACCAGACCGGGACGTCGGTGAAGTCGACGTGGAACAACCCGGGCACCTCCACGTAATAGCCAGTGCTCGGCAGGCGCTGGTACACGTCGGTCATGGTCTCGATGGTCTCGGAGATCTCCTTCTCCGGCCAGCCGCCGCTGCGCTCCCGTTCGAGACGAAAGGTCTCGGTATCGCGGGTCATGTACATGACTGGCTGCTGCAAGCCCGCCCTGACGACGTGGGCCGTCATTTGAACGTCCATGATGAAGCACGCCTTGAGGCGCTGGTCGTTCGCGCACGCCTCGGCACCGGTCGCGCCGCCCCACGAGATCCCGAAGACGCCGGCGCGCTCGAGGTCGAGGCGGCCGGTCAGGATGCCGTCGGGGTCGGCTTCGTTCAGCCCCGCGAGCCGGTCGAGCGCGAAGCTGACGTCCTGTGCGAAGTACGGGATGATCCCGTCGGGAAGCGCCTCCCCCTGGAGTGTCGGCGCGTCGGGCCGCGGCGTCCAGCTCTGGCTGATCAGCGGATAGATCTTGTCCCTGGGCCACCCTGGGATCTCCCGCCCGTCGGGGAAGCGTGTCATGGCGGCGGCGCCCGGCTGGTCGAGCCCGACGACCACGTAGCCGTGCGAGACCAGCTCCTGGATCTGGAAGGTGCTCGCGGCGCGGAACCCGCTGAGCCCGGTGAGGGAGATGAGCACCGGGTAGCGGGGGCGGTCGGCCGCCATCCGAGCGGACGTGACGGCGTTGGTGGTCACGTACCTGAGCTGGCTGAAGACGGGCTCCGGGAAGCCGGCCAGGCGCGCCATCGCCGACGTCACCGCCTCGGCGTCTTGGATGTAGGGGGTGCGCGGCGCCGACGGCTGAGGCTCGGCGGGATACCAGACCTGCGCCATGAGTTCCCGGTGATCATCGGGGGCGTCGGTGAACAGCTCCGGACGGCCTGCGTCCACCCAGTGGTAGGTCGTAGTGCCGATCGCATACGGTCCGGTCGGCTCGGGGAAACGGAATACGGGCATCACCGTTGCCAGGAGGATGGAGGCGAGGGCCGCCAGCGCACCCAGTCCGGCGGCTGAGCTGGCGACCAGTCGGTTGACGTGCACGGCACTCGGCCGGACGATGCCGGTCAGCCAGGTCAGGAAGAGGATCGCGGTCAGCGCGTAGGCAGGGGCCAGCTGCCAGCGCGGGCCTTCGACGAGGACCTGCGCTGCCGCCAAGAGCAGCGCGACGGGCACCACGAAGCCTGGCCAGCGCAGCGCGCGCAGCCGGGGGATCGCCACGATCGTGAGCCCCAGCAGGTTGATGGCCGACAACAGGATCTCCAGGGGTCTCATCAGGTGCTCCTCAGGTTGTGGCTGGTGCCGACGGCCGTTCGGGCGAAGACCGGGTCGAGCCGGACCAGGTCGTCGGCGTCGGCGAGCTGCGGCTCGGGCAGCTTGGGCATGCGGGTCTCCTGTTTGTATGGGGGCGGGGGTGCTCAGCGCTCGGGCGTCCTTGCCCACCGGGTAGCGGGTCCGCAGGGGTGGGTGCGGTGAGGGCGTGCTGGATGGCGCTCGCCGAGCCGGTGATGCACACCACGCAACATCGTGGTTCCGACGCGGAAATCAGAACAGGTCACTGTAATGACGCAGCGCCGCGTAGACCGCGGCCCCGAACGCGATCAGCCACGGCCCGACATCTCCGGGACTGCTCCCGAACAGGGCCCGCAGCACCCGGAACCAGCAGTGCGTAGGACAAGCTCTCGGCTATCGCGGTCGTCGTCATTAGGGCTACGGTGCGACGCATCGGCTGGGCGTACTCGTGCGCCGCAGCTCTCACCGAAGACGGCGGTCCGCGCCGGGTCGATGCCCCACTGCGCGGCGTGCTGTACCACGCCGCAGCACGTCCCAGTCGTCGTCGGCGGCCACCGACAGTGGACTGTCCGGGGAGGAGGCGGTGCTCGACCGAGACGGTGACCGCGGGCAGCTGGGCGGCGAGGTGGCTGTTCGCCCAGTCGCTTTGCACCGCCGTGCCCACGAACCCTCCTCCGTGTATGTGGAGCACGAGTGGCAGGTCGGCCCGCCCTGCTGCCGGGGCCGGGCGAGGGGTGGTACACCCGGACCGGGAGTTGTACCGGGAGTTCGCGGCCGGGCAGCGCCACCTGCTGCCAGTGAATTGCGGCGACGGGATCCGGGATCCCGGTGATCGCCTGCGCCTCAGGGGATGCCCGCCTGCGGTTTTCCGCGTCGCGGTAGGCCACCAGCTCCTCGGCCGTCATCTCCGACCAGTCCGGCTCCCCTCCCAGGGCCTGCCTCCGCAACCGGATGCCCGCCGATGGCTGCTGTGCACCGGTGACCTCGCTCACATCTTCTCCGTAAGGTTGTTGGCGGTCCGTGAGGGGCCGTGTGTGGCTTATGACTGCTTGCCTTCAGTGGCTTCCAAGGAGTGGCCGTCCAGCTCTCCGGGCCACCCTGGCTACTGATTGAGATCCGCGATCTTGTCGCTGTTCACGGAGCTGACGGCGGGGCGTTCCTCGGGCCTGGCGCGAGCACGCACGGCGCGAGAAGCCAGGGATGGGGACCGCCAGCAGCAGCCAGACGAGAATCCCCAGGACACCTGTGACGACGAGGTAGATCACGATCGCGTTGCGGTCGGCCGCCACCAGGCCCGGACCCCAGTGGGGGTACGCATCGCGGACGTGGCCGGACAGCGTGTCGACGGTGGCGATGTCGAGCAGGTGGCGCGAGCGTGGCGAAGATCGTCAGCGCCAGCCCCAAATACATCGCGGTGGGGCGCTTGGTGTGTGTCGACGGTGGACGGTTGGTGATTGTGGTCATGACCGCTTCCTTCCGAAACCTACGTCGTAGGTTTCCACTTGCACGATAAATTCTACGGTGTAGGTTTGGCAAGGGGAGGGAATAGACGTGGCCAGACGCACACAGGGCACGTCGGCGGGGCTCGACCGCGAGCGCATCGCGGCCGCCGCCGTCGTACTCGTCGACCGTGACGGTCTTGAGCGCTTCGGGGTACGGCGGCTCGCGGAGGATCTCGGGGTCGACCCGATGTCGATCTACCACCACATCAAGGGCAAGGCGGCGCTGCTGGATGCGATATCCGAGGCCGTGCTCGCCGAGGTGGCGGCCGGTGCGGACGACGCACCCCACGGCTGGGAAGAGATCGCGCGCTGGACGGCGCACAGCTACCGGGAGATGGCCTACCGGCATCCCCGGGTGTTCCCCCTGCTGGCCACGCGCGCCCAGACCTCGCCGGTGGCCCTCGCCGCTCTGGAACGACTGGTCACCGCGATGCGTGAGGCCGGTTTGCCCGACCAGGTGGTCGCGGACGCGCCGCTGGTGCTGTTCGGCCTTCTCAACGGATATCTGCTGGCGGTCCTCAGCGGCGGACCCGACAGGGTCGGCGACATGCCCGCGATCGACGCCACGGCGTACCCCACGATGGCCACCCTCGCACCCCTGCAGGCCGGCTTCGGGTCTGTGGCGGAGTTCGACCGGATGCTCGACGCCGTGCTCGGCGGGATCCGGAACCGGGCCGCCCGGCAGGGGACCCGCTGAGCGCGCAGACCACGGCGAACGCCCGCCGAGCTCTTTACTAAGCTCGTCGCAACAGTCGAATGACCGCGTGTTGCGATGATTGCTGGAATCCGCCGGTTGGGTCTTGGCCCCGTTCATTTCAGCGTTCTTCGAAAGCGCCGGTTCGTGTAGAGATTGGATCTGGCCCCACTTGTCGATCGTGGACGCCTTGATCACGCACGAAGGACGGGGTTGGAATGGATTCAGACAGGCCTGAATCTGTTCCGTCTCCACGACTGGTGGCGAAGCCTTGCCGCATGCCCTTCGACCGGACGCACACCGAGGATCTGCTGGCCTTCCTCTCCGCGAGTCCGTCCCCGTACCACGCGGTGGAGGAGGTACGGACGAGGCTCGACGCGGCGGGCTTCCGCCAACTGCCGGAGCGGGCGGCGTGGGCCGCCTCTCCGGGCGGCCGCTACATCGTCCGCGGCGGTGCGGTGATCGCGTGGATGATGCCGGAGAAGGCGCCGCCGTACACGTCGTTCCGGATCGTCGCAGCCCACACCGACTCACCGAGTCTGCGGCTCAAGCCGAGGCCGGACCTCGGCCGCGCCGGACCACCATGGGCGACCGGCCCCTCCACTGGCTACGCGCCGGGCAGGCCCTGCAGCGGGTGCTGCTGGTCGCCACCAAGCACGGCCTGTCGGCGTCGTTCCTGAACCAGCCGCTCGATCTGCGCGACATGCGCCGCCGCAGGGACCCGTATCACCGGCGCGGCCATCCCCAGATGATCATCAGGCTTGGATACGGGCCGCACGTGGCACGCAGCCCGCGCCGACCCGCCACCGAACTCACCCATGATTGACCTTCGACCCTGAACTGCGGGCCGCCCGGTCGACCACGCGTATCGAGGCCAGCGGCCTGTGCCACACCGAGATCCACGCCGCCCATGGTGACTGGCCGGTCAAGCCGTTCCGGTCCTAAACGCCGGGACATGAGGGTGCCGGGATCCTGGGTGGCCTCGTCGGCACCGTACCCGCCCGCCTCGTCTTTCGAGATGTGACTACCTCCGGAAGGACCACACCATGTGCAACTACTGCGGTTGCAGGGAATTTCCGCTGATCGGCCACCTGTCCCAAGAGCACTGGGACATCCACGAGTGCGCGTGGGCGCTGCGGCGCACCATCGGTGACGGCAGGTACAGCGACGCCACCGCCCTCCTCGACAAGCTGCTCGCCCGGCTGGTCCCGCACACCGCCGCCGAGGAGAGCGGACTGTTCACCGAACTGCGCGCCGAAGGGACGCTGGCTGATGAGGTGGAGCGGCTCTGCGCCGAGCACACCGACATCCACGGCGTGCTCGGGGCGATCGACCGGGACGCGCCCGACTGGCCCGCCGTGCTGAACGCCCTGGACCGGCTGCACCAGCACATCGACCACGAAGAGCACGGGCTGTTCCCCGCCGCCGTCATCATGCTGCCGCTCGCCACCTGGGACCGCATCACGCCGCGGCAATCCCCAGCGGGCGATTGAGCGAGCAGGCGCCGAACGACCCAGAAATGGGGGACCAAAGTCCTGCCGTGAAGGTGACCTATGGCGGTGACGCCGAATCCGGCTTCGGATCTACCGTTTCGGTCATGTCCGATGAGCGCCACCCCATCCGCTGCCTGACCGGCACGCGGCCCGTGGCGTCCATGACGGGCCGGTACCCCAACGGGTGGCGAGTCGTACTTGTGAAGGCCCATGCCCCGACTCGCCGCCCGTCTGGCCCGCAGTCGTGGGTCCTCGGCTTCGCGACGCCCATGACCGGCTTCCACGTCCGGCGCGTCTTCGACGAGCGCTGTCCCGCGGCCTGATCCGCTCATAGCGGCCCAGCGGGCACTCGTCACCGACGATACGGATGGACATCACCTTCATGCTCGAAGACCTCTACGCTGCCATACGCCGCGACCCCGCCCTGTACGGCCACCGCAAGCTGGAAGTCATCCTCTACCCCGGGGTCTGGGCGGTGTGGATCCATCGCCTGGCTCACAGGCTGCACCGCCGCCGCGTGCCGTTCCTTCCCCGCCTGATCTCGCAGCTCGCCCGCGCCCTCACCGGGATCGAGATCCACCCAGGCGCCCGCATCGGGCGGCGGATCTTCATCGACCACGGAGCGGGCGTCGTCATCGGCGAGACCGCCGTCATCGGCGACGACGTCACCCTCTACCACCACGTCACATTGGGCGGACGCGGCTTCCAGGCCGACGTCAAGGGAGTACCCCGCCACCCGGTGCTCGGCGACCGGGTCACCGTCGGCGTCGGCGCGTCGATTCTCGGCCGTGTCCACGTCGGCGCCGGCGCCTCGGTCGGCGCTCACGCGCTCGTGCTGGCCGACGTGCCCGCGGGCGCCCGCGTCCCCGCCCCCGTCACTCCACCCGTGATCAGGAGAGAACCCGTGCCCTCCATCCACCCCGACGTGTTGTCCCTCATCGGCTCCACCCCGCTCGTGAGCCTGTCACGCTTCGGCGCGGCACTGCCCGCCCGGCTGGCCGCCAAGCTGGAGTCCGCCAACCCGGGCGGCAGCGTCAAGGACCGCATCGCCCGCGCCATGATCGAGGCCGCCGAGGACGCGCACCTGTTGCGCCCAGGCGCCCACATCGTCGAGCCCACCAGCGGCAACACCGGCATCGGCCTGGCCATGGTGGCGGCCGCCAAGGGGTACCGGCTGACGCTCACCATGCCGGAGAGCATGAGCCTGGAGCGGCGGGCGCTGCTGTCCGCCTACGGCGCCGAGCTGGTGCTCACCCCCGCTGCGCTCGGGATGAAGGGTGCGATCGCGGAGGCGGAGCGGCTGGCCGCCGAGCACGGCTGGTTCATGCCCCAGCAGTTCGCCAACCCCGCTAACCCCGACATCCACCTCCGTACCACCGCCCAGGAGATCTGGGAGGACAGCGCCGGCGAGATCGACCTGCTCGTCTGCGGCGTGGGCACCGGCGGCACCATCACCGGCGTGGGCCGCTTCCTGCGTGAGAAGAAGCCGCAAGTACGCGTGATCGCCGTCGAGCCCGCCGAATCTGCGGTGCTCTCGGGCGGCCCCGCCGGACCGCACGGCATCCAGGGCATCGGCGCCGGCTTCGTCCCCGACGTCCTGGACACCGGGATCTACGACGAAGTGGTCCAAGTGGACGTGGAGCAGGCCCGGGACGCGGCGCGGCGACTGTCCCGCACCGAGGGCATCCTCGCGGGCGTCTCCGGCGGCGCGGCCCTGCACGCCGCCTCCGCCCTCGCCGCCCGATCAGGCAACGCGGGCCGGCTCATCGTGGTCGTCCTCCCCGACACCGGCGAACGCTACCTCAGCACCCCCCTCTTCACCCCGTAGGAACCACATGAGGAGATCGTTTCCATGACCACCCAGACGAAGACCGGCGCTCAGGACACCGTGCTGGCGAGAATCCGCGCCCACCACGACCACCTCGGCCGCACAATGTCCGACCACGCCGTGACCATCGCCCGCTCGATCGACCGGCTGACGTCCCCGGCGGCCCGGCAAGCGGTGCTGGCGGCGTTCTGCGCCGACGAGGTGCTGCCACACGCCGCGGCCGAGGAGGAGACCCTGTACGCCGCCGCGGCCGACTTCCTCGCCACCGAGCTACTAGTACGCGCGATGCGGGACGAACACGACAGCCTGCGGGTCTTGGCCGCCGACCTGGCCACGGCGACCACCCCAGGCGAGATCGTGAGCGCGTCGTCCGCGCTCAACGCCCTGTTCCAGGCGCACCTGGAGAAGGAGAACGACGTCCTGCTGCCCGCCCTCGCCGCCCACGGCATCGATCTGGCATCCCTGCTCGGCGACACCCACGAGATCCTCGGAGAACCGGCCGGCGCCTCCTTGCGCGGGTGCGGCAGCACGGGCCACGCAGACGGGAAGGAGAATCCCGTGGCCGAACTCGACGTCCGCCGCCTGATCCCGGCCCAGCGCCACGAGCAGATCTTCGCCGCATACCGGGAGTTGGCGGCGGGGACGGCGTTCGTACTGGTCAACGACCACGATCCCAAGCCCCTCTACTACCAGTTCGCCGCCGAGCACCCCGGCGAGTTCACCTGGGACTACCTCGAGGCGGGGCCGGCGGTCTGGAAGGTCCGCATCGGCCGTCCCTGATCATCGATACGCCGCGTGGCCTGCCCTGTACGAGCACCGGGCAGGCCACTTTCATGCGCGCGGTCAGTTGTCTTGCAGAGCGCTCACCTTGAACAGGCCGTGTGCGCCTGCCTCAGCCTGGCGCATCGTGTGGTCCACCACCGGGTACGTGCCCGGCTCCGGGAAGACGAGTTCGGCGAAGCCCCCCTGCGCCGGGGCCAGGTCGAGCACCTGCGCCCCGCCAGGGTCCTGGGCACGGAGCTGGTAGGCGCCTTCCTTGTAGACGGTGTCGAACGGCGCCCCCACCACGTGCAGCGCCGTGCCCGAACTCGGACCGGCGGCCACGGCCCAGATCCTGACCCGCTCTCCGGTCTTGGCCTGCAGTGGGGCGTGGTCGTAGCCGGCGGCGGTGCCGTTGAACATCCAGCCGTCCGGGTCGCCCTGCCGGATCTTGGCGACCTGTGCGTCGGTGCCGGGCTCGCCGAGGTGCAGGTCGCCCGGCACGAGGAGGTACTCGCGGTCTGCCTTCGGCAGGTCCGGCGGGTCGATGATGACCGCGCCGTACATGCCGTTGGCGATGTGCTGGGTCATCGGCATGGTCGAGCAGTGATACAGCCACGCTCCGGCGAACTCCGCGCGGAAGCGGTACGTCAGCCGCTCGCCCGGCTGGATCGTCCGCATCGGGCCGTCCGGCGCCGTCGCCCCGGCGTGGAAGTCGATGCCGTGGCCCATCGTGCCGCCGTTGACGAACGTCACGATGAACACGTCGCCGACCTTGCCGCGCAGCACCGGCCCGGGCATGGTCCCGTTGAACGTCCACACGCGTTGCCGCACTCCGGGCGCGACCTCCTGGACGAGAGTGTCATCAGCGCGGATCTCGATGTGGTGTTCCGTGCCGCCTGGGGCGGGCTTCAGGGTCGCATCGTACGGCTTCCAGCCCGGCGACATGGGTGCGGCCAGGTCCAGCTGGGTGGGCTCGCCCGCCCGGGCGGTCGTGCCGTGACCGGTGTGGCCGGTGCTCGACTGCGGCTGGGCCGCCGTCGCGCCGGTCGGGACGATGCGCATGGTCATGCCCGCCGCGCGATGCCCGGCCACCGTGCACCAGCCGTCCACAGCCTCGCCCAGCGGCTGCAGCTTCAGTGTGGCGCTCTGGCCGGAGGACAGCGTCGGGGTACGCTCGCCGGTCGCCAGGCGCAGGTCGTGCCGCTGGGCGTCGGCGTTGGTGACGCGCAACGTCAGCACCGTGCCCACGGGCGCCTCGATCACGGCAGGACGGATGCTCATCCCGGACAGCGTCACCTCGACCGTGCGGGAACCGGTCGCGGTCACCGTCGTCGCCGGTCCAGAGGCGCCGGTCGTGGCGACGACGACCGCAGCGGCCGTCAGCAGGCAGCCGACGACCACCCCGGCCACGGCGGGCAGCGACTGCCGCCGCCCCGTCCTGCTGCCGGCTACCGGACCCCTATCACCCTCCGCCGCGTTTGTCTCGCTGCCGACCGCCGTGTCCGACGGCCGGCCGTTGGCCAGGCGCGCCCGGACCAGGGCAGTGATGGCCAGGACCACGAAGGCCACGGCCGAGCCCAGCACCAGCACCCAGCCCAGCAACGTCACCGGCCGCGGCACCGGCAGGGCCAGTAGCGGCACCCCCAGGTTGAGCGCCGCCAGCCGCACCGGCCAGCCACGCTCCAGCAGCGCCGCGTTCTCCTTGAACCGGGCCGGGCCGCCACCCAGCACCGCGGGCAGCAGGTGCAGCAGCGAGCCCAGCAGCACCTGGGCGACGAACCCGACCAGCACCAGCGGCAGCAGCGAATCCAGCGCGGCGGCGACCGCGTGGGCCGGCCGCGAGGCCACGATCACCAGGTCGGCAGCCAGCGCTACCTCGAACCAGACGATCGCCGCCCCGAGCATCCACGCTGCGCCGGTGTGCGGGCGCTTCCGGCGCAGCGCGTCGGCCAGCGGCGCGAGCACCACCAGACCCCCGGCCGCGTACGCCGCCAGCCCGGCCAGAGCCACCCACCGCCAGCCCACCAGCAGCCCGGCGACGGCCACCATTAGACCCGGCGCGGCCAGCCACAACCCCACACGCGACGCCCGCCGAGTCCCATCCGACATACGGGTCCGCAGGACCGTCGGCCACAGCGTGAACAGCGTGCCGAGCACGGTCAGGCCGACCCAGCCGAACACGTTCACCTCAGCGTGCGCGGCATGCAACCGCTCATGCACCACCCCGTGCCAAAGATGCGCGGCCAGCAGCCCGCCCAGGACACCGCCGACCGCGAGCGCTCCGGCAGCGCACACGTACCAGCCAATGACGTGGCCGAACCGGCCGGGCAGCGCGCGCCGCACCAGCCGGACGAGCACGGCGGCATGCCACAACACCACGCCCACCACCAGCGCCGCGCCGGCGGCGGCCAGCTGCCACGGTCCCACCGACACCCCGGCCAGCACCGCCACCGTCGCCGCGTTGAGCAGGCCGATCCTGGTCAGGCTGCCGCGCTGCGGCGGGGTGCGGACGCGCAGCAGCGCCACGGTGAAGTGCTCGCTCCAGATGAGGATCGCGGTGGAGACGGCGCCCAGCAGGAACACGTGGATCAGCAGCCAGCGCGGCGCCGGCAGCATGTCGCCCGCCAGCACCACGACGACGGTCATGGCGAGCCAGCCGACGACGATCGTGTTCGCCCGCAAGTGCCACGAGGCGCGGGGACGCGTGGGTGGTGGCGGTGCGTCGAGCGGCGCTCTGCCCTTTTCTATGCGGATATCGACCGGTCCCAACCCGGGTACCTCCTTATCGTGACCGGAGCGCGTCAACGCGATCGTGCATCCGGCGAACATCAGCACAGCGAGCGCCGCCAGGACACCACCCAGCGTGCGCACCGCCTCGGCGGCGGCCAGATCCCCGGCCACCCGTACCGCCACGGCGCCGTGCAGCACCGCCAGCGGCAGATAGAGGACGGGCCGGTACGGCAGCCGCACCCGCAGCACCGCGGGCAGGATCACCGGGGCGTGCCCGAAGACCATAGACATAACGAAGCCGAGAAAAAGCCCATGAAGCGCGGCGTCGTAGGCGTACCGGCCGGACGCCAGGCCGGTGACCGCCCACAGCACACCGGCCACTGCCAGCCAGCCGTACCCGGCCAGCAGGCACGCGGCCGCGTAGCGGGGCAGGCCCGACCCGCGCACGGTCCGCCGTGCCACGTCATGGAAGGCCAGCCACCCGGCCACCGCCACCATCCCGGCCCCGGCCGTACGCGCGCCCGCGACCGGGGCGAGGAGCGACACCACAGCCCCCGCGCCGACCACGACGGCAGCGACCATCAGCCCGACCCAGGTCGCCGGCCGCAGGAACACGACATGCGCCAGTTCCAGCCGCTCCGCGGCGATCGTCAGCACCAAGAAGACGGCGAACCAGACGACCAGCTCCGGCACCGGCCGGCCGGCCAGCCACAGCAGCCCAGCCGCCGGCCAGGCCACCGCCCCGCCGAGCTGCAGGAACGTCTCACGGGACAGCCGCCGGCCGAGCAGCGCCAGGTAGATCCCCACCAGCCAGCCTCCGGCGGCGGTCAGCGCCACGCGCCCCGTCTGCTCGGCGCCGGCGGCAAGAGCCACGGCGCCCACCGCGGCCAGCGCCGGCGCCGCGTAGCCCCAGGGGCGGCGCAGGGCGACCGCGCGTTCGAGCGCGATCAGCGTGCCGAGGAAGCCAAGCGCCATCAGCGGCCCATGCTGTTCGGTGAACGACACCGGCGCAGGCATTCCGACGACGAGCAGCGCGAGTCCGCCGACGATCCCGGCGACCAGCGCAACGGCGGCCCCGGCCAGCAGCGGCAGCCGCCGCCAGGCCACAGGCCGTCCTGATCGCTCCAGCCGCCGCGGTGACTCCGACCGCGCCGAGGTCTCCGGTCGCGGTGCGCGCGGCCGCGCCCTGGGGATTCGCGGTGTCACCATGGCCTGTCACACCGCCGCTGCGTGGCCGGGAGCGTCCCGGGAGAACGGTCATCGGCCTGGGCGCACCGACCTGCCCGGCCCATCACCGGGCGCCGGCGTACTCGGTCGCGCGGCGGGCGGCCACGGGCCAGGACTGGCCGCACGGGCTCAGCCACGCCGGCCCCCCGGGTGCGCGCGTCGAGGACGTCGATCACGAGGCGGCGGGGCACCCGCGGGAGCGGCGGGCCGTACCTGAATCTGATCAGCATCTGCACGTGCCCGAACAGCCCCTCCCGATCATCGCGGGGCAGCGGGAGGACGCGCGGGTCGTACTCGGTCGTCCGGATCGCCAGCCGCAGGTTGAACAGCGCGGCACCGCAGCTGATGCCGAGCCCGCGCCCCAGAGAGTCGGTGACCGTGTGCAATCGGTTGAGGCCGGCATACAGCTCCAGGGTCACGTCGTTAGCACGCCGAAAGCGCCACAGCTGGGTGTTGTGCACCGAGGGCACCGCGACGGCGGCGCCGGCCAGCCGGCGAATGCCGGCCCGCGTGGCGAAGGGCTTCTCCCCCTGGGCAGGCCGGTCGGCGGCGGACGGTGCGGCAATAGGAACCCCTGCCTCGGGGATCGCGCCGGGTTCGGTCATCGGGGCATTCCCGGAATGGAGGCAACAGCGGACATGGCCCCACGATGCCGCGCCTCGCCGTGTCTGAGGCAGGGACCAAAGTCCCTTGGTGCAGGTCCGAGAGACTGTTTCCGGGCATGTGTCCGCTTCGGGTGTCTGCAGCTCAGCGGTGCGGCCGGGCGATTCGCGCCTCGGCGATCGCAGGCCCGTTACGACACTCCGTATGCCTCGGGCCGGCGCCGGCGTCCGGACGGCGTCGAGCGTCGGCGATCTCGACGAGGACATGGGCCCGGCCGGCGTGAGAGCGGCGTACCACGGTGGACAGGACGGGCTTGACGCTCGTCGCCGTGTCGTACCGGAAGTGACGACGCCTCTCAATCAACCAGATCGGACAGCGGGCGGCGGACCGCGCCCTTGGCGTTGAACGTGATGCCGAGCCGCATGATCATCTGCGGGTACGCGCCTGAGCAGAGCTCCTCGCGCACGAACTCCCGCAGATGGTGCATCTCCAGCGCCTGGGTGTGGAAGGCGGCGCTCACTCCGTGGGCGCTGGCGTGCAGCAGGGTTCGCTGCAGGGCCTGTCCGGTGGCGATCCAGTCCTCGCGACCGTCGCCAGTGGTGGTGAGCAGCGCCACGACCCCGGTGGAGGTCGCCTCGCCGCGGTCGGCCGGCGTGCCCCAGTCGTGCCGCCAGGCGTAGTCGCGTTGCGCGAACTGCGGATCGGTCTGGGCGGGCTCGGCGGGGTAGGCGTCGGCGGGCACGCTGTCCTTGCGGGCGCTGCCCGGCGGGCGGGCCCAGCGGATGACCTCGAGGCTGAGGACCCGGTCCTGGGACTGCACGTTCTGGGCGGCCTCGGTCAGCGTGGCGACGACCCGCACGGTTTCTGGCGCGCGCACGGGTGTCAGCCTGGCTCCTTCGGCGGCCGCTTGCTGGACCAGCGCTTCGACCAGCCGGTCCGGGACGGGCAGATCGGTGAAGGCGCCTCGATGGGTGCGGTGGCGCTCGATTTCGGCGGCCAGCGCCTTGGTGTGCTTGTCAGGGGTGGCGCGCTCGCCCAGCCGTACGGTGGCCAGCAACGCCGGCCGATCCGGGTCCGGCCGCACCCGCACGACGGGCTCGTATCCCTGCAAGCGCAGCGCCGTACGGAGGTTGAACAGTGCGGCTCCGCAACTGATCAGCAGCTGCCTCCCGCCGGGGTCGCTGAAGCACAGTTTCCTGTCCGCGTCCGCGCGCAAGCTGATCTCGTCGCCGGAGACGGCGAACGACCAGGGCTGGCTATTGTGCACGGACGGCGCCCAGGCTGCGGCCTCCAGGGCCGCCTGAATGGCGAACGCGCTCTCCTCTGCTGTAGGGGTGTTCATGGCATCCACCTCCAACGGTACGAATCCAGCGCACCACTGCCCATTAGCCGAGGTCAGGGCCGAAGGTGCTACGTACGGCGGACCAACGGGCACATCAGCGGGCCGCGCTGGCGGCGACCGCCAGCAGCGTCGGGCACGGTCACCCGCCACCGCAGAGTCGAGCAGTTCTGCCACGACGGGGGCCATTGGCATCTGCCCTGGAGTTGGCCGGCCCTGTCATCCCGCTCGCCCGGTGCGGAAGCGTCAGCAGCGGGAGGCTGGAGCGCTCAGATGACCTTCGGCTCCCTCCTAGGGACCTTAGTCACATGCGAATGGGCTTCCCTGGCAGCAAGGGTGGCTCCTGTCAGCACGATCGCGCGTAAAGCCGGGGCCCGCGCCGCCGAGCGTCCGCGGCTTCCACTACGACAAAGGACGAGAGAAGAGCCGCATGAGGCAGAGCCCACAGAGGAAGATCACGAGTACGGGCTGCGCGGTCATCACGCTGGCGGCACTCTTGGCGTGCGCCCCCTCCACAGACGACGGCCCCGCCCCGATTTCAGCACCACGGGGGACGGTGTGGGTGGCCATCGAGGCCGGCGACGCCCTGGTGGCGATCGACGCAGCCACGAACAGCGTGGTGACCACCGTGAGCGGCATCAGCAGACCGCACAACGTGCAGGTCTCCCCGAACGGCGACCGCGTGTACGCCGTGAGCGGCGCCGGCATGGTGGCCGAACTCGACCCGGTCACCTACCGGCTCAAGGCGTCCGGGCCGACCGGCCGCGCCCCAGCCCACGTGGTCGTGACTCCCAGCGGCGCCAAGACCTACGTCACCAACTACGGCGACGGCACGGTGTCGGCGTACCGGACGAGTGACCTGTCCTCCGCGAAGGTCATCCGCGTCGGCGGCGGCCCGCACGGCGCCCGGCCGACCCCTGACGGCAACGCCCTCGTCGTGGCCAACGTGAAGGCCGAAACGGTCGACGTCGTCGACACCCGAACCGACGCCAAGACCGCCAGCGTGCCAGTAGGTGGCCCACCGGTGCAGGTGGCGATCTCATGTAACGGCCGCTACGCCTACGCCACCGTCTCCCGGCCGCCCGGCGTGGTGAAGATCGACCTACGGGCGGGCAAGGTCACCGCGCGGGCCTCCGTTTCCGCCGCGCCCGCCCAGCTCTACCTCACACCCGACGGGCGCACGCTGCTGTCGGCCGACCAGGGCACCGAAGAGAAGCCTGGCACGGCGGTCTCCCTCATCGACACCGACAGCATGGCGGTGACCGGCCGCATCGCCACCGGCTCCGGCCCGCACGGCCTGGTCGTCGATCCCACCGGTCGCCTGGCCTGGGTGACGAACGTCTACGACGGCACGGTGTCCGTCCTCGATCTGCGCGCCCGGCAGGCCGTCGCCACCGTCGAAGTGGGCGACCAGCCGAACGGGATCAGCTTCGCCACCCACCCGC
>NZ_VCJS01000208.1 GCF_005893125.1 Nonomuraea basaltis | reverse complement strand
CCCAGTACCCCGGCCGCCAACCCTCCGACCGCCAACTCCCCGGACACCGACTCGCCAGAGGCCAACGCCCGCAACCCAGCCAGCAGACCCTCCCGATCCGCCACCGGCAGCACCGCCCGGTACTCCAGGGCGGCCCGGCGCGCCAGCCCGGCCGCCACCTCCACCGGACCAGCCGCATCATGCCCGATCACGAATTCGGCCAGCCGGGCGGCCTGCGCCCGCAACGCCGCCTCGCTCTTGGCCGACACCAGCATCGGAAGTACCGGAAGCGCGGCGGTGTCTTCTGTCTCGGTGGAGGCTGCGGCGGGGATGGCAGCTCGCCCTTGATTGGGGTCTCCATCGTCCCGCACCGCGCCGGCCGTGATCTCCGCTGACGGCACAACCGTGCCAGCGCCGACGGCCGACGGCTCCTCAACGGGCGGTTCTTCCAGGATGACGTGGGCGTTGGTGCCGGAGATGCCGAACGAGGACACTCCCGCCCGGCGCGGCCGGTCCGCAGCGTGCGGCCAGGGCTGGGGTTCGGTCAGCAGTTCCACCGCCCCGCCGGACCAGTCCACCTTGGAGGACGGCGCGTCGACGTGCAGCGTCTTGGGCAGCGTCCCGTGCCGCATCGCCAGGATCATCTTGATCACACCGGCCACCCCGGCCGCCGCCTGGGTATGCCCCAGATTCGACTTCACCGAGCCCAGCCACAACGGCGAGCGCCGGTCCTGGCCGTAAGTGGCCAGCAACGCCTGCGCCTCGATCGGATCGCCCAGCGCGGTGCCGGTGCCGTGTGCTTCGACCACGTCCACATCGCCGGGCGCGAGCCCAGCAGCGGCCAGCGCCTGAGCGATCACCCGCTCTTGGGAGGGGCCGTTCGGCGCGGTCAGCCCGTTGGAGGCGCCGTCCTGGTTGACCGCGCTGCCGCGCAGCACCGCCAGGACCCGATGCCCACGGCGGCGGGCGTCCGACAGCCGCTCCACCACCAGCACCCCGACACCCTCGCCCCAGCCGACCCCATCGGCCGCTTCGGCGAACGATTTGCACCGCCCGTCGGCGGACAGGCCCCGCTGCCGCGAAAACTCCACGAACGCATCCGGGGTGGCCATCACCGTCACCCCACCCGCCAGCGCCAGATCACACTCCCCCGCACGCAACGCCTGCGCCGCCAAATGCAACGCCACCAACGACGACGAACACGCCGTATCCACCGACACCGCCGGCCCCTCCAAGCCGAACGCGTACGCCACCCGCCCGGACACCACACTGCCCTGCGTTCCGGTGGCCACCAGGCCCTCGGCCTCCGGTGTGGCGACCGAGCCGGATCCGTAGTCGTTGGCCATCACTCCGGTGAACACCCCGGTCGGGGTGCCGCGCAGTTCGGATGGGTTGATGCCGGCGTGCTCCAGGGCCTCCCAGGAGGTTTCCAGGATGAGCCGCTGCTGGGGATCCATTGCCACCGCTTCGCGCGGACTGAGCGCGAAGAACTCCGGGTCGAAGTCGGCGGCACCGTTCAGGAATCCGCCGGTACGGACGTACGAGGTTCCCGGGTGGTCGGGGTCCGGATGGAACAACGATCCCAGGTTCCAGCCTCGGTCGGTGGGGAAGCCTATGATGCCATCGCGGTCGTCGATCAGGAGTTGCCACAGGTCTTCGGGGCTGGTGACCTGACCGGGGAAACGGCAGGCCATCCCGACAACAGCGATGAGATCACCAGCGGCATCACCGGCGGAGCCGCCGCGCGGGGCGGCCGGGGCCGGGCGACGGGCAGCTCCGCCGAACAGGGCGGTATCCAGATGCATCGCCAGCGCGCGCGGAGTGGGATGATCGAACACCAGGGCGGGGCGGAGCCGTAGCCCCGTCACCGCCTGCAGCCGGTTACGCAACTCCACCGCGGTCAGCGAGTCGAACCCGAACTCCTGGAAGGGCCGGTCGGCATCGATCGCCTGAGCGGAGTCGTGACCCAACGTGACCGCCGCCTGGCCACAGACCACATCCAGCAACCGCCGCTGCCGCTGCGGGGCCGACAGTTGCGCCAGCTCCGCCACCACCGGCTGCACCGCCCCAGCGGCTCCAGGGGTTCCGGTGGAATCGGCTGGGCCGGCTGCCCGGGCGGGGTCGGCGGTGGGGCGCGCGACCGGACCAGCCAGCTCGCGCAGCAGAGCCGGCAGATCGGCCCCCCGCCGGCCCAGCGCGGCCGGATCGAACCGGGCCGGCACCAGATACGGCCGACCGGCCTCCAAGCCGGCGTCCAACAGGGCCAGACCCTGACCCGCGGTCAACGCCACCAGCCCGGCCGCACGCATCCGCGCCTCATCCCGCGCGCCGATCCGCCCCGCCATGCCCCGCTCCTCGGCCCACGGCCCCCACGCCAGCGAGACCGCCGGCAGACCAGCCGCCGCCCGCCCCACAGCCAACGCATCGACGAAGGCATTCGCAGCCGCGTAGTTGCCCTGCCCGGCCCCATCCACCACCCCGGCCAGCGAGGAGAACACCACGAACCGGGCCACACCACCATCCCGGGTCAGCTCGTCCAGATGCCAGGCCGCGTCCACCTTGGGCCGCAGCACCGCCTCCACCTGCCCGGCCGACAACGACGTGATCACCCCGTCATCCACCACCCCTGCCGCATGCACCACAGCACGCAACGGCCACGCCTCACCGATCCCCTCCAACAGCACCGCCAGCGCGTCCCGATCAGCCACGTCGCAGGCGGCCACCACAACCTCGGCACCCTGTTCCGTCAGCTCATCACACAGCTCAGCCGCCCCCGGGGCGTCCAGGCCCCGGCGCGAGACCAGCAGCAAATGCCGCACGCCGTGCTCGGCCACCAAATGCCGCGCCACCAAAGCACCCAGCCCGCCGGTGCCACCGGTGATCAGCGTGGTCCCATCCACCGGCCAAGCCGCCACCGGCTCCTCACCTGCATCCACACCATCCACCCGGCCAGCCCCGCCAGGCGAAGAGGAGGCTCCACCATCCGGGTCGGGGGATGCGACGTGCGTCATCCGGGAGGCCCACAGCCGGCCGCCGCGCACCGCCACCTCCGGCTCACCACAAGCCAGCGCGGCACCCACACCGCCCGCAAGGCGGTCCCCACCGCCGACGGTGAGGACCGGCACGGCACTCGCCGAAGCCCGCTCCGGACCGAGGGCCACCTGCGCGCCCTCCAGCGAACCGTCGTCTGAGTCCAGCGAACCGTCGTCCGGGTCAAGGTCGACCAGCGTGATCCGGCCGGGTTCCTCCGACTGAGCAGCCCGCACCAGCCCCCACACCGCCGCCTGCACCGGATCCGGAACCTCGCCGTCGGCCACGGCCACCGCGCCCCGGGTCACCACCACTGCCGGCCGCGGGTCCGCTTCGGTCAACCAGCCATGCAAGCCGGCCAGGACGGTACGCAGAGCGCTCCGGACTCGATCGAGCACATCAGCAGCGCCCTGGGCTCCGTCAGCACCGTCTGTGGAATCGATGATGAGTGTGTCGCCGGTGGCCACCGCACTGAGGGGTGCGGACGTCGGCCCCAACTGCCGCCACGCCACTTCGAACACGGAAGGACGGTCGGTGACGGCGGCTCCACCCGATTGCGAGCGCCCCGGGGGGAACAGCCAGTAATGCCGCCGCTGGAAGGGGTAGGTGGGCAGGTCCAGATGGCCGATGCGAGCGCCGGCCGGTCCAGCTGGTGCGGTGGCCCAGGCCGGCCAGGCGGTCCAGTCCACGCCGGTGCCACAGGTCCAGGCCTGGCCCAGTCCGGCGACCAGTTGGGCGGTCTCGTCCCGATCACGCCGCAGCAACGCCACCACCGAGGCAGGCTCTGGGCCGCTGTCGGCACTGCGGGCGTCGGCGTGTTCGTGGTCGGCGTCGTCGTGGTGGGCGAGGGTCTGTTCGATCATGGGGGTCAGCTGGGCGTCCGGACCGGCCTCCAGGAAACAGCCGACTCCGAGCCCGCGCAGGGCGGTGACAGTGTCAGCGAACCGCACCGGCCGGTGCACATGCTCCACCCAGTAGCCGGGCTCGGTGATCTGCGGCCCGGCCAGCCGACCGCTCACCCCCGACACCAGCGCCACGGTCGGCGGGTGGAACACAAGCGAAGCCGCCACCTCCCCGAACTCGGCCAGCATCGGCTCCATCAAAGGGGAGTGGAACGCGTGCGACACCCGCAACTGGCGGGTCCGATAACCGTGCTGCCGCGCCCACTCGACGACCTGGGCGACCTGGTCGGACGCGCCGGAGACCACCACCGAACCGGGCGCGTTCACCGCCGCCACCGAGATCTCGCCACGCCCGGCCAGCACCGGCGCGAGTTCCTCTTCGCCGCAGCCGATCGCCGCCATCGCACCCCCAGCGGGCAGTGCCTGCATCAACCGGCCGCGAGCGGCCACCAACCGGCACGCATCCGCCAGCTCCAGCACCCCGGCCACATGCGCCGCGGTGATCTCACCCAGCGAATGCCCGGCCACAAAGTCGGGCCGGACCCCCAGCGACTCCAGCAGCCGGTACAACGCCGTCTCCACCGCGAACAACCCGGCCTGCGCGAACACCGTCTGATCCAGCACCCCACCCACAGCAGAACCAGACCCAGCAGCCTCAGAACCACCGGTCTGGCTGGCCTCGCCGAGGATGATCTCCCGCAAGCCCACACCACCGGCCAGCCCGGTCACCACACCCGCAGCATCGGCGGCTGTGAGCTCGGCCTCCAGCAACGCACACGCCTCATCGAAAGCGCGGGCGAACACCGGGAAAGCCGCATACAACTCCCGGCCCATCCCCGGCCGCTGAGCACCCTGACCGGAAAACAACACCGCCACCCGGCCCGGCCGCACCCGACCCACCACCGAGGACGACCCCAGCACCCCGGCCGCCAACCCTCCGACCGCCAACTCCCCAGTCGCCGACTCGCCAGAGGCCAGCGCCCGCAACCCAGCCAGCAGACCCTCCCGATCCGCCGCCGGCAGCACCGCCCGATGCTCCAGGGCGGCCCTTCGGATCAACTCGACGGCCACATCGAGCACGTCGGCCTCGTCGTGCTCGGTCATGAACCCGGCCAGCCGGTCGGCCTGCGCCCGCAGCGCCACCTCGCTCTTGGCCGACACCACCACAGGCACCGGTGCGGCTCTGTCTTCCGTTCCGGCCGAAACGGGCGATCCCTCCCCGGCCGGCGGCGGCTCCTCAACGGGCGGCTCTTCCAGGATCACATGAGCGTTGGTGCCGCTGAAGCCGAACGACGACACCCCCGCCCGGCGCGGCCGGCCCTCGGTCCGCGGCCACTGCCGGGCCTCGGTCAGCAGCTCCACCGCGCCGCAGGACCAGTTCACCTTGGAGGACGGGGCGTCCACGTGCAGCGTCTTGGGCAACAACCCGTGCCGCATCGCCATGACCATCTTGATCACACCGGCCACCCCGGCCGCCGCCTGGGTATGCCCCAGATTCGACTTCACCGACCCCAGCCACAACGGCGACCGCCGCCCCCGGCCATACGTGGCCAGCAACGCCTGCGCCTCGATCGGATCGCCCAGCGCCGTCCCCGTACCGTGTGCTTCGACCACGTCCACATCCGCGGCCACCACGCCGGCGGCCGCCAGCGCCTGCAAGATCACCCGCTCTTGGGAGGGGCCGTTCGGCGCGGTCAGGCCGTTGGAGGCGCCGTCCTGGTTGATCGCGGTGCCGCGTACCACCGCCAGGACCCTGTGCCCGTGGCGGCGGGCGTCCGAGAGCCGCTCCACCACCAGCACCCCGACACCCTCGCCCCAGGCGGTGCCGTCCGCGGCGTCGGCGAACGCCTTCACCCGGCTGTCCGGGGCCAGCCCTCGCTGCCGGGCGAACTCGGTGAACGTCTCCGGCGTGGCCATCACCGTCACCCCGCCGACCAGCGCCAGGTCACACTCCCCTGTACGCAACGCCTGCGCCGCCAAATGCAACGCCACCAGCGACGACGAACACGCCGTGTCCACCGACACCGCCGGCCCTTCCAAGCCGAACGCGTACGCCACCCGCCCGGACACCACACTGCCGTGCGATCCGGTGCTGAGCAGGCCCTCGGCCTCGGGCACGTCCCGGCCGTAACCGATCGCGTAGTCCGGAGCCATCACCCCGACATAGACCCCGGTGCGGCTGCGCCGCAGCCCGGACGGGTCGACGCCGGCGTGCTCCAGGGCCTCCCAGGAGGTTTCCAGGATGAGCCGCTGCTGCGGGTCGGTGGCGGTGGCCTCGCGCGGGCTCATCCCGAAGAAGTCGGCGTCGAACCCGCCGGAGCCTTGCAGGAATCCGCCGCGGTTGACGTAGCTGGTCCCGGGGCGGGTCAGCTCCGGGTCGTAGAGCGCGTCCACATCCCAGCCCCGGTCGGTGGGGAAGCCGGAGATGCCCTCCCGCCCCGCGGCCACCAGGGTCCACAGCTCCTCCGGGGTGGCCACCCCGCCCGGGTACCGGCAGGCCATGCCGACGATCGCGATCGGCTCCCTGGCCCGTTCCGTCACATCGCGGAGCTGCCGCCGGGTCTCCTGGAGATCCGCGGTGGCCCTGCGCAGGTAGTCACGCAGCCGGTCGTCGCCCGACATGAGTCATCTCCCCCGTTCAGGACGTCCCGTCCGGGCCGCCCAGCTCGCTGTCCAGCACCGCGAACAGCTCCTCGTCGGTCGCCGCGGCGAGATCCCGCGCCGGCTCGCGCGAGGCTCCGTTGCCGTCGGCACGGCGGTGCGCCTCCCGCCACCGGCGGGCCAGCGCCTCCAGCCGGGCCGCCACCGCCTCCACATCGGCCTGCCCGGGCGGAGCCTCGGCGAGCGGCTCGGCCATCGTGGCCTCCAGTCGTTCGAGTTCGTCGAGTACGGCGCGCGCCGGGTCGGCGTGCTCCGGGTCGAGTTCCTCGAGGAGGAACGTCACCAGTGCCTCCGGGTTGGGGTGGTCGAAGACCAGCGTCGCCGGGAGGCGCAGCCCGGCGGCGGCGGCCAGCCGGTTCCGCAGCTCCACCGCGGTCAGCGAGTCGAAGCCCAGCTCGGCGAAGGCCCGCTCCGCCGCGATCGCGTCGACGCCGGCGTGCCCGAGCACCGCGGCCACGTGCGAGCGGACCAGGTCGAGGAGGATGCGGCGCTGTTCGGCCGGGAGCAGCCCCGTCAGCCTTTCGGTCAGCGACTCCTCCGTCGTGGGCGTGTCGGCCGCGGCCCGTCGCCGCGCCGGCGCGGCCACCAGGCCACGCAGTACCGGCGGCACGGGGTGGCCGGACAGCGCGTCCGTGTCCACGTCCGCGGCGAGCACCACTGGGGCGTCCCCGGAGACGGCGGCGTCGAAGCGGCGCAGTCCGGTCTCGGTGTCGAGTTCGCGCAGCCCGGTCGCGGCCAGCCGCGCCGAGTCGCCCGTGCCCACGTGGGCGGTCATCGCGCTGCGTTCCGCCCACAGCCCCCAGGCCAGCGAGTGCCCGGGCAGGCCGAGATGGCGCCGATGCTGGGCGAGCGCGTCCAGGAAGGCGTTCCCGGCGGCGTAGTTGCCCTGCCCGGGCGAGCCGAGCAGCCCGGCGGCCGAGGAGAACAGGACGAACAGGGCGAGGTCGTACCCTCGGGTCAGGTCGTGG
The DNA here is from genome assembly GCF_005893125.1 of Nonomuraea basaltis. Lineage (GTDB taxonomy): Bacteria > Actinomycetota > Actinomycetes > Streptosporangiales > Streptosporangiaceae > Nonomuraea > Nonomuraea basaltis. The sequence continues at coordinate 14,812 of NZ_VCJS01000208.1, read as the reverse complement.
AGGTGCCAGGCGCTGTCGGCCTTGGGACGCAGCACCGCGGCGAGCCGGTCGGGGGTGAGCGAGGCGATCGTGGCGTCGTCGAGGACGCCGGCCGCGTGCACCACCCCGGTCAGCGGATGCGCCGCCGGGATGCCGTCGAGCAGCGCGGCGAGGGCGTCCCGGTCGGCCACGTCGCAGGACTCGACCCGGGTCGAGGCGCCCAGCTCGGCCAGCTCGTCGCGGAGCTCGGCGGCGCCGGGTGCGTCGGCGCCGCGGCGGGTGACCAGCAGCAGGTGCCGCGCGCCGTACCGGGTCACCAGGTGGCGGGCGACGTGCCCGGCGAGGACGCCGGTGCCGCCGGTGATCAGGACGGTGCCGTCCGGGTCGAGCTCCCGCGGCACGGTCAGCGCGAGCTTGCCGACGTGGCGTGCCTGCTGGAGGTGCCGGAAGGCGTCCCTGGCGCGCCGGGCGTCCCAGACGGTGACGGGGGCCGGCCGCAGCACGTCGTGTTCGTACAGCCGCAGGACCTCGGCGAGGATCTCCTGGACCCGCTCCGGGGTGCCCGCCGGGTGCTCGGTGCGCGACTGGGCCACCATGTCGTACGCCTGGTAGACGACGCCCGGGTGGGTGCCGGCCACCTCTTCCGCCCGCCGGATGTCGGTCTTGCCCATCTCCAGGAAGTGGCCGCCGCGGGGCAGCAGCTCCAGCGAGGCGTCGACGAACTCCCTGGCCAGCGAGTTGAGCACCACGTCCATCCCCGCGCCGCCGGTGGCGGCCAGGAACTTCTCCCGGAAGCCGAGGTCTCTGGAGGAGGCCAGGTGGGCCTCGTCCAGGCCGAGCGCGTGCAGCACGGGCCACTTGGCGGGCGACGCGGTCGCGTAGACCTCCGCGCCCAGGTGCCGGGCGAGCTGGATCGCGGCCATGCCGACTCCGCCCGCGCCCGCGTGCACCAGCACCCGATCCCCCGGACCCACGCCGGCCAGGTCGACCAGGCCGTAGTAGGCGGTGAGATTGACGATCGGCAGCACCGCGGCCGCGGTGAACGACCAGTTGTCCGGGATCGGGACGAGCAGCCGCCGGTCGGTGATCGCCACGGTGCCGGCGCCGCCGTCGACCAGGCCGGTCACCCGGTCGCCCGGCCGCAGGTCGGTGACGGCGGAGCCGACCTCCAGCACCACCCCGGCGGCCTCGCCGATCAGGCCGTCGTCCTCCTCCGTGATCATGTCGAGGGCGACCACCAGATCGTGGAAGTTGATCCCGGCGACGCGGGGCGCCAGCCGTACCTCGGTGGGCGCCAGCGGGCGGGTCGCCTCCGGCGCCGGCAGCAGCGCGAGGTTGGACAGCGTGCCCTTGCCGGTGGTGGCCAGCCGCCACGGCCCGGCCGGGGGGACGAGCGCGTCGGCGTCCCGCACCAGCCGCGGCGCGTGAACCGTGCCGGCGCGCAGGGCCAGCTCCGGTTCGCCCGCTTCGATCGCTGCCCGTACCGCCGCCCACGGCGGGTCTTGCCCGTCGGTGTCGAGCAGGACGAACCGGTCGGGATGTTCCGCCTGCGCGGCACGCACCAGGCCGGTGGCCGCCGCGTGTGCGGGATCGGCGTCCTCTCCTGGGACGACCGCCGCCGCGTGCCGTACCACCACGGCCAGCCGGGCGCCGTCCGGCCGGTCGCCGGACAGCCACTCGCGCAGCGCGTCCAGGGTGGCCCGGGTGGCCGCGTGAGCGGCGGCGGCCGGGTCCTCGCCACCGTCGCGGGGCACGTGGAACACCTCGAGGCCCGGGGTCGCGGCACCGGCGGGCTCCTCCCGGTGCGTGGCGGCGAGGTGTGCCGTCGCCGCGTCTGCCCGCGGTTCGGCCGCGCCGTTGACCGATCCCGCGCCGTTGGCGAGCGGCTCCGCCACCGGGGGCAGCGAGGCCACCGGGGGCAGCGGCGTCCAGGTGAGTCGCGGTGGCTGAACGTTCGCCGCCGCCGCGTGAGCCAGCTCCCCGTCGGTCACCGGGCGCACCACCACGGCGTCCACCGAGGCCATCGGGGTCCCCCCGGGGTCGGCCAGCTCGATGGCGAAGCGGTCCGTCGTCCCCGGGCCCGAACCGTCCCGCCCGCGGTCGAGCTCGTCGGTGCCGGGCCGGTCGGCGACGCCGCGCAGCCGTACCCGTGCCGCGGTGGCGCCCGTGGTGCGCAGCCGTACGCCGCGCCAGGTGAACGGCAGCCGGGGCGCGCCGGAGGCATCGCCGTCGAGGAGCCCGGCGGTGTGCAGCGCGGCGTCCAGCAGCGCCGGGTGGATCCCGAACCGGTCCGCCTCGCCGGCGACCGGCTCGGCCAAAGCGACCTCGGCGAAGATTTCGTCGCCGCGGCGCCAGGCACGGCGCAGCCCCCGGAACGCCGGCCCGTAGCCGTACCCGCCGGCGGCGAGGGTCTCGTACAGCTCCCCGATGTCCAGCTGCCGCGCGTCTCCCGGCGGCCAGGCCGGGCCGGGCGGCTGCGGGGCGGGCGGTTCCGCGCCGGCGGCCGTCGCCAGGGTGCCGGTGGCGTGCCGGGTCCACGCGGGGGTCGCCGCGGCGCCGACCGTGTCCGCCGACGCCGGCGCGGCGTACACGGAGATCTGCCGGTGGCCGTCCTCGGCGGCGCCGACCACCACGCGCACCCGGGTCGCGCCGTCGTCGGGCAGCACCAGCGGGCGTTCCAGGATCAGCTCCTCCAGCATGTCGCAGCCGGCCCTGTCGGCGGCGTGCAACGCCATCTCCACCAACGCGGCGCCGGGTACCACGATCCGGTCGGCCACCCGGTGGTCGGCGAGCCACGGCTGACCCGCGATGGACAGCCGGCCGGAGAAGACCAGCCCGTCACCGTCCGGCTCGTCCAGCACCGCGGCGAGCAGCGGATGGTCGGCGGAGTCCAGGCCGGCGGCGCTCAGCCCGGCCGGTCCACCCGGGGTGGCCGGCTTCCAGTACCTGTCGTGCTGGAAAGGGTAGGTGGGCAGTTCCACGCGCCGCCGCGCGATCGGCAGGACCTTCGGCCAGTCCACCGGCACTCCGCGCAGCCACGCCTCGGCCAGCGCCGTCGTGAACCGGCCGCCCTCGTCACGGCGGAGCGTGCCCAGCGCGGCCACGTCCACGCCGTCCGCGGCGGCGGTCTCCTCGATGGCCGGAGTGAGCATCGGATGGGGGCTCATCTCCAGGAACACCCGGCGGCCCCGGGCCAGCAGCGCCCGGGTGGTCTCCGCGAACCGCACGGTCCGCCGCAGGTTCGTGTACCAGTACTCGGCGTCGAGCCCGGCGGTGTCCAGCTCGGCCGCGACCACTGTGGAGTAGAAGGGCACGCGGGCGGTCTGCGGGCGCAGCCCCGCCAGTTCGCGCAGCAGCGGTTCGCGCAGCACTTCCACCTGCGCGCCGTGCGAGGCGTAGTCCACGGCCAGCCGCTTGACGCGGGTGCCGTCCGCCCGCAGCCGGGCCTCCAGCGCGTCCAGCGCCGCGGCGTCGCCGGCCAGCGCCACCGAGCCGGGCCCGTTCACCACGGCCACCGACACCGCGTCGCCGTACTCGGCGAGCACCTCGGTCATCCGTTCGGCGGGCAGCGCCACCGACATCATGCCGCCGTTCCTGCCGGACAGGCGCTCGGCGACCGCGCGGGCACGCGTCACCACCACCCGCGCCCCGTCGGCCAGTGACAGCGCCCCGGCCACACAGGCGGCGGCGATCTCTCCCTGCGAGTGGCCGACCACCGCGGCCGGCTCGACCCCGGCCGCGCGCCAGGTCTCCGCCAGCGCCACCATGACCGCCCAGAGCACCGGCTGGACCACGTCGACCCGGTCGAGCATCCGGGCGTCGCGCAGCGCCTCGCGTACCCGCCAGTCCACCAGCGCCTCGATCTCCGCGGCGCAGCGCTCCAGGGCCTCGGCGAACGCGGGCGAGGAGTCCAGCAGCTCGATCGCCATGCCGGGCCACTGGCCGCCCTGCCCGGGGAAGACGAACACCGGCTGGTCGGCGCCGTCGTGCACGAGACCTCGGACGAGCTCCGCGGCCTGCTCGCCGGCGGCCAGCGCGCGCAGCCCGGCCACCGCGGTCTCCCGGGTCTCGCCCAGTACGGCCGCGCGCCGTGGCAGGCCGGCCCTTCGGGTCAGCTCGACGGCCACATCCAGCAGATCGGCCTCGTCGTGCTCGGTCATGAGCCCGGCCAGCCGGTCGGCCTGCGCCCGCAGCGCCGCCTCGCTCTTGGCCGACACCAGCATCGGCAGTACGGGAGGCATGGCGGTGTCCTCACCGGCCACGATCTCCGCCGACGGCTCCTCAACGGGCGGCTCTTCCAAGATGACGTGGGCGTTGGTGCCGGAGATGCCGAACGACGACACTCCCGCCCGGCGCGGCCGGTCCGCAGCGTGCGGCCAGGGCTGGGGTTCGGTCAGCAGCTCCACCGCCCCGCCGGACCAGTCCACCTTCGACGACGGCGCGTCCACGTGCAACGTCCTGGGCAACAGCCCATGCCGCATCGCCAGGATCATCTTGATCACACCGGCCACCCCGGCCGCCGCCTGAGTATGTCCCAGATTCGACTTCACCGACCCCAGCCACAACGGCGACCGCCGGTCCTGACCATAGGCGGCCAGCAACGCCTGCGCCTCGATCGGATCGCCCAGCGCCGTGCCGGTGCCGTGCGCTTCGACCACGTCCACCTGTGCGGGGCCGATTCCCGCCGAGGCCAGCGCCGCCTCGATCACCCGCTCCTGCGAGGGGCCATTCGGCGCGGTCAGCCCGTTCGAGGCACCGTCCTGGTTCACCGCCGAGCCGCGCAGCACCGCCAGCACCCGATGCCCACGACGCCGGGCATCCGACAACCGCTCCACCACCAGCACGCCCACACCCTCGCCCCAGCCGACTCCGTCAGCCGCCTCGGCGAACGACTTGCACCTCCCATCAGCGGCCAGCCCTCGCTGCCGCGAGAACTCCACGAACGCCCCCGGGGTGGCCATCACCGTCACCCCGCCGGCCAGCGCCAGGTCGCATTCGCCGCGCCGCAGCGCGTCCGCGGCCAGATGCAGCGCCACCAGCGAGGACGAGCAGGCGGTGTCCACGGAGAGCGCGGGGCCGCGCAGGCCGAGGGTGTAGGAGACGCGCCCGGAGACCGTGGCGCCGCCGGCGCCGGCGGGCACGTAGTCGTGGTACATCACCCCGGCGAAAACCCCGGCGCTGGTCTCCCCCAGCGACGTCGGGTCGATCCCGGCCCGCTCCAGCGCGTCCCAGGACACCTCCAGGAACTGCCGCTCCTGTGGGTCCATCTCCGCCGCCTCGCGCGGGCTGATCCCGAAGAAGTCGGGGTCGAAGTCGGCGGCGCCGTACAGGAAGGCGGCCTCCCTCGCGTACGAGGTCCCCTCGTGCCCGGGCTCCGGGTGGAACAGCGACCCGAGGTCCCAGCCGCGGTCGGCGGGGAACTCGCCCACCGCGTCCCCGCCCTCGGTCAACAGCCGCCAGAGGTCTTCCGGGGAGTCCACGCCGCCCGGGTACCGGCAGGCGAGCCCCACGATCGCGATGGGGTCGGCCGCGGCGGGGGGCGCCGTCCGGGCCGCTGGCGCCGGCTCCGGCTTCCCTCCGGACCGGTCCGCCAGGAAGGCCGCCAGCGCGGTCACCGTCGGGTGGTCGAAGACCAGCGTCGCCGGCAGCGCCACGCCGACCCGCCGGCCCAGCCGGTTGCGCAGCTCCACTCCGGACAGCGAGTCGAAGCCCAGCTCCTGGAAGGCCCGGTCCACCGGCACCGACTCGGCCGCGTCGTACCCCAGCACGCCGGCGGCCTCCGCGCGGACCACGCCCAGCAGCAGCTCCCGCCGCTCCGCCGGGGACAGCCGGTCCAGCCGGTCGGTGAGCGAGCCCGACCCGGCCGCGGCGGCACGGGCCGACCGGCGGCCGGCCAGCGCGCGCAGCACCGGAGGCGGCTCCGCGTCCCGGCCGCGCAGCGCGGCGAGGTCCAGCCGGCAGGCCACTGGCGCGGGGTGCCCCGCGGCCAGCGCCGCGTCGAACAGGGCCAGCCCCTCCGCGGCGGTGAGCGGTCGCATCCCGGAGGCGGCCAGACGGGCGGCCTGACGGCCGTCCAGCCGGCCGGCCATGCCGCGTTCCGCCTCCCACGCCCCCCAGGCCACCGAGATCGCCGGGAGCCCGGCGGCGGCCCGCCGTACGGCGAGCGCGTCCAGCGCGGCGTTGGCCGCCGCGTAGTTGCCCTGTCCGGCGGCGTCCATCAGCCCGGTCGTCGAGGAGAACAGCACGAACGCCCGCAGGTCGCGGTCGCGGGTCAGCTCGTGCAGGTGCCATGCGCCGTCCACCTTGGGCCGCAGCACCCGCGCCACCCGCTCCTCGTCGAGCGCCGGGATGGTGCCGTCGGCCAGCACTCCGGCCGCGTGCACCACGGCGGCGAGGGGACGCTGGGGCGGGACCTCGTCCAGGAGCGCGGCGAGCGCGGCGCGGTCGGCCACGTCGCAGGCGGCCACCGTCACCTCGGCGCCCAGCCCGGTCAGCTCGTCGCGCAGCTCGGCCGCGCCAGGTGCGTCGAGGCCGCGGCGACTGGTCAGCACCAGGTGCCGCACCCCGTGCTCGGTGACCAGGTGCCGGGCCAGCAGGGCGCCCAGGCCGCCGGTCCCCCCGGTGATCAGCGTGGTGCCCTCGGCCGGCCAGGCCACACCGGCGTCATTCTCGGCTCGTCGTACGGCGGGGCGGCCGGCGGAATTCCCGGCGTCGAGGTGGGTCAGCCGGGGCACCCAGAGCCGGCCGGCGCGAACGGCCGCCTCGGGCTCTCCGGCGCGCAACGAGGCCGCGGCGGCCTCGTCGATCACAGCGCGGTCCGGGTCCAGCTCGGGGTCCAAATCGACCAGGACGATCCGTCCCTGGCTCTCTTCCCTGGCGGCCCGGGCCAGCCCCCAGACTGCCGCCTGCGCCACGTCCGGCGCCGCGCCGCCGATCGCGACCGCGCCCCTGGTCGCGATCACAAGTGTGTCCTCGGCGGAGGGCTCGGCGGCCAGCCAGCGCCGCACGCGCTCCAACGTGGCCGCCACGCCGTGCCGTACCCGCTCCGGCGGGGATGTGGCCGCCGCGGTGTCATCTCGGGCAGCGATGTCATCCCAGGCGGCCACGTGCACCTCGGCCGCCGCGATGGCGTCCCGCGCGGCCGGCCCCTCCGCCGCGCCGTTGTCCGGCGCGGCGTCGTCCAGCGCGGCCAGCGGCCGCCACTCCACCTCGTAAAGCGGGCGCGTCGCCGGAAGGTCGGCGGCGAGCGGGCGGGACTCGAGCGATGTCACAGTGGCCAGAGGGCGGCCCGTCGCGTCGGCCAGGTCCAGCCGTACGGCTCCCGCCCCGGCGGTGTCGTCCGGGCGCAGCCGTACCCGTGCCGCGGCGGCGCCGGTGGCGTGCAGCTCGACCCCGCGCCAGGCGAACGGAACCACCGGACGCCCGTGCTCGTGCCCGGCCCCGTCGGCCGGTCGGCCCCCGGTCGTCTCCGCGTCCACCTCGGGCAGCAGGCCCACCCGCAGTGCGGCATCCAGCAGCGCGGGGTGCGCGCCGTATCCGGTGGACTCCACCCCCTCCGGCAGCGCCACCTCGGCGTAGAACTCGTCACCGCGTCGCCAGGCGGCGCGCACCGCGCGAAACGCCGGGCCGTACTCATAGCCGCGCTCGGCCAGCCGGTCGTCGAGCCCGTCGACGTCCACGGGCCGCGCGTCCGGGGGCGGCCACGCGGTGAGGCCGGCGCCGTCGGCCGTGGCGGGCGCCAGGGTGCCCTGGGCGTGCCGGATCCAGCCTTCCCCTGCCGTCGAGTGGATCTCCAAGGCGCGGCGGCCCCGATCGTCCGGCGCCCCCACGGCGACCTGTACGGCTACGCCGCCCGCGTCCCCGGTGTCCCCCTCCCGGGCCCCCGCGGCGGGGATGACCAGCGGGGTCTCCAGGACGAGCTCGTCCAGCCGACCGCAGTCCACCTCGTCGCCGGCGCGGATCGCCAACTCCACGAAGCCGGTCCCGGGAAAGATCACGGTGCCGTTCATCGTGTGGTCGGCCAGCCAGGGCTGGGTACGAGGGGATAGCTGCCCGGTGAGGGTGACAGCGCCGTCCGGGTGGGTCACCGCGGCGGCGAGCAGCGGGTGCTCAACAGGCGCCTGGCCGACCGCCGACACGTCCCCCGCCCGGTGCGCCTCCAGCCAGAACCGGCGCCGCTGGAACGGGTAGGTGGGCAGGCCGACGGGACGGGGCGGGGTCTCACGGTCGGCGAACCAGGCGGCCCAGTCCACGGTCACGCCCCCGGCCCAGGCCGCGCCGAGTGCGGCGCCGAAGTGAGCCGCCTCGTCGCGGTCGCGGCGCAGCAGCGGCACCGCCAGGCCCGCGTGGCCGCCGTCGGCGAGAATTTCCTCGACCATGGGGGTGAGCTGCGCGTCCGGGCCGACCTCCAGGAAGCGGGTGACCCCGCGTCGCCGCATGACGTGGACGCCGTCTGCGAACCGCACCGGCCGCCGCACGTGATCCACCCAGTACCCGGCCCGGGTGATCTCCTCGCCGGCCAGGTCGCCCGAGACGTTGGACACCAGCGGCAGCTCCGGACGCCGCAGCGTCAACCCCGCCACGACCTCCCCGAACTCGGCCAGCATCGGCTCCATCAGCGGCGAGTGGAACGCGTGCGACACCCGCAGCGGCCGGGTCCGGTACCCGTGCTGCCGCGCCCACTCGACGACCTGCTCCACCTGGTCGGATGCGCCGGAGACCACCACCGAACCGGGCGCGTTGACCGCCGCCACCGCCACCTGGTCGTAGCCGGCCAGCACCGGCGCGAGTTCCTCTTCGCCGCAGCCGATCGCCGCCATCGCGCCCCCAGAGGGCAGCGCCTGCATCAACCGGCCACGAGCGGCCACCAACCGGCACGCATCCGCCAACTCCAGCACCCCGGCCACATGCGCCGCAGTGATCTCCCCGATCGAGTGACCGGCCACAAAGTCGGGCCGGACCCCGAACGATTCCAGCAGCCGGTACAGCGCCGTCTCCACCGCGAACAGCCCGGCCTGCGCGAACACCGTCTGGTCCAGGGCGGCGGCCGTCTCGTCGGCCTGGGATGCGGGCGCCAGCACCTCACGCAGGCCGAGCCCGGGCGACCCGCCGGAGACGCCGGCCAGTTCGGCCGTCAAGAGCTCGGCCGCCTCGTCGAAGGCCTGCGCGAACACGCCGAAGCGCGCGTACAAGCCGCGGCCCATGCCGAGCCGTTGCGCGCCCTGTCCGGAGAACACCAGGCCCAGCCGCCCGGCCCGGGCCGCCTCGACGGTTACGCCTGGCGGCGGTTCGCCCGCGGCCAGGCCGCGCAGCGCGGCGAGCAGGCCGTCCCGGTCGTCGGCCACCAGCGCGGCCCGATGCGCCAGCGCCGCCCGCCGGGTCAACGCCCACGCCACGCCCGCCATCGCGGCGTCGGCGCCGCGCCCGGCGAGGAAACCGGCCAGCCGGTCGGCTTGCGCGCGCAACGCCGCCTCGGACTTGGCCGACACCACCACCGGCATCACCGGGGACGCCGCGGGAGGCGCGGCCGTGCGGTCAGGGGGTGAGGACTCTGCCGGGACGGCCTCGTCCGGCGCCTCCTCGATGATGATGTGGGCGTTGGTGCCGCTGACCCCGAACGCGGAGACACCGGCGCGGCGCGGGTGGCCGTCCCGCGTCCATGGCCGGGATTCGGTCAGCAGCTCCACAGCGCCGACGGACCAGTCCACTTCCCGGCTCGGCGCATCCACGTGCAGCGTCTTCGGGAGCGTGCGGTGCCGCATCGCCAGCACCATCTTGATGACCCCGGCGGCGCCGGACGCCGCCTGGGCGTGGCCGATGTTCGACTTCACCGACCCCAGCCACACCGGTCGGTCGCGGCCCTGCCCGTAGGTCGCCAGCAGCGCCTGCGCCTCGATGGGATCGCCCAGCCCGGTCCCGGATCCGTGCCCCTCCACGACGTCGACGTCCGATGGCGACAGCCCCGCCGCGGCCAGCGCGGCGCCGATCACCCGCTCCTGGGACGGACCGTTCGGCGCGGTCAGGCCGCTGCTGGCGCCGTCCTGGTTCACGGCGGAGCCGCGGATCACGGCCAGCACGGGGTGCCCGTGCCGCTGCGCGTCGGAGAGCCGTTCCAGCAGCAGCAGGCCGACCCCTTCGCCCCAGCCGACCCCGTCCGCGGCCGCGGCGAACGACTTGCAGCGGCCGTCCGGGGAGAGCACGCCCTGCCGTCCGGAGTCGACGAACAGCTCCGTGGTGGACAACACGGTGGCGCCGCCGGCCAGCGCCAGCTCGCACTCGCCGCCGCGCAGCGCCTGCGCCGCCAGGTGCAGCGCCACCAGCGACGACGAACATGCGGTGTCCACGGTGACCGCGGGCCCCTCGAAGCCGTACAGGTAGGAGATCCGCCCGGACGCCACGCTGCGGTGGCTGCCGTGCGCGATGAATCCCTGCACGCCGCGGGGCACCCGGTCGCTACGCGAGCCGTAGTCGCCGTACATCACTCCGACGAACACCCCGGTACGGCTGCCGCGCAGCGCCGTCGGGTCGATCCCGGCGCGTTCCACCGCCTCCCAGGTGGTCTCCAGCAGCAGCCGCTGCTGCGGGTCCATGGCGGTGGCCTCGTTGGGGCCGATGCCGAAGAACTCCGGCTCGAAGTCGGCCACATCGCGGAGGAAGCCGCCCTCGCGGGCATAGGTCTTGCCTGGTTTGCCGCGCTCCGGGTCGTAGATCGCGTCGATGTCCCAGCCGCGGTCGGCGGGCATGGGCGTGACCGCGTCCATCTCGTCGGTGAGCAACCGCCACAGGTCCTCGGGTGCGGTCACCCCGCCCGGGTACCGGCAGGCCATGCCGACGATCGCGATCGGCGCCCCGCCGTCCGGGCCGACGCCCAGCTCGCGCAGGCGATCCTCGGCGGCACGCAACCGCCGCCGAGACTCCCGCAGATCGGCGGTCGCTCTTTTCAGGTAATTGACAAGTTTCTCTTCGTTGTCCATTACCAACCTAGGAATATTAGGAGCGTTGAGCTCGCCAGGCTTGATGGTTCCCACCCTTTCGGTGCCGCCACCAAGCTACGAAACGTTCGGAGTCCGACTAACCCCTAAGCGCCCCCTAAAAACAATTGTTGTCGGCGCGTAGCAGTTCGCCGGCGCGCGCGGTGAGCGCCTTTCGGTCCACCTTGCGGTTGGCGTTGAGCGGAAGTTCGTCGAGGTGGTGATATCGCTTGGGCACCATGCCGTGCGGCAGCGTACGGCGCAGCCGGTTGGCCAGCTCGACCGGCGGACGCGCCTCGCCGGTGTAGAACACCACAAGCTCCGTGCCGGCCGCGCCGTCGACCCCCACCGCGGCCGCCTCGGCCACCCCGTCGCCGGCGGCCAGCAGCGCGTGCTCGATCTCCGCCAGTTCCACCCGCCAGCCCTGCACCTGCACCTGGGCGTCGCGCCGGCCCAGGTAGCACAGCTCGTCCCCGGGGAGCCGCCGCACCCGGTCGCCGGTGCGGTACCAGGTGTGCCCCGCGTGCTCCAGGAAGCGGCCCGCGCCGTCCTCCGGATCCAGGTACCCGGGGGTGAGCTGCGGCCCGGTGACGCACAGCTCCCCCTCCGCCTCCTCGGTCAACCGGCCGTCCTCGGTGACGAGCAGGACCTGGTGTCCGGGGTGCACGGCGCCGATCGGCACGACGCCGTTGGCCGCGAGCTTCGCGGAGCGTTCCGGCGACCAGCGATGACCCGTGATCGTCACGGTCAGCTCGGTCGGCCCGTACAGGTTCTCCACCGTGGAGTACGGCGCCGCGCGGGTCCAGTCCTCGACGTCCTGGCAGCGCAGCGCCTCTCCGGCGAAGAAGCTCCACCGCAGGCCTGGCAGTGTGCCCGGCCGTAGGGCGCCGAGCCGGCGGGCCAGGCTGATGCCGCTGGGCGTGGAGAACCACACGGTCACCCGGTGACGCTCTAGGAAGGCGGGCAGGTCGGCGTGGCCGCGCGGGGGCACCGGCACCGCTGGGGCACCCGCGCCCCAGGCACAGAACAGGTCGAAGATCCCGCAGTCGAAGGTCAGGTCGAAGGTCTGCGAGAAGGCGTCGTCGGGGCCGAAGTCGTAGCGTCCGTCCAGCACGCCGAAGTAGTGGTGCAGGTTGCCGTGGGTGAGCACAACGCCCTTGGGCCGGCCGGTCGAGCCGGAGGTGAACAGAATGTAGGCGGGGGCCTCGGGCGGCACCGCGCGCGGTTCGGCCGGCGCGTGCGCGGCCGCCACCGGAATCCCCCCTTCGCCGCCGCCCCGGGGCAGCAACGCGGCCCCGCGGTAACCGCGATCCCGCAGCTCGGGCAGCAGGCCGGCGCCGCGCGCATCGGCGATCACGGCGGTGACGCCGGCCGCCGCCACCATCCGCGCCGTCCGGTCGGGCGGGAAGTCGACGTGCAGCGGCACCACCGTCGCCCCGGCGTACAGCGCCGCGAGCACCCCGGCGTAGGCCGTGGTCCCCTTCTCCGCGAGCACCCCTATCGGGCCCGTGACGCCGCTGTGGAGCAGCGACCCGGCCCAGATGAGGGCGAGCTCGTGCAACTCCTCAAAGGTGACCGTGCGGTCGCCGAGGCGCAGCGCCGCACCGCGCGGCGCGGCGGCCAGTCCGCCCAGAAATCGCCCGTGGAGGTTCCGGTGAATATCTTCGCCCATTTTCTTCTCCCCCAGCGCGAGTTATTGAGGCATAATTCAGGCCATGTGGGACAAACAGTTTGAGGCGCTGCTGCGGCACCGCCTTCCCTTGCTGTCTTCCGGCGACGAACTCACTGCGGACACCAATCTCCGGGAATTCGGCTTGGATTCCATGGGCGCGGTGGAACTGTTGAGCGCGCTGGAAGCCGACTACGCCGTACAGTTCGACGAGGAGGCGCTCGTCCTGGACACCTTCACCACCCCGGGGGCCTTGTGGGCGGCGCTCAGCGCGGCCCGTCCAGCCCTCTGAGGCCGCCGGGTCACCCCGCTGCCGAGCCACGCTCCACACCAAATTCTCCGCCGCGCGATGAGCGGGGCTCGGCATCGCGAGCCGCGCCGACGAGAATCGGCCGCTTCGGGCCGACCGGCACCACCTCGAAGTGCCGTGTGGTGGCCGGCACCCGGCCGAACAGGGCGTCCGGCCCGGCCACGCAGACCGTGCGCACTCCCCGGGCACGCAGCGCCTCGACCGTCCCCGGCCAGTGCATCCGCCGGACGAAGCCGTCCAGGAGCAGGTTCCGCACCTGTTCCCCGGTGGTCAGCAACGACCCGTCGTGGTCGGAGATCACCGGCAGCCGAGGCTCGGCGAACTCCAACTCGTCCAGGACCTCCTTCTCCGCGCGTTCCCGCAGCCGGGCGAAGGCCGGGGAGTGCATCGGCGGCCGCATCGTGTACAGCGACAGCCCGCCGGCGGCGCGGATCCCCTTCTCCAGCCCCGGCAGATCGTCCGCCGACAGCGTGACCATGAAGAAGTCCCTGTCCACGCGGCAGGCCACGTCCGCCACGCGGCCCCGCGCGGTCAGCTTGCCGAGCATCTCCTCCGCCACCTCTGGATCCACCCGGACGAACGAGTGGGTGACCAGGCTCCGGTGTTCCCGGCTGAAGTAGTCCGCCGCGCACCGGGCCAGCCGGGCGGTCATCCACACCGCGTCGGCGAAACGCAGCGAGCCCACATAGGCGGCGGCCGCCTTACCCCCGAAGCTCGGCCCGGTGCACAGCCCCGGGCGGGCGGGCAGCGCCTCACGCTCCGCCCACTCGGCCAGAGCCAGGCAGGTGACCAGGAAGGCCACCTGGGCGTACTCGGAGTAGTCGCCGTCCGCGCGGCGGAACCGGTCCAGCACCGGGTAGCCGAGCGCCTCGTCGGCCTCGGCGAACAGCCGCCACGCCAGCGGCACCTCGGTGGCGAACCGCTCGATGTCGGCGAACCCGGTCGGCCCCATCCCTGGAAAAACCATCGCGATCTCGTGGCTCGATGCGTTATCCACCAGGGCACGCTAACCGCGGCCGCCCGGCCGGCCCCACCCCTAGTACCCCTCATCGTGATCCGGCCGGCCCCCACCATCCGCGCTCGCCCCGGCGATCGCGTGCTCCATGCCCGGGCACTCACTCCTGGCCGTCGTGCCTGCGCTGGACGTAGTGGAGCGCGTCCAGCAGTTCGGCCGAGCCGACCGGGCGGGAGCGGCGCCGCGCCACCAGCCCGTCCAGCGGCAGCGCGCCGACGTCCGCCCAGCGCAGCGCCCCGTCGCCGTCGATGTGGCTGCGCGCCGCCCCCCGGTTGTCCGGGTGCACGCAGTAGGGGATGTCCAGGTAACCCAGCTTGAACGCGCGCAACAGCGCCCGGCCCACGTCCGGGTGCAGCTCCAGCGTGGCCTCGACCAGCCGCCGCGCCTCGGCGTACACCTGCGAGTCGGTACGGCTCGGCGGCGGCGCGACCGGCCGCGCCGCGCGCGCCGCCGTACCGGCCAGCTCCAGCGCGGCCACGTTCTCCTCGATCGTGGGGATGCGCTGGGACTCCGCCTCGGTCTTGACGATGAGCCGCTCCGCTCCGGTGCGCACGGCCAGCTCGGCGGCGGCGGCCAGCAGCGACGCGGCGCCACGCGGGGTCTCGGGGTAGACGCCCATGTATGCGTAGACGACCACGTGCCAGCGGACGCCGGCGAGGAACTCCCCGGCCAGCGCGCGCAACGCGAGCACCGCCTCGATGTCCTGCTCCGGGCTGGTCTGCTGGGCGTAGCTCAGCGAGATGTCACGCAGGCCGTGGGCCTGGAAGAACAGCCCCTCCAGGACGCTGAGCGCGACGAGTTGGCCGGGCGGGCAGAGCTGGCCCAGCACGCAGCCGCCGAAGGTCTCCAGGTGCGGTTCCCTCCCCGCC
>NZ_VCJS01000207.1 GCF_005893125.1 Nonomuraea basaltis | reverse complement strand
AGGCCTGTTCGGCCAGGAATCCCCAGCCGACCCCGACGGCGTCCGCCCCCGCGGAAGAAGAGTCTCACTAAGACATGACAAAACCCTTGTTCCGGTACGGCCCGCGTACCGGAACAAGGGTTTGTCAGTCCTCCGCCGAGTCGAACTTGTAGCCCAGGCCGCGCACGGTCAGGATGCAGCGCGGGTTGGACGGGTCGGCCTCGATCTTCGCGCGCAGGCGCTTGACGTGGACGTCCAGGGTCTTGGTGTCGCCCACGTAGTCGGCGCCCCAGACGCGGTCGATGAGCTGGCCGCGGGTGAGCACCCGGCCGGCGTTGCGCAGCAGGACCTCCAGCAGCTCGAACTCCTTCAGCGGCAGCTGCACCTGCTCCCCGCGGACGGCCACGACGTGCCGGTCGACGTCCATGCGGACCGGGCCGACGGCCAGCACGGCGGTCTCCAGCTCCTCCACGACGTCGCCCTGGCGGCGCAGCACCGCGCGGATGCGGGCGACCAGCTCCCGCGAGGAGAACGGCTTGGTGACGTAGTCGTCGGCGCCCAGCTCCAGGCCCACGACCTTGTCGATCTCGCTGTCCTTGGCCGTCAGCATGATGACCGGCACCTTGGAGCGCTGCCTGAGGGAGCGGCACACCTCCGTGCCGGGCAAACCTGGCAACATCAGGTCGAGCAGCACCAGATCCGCACCGTTGCGGTCGAACGCGTCGAGCGCCTCGGGCCCGGTCGCCGCGACCGACACCTCGAACCCCTCCTTGCGCAGCATGTAGGACAGGGCGTCGGAGAAGGACTCCTCGTCTTCGACGACAAGGACTCGGGTCATTTGGCTGCCTCCAGGGGGATAGAGCGTGGTACGGCCACCGCCGTGCCGCCGAAGGCGGGCAGGCGGAGCGTGAAGGTGGAGCCGGACCCTTCCTTGCTCCAGACGGACACCTCGCCGGCGTGCGCGGCGGCGACGTGCTTGACGATAGCGAGACCGAGCCCGGTGCCGCCGGTCGCCCGGGATCTGGCCGCGTCGACGCGGAAGAACCGCTCGAAGATGCGCTCCAGCGACTCCTCGGGGATGCCGATGCCCTGATCGCTGACGCTGATCTCCACGGAGTCGTTCGCGGGGCGCACGCTCACGACGACCCTGGTGTGCTCGGGGCTGTAGGCGACGGCGTTGTCGATCAGGTTGCGCAGCGCGGTGACGAGCAGCTCGTCGTCGCCCCAGATGCGCAGGCCCTCGGTGCCACCGGAGACGAGCGTGATGTCCTTGGCGACGGCCTTGGTGTTGCAGTGGTCGATGGCGTCGTGGACGGCCTCGTCGATCGAGACCTGGCCCGGGGTGGGGATGGGCTCGGCGCCCTGGATCCTGCTGAGGGTGATCAGGTCCTGGACGAGGTAGTTGAGCCGGGCCGACTCGTGCAGCATGCGGTTGGCGAAGCGGGTGACGGCCTCGGGGTCGTCGGCGGCGTCCTGGATGGTCTCGGCCAGCAGGCTCAGCGCGCCGACCGGGGTCTTCAGCTCGTGGCTGACGTTGGCGACGAAGTCGCGGCGCACGGCCTCGACCCGGCGCCGCTCGGTCTGGTCCTCCGCGAGCACGAGCACCTGGCCGTAGGAGCCCAGGGGCGCCACGCGGACG
Source organism: Nonomuraea basaltis (assembly GCF_005893125.1). GTDB lineage: Bacteria > Actinomycetota > Actinomycetes > Streptosporangiales > Streptosporangiaceae > Nonomuraea > Nonomuraea basaltis. The sequence continues at coordinate 20,905 of NZ_VCJS01000207.1, read as the reverse complement.
GCGAAGTTGGTGGTCTCCTGGCCGAACTTGTGCCCGGCGACGTCGATCTCGCTCTCGCGGATCTCGCCGTCGCGGCGCACCTGCCGGGCCAGCGCGAGCAGCTCGGCGGCCATCAGCCGATCGCCCTTGACCAGCCCGAACGCCCGCGCCGCCGAGCTGGCGCGCAGGACGCGGTCGTGCGCGTCGAGCACCACTGCGGACGAAGGCAGCACCGCGAGGACGGAGGCCACGCCCTGCGGCAGTGCGGCTCCGGTCTCCACGCCGTCGGGTTCGTCGGTGCGGGCTGGAGCCTCGATCTGGTTTCGGTAGAACAGAACCGCCAGGGCGCCCACGATGAACCCGGCCAGGGCCGCGAAGCTCATGGCCATCTCACTCATGTCTCCGATGGTAGGCGGCGTTCTCCCAGGGACAGACCCCCTCATCAGGGGATGAACGTCCCTTTCCTGGAAAGTTCATCTGACCGTAGGGGTTCGTTCATCGAGTGACACGTACGTTGACCTCATGCGCGACGCGTACCATGAAGAACTAGATTCGCTGACCGACAAGCTGGTCGAGATGACCAGGCTTGTCCGTTCGGCCATTTCCCGTGCCACCACGGCCCTCCTCGACTCCGACCTCTCGCTCGCCGAGAGTGTCATTTCCCGCGACGAGGACGTGAACGCGACTTTCGCCGCCATCGAGTCGTCGATCTACGATCTGATGGCCAGGCAGCAGCCGGTCGCGGTCGACCTGCGGATGGTCATCACGGCGTTGCGCATGGGGACCGACCTGGAGCGCATGGGCGACCTGGCCGTCCACGTCGCCAAGGTCGCGCGGCTGCGCCACCCCGACTCGGCGATCCCGCCGCAGATGCGCTCCACGATCCTGGAGATGGGCCAGATCGCGGAGAACCTCGTCACCAAGGCCGGCGCCTGCGTGGCCTCGCGGGACGTGGAGTCGGCGCTGGAGCTGGAGCAGGACGACGACGCGATGGACCGGCTGCATCGCAAGCTGTTCCGGCTCCTCCTGGCGAAGGACTGGGCGCACGGGGTGGAGCCGGCCATCGACATCACGCTGATCGGGCGCTACTACGAGCGGTACGCCGACCACGCGGTACGCGTCGCGCAGGACGTCGTCTACCTGGTGACGGGCACCCGGCCGACCTGATTTCCGCGAGCCGCGACGAGTTTCGCCATCGCCGGGAGTCCTACCTGCGTCACCGCGTCCGCGGCCGACCGCATACGGAAGGACGACCGGCATGGCCACCACCCACACCCTCGACGTACCCGGCGCACACCTGCACTACGAGGTCCGCGGCACGGGCCCGCTGCTCTTCGTCATCGGATCGCCGATGGACGCCGCGGCCTTCGCGCCGTTCGCCGACGCCCTCGCGAGCGACCACACCGTCGTCACCCTCGACCCGCGGGGCATCTCGAACAGCACCCTTGACGACCCCGAGCAGGACTCCACGCCCGAGCTGCGGGCCGACGACGTCGCGGCCATCATGGACGCCCTGGGCGCCGAGTCCGCCGACGTGTTCGGCAGCAGCGGCGGCGCGGTCACCGGGCTCGCGCTGGTCGAGCGGTATCCGGGCCGGGTGCGCACGCTCGTGGCGCACGAGCCGCCCGTCCTGGAGCTGCTGCCCGACGCCGCCGAGCGACGGGCCGTGACCGAGGACATCATCGAGACATACCAGCGGGAGGGCGTCGGAGCGGCCTGGATGAAGTTCATGATCAGCGCTGGTTTCGACCTCGATGCCGAGGGCGCGCCCGCCGGGCCGCCCGGCGAGCCGTCAGCGCAGGACCTGGCCAACAGCGCCCGCTTCTTCCTGCACGAGCTGCGGCCCACCACGCGCTACGTGCCCGAAGTCGCCGCGCTGACCGCCGGCCCGGCCCGGGTCCTGGTCGGCATCGGGGCCGGCTCGGGCAACCTGGTCACGTACCGGACGTCGGTCGCGCTGGCCGAGTCGCTCGGCACGCCGCCGGTCGAGTTCCCCGGCGACCACGGCGGCTTCCTCGGGCAGCCCGCCGAGTGCGCCGACGTGCTGCGGAAGGCACTGGCGGGCTGAGTCGTACGCAGGGCACTCCGGAGGCCGTGACCGGCGACCGGCCCTCCGGCGGGCCGGTCGCTGACGGCGCCGCCACGTTCACGGCGGGCGCCCGGCCGTCAGCGGCCCTGGTTGGCCACGGCCTCGGCGGCGGCCTTGGCGGCCTCCGGGTCGAGGTATTCGCCCCCGCGCTTCAGCGGCCGGAAGTCGGCGTCCAGCTCGTAGCGCAGCGGGATCCCTGTCGGGATGTTGAGGCCGGCGATGTCGTCGTCGCTGATGCCGTCCAGGTGCTTCACCAGGGCCCGCAGCGAGTTGCCGTGCGCGGCCACCAGGACCGTGCGGCCGGCCGACAGGTCCGGCACGATCTCGTCGTACCAGTACGGCAGCATGCGGTCGACCACGTCCTTCAAGCACTCCGTGCGCGGCATGAGCTCCGGCGGGAGGAGGGCGTAGCGGGGGTCGCCGGCCTGGGAGTATTCGTCGCCGTCGGCGATCGGGGGCGGCGGCACGTCGTAGGAGCGGCGCCACAGCATGAACTGCTCGTCCCCGAACTCCTCACGGGTCTGCGCCTTGTTCTTGCCCTGCAGCGCGCCGTAGTGGCGCTCGTTGAGCCGCCAGCTGCGCTTCACCGGCAGCCAGAGCAGGTCCGCCTCCGCCAGGGACAGCTGGGCCGTCTGGATGGCCCTGGTCAGGAGGCTGGTGTGGACGACGTCCGGGCGCAGCCCGGCGTCCAGGAGGAGCTTGCCCCCGCGGCGGGCCTCGTCCTCGCCCTTGGCCGAGAGGCTCACGTCCACCCAGCCGGTGAACAGGCCCTTCGCGTTCCAGTCACTCTCGCCGTGCCGTAGCAGCACCAAAGTCGCCATGACGCTCATCCTATGGTTGGCCGAAGCGTGCGAAATCGGATTCCCGTCATCGGTCGGGGTCGGCGAAGCGGGCGAACGCCTGGAGGTTGGCCAGCGACTCGCCCCGCTTGGCGCGCCACGCCCACTCCCGCCTGATCGAGGAGGCGAACCCCAGCTCCAGGGCGCGGTCGAACCAGTCGTCCGAGTACGTCAGCACGCAGCCGAGCAGCCGGTCCACCTCGTCCTCGGTGACGGCGGCCAGCGGCACCCGGCCCACGAGGTAGACGTCGCCGACGGGGTCGAGGGAGAAGTGCACTCCGTAGGTGGAGCCGTTCTTCTCCAGCAGCCAGCGGTAGAACTCGGCGTGGTTCTCGTCCGGCTGGCGGCAGAAGAACGCCTCGATGTGGAGCACGCGCTCCCCCACGATCAACCACGTCATGGTGGCGAGCTTGTGCTGGCCGGGGAGTTTGACCAGGAACGCCCCGGGCCGCGGCTCGTCATAGGAGACGTCCGCGGCCTTGAGCGCGGCTTCGACGACATCGCGCATAAGAGTTCAGGCTACAGATTTACCGCCACGGGCGTCTTGTGCAGGTTGGCGATGGCGCCCGCGTACACCTCCAGCAGGCGCGACGACGTGGCCTGCCAGCCGAAGGCGGCGGCGTGCGTGCGGGCGCCCTCCGAGAGCTGGTCGCGCCAGCGTGGCGCGGTGATGAAGCGGCGCAGCGCCACCGCCCACTCGGCCGGGTCGTGGCCGTCCACGAGCAGGCCCGAGATCCCGTCCCGTACGGCGGTGCGCAGGCCGCCCACGGCGGCCGCGGCCACGGGCGTGCCGCAAGCCTGGGACTCCAGGGCGACGAGGCCGAACGACTCGCTGTAGGAGGGCACGACGGTGACCGAGGCCGCCCGGTACCAGTCGGCCAGCTCCTCCTGCGGTGCCGGGGGCACGAGGCGTACGACGTCCGAGATGCCCAGCTCGGCGGCCAGGTCGGTGAGGAAGGACGGTCTGGCCAGGCCGCTGCCCGATGGGCCGCCGACGCAGGCGACCACCAGGCGCTCGCGCAGCGACGGGTCCTCGATGAGCATCCTGGAGGCGGCGCGCAGGAGCACGTCCGGGGCCTTGAGCGGCTGGATGCGGCCCACGAACAGCAGCACGTGCGCACCCAGCGGCAGGCCGAGGCGGTGCCGGGCGACGGCCTGCGAGGCGGGCTGGAAGACGGTGAGGTTGACGCCGGGGTTGACGACGGCGACGCGGTCCTCCGAGGCCCCGTACAGGTCGATGAGCTCGCGGGCCTCGTCGGCGGTGTTGGCCACGAGGCGGTCGGCGATCTCCACGACCTGCTCCTCGCCGACCACGCGGGCCGGCGGCTCGGGCCGGTCGCCCTGAGCGAGCAGGAGGTTCTTGACCTTGGCCATGGTGTGCATGGTGTGCACGAGCGGCACGCCCCAGCGCTCCTTGGCCAGCCAGCCGACCTGGCCGGACAGCCAGTAATGGGAGTGGATGACGTCGTAGCGGCCCGGGTCGTACATGGCCTCGGTGCGCAGCACCTCCGACAGGAACGCGCACAGCTGCCCGGGCAGGTCGCCGCGGTCCATCTCCTCGTACGGCCCCGCGGTCAGATGCCGGACGAGCACACCCGGGGCGAGCTCGGCCACAGGTGGCAGGTCGCGGGCGGTCGCCCGGGTGAAGATCTCCACCTCCACGCCGAGCTGAGCCAGCCGCTTGGCGGACTCGACGATGTACACGTTCATGCCTCCGGCGTCGCCCGTTCCGGGCTGGTCCAGCGGCGATGTGTGCATGCTGATGGTCGCGACCCGGCCAACCCGTCGTCGCCTCACTCGACACCACCTCCAAAAGGGAGATAACTCTGCAAATAACTCCGACATTCCCCGACACCCAGGCGACGGGCCGGAGCCCGGCGGGTGCTGGCAGGATGAGGGCCATGCGGAGAACGGCTGTGGTGACCGGGGCGAGCAGTGGGATCGGCGAGGCGACGGCGCGCCGGCTCGCCGCCGAGGGCTACGAGGTGGTGGCGGGCGCGCGGCGGCGGGACCGGCTGGACAAGCTGGCCGCGGAGCAGCCGTTGATCCGGCCGGTGACGCTCGACGTGACCTCGCAGGAGTCGGTCGACGCGCTGGCGGCCGCGCTGGAGCGGTGCGACGTGCTGGTCAACAACGCCGGCGGCGCGCTCGGCCTGGAATCGGTCGCGGACGGGCGGCTGGACGACTGGCAGCGGATGTACGACGTGAACGTGCTCGGCTCGCTGCGCATGACCCAGGCGCTGGTCCCGAAACTCATCGAGTCGGGCGACGGCGTGCTGGTGATGCTGACCTCGACGGCGGGGCTGGTGTCGTACGAGGGCGGGGGCGGCTACGTCGCGGCCAAGCACGCCCAGACGTCGATGGCCGAGACGCTCCGCCTGGAGCTGGTCGGGCAGCCGGTGCGGGTCGTCGAGATCGCGCCGGGCATGGTGCGGAGCGAGGGGTTCGCGGTCAACCGGTTCCGGGGGGACGAGGCGGCCGCGGCCCGCGTGTACGAGGGTGTGCCGGGACCGCTGACCTCCGACGACGTGGCCGACGCGATCGCGTGGTGCGTGACCAGGCCCGCGCACGTGAACATCGACCGCATGGTCATCCGCCCCCGAGCCCAGGCCGCACAGCACAGGGTGCATCGCGTCAGTGAGTAAGCCCCTTGGCGCCATCACGCGGGGCACGACCGGGTACAACCGGCTGCGGCGCTGCGACCGCTGGATCGTCGCGGCGCACGGGCGGCGGTTGCGGGCGGCGGACCGGCCTCTCGTGGTGGACCTGGGCTACGGGGCATCGCACACCACGACGCTGGAGCTGTTCGCCCGGTTGCGCCAGGTCGCGCCCGGGGTCGAGGTGGTGGGGATCGAGATCGACCCGGCCAGGGTGGCGCTGGCGAAGCCGTACGAGCGGGAGGGGCTGAGCTTCGCGCTCGGCGGGTTCGAGCTGCCCGTCTCGCGCCCGCCGATGCTGATCAGGGCGTTCAACGTGCTGCGCCAGTACGCCGAGGCGGACGCGTGGCACTACTGGGACGTGCTGCGTCGCCGGCTCGCGCCGAACGGCGTCCTGGTCGAGGGCACCTCCTCGGAGAACGGGCGGCGGGCGGTCTGGGTGGGCCTGTCACGTGGCGGGCCCGAGACGATCACGTTCTCCGCCCGGTTCGACGCCTTCGAGCGGCCCTCCGACCTGGCCGACCGCCTGCCGAAGACGCTCATCCACCGGAACGTGCCGGGTGAGCGGATCCATGCGTTCCTGCGGGACTTCGACCATGCCTGGGCCGTTTGCGCGCCCTATGGCGGGCACGGGGTGCGGCAGCGGTGGCTGGCCGCCGTACGCGTGCTGGCCGGCGCCTGGCCCGTGCCCGTACGGCCGCCGCTGGGCGGGCCGGCCAGGTGGCGGCTCGGCGAGCTGACGCTGCCCTGGTCGGCGATCGATCCGCGCTGACCGCTCACGTCAACCGCGCCTCGAGCACTTACTACAGCCGCGCCTCGAGCGCCTACTGCAGTCGCGCTTCGAACGTGGCGTAGGCCGTGCTGTCGAACAGCACGAATCTGACGTCCTCGACCGATGTGTCCGCCTGCCGGACAGCGTCCAGCGCGATGCGCGCCGCGTCGTCCATGGGCCAGCCGTAGATCCCGGTCGAGATCGCGGGGAAGGCCACCGATCCGGCCTCCAGCTCGTCGGCCACGCGCAGCGACTCGCGGTAGCAGGAGGCCAGCAGCCCCGACCGGTCCTCCGACCTGGAGTAGACCGGCCCGACCGTGTGGATCACCCAGCGCGCGGGCAGCCGGCCCGCCGTCGTGGCCACCGCCTGTCCCGTCGGCAGGCCCTTGCTGTAGCGGGAGGCCCGCAGCTTCCTGCACTCCTCGAGGATCTCCGGGCCGCCGCGGCGGTGGATCGCGCCGTCCACGCCTCCGCCGCCCATGAGCGAGGAGTTGGCGGCGTTCACGATGGCGTCCGCCCGCTGCTCGGTGATGTCGCCCCGGACCAGCGTGATCTCCATTTCACCAGGCTGTCATACGCGTCAGCCGTCTGTGCCGGGCAGGCGGCGCAGCAGGTAGGAGTCCATGACCCAGCCCTTGCGGGCCCGTGCCTCCGCGCGGAGCTCGCGGATGCGGTCGCCGACCTCGGCCACCGGGCCGGACACCAGGATCTCGTCGGGAGTGCCCAGGTAGGCGCCCCAATGGATGTGGAAGTCGTCGAGGCCGGCGAAGGAGCAGTGGGCGTCCAGCATGACCACCATGTCGTCGGCGGTGGCGCCGTCCTCGGCCAGGCGGCGGCCGGTGGTGAGGTGGACGGGGCGGCCGACCTGGGTGAGGCTGGTGCGATGGCGGGCGGTCAGCGCGGCCACGCTGCTGATGCCGGGGATCACCTCGTACTCGAAGGCGACGGTTCCGCGGGCCAGGATCTCCTCGACGATGGCCAGCGTGCTGTCGTACACGCCGGGGTCGCCCCAGACGAGGAACGCCCCGGTCTGGTCCTCGCCCAACTCGTCGCGGACGAGCGACTCGCAGGCCAGCGCGCGGCGCGAGCGCCAGTCCTCGACCGCGGCCTCGTAGCCGGGGGCGGTTCTGTCGCGTTCCGGGTCGCGGGCCTCGGCGATCCGGTACGGCGGGCGGGCGTGCCGCTCGATCAGGTCCCGCCGGAGTTGGACCAGATCCTGCTTGACCTCGCCCTTGTCGACGATGAAGAACACGTCCGTGGCGGCGATGGCCTTGGCCGCCTGGAGGGTGAGATGGTCGGGATCCCCGGCGCCGATGCCGATGATGAGTAGCCGCTTCACCCGGATGAGTCTGCCAGAGCAGCAGATATACGAGCGGATACGATATGCCTCGCAAATCACCCGAGGAGGCCTGTGAACCTGGTCGAACAGGGCGCCGCGTTCGCCGCGTTCTGGCAGGAACGGCACCTGTGCACGCTCTCCACCGCGCGTCCCGGCGGGCCGCCGCATGTGGTGCCGGTGGGCGCGACCCTGGATCTGGAGACCGCGACGGCCCGGGTGATCACCTCTGGGTCCTCGTACAAAGCCCGGCTCATCGGCGCGTCCGGGGCGCTGGTCGCGCTCTGCCAGGTGGATGGGCGGAGGTGGTCGACGCTGGAGGGGTGGGCCGTGGTGCGTACCTCGCCGGAGCTGGTGGCCGACGCCGAGCGCCGCTACACCGCCCGCTACAAGCCGCCCCGGCCCAATCCGGCGCGGGTGGTCGTGGAGATCCGGGTGACGCGCGTGCTGGGCAACGTGTGATCACCGTCGTCGGCATCGGCGCGGACGGCTGGGACGGGCTGTCCGCCGGGGCGCGGCGGGCGCTGGAGGGGGCGGAGGTGCTCATGGGCTCCGTACGGCAGCTCGGCCTCGTGCCCGCGTCCGCCGCCGATCGGGTGACCTGGCCCTCGCCGCTGCTTCCCGCGCTGCCCGAACTCATCGAACGGTACGCCGACCGTGAGGTGTGCGTGCTGGCCAGCGGTGATCCGATGTTCTACGGCATCGGCTCCACGCTGGTGCGGCTGCTCGGCGCGGCGCGGGTCAGGGTGGTCCCGCATCTGTCGTCGCTGTCGCTGGCGTGTGCCCGGCTGGGGTGGGCGGTCGAGCAGGTGGACGTGATCAGCCTGGTGGGCCGTCCCCTCGCCGCGCTGAACGCCGCGGTCCTGCCCGGGCGGCGGGTCCTCGTGCTCGGCGCCGGGCGTGACGCTCCGGCCGATGTGGCGGGGCTGGTGGCCGGGCTCGGGTACGGCCCGAGCCCGATCACGGTCCTTTCCGACCTGGGCGCGGCGTCGGAGCGTGTCCAGACGGGGACGGCCGCGAGGTGGGCGGACACCGTGGCTTCCGCGTTGAATGTGATCGCCGTCGAGTGCGTCGCCGGGCCCGGCGCCGAGCCGCTCGCCCGCGTGCCCGGGCTGCCCGACGCCGCGTTCGAGCACGATGGGCAGCTCACCAAGCGCGAGGTCCGTGCGGTCACCCTGTCGCGGCTCGCGCCGCTGCCCGGCGAGCTGCTGTGGGACGTGGGCGCGGGCGCGGGCAGCATCGCCATCGAATGGATGCGCGGTCACCCGTCGTGCGCCGCCGTGGCGGTCGAGAGCAGGGCCGGCCGCGCCACCGCCATCCGCCGCAACGCCGACCGGCTCGGGGTGCCGTCGCTGCGCGTCGTGGAGGGCCGGGCGCCGGCGGCGCTGGAGGGCCTGCCCGTGCCGGACGCGGTGTTCGTCGGGGGCGGCGCCACCGTGCCTGGAATGCTGGAGACCTGCTGGGCGGCGCTGCGGCCCGGCGGCCGGCTCGTGGTGAACGCCGTCACCGTGGAGTCCGAGTCGGTCGTCGCCCAGTGGTACGGCAGGCTCGGCGGTGATCTGGTGCGACTGGCCGTGCAGCGGGCCTCGCCCGTCGGCGGGTTCACCGGCTGGCGGGCCGCGATGCCCGTGACCGTGTGGTCGATCACCAGGGAGGACGTGCCGTGACCGTGTACTTCGTCGGGGCGGGCCCCGGCGCCGCGGACCTGATCACGCTGCGCGGGCTGCGGCGGCTGCAGGCGTCGCCGGTGTGCCTGTACGCGGGCTCGCTGGTGCCCCGGGAGCTGCTGGACTCCTGCCCATCGGGAGCCAGGCTGGTGGACACGGCGAACCTGACGCTCGACGAGATCGTCGCGGAGCTGCTCGCCGCGCATCGGGCCGGGCTGGACGTGGCGCGGCTGCACTCGGGCGACCCGTCCGTGTTCAGCGCCGTGGCCGAGCAGATGCGCAGGCTGGACGCGCTCGGCGTGCCGTACGAGGTGGTCCCCGGGGTGCCGGCGTTCGCGGCGGCGGCGGCCTCGCTGGGCAGGGAGCTGACCGTGCCCGGGGTCGGCCAGACGATCATCCTGACCCGTACGTCGGCGCGGGCCACGCCGATGCCCGACGGCGAGGATCTGACCACGCTGGGCGCGAGCGGGGCCACGATGGTGCTGCACCTGGCCGTGCAGCGGATCGACGCGGTGGTGGCGGAGCTGCTGCCCTCGTACGGGCCGGACTGCCCGGTCGCGGTGGTGGCGCGGGCGAGCCGGGCCGACGAGGTGATCCTGCGCGGGACGCTGGCGGACATCGCCGGGCAGGTCCACGAGGCCGGTATCCGGCGTACGGCGGTGATCGTGGTCGGGCGGGTGCTGACGGCGTCGCAGTTCCCCGGCAGCCACCTCTACAGCGCAGAGCGGACCAGGACATGAGGCGGGTCCTGATCCCCGGCGGCACGGCCGGCGCAGGCAGGACCAGCCCATGAGGCGGGTCCTGATCCTGGGGGGCACGGCGGAGGCGCGGGCGTTGGCCGGTGAGCTGGCCGGCGATCCCGGCGTGCGCGTGGTGTCGTCGCTGGCCGGGCGGGTGAGCAATCCGCGGCTGCCGGTCGGGGAGGTGCGCGCGGGTGGGTTCGGCGGGCCGGAAGGGCTGGCCGCCTGGCTCGCCGCGGAGCGGATCGACGCCGTGGTTGACGCCACACATCCGTTCGCGGCGCGGATGACGGCCTCCGCGGCCGAGGCGGCGGCGAGGACGGGCGTGCCGCTGCTGGTCCTGCGCCGGCCCGGCTGGCGGGAGGGGCCGGGTGACGCCTGGCAGCGCGTCGGCTCCCTGGCGGCCGCCGCCGCATGCCTGGTCGATGGCGGTTCCCGAGGCGGTGGAGGGGCGCCGCTACGGGTGTTCCTCACTACCGGGCGCCGGAGCCTGCCGGTCTTCAGCGGGCTGCCCGGAGTGTGGCTGCTGGCCAGGTCGGTCGATCCGCCCGAGCCGCCCGTACCCGGCAACGTGTACGTACTGCTCGACCGCGGCCCGTACACCGTCGAGGGCGAGCGGGCCCTCATCCGCGAGCACCGCCTCGACGTGCTGGTCACCAAGGACAGCGGCGGCGAGATGACCACCGCGAAGCTCGTCGCCGCCCGCGAGCTCGGGCTACCGGTGATCATGGTGGACCGGCCGCCGCTGCCGCCGGACGCCCGCCTGGTGGACTCCGTGGCCGCGGCGGCGGCCTGGGCTCAGGGGTAGCGGCGCGGCGTGTAGACGACGCCCCGATCGGTCACCCGCGTCGTCGATGAGCCGACGATCAGCAGGCAGCGCATGTCCACCTGTGCCGGATCCAGCTCGCCGAGCGTGGTGACGGTGATGCTCTCCTCGGGGCCGCCGACGTCGCGTCCGATCACGACGGGGGTGCCGGGGTCGCGGTGTTCGAGCAGCAGGTCCCGGGCCGCGGGGAGCTGCCACGTACGGCTGCGCGAGGCCGGGTTGTACAGCGCCAGCACCAGGTCCGCCCGGGCCGCGGCGGCCAGCCGGCCGGCCACCACCTCCCACGGCTTGAGCAGGTCGGACAGCGACAGCACGCAGTAGTCGTGGCCGAGCGGCGCGCCGACCCTGCCGGCCACCGCCTGGGCCGCGGTCAGCCCGGGGACGATCCGCACCGGCACGTCGGGAAAGCCGGCGGCCGCCTCCTCCAGCACCGCACTGGCCATGGCGAACACGCCCGGATCGCCGGACGACACCACGGCCACCCGCGCGCCTCCCCTGGCCAGCTCCAGCGCGTGCCTGGCGCGCTCCGCCTCCACCCGGTTGTCAGTACGGTGGCGGCGCTGGCGCGGGTTGGGCGCCACCCGGTCGACGTACGGGCCGTACCCGACCAGATCCGTGGCCGCCGCCAGCGCCTCCTGCGCCTCCGGCGTGAGCCACGGCCGCCCGGCCGGGCCGAGGCCCACCACCGTCACCTCGCCCTGCCCCTCGGTCACCGGCGGTTCGGGGACGAAGGTCCGCTCGGCGGGGCTGGTGAGCAGGGCCAGCGAGAAGTACGGAACGCCGTCGGCGTCCACGTCCTTGAGCGGCGCGACGCGCTCGGCGCCCATGGTGGCGCGCTCGACGTACCAGGCGTCGTCCAGCCGCCCGGCCTCGGCCAGGGCGTCGCGGACCTTCTCGAACGTCCTGCCCAGCTTCAGCACCGCCGCCGAGTCGGTGCCGCGCAGCCGCTCCGCCAGCACCTCGGCGGGCAGCGTGCCGGGCAGCACCGTGAGCACCTCGTCCCGCTCCACCAGCGGCCGCCCCAGCACGGCGGAGGCGGCGCTGACCGAGGTGACGCCGGGCACGACCTCGGTCGGGTAGCGGTGGGCCAGCCGCTTGTGCATGTGCATGTACGAGCCGTAGAACAGCGGGTCGCCCTCGCTCAGCACCACCACGGTCCGGCCCGCGTCCAGATGGGCGGCCAGGCGTTCGGCGCAGTCGGCGTAGAAGTCGTCGAGCGCGCCCTGGTAGCCGCCGGGGTGGTCGGTGGTCTCCGTGGTCAGCGGGTACAGCAGGAGCTCCTCGATCTGCCCCTCGCGCATGTACGGGAGCGCGATCGAGCGGGCGATGCTGCGGCCGTGCCGGGCGGCGTGGTACGCGATCACATCCGCCTCGCCGATCAGCCGGGCCGTCTTGACCGTGACCAGCTCCGGGTCGCCCGGGCCGAGCCCTACGCCGTACAGCCGTCCCGTCATCGCCATCACTCCGTCTCACTCGCGATGGCGTTGACCGCCGCCGCCGTCATCGCACTGCCGCCGCGGCGGCCGTGCACCACCAGGTACTCCAGGCCGCTGTCCGCCAGCGCCCGCTTGGACTCGGCCGCGCCGATGAAGCCGACGGGCACCCCGAGCACCGCCGCCGGCCGGCCGGCGCCCTCGGCGACCAGTTCGAGCAGCCGGAACAGCGCGGTCGGCGCGTTGCCGATGGCCACCACCGCGCCGTCCAGGCGGTCCCGCCACAGCTCGAGTGCGGCGGCGCTGCGGGTGGTGCCGAGGCGCTCGGCCAGCTCCGGCACGCGCCGATCGGCCAGGGCGCACACGACGTCGTTGCCGGCCGGCAGCCTGCGCCTGGTCACGCCGGAGGCGACCATCATGGCGTCGCACAGGACGGGCGCGCCGAGCCGCATCGCCTCCCGGGCCCGTAGGACCACCTGCGGGGACCAGTCGAGGTCGGCGACGAGGTCGGTCATGCCACAGGCGTGGATCATCCGTACCGCCACCTGGGCCACGTCTGGAGGCATCCCGGTGAGGTCGGCCTCGGCGCGGATGGTCGCGAACGAACGCCGGTAGATCTCGGCGCCGTCGCGGATGTAGTCGGTCACTGCTGCCTTTCCTGGTGTCCGCCGACGGCGAGTCCATCGGTGGTGTATCCGTCGGCGGTGGCGACCATCTGGACGACCTGGCCGCGCGGCAGCCCGCACCGCCGCTCGCACCCGGCCCAGTGCACGGGCGTCGCCGGAGGGCCGTCCAGGGTCGCCACCCAGCGCCGCGCGTCCTCCTGCACGTCGGCCAGCGACTTCGCGCAGCCGGGACGGCCGGTGCAGGCGCTCACCCCGACCCAGGGCGACGCCGGATCGGTCACCAGCCCGGCCGCTTCCAGCACCCGCGCCGCCCGGTCGGCCGCGGCGGAGGACAGGTCCAGCAGCACAACGGTCCGCCACGGGGTGAACCGCACGGGCACGGCCTCGTGGGCGATGGCGTGCGCCTGGGCGGCGGTCAGCCGTCCGAGCGGCACCACCGCCTCCAGCGCCACCCGGCCGTTCCGCTGCCCGACCCGCCCTGCGTGCAGCACGGGCCCGACCTGCACGACGTCCCGGCTCTCCCGCGCTGACGCATCTGGCACGATGTCCCGGCTCTCCCGCACCGGCGCACCTGGGTCCTGGCTCTCCTGCGCCGCCGCGGCGGGCAGCAGATCCAGGCCGGACTCGGTGCCGAGACGGGCGGCTATTCGGGCGGGCCCGTCCTTCAGCTCCCCGATCCGCCACGCGGCGCGGTCGCTGTCGGCGAGCCCGCGTTCCCGTTCGTCCAGGAATGCCGCGGCGGCGGCGATCAGGTGCTGGACCGCCGAGTCCACCGGGACGGTCAGCCCGGCGTCCGAGCCCGCCAGCAGCAGCCGTCCCCGGGAAACGCGTCCCGCCGCGGTCACCGGCACGAACGTGACGTCCGCGCCAAGGCCCCGCATGTCCCCCGTGCCGTCGTCCACCGCGAACAGGAACCGTCCCGGCAGCCCCGCCAGCCGGGGCCGCGCGCACAGCGCCCGGTCCAGGGCCTCCACCACCGGCTGCGTGTCGAGCAGGCCGTCAGGTCCGCGACCGCCGAGCGGTGAGGCGACGATGTTGCGTACCCGTTCGTGCGCGGCCGAAGGCAGCAGGCCCGCGGCGGCGATCCGCTCGGCGAAGGCGGCGGGCGAGCGCAGCCCCCGCACCTGGACGTTCGCCCTGGAGGTCAGCTCGATCACGCCCGAGCCCAGGTCCGTCGCGCAGTCCGCCAGCTCACGGAGCCGGTCGGCGGAGATCGCGCCGCCGGGCAGGCGGATCCGGGCCAGGGGGCCGTCGGCGGCCTCGTGCACCTGGAGCGCCCCCGGACAGGCGTCAGGACGGGCGCGTCGGGAACCGTCGGCTCCGGATATGTCGGCTATGGACACGAAGAGGATGCTAACGCCAGTTCTGGCGCGGGTCTCTCTGCCGTAGGCTCCTCGGTAAGCGAATGGCAAAGGGAGGAAGCCGGTGCGAATCCGGCGCGGTCCCGCCACTGTGACCGGGGAGCGAACCCCACCGAAGGCCACTGCCCGGCAACGGGCGGGAAGGCCGGGGTGAGCGCCGATCCGGGAGCCAGGAGACTTCTGCCGTCGCGACACCCGCGACCGGGGCGAGGACCCCGAGGGAGGATGCGCCGTGCTTGGCGACAGCCGTACCGTCCTGCTGCTCTCGACCTCCGACACCGACCTCTTGAGCGCCCGCGCCAGCGGTGCGGCCTACCGCCTGGGCAACCCCGCCAGGCTCGCCCCCGACGACCTGCCCGCGCTGCTGGAGGGCGCCCATCTCGTCGTGGTACGCCTGCTCGGCGGCCGCCGGGCCTGGGAGGAGGGGCTCGACGCGCTGCTGGCCGGCCCCCGCCCCGTCGTGGTGTTGGGCGGCGAGCAGGCGCCGGACGCCGAGCTGATGGAGCTGTCCACGGTCAGCGGCGGCGTCTGCGCCGACGCGCACGCCTACCTGTCGCACGGCGGGCCCGCCAACCTGGCCGAGCTGCACGCGTTCCTGTCGGACACCGTCCTGCTGACCGGACGCGGGTTCGCCCCGCCCGCGCCCACGCCCTCCTGGGGACTGCTGGAGCGCGACGCGCGATCCGGGCAGGGGCCGGTGATCGGCGTGCTCTACTACCGCGCGCACCACATGGCGGGCAACACCGCGTTCGTCGAGACGCTCTGCGCCGCCGTCGAGGACGCGGGCGGGCAGGCGCTGCCCGTCTTCTGCTCCTCCCTGCGTACCGCCGAGCCCGAGCTGCTCGACACCCTGCGGGCCGCCGACGCGCTGGTGGTGACCGTCCTGGCGGCGGGCGGCTCGCGGCCGGCCACCGCCGGCGCGGGCGGGGACGACGAGGCGTGGGACGTGGGCGCGCTGGCGGCGCTCGACATACCGATCCTGCAGGGGCTCTGCCTCACCACCGGCAGGCGGGCGTGGGAGGAGAGCGACGACGGCCTGTCGCCGCTGGACGCCGCCTCGCAGGTGGCGATCCCCGAGTTCGACGGGCGGATCATCACCGTGCCGTTCTCGTTCAAGGAGATCGACCGGGACGGGCTGACCGTCTACGCCGCCGATCCCGAGCGGGCGGCACGGGTGGCGGGCATCGCGGTGCGCCACGGCCTGCTGCGGCACACCCCGCCGGCGGAGCGGCGGCTGGTGGTGATGCTGTCGGCGTACCCCACCAAGCACTCCCGCGTCGGCAACGCCGTCGGCCTGGACACCCCAGCCAGCACCGTCCGGCTGCTGTCCCGGCTCGCCGAGGCGGGCTACGACCTGGGCGAGGGCTTTCCCGGGGTGGCCGAGCAGGACGGTGACGCGCTCATCCACGCGCTGATCGCCGCGGGCGGGCAGGACCCGGACTGGCTGACCGAGGAGCAACTGGCGGGCAATCCGGTACGCATCTCCGCCGCCTCGTACGAACGCTGGTACCGCACGCTGCCCGAGGACCTGCGCGCCGAGATGGAGCGGCACTGGGGGCCGCCGCCGGGTGAGCTGTTCGTGTCCCGCGACGGCGACCAGGAAGACATCGTCCTGGCCGCGCTGCGGGCCGGGAACCTGGTGGTGATGGTGCAGCCGCCGCGCGGCTTCGGCGACAACCCGATCGCCATCTACCACGACCCCGACCTGCCGCCCAGCCACCACTACCTGGCCGCGTACCGCTGGCTGTCGGCCGAGTTCGCGGGCTCCGGCGCGCACGCGATGGTTCACGTGGGCAAGCACGGGAACCTGGAGTGGCTGCCGGGCAAGTCGGCGGGCATGTCCGCCTCGTGCGGCACCGACGCGGCCGTCGGCGACCTGCCGCTGGTCTACCCGTTCCTGGTGAACGACCCGGGCGAGGGCACGCAGGCCAAGCGGCGGGCGCACGCGGTGCTGGTGGACCACATGGTGCCGCCGATGGCGCGGGCGGAGACGTACGGGGACATCGCCCGGCTGGAGCAGCTCATGGACGAGCACGCCACGATCGCGGCCATGGACCCGGCCAAGCTGCCCGCGATCCGGGCGCAGATCTGGACGCTGATCCAGGCCGCGCGGCTCGATCACGACCTGGGGCTGGCGGATCGGCCGCACGACACCGAGTTCGACGACTTCCTGCTGCATGTGGACGGGTGGCTGTGCGAGGTGAAGGACGCGCAGATCCGCGACGGCCTGCACGTGCTCGGGCAGGCGCCGGTCGGGCCGGTCCGGGTGGACCTGGTGCTGGCGATGCTGCGGGCCAGGCAGCTGTGGTCGGGCCGCGAGACGCTGCCCGGCCTGCGCGAGGCCCTCGGCCTGGCGGAGGACGGGACGGCGGGGATGGCGGCCGTGGATCGGGCCGAGGCGACCGCGCGTGCCTTGGTGGAGGCGATGGAGGAGCGGGACTGGGCGGTGGGCGCCGCGCCGGAGGTGGCTCGCGCGGTGCTGGCGATTGCCGAGCCGGACCGTTCGGGCAGCGCGGAGGAGCTCGTGGCGCGGATTCTCACGTTCGCCGCCACCGAAGTGGTGCCGCGCCTGGCCCGCACCACCGACGAGCTCGACCACCTCCTGCACGCCCTGGACGGCGGCTACGTGCCGGCCGGGCCGAGCGGCTCACCGTTGCGCGGCCTGATCAACGTGCTGCCGACCGGCCGCAACTTCTACTCCGTCGACCCCCGCGCGGTGCCCAGCCGCCTGGCCTGGGAGACGGGCCAGGCGATGGCGGAATCGCTGCTGGAGCGCTACCGCGCCGACACCGGCGACTGGCCGCGCTCGGTCGGCCTGTCCGTCTGGGGCACCAGCGCCATGCGCACGGCGGGCGACGACGTGGCCGAGGTGCTGGCCCTGCTCGGCATCCGCCCCGAATGGGACGAGGCGTCGCGCCGGGTCACCCGCCTGGAGCCGATCCCGCTCGCCGAGCTGGGCCGGCCCAGGATCGACGTGACCGTACGCATCAGCGGCTTCTTCCGCGACGCCTTCCCGCACGTGGTCGGCATGCTCGACGACGCCGTACGGCTGGCCGCCGGGCTGGACGAGCCGCACGAGGACAACTACGTACGCGCCCACGTCGCCGCGACGGGCGGTGACGAGCGCCGGGCGACGATGCGGATCTTCGGCTCCGCGCCGGGCGCGTACGGGGCCGGGCTGATGCCGCTGATCGACAGCCGCAACTGGCGTGACGACGCTGACCTGGCCGAGGTGTACGCCGTGTGGGGCGGCTTCGCCTACGGCCGCGACCTCGACGGCGTGGCCGCGCGCCCGCAGATGGAGGACGCGTACCGCAGGATCGCCGTGGCCGCCAAGAACGTCGACACCCGCGAGCACGACATCGCCGACTCCGACGACTACTTCCAGTACCACGGCGGCATGATCGCCACCGTCCGCGCGCTCACCGGCCGGAACCCGGCCGCGTACGTCGGCGACAGCACCCGCCCCGACGCGGTGCGCACCCGCACCCTGTCGGAGGAGACGTCACGCATCTTCCGCGCCAGGGTCGTCAACCCGCGATGGCTGGCCGCGATGCGGCGGCACGGGTACAAGGGCGCCTTCGAGCTGGCCGCGACCGTGGACTACCTGTTCGGCTACGACGCCACCACGGGCGTGGTGGCGGACTGGATGTACGACAAGCTCGCCGAGACGTACGTGCTGGATCCGGAGAACCAGGCGTTCATGGCACGGTCGAACCCGTGGGCGCTGCACGGCATCGCCGAACGCCTCCTCGAGGCCGCCGAGCGGGGGATGTGGGAGCACCCCGACCCGGAGATCCTGCGCGGACTCCAGGAGGTCTACCTCAAGACGGAGGGCGACCTGGAGGACGACACCAGCCGGTGAGCGAGGGCTGGTGTGCCGGCCCAGTGCAGGTGCAGGTAGGACGCGGTGAGCAGGGCGTCGCCATATCCGTCGGTGCCACCGGACCCGTCGGCGACGGTGTCGTCCTGCCACTGGAACAACGGCTCGCCGGCGTACTCGACGGCGGTGCGGTGGAACTCGTGTCCGCGGAAGCGCTCGCCCGGCCTCGTCAGTGGTGAGCGCTTGAGCGCGACGGCGTCCCGGTAGCCGAGCGTGAGCCTGCCGGTCATCCGCGCCCGGCCGGGCACCCGCCCGCACATGCGCCGGCCGTCCAGTTCCTCGCACAGGTAGAGCAGCCCGGCGCACTCGGCCGCGATCGGCCCGCCGAAGGCCGCCACTTCTTTGCGCAGCGGCTCGTTGGCGGCCAGCTCGGCGGCGTACACCTCGGGGAAGCCGCCGCCGATGACCAGCGCGGCGGTCCCGTCCGGCAGCTTCTCGTCCCGCAGCGGGTCGAAGCTCGCGACATCCGCGCCCGCCGCCCGCAGCAGCTCGACATGCTCGGCATAGCCGAACGTGAACGCCGCCCCGCCCGCCACCGCCACGACAACACCGCCGGGCACAGGCGGGGAATCGGCGGGTGCGGCAGGGCTCCATGCGGCGCTGGTGAGCGCAGGGGCCGACGACGCCAGGCGCAGCAGGCCGTCGAGGTCGCAGGAGCGGGCCACCAGGGCGCCGAGCCGTTCCACGGCCCGTACCGCCTCGGCCTCGCGCTCGGCGGCGGGCACCAGCCCCAGATGGCGGGAGGGTGTGGAGACGGCGTCGTCGCGGCGGATCGCGCCGAGCACCGGTACGCCCGCCGCCCCCAGCGCCCTCCGGCACAGCTCCTCGTGCCGGTCCGAGCCCACCCGGTTGAGCACCACCCCGCCTACCCGCACCCGCGGATCGAACGTGGCGAACCCGTGCACCACCGCCGCCACCGACCGGCTCTGCCGCGCCACGTCCACGACCAGCACCACCGGCGCGTCCAGCAGCCTGGCGACGTGCGCGGTCGACGCGAAGTCCGTCTCCCCGCGGCCGTCGAACAGCCCCATCACGCCCTCGACCACCGCCACGTCGCACTCCGCCGCGCCGTGCAGGAACAGCGGCGGTACGCGTTCCGTGCCCACGAGCCACGGGTCCAGGTTGCGCCCGGGACGCCCGGTGGCCAGCGCGTGGTAGCCAGGGTCGATGTAGTCGGGCCCCACCTTGTGCGGCGACACCTTCAGCCCACGCGCCCGCAGCGCCGCCATCAGCCCGGTGGCCACGGTCGTCTTGCCGCTGCCCGACGACGGCGCGGCGACGACCAGCCGGGGTACGACTACCACTCGATGCCCTTCTGACCCTTCTGCCCGGCATCCATGGGATGGCGTACCTTGCCCATCTCCGTCACCAGATCGGCAACCTCGATCAGCCGCTCGGGCGCGTCCCTGCCCGTGATCACCACGTGCTGGCCGCCCGGCCGCCCCGTGAGCGCCGCCAGCACGTCGTCGAGGTCCACCCAGCCCCACTTCAGCGGGTACGTGAATTCGTCCAGCACGTAGAAGCGATACGTCTCGGCCGCCAGATCGCGCTTGATCTGCTCCCATCCCTCGCGGGCGTCGGCCGCGTGGTCCTCCTCGGTGCCGGGCCGCCGGATCCACGACCAGCCCTCGCCCATCTTGTGCCAGGTCACCGAGCCGCCCTCGCCCGTGCCGCCGAGCACCTTCAGCGCCCGCTCCTCCCCGATCCGCCACTTGGCCGACTTCACGAACTGGAACACCCCGATCGGCCACCCCTGGTTCCAGGCCCGCAGCGCCATCCCGAACGCGGCCGTCGACTTGCCCTTCCCCGGCCCGGTGTGGACGATCAGCAGCGGCCTCGTACGACGCTGCCGGGTCGTGAGGCCGTCTTCCGGCACGACGGCGGGCTTCCCCTGCGGCATGATCAGACCGCCTTCCTGTGGTCACGGACGACCGAGCCCAGATCGGACAGGGCATCGAGGGAGACCAGGCGGGCCCGCAGCCGGGCGGCCAGCCGGACGGCGAGGCCGAGCCGGACCGGCCCGCTCTCGCAGTCCACGACCACGCTCGCCGTGCCCTCCAGCAGCGCGGCGGCCCGGTCCACGTCGCCGCCCGCCGTCGCGCGCCCGTCGGTCACCAGGACCAGCAGCGGCCGCCTGGCCGGATCGCGCAGCCGCTCCACACGCAGCACCTCGGCCGCCCGGACCAGCCCCGCCGCCAGCGGTGTGCGCCCGCCGGTCGGCAGCGAGCGCAGCCGGGCCGCGCCCGCCTCCACCGACGAGGTGGGCGGCAGCGCCAGCTCGGCGGCGGCGCCGCGGAACGTGACCAGGCCGACCTTGTCGCGCCGCTGATAGGCGTCGAGCAGCAGGCTGAGCACGGCCGTCTTGACCGCGGTCATCCGCCTGCGGGCCGCCATCGAGCCGCTCGCGTCCACCACGAACAGCACGAGGTTGCCCTCCCTGCCCTCGCGCACCACCTCACGCAGATCGTCCGCACGCAGCACCAGCCCGGCCCCGGTACGCCCGCGCGCCACCTGGTACGGCGCCGCTGCCCGCAGCGTCGCGGGCAGATGCAGGTCGTGTACGCGGCCGGCGGGCAGGCGCGCCCCGGCGGCCCGGCCAACCGCCGGCCACCCGCGCTCCCGGCGCTTATCCGAGTCATGTGCCCCATTGTTCCGCCTGTTCATGCAGGTCAAGAGTGGACAAGTGTCTTCCTCGAC
>NZ_VCJS01000206.1 GCF_005893125.1 Nonomuraea basaltis | reverse complement strand
GCATCGCCACCCGCTACGACAAGACCCCTGAGAGCTACATCGCCGGCCTCCACCTTCGTGGCGCGATGATTTGGATCAAAGACCTCACACGAGCCACCCCTTGATCACAACCCAATACGCGCCCTAGTCGACGTCGACGGCCAGGGCGGGAAGGACCGCAGAGATCAGCGTGGATACTCACGGACTGCTCAATCCAACCGCATTGGATATCCGGTTCGCAGTCCGTGATCTGCGACAACTAGGCGTGATGGCACGCTGATGGCACCGATACTTGGCCTATTTCGCGGAACTCACGTCGGTCCGATGTGGCCAGGGGAACGCCTGACAATGTGCCCCGCGCGGGAGGGGAAGACGCAACGCGTCTTCGTGATTACGCTCGGCAGGCATGCAGACCGTCACGCTCGTCATAGCCGTGTTCGGCGCCGTCGTCGCTACCGCATTCCTCACCTGGCAGATCACTCTGTTCCTGCTCTCGGGCGCACGGGTCAAGACTGACCTGCTCATCGGCGCTCGTAACCAAGGCAGCATGGCCACAGGCCCGGTTGACTCCATGGCTCCCAGCAACCTGCGACACCTGGTCGAGCAGGGGTTCACCACACCCGTGATCGCCGTACGCGCCCGTAACGTGGGCAGACTCCCCGTGACCGTGACCGGGATCTCGCTGCCCAGCTCGATCAAGGGCATGTCCCTGAGCGTCCCGGGCGGCATGATCGGCCCGGACCTTCCCCATCGTCTTGAGGCGCACGACAACGCGACGTGGGCCATCGACCTGGAGCAAGCCATGCACTTCCTGAAGGCCGGCCAGGAGACATTCGAGATCGACCCGGCCTCGGTGCACCTGTGGGGCCGTGTAGAGCTGGGCGACGGGCGCCAGGTCAAGAGCCGTAAGAGCTTCCAGCCCGGGCCTGGGTGAGGTGGGCACGGCAACGCCGTCGGGCGCTTGGGGGTGGTCTGGGGCCCGGCCACGCTACTCGCCAGAGTTCTCGCGCAGGGGCCGAACGGCGTCACGCATCGACGCCACGGCGGCGAACTCGCGAACCAGACGCAGCGCTTGGGAAGTGGTACAGCACCGACGAGGACGATGAAGACCACCAAGCGTCAGCGGCCTACGCCTTCCGCTGGCACGACCGGTATGTGAAGTACTTCATGCGCTCGGTTAACGCCGCGAAATCGGAGCGGAGGGCGGCGGGCGCGGCAGAGACGGACAAGGAACGCGACGCACACCTTCGCCTGGCGGCAGCGGAAGACCGCCAGCACCAGTCGGACCGGCGGCAGCTACGCGAGCACCGTGAGCGGATGCGCCGTGACGGCATCACACCTCCAGAGATGTGGGGTGTCCTGGAGGACATCGACGCCCGTGCCCCTCGTAAGGAATCCCGATGAGCCTCTACAAGGCGTGCTCCTGCCGCGACCCCGTGACTGGCCGACTGCTCGGCAACCGGTGCCCCGACATCAAGCTCCAGATGATCGACAAGAGGAGTGGCCGCACCACCGAGCGGTGGAACCCGAAGCACGGCGCATGGTACGGCCGGTACGAAGCCCCGCGCGGTGCTGACGGAAAGCGCAGACAGCCGCGCGTCGGCCCCTTCCGGACCGAGGGCGAGTGCTCCGACGCGCTCGACGAAGCGCGCGGCCTGGTGCGCCGCGGCGAACACGTCGACGACCGGAACCTGAAGGTCGGCGACTACCTCACCAACTACATCAACGGCCGCCAGGCGGTCGAGGACGACCTGGCCAAGAGCACCGTCGAAAGCTACCGCGAGGCCATCGACCTCTACTTCAAGCCCGGCCTCGGCCATCTCCGCCTCATCGACCTGCGAGACAATCACATCCGCGACCTGTACGCGGCCATGCGGAAGATCAACCGCCCGGAGGCCGACGAGGACAAGTCCGACCTGATGCGCCGGCTGGTCGACGCGCGCGCGAAGCGGGACGGCCGCCGCTACTCCACCCGCCCACTCACTGCGGCCCGCATCAAGCGGATGCACGCCGTGCTGTCCAAGGCGCTCAACGACGCCGTGCGGGCCGGAAAGCTGACCCGCAATCCGGCGTCGGTCGTCACCTTCGGCAAGACGCGCCGGGCCAAGCCCCTGCTGTGGACGGCCGAGCGCGTCGAGCGGTGGCGGGAGACGGCCAAGGTGCCGGCCAAGGTGATGGTGTGGACGCAGCACCAGACCGGCGCCTTCCTCGACGCCACCGAGGGCGAATGGCTGCACCCGCTGTTCCAGCTCGCGGCCTACTGGGGGCTGCGGCGCGGCGAGTTGGTCGGCCTCGAATGGGCCGACGTCAGCCTCGACACCGGGCGCGTGCACATCCGCCAGGCGCAGCCCGACGACGAGCTCGACGACACGAAGACCGAGAACTCCGACCGCGTGATCAGGATCGATGAGGAGACGCTGGCCACGCTGAAGGTGTGGCGGAAGCGGCAGGCGGCCAAGCGGCTGGAGTGGGGGGAGGCGTGGGTGGATTCAGGCCGCGTCTTCACCAAGGAGGACGGTTCTCCCCTGCGTCCCGAACACGTGTCGGAGCGGTTCGGCACGCTCTCGAGCCGGACTGGCCTACCGCCAGTCCGCTTCCACGACCTCCGGCACGGGGCGGCCACGATGCTGCTCGCCGCTGGCGTCCCCATCAAGGTCATCTCCGAGACTCTGGGGCACGCGACTAGCGCGTTCACGAGCGACGTCTACACGTCGGTGGCCGAGGAGTTGCAGGAGCAGGCCGCGGTGGCGATCGCCGCGTTCGTGCCGCGCCGGAAACGCTCGGCGGCCGTTCGTGCCATCAATGTGCCATCGGGAGCGGCGAATGATCTGTGAGACGAGAAAGGGAGTATGCGAGTTCTCGCATACTCCCTGCTCAGGAGCGGAGGATCGGGGATTTGAACCCCGGATGGTGTTGCCACCAAACCGCATTAGCAGCTCGGGGCATGATCGTCCAGGACAGTTCCGCCTGGACCAACATCCCTCCGCGGTCTTCCTGGAACGCGCTGGTAGGGCAGTGAACCGCAACCCAAACTGCAACCCCTCCGGCTTGACTGGCTGGTAGGAGGCGACACCACTGACGCCGACAAGTAGGACGCCATGATCCGAGCCACCGAACGGACCCGCCACACCCACCTCGTCGCCTCATTGCTGGGGGCGGCGGAGATGCCAGATGATCAGAGCAGGGGTGTCGTGGTACGCGGCCGCGGCCGCATCGGGACACCATTGCTGGGCGAGCGGGCCGCCGTGCCCACCAGGCACCTCGCCCCACCTGGGCTCATGGCATGGCTCAATGTCCAGCCCGGCCCTCCGTGCCAGGCTCAAGTGCGGGCTCGCACAGTCAACCGTCTCGTCCTACATGACCACCCTCGAACGGGCGGGATTGGTCCAGTCGACA
The DNA here is from genome assembly GCF_005893125.1 of Nonomuraea basaltis. Lineage (GTDB taxonomy): Bacteria > Actinomycetota > Actinomycetes > Streptosporangiales > Streptosporangiaceae > Nonomuraea > Nonomuraea basaltis. Next base: position 19,190 of record NZ_VCJS01000206.1, on the reverse strand, counting down.
CGCGTGGGCAAGTGGACACACTACAAGCGTGACGAGGCCAGGATCCGCAGGGTCGCGGAGGCCGTGACGGGCGCGGCTTGACGCACTCCTCTCAGTGCAGGGCTGTCACGGCCTCGGCGGTCGTGCACACGGTGGCGATACGCGGGAAGATGTAGTCGAAGGCGAACTGATGGGCACGTGCGTCGAGTGCGGTCACCGCGTCCTCTGGCAAGATCACCTTGAAGCCGAACTCGTCGGCGAAACGTGCGGTCTGCTCGACACCGAAGTTCGTGGCGATCCCGGTGATGATCAGGGTGTCGATGCCCCGCTTGCGCAACGCCTCCTCCAGTCCGGTGTTGTGGAAAGCGCCCCAGGTGCCTTTCACGATCTCCAGGTCGCCGATCACCCCTTCCACCAGCTCGCTGCCTGGCGGTTGCTCGGCGAGGCCCGGCCGCTCGACCCGCACGGTGACGACCAGGCCGCCCGCTCGGCGCACGGCCTCGGCCAGAGCGAGGCAGCGGGCAACCACCAAGGATCCAGAATGAGGCGCCGTGGCCTGCTCGACGATGCGTGTCATCAGGTCGATGAGCAACAGTGCGGTGCGACGAGGGTCCAGTTTTTCCATGATGTTCCACATTTGAGGGGTGAGGTGACTCTGGGGTGGGTGTCAGGCGGCCGCGTAGATGAACCCGTCCACGCGTTCGAAGGGAACGGCTGTGCCGTTCAATATCACCTTGGTAGTCGCCTCGGGCGCCGCGATCGCGATGGCCGTGGCCGGGTCGGTGCTCGCGGTCAGCCCGCTGCCGTCGATGCGTACGGTGCCGTCCTTGAACGTCACGGCCAGGTCCGTGACCGCGGCCGGCGCCTTGACCAGGGTCGTGCCGTCGCGGACGACCGAGGAGCCGTCGACCAGCACGATTGTCCCGGCGTCGGCGTAGAGCAGCTTGCCATCGAAGGCGTAGGACCCGAATGTGCGCGAAGCCTTCGTGGTCCACGACTTGTAGTAGACGCCGGTGCCGCCGTTCAGGCTCAGGGCAGTGGCCTGGTACGACGGGGTCGTCCCGACCGGGAGCCTGGCCACGGTCACCGGGGTGGCCGCGCCGCGGGAGGGCACCAGGAGGGTGTCGAAGGTCGTTTGGCCCGCGACCGTCTTGGCGTAGGAGGCGTACTTGGCGTTCTGCAGGGTGTAGCCTCCCGGCGCGTGGTAGCCGTCCGGCAGCGAGGAGGTGACCTTGGTTGGGTCGGCGGGCACGATGCTGATGTTCGCCCCCGTGCCGTAGCCCGTGGACACCGCCTTCGACCCGGAGTTCATGGCGGGCTTGGCGTCCCAGGCGAAATGCCAGTTCTGCTCGTAGCGGTGCGCCGCGGTGTCCGTGGGCTTCAGCCGGTCGGAGACCACCCACAGGTCCGAGTGGAGGGACAGGACGGACCGCTCGTGGCGAGCACCGGTGGAGCTCTCGGTGTTCGCGCCGATGAGGTCGAAGGCGGGGTTGGTGACCAGATGCGAGATCCCGCCGGCCGCCGTCGTGGACTGGGACTGCGCCTTGTTGTCGATCTCGATCGTGTTGTGTGCCTCTGTGGATTTCCGCAGCCACACCGCGCGCGGGTCGTCGCTGTAGGTGAACGTCTCCATGTCGGGCAGGAGAGTCCTGCCGTACGCGTAGGTGATGATCGCCAGCTCGTCCGGGTGGCTGTGGTTGCCGCGGTCGGCGTTGATCCGCAGGTAGGAGTCGTCGGCGCTCCACCCGGACCGGGAGATCGCCACCCGGGTGTCCGGGTAGAGCACCGAGGTGTGCGCGGGCCGCTGCCCGGACGCTCCGGACGTGCCGACGTAGACGAGTTCCGGGTCCTCGAGCTCCGCGCCCAGTCGCGCGAGGCCGCCCCGCAGATCTTTGGTGTTGGCGTCGCCGTAGGCTGGGCTGTATCCGTTCGGATAGGCCTGGTCCATGAGGAAACGGGCGAGCTTCCGCAATTTGGCACTGGCGGTGGCGGGGAACTCGATCCCTTGGCGCCGCATGAACGGAATCGACTCCGCGTACTGGTTGAGGTAGCCCCTCAGGTAACCGTCCGTCGCCTCCTTGTAGCCGCCGTCGGGATAGGTCGAATCGTTGAGCTGCGTCGTGAGGAAGGTCGCCGCGTTGGTCCGCCACCCTGGTGCCGCGCGGAACTCCGGGAAGTAGACCGCGGCGTGCAGCAGCGTGATCTTCTGTGACTGCATCTTGTTCGGGGTGGTGACGACGTTCTCCTGCAGGTGCATCCCCGCCCGATTCATCGTCTTGAGGATCGCCACGTTGGACTCGGGGGTAAGCGACGGGCTCTTGCGCAGGATCTCATAGGCCGCGATCCAGTTCTGCAGGCGGCGCGCCACGTGCAGGTTTTCCAGGTAGGAACCGGCTCCCTGATCGGAGTCGTAGGTGTCGGCGTCCTTGATGAAGTCCGTCATCAGGCCGATGAGTGTCTTGGCGTGGTGCTCGTCGCCGGTCTTCTGGTACTCCAGGGCCAGCGGGCCGGCGAAGAAGAAGCGGGGAAGCTGGTAGAGGTACTCCGGGTCGGCGCCCTTCGGGAGCTTCCAGTCGAAGCCCCCCGGGTCGCCTTCCCAAGAGTAGGTGTTCTGGACGGTGTTGTTCCAGGTGCGGGTGGTCTCGTTGAACGTCTCGCCCGTGCTGTACAGCATGACGGCCTTCGCGGAGGGAGCTTGGCCGGTCAGCGTCAGCTCCGCCTTCTTCACCCCGGAGACGCCGGAGAGATCGAAGTGCAGATACGCCTTGCGTGTCTCGCCGGTGAACGGGCCCGTGCCGTTGTCGCTGACCTGCATATAGTACTTGGCGCCGTAGACGTTGTCGGGATAGGCCGCCCAGATGTAGGTGTCGTGCGTGGGGTTGAGGGTCTTCGTGGACCCGTCGGCCAGAGTCAGGCGGAGGGTGGGCTTTCCCAACCCCTCGCTCCTGCTGTTGACGAGAGCGATGACCGCGTCCTTGTAGCGGCTCATCAGGAAAAATCCGGCCTTGCCCTTGGTGACGGTGGTCGTGACGTCGGCCGTGACCGTGTTCTCTCCCGGACCGAAGGCTACCGTCTTGACGTACTGCTCCCCGTCACCCAGCGTCCAGATGTGGCTGGGGGTCAGCTCGAGCGCGCCCGGCCAAGGCTTGTCGTGCGAGAAAGCGCTCGTCTCGATAGCAGGGCGGGCGCGGTAGTAGTCGAGCAGCTTCTGCTTGGCCAGCGTGTAGTCGCCCGCCTTGACTGCGCTCTCCACGGGTGCCAGGCCGGCGTGCGTGTAGTTCAGCCGCGGCCCCACCGCCCAGGCGCCGGCGCTCCACCTCCCGAAGAAACCGGCGTCCGACAGGGCCGCCGCGGTGGCCGGAGGGCCCGGCACCAGGAACGCGGCGAAGAGGATCAAGACGGCGAACCGCCGCCGCAAGGAACGCATGCGCGCCAAGATAGAGGTGCGCGGTATGTCGGCGGTATGTCAGGCCGCCGGGGCAGGCGGACCGAACGCCATACCATCCAGCCCTGCGTTGGTCTGCCGTGCCAGCGGGCCTGGTGTGTTCAACACTGGATCCACATCCCTGGCCAAGGCCGCACGATAGGCGAGGGCCCTGTCATCGACCTCACCCGCCCGAGCCACGATGACCGGCGTACCGTGTCGTGCACCGTTGCGGACAGCCCGCTCCTCAGTCTCTCCTACATGTCGACGAGACCAACACCAAGTCAGATATGGAGAGGACGAAGCATGCAAGTAGTTACCCGTCTCGCCGCTGTTGCAGCCTTTGGGGATGTCCGGGATCATTTCGGTGTAACCGCCACCCACGCAGCGCCCGCGAACACCGCAGGCAGTAACGTGAGCGCTGCTGGGATCTACTGGGCATTGCAGAACCGTGATACCGGCAAATGCCTGTCGAATGACTCCACTAGCAGGATCTTCACCGAGCCTTGCAGTTCGACCAATACCTGGCAACAGTGGCACTGGATCAACAGCTCCTGGAACGACGGTTACAGGCTCCTGAAGAACAGGCGGGGCAACCTCTGCCCCGAGCCGAGTTCACGGCCTACCGCGACACGTGGGTCAGCCACCACCCCGGCTGGCAGATCCGCGTCTGGAGCGACGACAACCTCCCGCCACTGCGCAACCAGCACCTGTTCGACCGGGCCGACCACTATGCCCCGCGAACGTCGGCCAGTTCCATGCGGACGTGCTGCGCTACGAACTGCTGTGGCAGTACGGCGGCCTGTACGTCGACGCGGACTTCGAGTGCCTGCGCCCGATCACGCCATTGCTGGATGGGGTCGCCTGCTTCGCGGCGCGGGAGAGCGACGGCAGGCGCATCGCCAACGGCCTCATGGGCGCCACGCGGCGGCATCCGTTCGTCGGCCAGCTGATCCGGGGCCTGCCGGCATCCGCGCAGGCGCACAGGGGCAAGCGGCCTGCCATCTCCACCGGCCCGGCCTACCTCACCGGCACGCACCGCGCCCACCTGGGGCAGCTCACCGTGTTCCCGTCCTGCTTGTTCTACCCGTACCTGTGGTCGGAGCCGGCCATCCTGGGGAGATCAGAAGCCGGACCCGCTCGAGGTCATCCAGGACCTGCACGGGGGTCCTGTTGTCAGTTAGGCAGCCGGTTTGAGGCACCCCCTAGCGGCGTAGCCTGAACCTCAGGTGCAGCACCCCCTCGCCTTGGATAACCACATGGGGATCCTCCAGTAGATGCTGCCCATCGATGCTGCCGAAGTAGCGTTTGCCCGACCCGAACACCACCGGCACCACGTCCATCGCCACCTCGTCCACGAGGCCGGCCGCCAGAATCTGGCCGCCCACTTCTCCGGCGTTCACACTGATGGCTCGCCCTCCGGCGAATTCCTGGGCCTTGTCGATCGCAGCCGTCACGTCATCGACGAAGTAGTACGACGCCTCGGGGTGCCAGCCCTCGGGCTTAGGCCGGTGGGACACCACGACTACGTGGTCGCCCGTGGGCGGATGACCCTCCCAACCGTTCACCAGGTCGAACAGGTGGCGGCCCATCACGATCGTGCCGATCGACTCCCACATCGACCGGACGTACTGCGCCGATCCCTTTGAAACCTTGAAGGCGCTTCCAGCTCCGGAATGATCGTACTGCTGGTCGCTGCCTCCGGTGATCGGGGCGTCCCCGTTGAAGTACCAATCGTGAAGTGGCCCGACGTCGTCGTTCTCGTCGGCGATAAAGCCGTCCACCGACACCACGTTGTGCATGAATACTGTGCCCACAGGTTCTCCTCCAGTCTTCTTGCGCCTTCGCCCCGATCCTGTCGCCCTGAGGGCGGCTGAGCTTGTAAAAAATCAATCAGTGGGCATCGGACCGCTGTCCGGCGGGAACCCCCGCTCGGCGGGGAATCGGCGCCGCAGGGCCAGGTATTCCGTCGGGGAATGGCCGGTGAAGTCCTCGAACTCCCTGCTGAAGTGAGCCTGGTCGAAGTAGCCCGCCGTTTGAGCGAGGCCGGACCAGTCGACCGGACGCCGGGCGTCTACGGACACGATCAGCCGCGCAAAGCGGTAGATCCGCGCCACCCGCTTCGGGGTGACCCCGACATGAGACTTGAACAGCGTGGCCAGGTGATTGCCACTCACCCCGGCGGCATCGGCCAGCGCACCGACCGGAACCACGCCGTGGGAGGCCTCCAAACTCCCCCCTGCGTGCCGGACCAGGGCGAGACCGCGCGACGGTGCCTCAGCAAGTCGCGATCGCAGCTCCTCCTCCAACACCCGCAGTGTCTCGGCGGCCGATACGAGGTCGCCGACCCGGTTGCGAATCCGATCCAAAGACCGTCGCCAGACGGCGTCGACCGGCACCCATCGGTCCCTCAGCTCGGTCGCTGGCATGCCGACGAATGGCGAAATCCCCCAAGGCTTGAAGTGCACCCCGACGAGCCGCACCCGGGTGGGGTACTCAATGCGGAAACGCCTGGTCCATACACCCATGAACCACCCATCGACGAACACTGCCGGCGGCACCGAAGGGTCGGAGTCCCACAGGAGGGCGGGTTCACCCAGGTTGACGAACAGGTGTGCCGACGGCATCGGCGGGACGTTCATCCGGCGGTGGCGCGGCACCCCGGTCAGGCAATAGATGTCGTCGATGAACCCGTCGAGTGGCGGGGCGGGGACCCGGCCCACGTATTGCATGGATCCAGTGTGGCCGACATCCAGCGGTCCGAGTGGGAGCACGGCTGCAGCGACTCACACGCATGCGGAGAGAAGTGGAACCGTAAGGCGTGCAGGAAGAACTGCAAGGAGCATCGGCACGATCGCGACTGCAAGCCGGACTGTAATGTAAGAAGCGTTCTCACCGCTGCTACAAGCGCCCGTGCCCGAAGGACTGCACAGGCCATGCGGACAAGTGCCCGAAGCGGACCGGCGGCGGGCTCGTTTTCCGGCAGCGCAAGGGCAAGAGCAAGCTCACCCTCCAGTGCCCTCCGGCGCTCCTGGCCCTCCTACGGGCCCACAAGAAGACCCAGGCCGCGGAACGGCTGAAGGCTGGGGACAAGTGGACCGATCACGATCTGGTCTTCACGACGAAGCTCGGCGGTCCGATCGAGCGCACAGAGGACTGGAAGCAGTGGAAGTCCGTCCTCAAGCAGGCCGGCGTACGGGACGCCAGAGTCCACGACGCGCGGCACACCGCAGCCACCCTGTTGATAGAGCAAGGCGTCCACATCCGGGTCGTCCAAGAGATCCTCGGCCACACCCGCGTCACCACCACCGAGCGCTACACCCACATAGCAACCCTCCAGATGAAAGACGCCAGCGATCGCATGGACGCCACTCTCTGGGGCTCTCCCTGAGGGCCAACTGCAACCCTGGTACCCGCTGAAGATCAAAGAGGCCCTTCCCCTGATCTAGGGAAGGGCCTCTGACGTGCGGAGGATCGGGGATTTGAACCCCGGATGGTGTTGCCACCAAACCGCATTAGCAGTGCGGCGCCATAGACCTGACTAGGCGAATCCTCCCGGAAGCCATTGCGGCTCAGCACAGCGTACCGGCCTTCCGGCGAGGCGGCAAAGCGATTGCACTCTCGGCCTTCACCAAGAGTTATCAACAGCCTGTGGGTAACTGTCTGTGGATGAAGCCCGCCCAGAGCATGGGCGGGCTTCAGGACCTGTGGATAACCTTAGGCGGCCGGGTTGGCCTCGCCCTCGATCTCGATCTTGACCTTCTTGCCCACCAGCACGCCGCCGGTCTCCAGGGCCTGGTTCCAGGTCAGGCCGAACTCCTCGCGGTCGAGCTCCGTGGTGATCGAGAAGCCCCAAACCTGGGCGCCCCACGGGTTGGCGCCGGCGCCACCGTACTCGACCGTGAGCTCGACCTCCTTGGTGACGTCACGGATGGTCAGGTCGCCGACCACGGTGAACTCGTCGCCGGAGTGTGCCACCACGCGAGTGCTCTTGAAGGTGATCGCCGGGAACTTCTCGGCGGAGAGGAAGTCGTCGCTGCGCAGGTGACCGTCGCGGTCCGGCGCGCCGGTGTCGATGCTGTCCGCCTGGATCGTGAGCTCGGCGCTGGACTCCAGGGGGTTGTCGGCGATCGTGACCGAGCCGGTGAAGGCGCCGAAGTGGCCGCGGACCTTGCTGACCATCATGTGCTTGACCATGAACCCGATGCGCGTGTGGGCCACGTCGAGGTTGTACGTGCCGGCGGCGGGGATAGTCAGGGACTCCCAGGTACGGGTGCTCATCGGGGTTCTCCTCAGAAAGCTTGCTGTGCGGATGTCTGCGGCAACAAATTTCTACACGAGGAATATTCCGCACGTCAACTATCGTCGTCTAAGGTGTGAACGTGATGAACTTTGACGACCCCCGGCTGACGGCCATCGGACTGCTGACCGAGGTGCATGCCGGCCTCATGGCCAGGTTCCAGCCGGTGCTCGCCACGGCGGGGTTGTCGGATATCGACTTCGAGACCGTCATCCGGCTGGCCCGCTCACCGCACCAGCGGCTGCGGATGAGTGATCTCGCGGCGCAGACCGGGTTGTCCACCAGCGGCGTGACGCGAGTCGTCGACCGGCTCGAACGCGAGGGGCTGGTGACCAGGAAGGCGTGCGCCAGTGATCGCCGGGCCTCCTATGCCGCGCTCACCGACGCCGGGCGTGAGCGGCTGGAGTCCGTGCTGCCGCAGCATCTCCAGGACATCGACGACAGCTTCACCAGCCTGCTGAGCACGGAGGATCTGGAGGCGTTCCTGGGCATTCTGAGGAAGATCAGGGATGTCGTACGGCCCTGCGCCACCGTCGGTGCCACAGAAACCACACCCGTGGCTTCCTCTTAGCCTCCAGGGCCCCGATGTCCCCAGCGCCCGGGGCGACTCGAGGTCACTTCCCCAGCCCCAGGGCGACTCGTAGCTTGGCCATCCCCCGCGACACCGTGCTCTTCACCGTGCCAACGCTGATCCCCAGTGTCCTGGCGATCTCCGGCTCGGTCATGTCCTCGTAGTAGCGGAGCACGATCGCCGCCCGCATCCGCTCGGGCAGCTCCGCCAGCGCCCGTTCCAGCTGCTCGTGAACGTCCCCGCAGGCGACCTGCTCGGTCATCACCTCGGGAAGTTGGTCGGAGGGGTACTCCTCCAGCTTGCGCCGCCGCCACTGCGAGATGTTGATGTTCACCATCGCCCGCCGCACGTACCCGTCCAGAGCCCTCCGGTCCTCGATGCGGTCCCATGCCAGGTAGGTCTTGGTCAGCGCGTTCTGCAGCAGGTCCTCAGCGTCCAGCGGGTGCCCGGTGAGCTGGTGAGCCGCGCGCAGCAGCGCAGGCCCGCGCGTCCTGACGTACTCGCGGAACTCGTCTTCCCATCCGGTGGTCTGCATCGTGGCCAGAATCGCAGCCTGATGCCCTATTAGGCCTGAACCGGAATTCAGGTTTCGGTCCACCGACGATAAAGGTAGGCCAAGGTCGGTGGCGGTTTCTCCGCCGACGGAGGTCAACTCACTTCCCCAGGGATGCGTATTTTGCTCTCCCCTGCGCCACTGCGGCGTGAGCTACCCCCAAATCGTGTGACTCTAGTATCCGAGCGAGGGAGGGCGGATGGGGTATCCGACCGTTGAGCGCCGCCGGGTGCTCGCCGCGGCCGCGCTCGGCCGCGGCGCCGGTGTTCCAGGTCCTGACCCGGGCGAGGGAGAACCCATAAACGCGGTCGCCGGCGAGATCCTTGACGTCAGCCCGCATCTCATCATCATCGAGACCCCGGACGGCACGGAGGAGCGGCTCGTGATCGCGCCGTGGGCCACCGCCTGGCACGGCGCCGACGCCGCCCCCGCCGATCTCCCCATGGGCTCCATGGTCATGATGCGGGCGTTGCGCGACGGGCGTGTGGTCGAGCGGATCTGGGCCGACACCACCCGCATCACCGGGACGATCCTGTCGATCACCGGGCGCAAGGACCTGACGGTGGAGCTCGACTGCGGGCCGCACCGCGGGCACCGGACGGTCGTCATCCCCTACCGGGCCTCGGGGCGGCTGCAGGTACGCCATCCCAAGTTCGAGCCCGGCTACCTGTTCGACGCGATCGGCATCAGGCGCGACGGCGCCGGCCTGGCGCTGCTGCCGGCGACCTCGCAGCCCCCCTACCCGGCGCGCGCCGTGCCGCCTCCGCCGCCCGCGTACGCCGGCCTCCAGTCGCGCATCTCCGGCACGGCGACGTGGTCGGACACGTTCGACGAGGAAGAGCGGGGGGCGGCGTACCCCATGCTGGAACGCACCGACACCGGCTGCCCCGACGTCGGGGCGTCGTGCGCGGGACTGCCGTACCTTGCCATCGGGTCCCTCCTCCAGATCAGGAACATCTGCTCCAACCGCTCTGCCAACGTGCCGGTGGTGGCGTGCGGGTGCGTGGCGGGGCGGTTCTGCGACCGCTGCGTCGAGTGCGACACGTCGCCGCGCGGGCGGATCGCCGAGCTGTCGCCGTTCTCCTATGTGGAGCTCGGCGGCGATCTGGTGAAAGGCTGCTTCAACGCTCAGATCGGATTGGGGTGACACGCGTGCTGGAATCGCAGCTGCCGATCCTGATCGCGCTGCTCGGCCTGGGCACGGTGGCCAAGGTGGCCTCGGTGCGGACCGGGGGTGAGCCGGGTGCGCTGTCCAGGCTGGGGCCGGCGGTGCTGGTGCCCGGCCGCATGCAGGCGCCCGCGCTGCTGGTCTGCGCGGCCGGCGAGGCGGTGCTGGCCGCGGGACTGCTGTTGACCACGCATCCGATCTTCCGCTGGGGTACGGTCACGTTCTTCGCGCTCTCCACGTACGTGCTGCTGGAGCTGCGGAGGCGGCGCCCCGACGCGGGCTGCGGCTGCTTCGGCGAGGTGAGCTCGGCGCCGGTCGGGCTGCGTTCGATCGGCAGGACGGTGGCGCTGACCGGCATGGCCGGCGTGTCGGTGTGGGCGCCGGTGCCGGGATGGGTGGCGGCGACCCAGCCGTCGTGGCTGATGGCCGCGGGACTGGCCGTGCTCCTCGCGCTGTCGCCGGAGATCGAAGAGATGATCGACCGGGTCCGGTTCCGCGCGCCGTGCGAGCAGCGGCGCGGCCCCGCCGAGTCGGTCACCCTCGCCAGGCTCAGGGCGAGCGGCACCTGGCGGGCCCACCGGGACGAGCTGGCCTCGTCCGAGCCGTACGACACCTGGCGCGAGCTGTGCTGGCGCTTCTTCGCGTTCCAGAACCACGACCAGGACGACGTCGTGTTCGCGGTCTATCTCAGCGGGCGGCGCCCTGTGGTGCGGATGGCCGTGGTCAGCGCGGAGGCCAGCGGATCTCTGCAGGAATATACGCCAGTATCGGCCTGACGCTAGAGAGCCGTAGATTTCCCTCGACAGACATGACGATATTGCTCTATTGGGCTGTCTAGCTTCCCCACTAGACAGCCCAATAGAGGTCTAGGGGCGCCGCTCAAACTGGTTGAGCGCGCAGGAACTTCCCGAAGTGCGGCACCGTGAACGCGATCAGCCCGCGTTCGGCGCTGTAGATGAGCCCTTTCTTGATGAGGCTGTCGCGGGCGGGCGAGAGGCTGGACGGCTTCCGCCCGAGGGCGTCGGCCACGTCTGCGGTGGCGACCGGCTCGTCGCCGATCTGCGCCATGGCGTGCATGTAGTCGCGCTCGGCCGGGGTGGCCCGCTCGTAGCGGCTGCCGAAGAACCCGACCGCGAGCTCTTCCTCGGCCTCGGGAGCCGAGACCTTGACGTCCTCGATCGTGATCGGGCTGCGCGGCGCCAGGTCCCAGGCGACCTTGCCATAGGCCTGCACGAAGTAGGGATAGCCGTCGGCCGCCTCGTAGAGGGCGTCGAGGGCCTCCTGGGTGAACTCCACCTCTTCCTCGCGCGCCGGCAGCATCAGCGCCATGTCGGCCGCGTCCCGGTCGAGCTTGTCGATGCGCGCGTAGCGGAAGAGCCGCTCGGAATAGCTCTTGCTGGCCGACAGCACGCTCGGCAGATGCGGCAGTCCGGCGCCCACCACGATCAGCGGCCCGCCCGACTGCGACAGCTCGTGGCAGGCGGCGCAGAGCGCCGAGACGTCGGCGGCCGGCACGTCCTGCATCTCGTCGATGAACAGTGCGATGCCGACTGCCAGGTCTGTGGCCACACCGGCGGCGTCAACGAACAGCTCGGTAAGGTCGATCTCCAGGTCGCCCGAGTCGGCGCGCCCGCGGCTGGCGGGCACCTCGATGCCGGGCGACCAGTGCGAGGTGCCCTTGGCCGCCGCGGGATCCCGCATCGCGAACGCCTTGAGCACGCCGAGGAACTCCTCGATGCGCTCGGGCGCGCGGTGCCGCGGGGCCAGCTCGCGGATCGCCATGTGCAGCGCGGCCGCCACGGGCCGCCTGATCGACTGGTCGGGCCGGGCCTCGATCTTGCCCGTGCCCCACAATCGCTGCATGGCCATGGACTTGAACGTGTTGAGCAGGACGGTCTTGCCGACACCCCGCAGGCCGGTGACGACCATGCTCCGCTCGGGGCGGCCACGGGCCACCCGCTCGAGCACGACCTCGAACTGCTGCAGCTCTCGATCGCGTCCGGCGAGCTCCGGCGGACGTTGCCCGGCGCCGGGGGCGTAGGGGTTTCGCACAGGGTCCACGCTCTCGGACTTTATTGCCGGATATAGCGGCCGTCTTAGATTTGGGAAGAAAGTGCTACGGCGTGTCCGAACAGGGGCGGGCGCGAGCACCGTCAACGGACACACCCCCTCTCACCAGGCCGAACCTCTGTTCGATTGCGATATCTAAGACTGTAGCGCGGACTCGAACACCTATGCGATGGTTTCAAGTAAAAGATCTTTGCAACAGTGCGGGACCCCTCGTGTGTCTGGGTGATGTGGAGTTCGAGGAGGTCGTCCGGGCGCGGGGCAAGGCCCTGCTCAGGTACGGCTAGATGCTGACCGGCACCGCCGATGACACGGCCGCGCAAACAGCGGGTCGTCCTGGTGCTGCGCTACTACGAGGACCTGCCGGACAAGGAGATGGCGGATGGTGCGCCGCCTCGACGGTCTCGGCTTCCCGCGGCGGCTGTCGATGGCGCCGATCCTCGACCGGTTCCGGATGCTCAACTTGGCAGCCGTACCACCCGCGCAATAGCGTTCGGACCATGCGGACCTTCGCGAATGTTCAGGAGCTCAAGGCGGCCGTCGGCGAGAAGTTCGGCCCGACCGAGTGGCGCACCGTCACCCAGGACCAGGTCAATCTCTTCGCCGACGCCACCGACGACCACCAGTGGATCCACGTGGACGTGGAGCGGGCCAAGGAAGGGCCGTTCGGCGGCACGATCGCGCACGGCTATCTGACGCTGTCGCTGCTGCCGTCGCTCATGTTCTCGCTGGTGAAGGTCAACGGGATCGCGATGGGCGTCAACTACGGCCTGAACAAGGTCCGCTTCCCCAGGCCCGTGCCCGTCGGCGCGCGGATCAGGGCCGTGGGCGAGCTCACCGACGTCAAGGGCACGCCTGCCGGCTACCTGTCCAACCTGAAGATGACCATCGAGATCGAGGGCGAGAAGCGGCCGGCCTGCGTCGCCGAGACGCTCAGCCTCTACGTCCCCGCCGAATAACCACGTTTCACGTGCAACAGTAGAGCGCCCTCAGCGATCCCTGGGTTCGTGGAAGACTTCGACGAGTTCGTCCGAGCCCGGGGCGACGCGCTTCTCCGGTACGGCTATGTGCTGTCCGGCAACTCCGAGGACGCGGCCGATCTCGTGCAGGAGGCGCTGGCCCGCCTCGGCGACGCCTGGACCCGCGTGCGCAACAAGCACGACCCCGAGGGGTACGTGCGCACGACCATGGTCAGGCTGCACATCAAGTCGTGGCGCCGGCGGCGCCGGGAGGATCTGGTCGCGGCGGTGCCTGAGCGCGGCGAGCACGACCGGTACGGCGACGCCGACCTGTGGGCCGAGCTTCAGGAACTGCCCCGCAAGCAGCGGGCCGTGCTCGTGCTGCGTTACTACGAGGACCTGTCGGACCAGGAGATCTCCGAGATCCTCGGTGTCTCCCGCGGAACCGTGCGCAGCCAGGCCGCCCGGGCCCTGGCCAAGCTCCGGATCAAGCAAGTGCTGCAGGAGGCACGATGAGAGGCGAACAGGACCTGGTCCGGACCCTGCGGACGGCCGCCGGGCAGGTGGAGCGGATCGACCTCGCCGAGGGGGTGGCCGCGCGGCGGCGGGGCCGGCGTACCAGGCAGCGGGTACGGGTGGCGCTCGCGGCGGCCGCGGTGGTGGCGATCGCGGGCGGCACGACGGTGGCGCTGTCCGGCGAGGGCCGCCGGGCCCAACCCGCCGTGACCGCGACCCCTTCGGCGCCGCGGTTCACATCCGCCGCCGAGGTGTGGCCGAACGCCGTCGCCAAGATGCCGACGAGAAACTCCGAGGGCATGAGCATCCACCCAGTGACCGCGCTGAGCGCCACCGAGGTGCTCATGCTCGCGTCCCCGAATGGGGCGTCCTGGGAAAGGGCCATGCGACTGGAGGTCTACGACACGGCGCGCAAAACGGCTCGCGTGCTCGGCGAGATCCCACCGGTCAAGAAGATTTCCGTTCCGGTGCCCCAAGCGCTTCCCGGTCCGGCGGTCATAGCGGTGGACTCACGGTACATCGCCTGGTCCGCACGGGCGGACAACAGGCCCAGGATGTCCTTCTGGATCATGCCGCGGGCGGGCGGAGCGGCCAGGAAGGTCGTGGAAGCCGCGATGGTGGCGGACGCCGTCGCCCTCTCGGGCGATTCTCTCGTCTGGTCGCTGGCGAAGGGCGGGGTCTACCGCGTGCCGCTGACCGGCGGGACCCCGGCCCGCCTGCCCGGCACCGACGGGCTGCACCTGACCGCCTGGCCCTGGGCGGCAGGGTACGAGGGCAGGGCGCTGGTGAAGAACCAGAACCGGGTCGTCAACCTGGAGACCGGCCAGTCCTTTGACGTGTCGGTGCCCAAGGGGGCGCGGATGTTGCGATGCGTGTCCCAGTGGTGCGTCGGCGAGTTGAAGAACCGGGTGGTCGTGCAGCGGGTGGACGGATCCGAGCGGAAGACCCTGCCCTCGGCGTTGCGGCCGTATGGACCGAGCGAACCGCTCGGCGACGGCGACCGGTTCGCGCTCGTCTCGGTGCACGACCCGGACAAGAACAAGCCAGGGGTCCCGCTCGCGGTCATGTACGACCTCGCCACCGGGATGATGACCGGGCTCGGCGAGCGGATCCCCGGTACGGAGGGCAGGGGGGTGACGAGGGGCGTCCATTGGGCCGCACCCTCCACGACGCTCTTCTGGGACCAGGACCTGCGAATACGCCAGCAGTGCGAGAAGGGGCGATGTATTCCGAGGGCGTCCGGAGGTGGCAAGGAATACACGCTCCTGAACCTCGCGGCCGTCACACGATGATCGCCACGACCGCCACGACGGCGAGCAACCCCAGATAGGCCAGCACGAGCCGGGTGTCCCTGAGCAGGCACTTGCTCCGGGTCAGCCCGGCTCGCCGCGCCTTCCAATAGCCTGCGAACCCCAGCACCGCGAAGCCCAGCACCGCCCACGGCCCGAGCAGCCAGGCCAGCAGCGCGACGGTCGCGTACACGCACAACCGGAGCGGATCGTACGGCCCGGTCTTCCCGTCGGCCTGCGTCGTCACGTGATCACCTCCAGGCGCCGTTCGGACGCCACCGCCGACAGCCGTTGCCGGGAAAGTTGCGGCCAGGCCTGCACGGCGCAGAACGGCGCGCACTGGTCCTGCTCGGCCCGGGTGCCCACGTGCACGCAGCACTGCGTGAGCCGTTCCTCGATCATGGTCGAGATGTCCATGAACGGCTTGACCGTGATGCGCACCACCCGCTCCCCCAGCATCCGGCGCAGCTTCTTGCGCCGGCCCGGCAGTGCCGACGAGGCCAGGGTGAGGAGGGTGGAGACGCCGAGGTCGCAGTTCTCGCAGATGTTGCGCCACAGGTCGCCGATCTGCGGGTGCGACAGCGACGACTGCTCGGACAGCAGGCCGAGCAGCGACTCCTGTACGGCGAGCCGCAGCTCGCGCGGGATCTCGGTGTCGGCGATGCGGTTGGAGACCAGGCCCAGGTTCTCCTTGAGGCGGTCGTGGCCGATCAGCGCGGTCAGGGAGCGCCACTGCTGGGCGTCGTCGCGGATCAGGTAGCCGACCGAGCAGCAGTGGGGGTGGGAGCAGGGCAGGGCGGTGAGGTCGCGCCAGGTCACCAGGCCGCCGGTCTGCGGGCCGAGGCGCTTGAGCACGCCGGTGTGGGTGAGCCTGTTCATGGGGTCGATGGTGCCCGACCGGCCGGAGCCGAACTGGGGCTGCAGCGAGACGCCTCCGATGTACGGGGTGTCGAGCGCGAGGCGTACGACGTCGCCGATCTCGCCGTCGTTGACGCCCAGCGCGGCCGTCATGACCAGGGTCGTGAAGATCTCGCGCTCCGACAGGCGTTTTACGGCCTGGGCCTTGAGCTGGCGCAGGTCACCGCCTCGGTGGTGTTTGGAGGCGTGGGCCGAAGAGCCGTCGTACTGGAGGTAGACCTCGACGCGGTCCCTGTGCTCGGTGAGGAGGTCGAGGAGGGAGTCGTCCCTGGCGATGAGCACGCCGTTGGTGTTGATCAGGATGCGGGTGATCGGACGCTGTTCGAGCTCGGTCAGGAGGGTTTTGAGCTCCGGGTGGAGGGTCGGCTCGCCGCCGCTCAGCATGAGGACGTCGAGGCGGCCGTTCTCCCTTTTGAGACGCTGGTCCACGTTCGCGAGGACGTCGGGCACGGGGACGATGCCGGTCAGGTCCGGGGAGCTGCCGGCGAAGCAGGTGGGGCAGCGCAGGTTGCAGGCCTCTGCGATGTCCTCCAGGAGGATGCAGGTGTGCTGGGTCTGCAGCTCGGGGAGGCCGTTGAGGTAGGCGAGGGGGATCGGAGCGAAGTTTCCTGACATATCGGGTATGTGCTGTTTGGTGGGGGCGGTCCATTCCTCTAGATATTTGAGGATTTCCGGATCTTCGTCGTACAAAGTCTTGATGAGGCCGTGTTCGCGGCAGCCTCGTTCCAGCCAGACTCTGCCGTCGCGTTCGGCCAGGTAGCCGCTCAGCCGTTCGACCTTGTCCAGGTCCCGGCCGTGGCATTCCGGGCAGAACGCGTTGACGTACCTGAGGATGCGGTCGCCCCGCAGACCCATCCCTGCGCTCATATCATGACCTTCCGCTGGAAGAGGGGATCGTAGTAGCCGCGCCGCCAGCCGTACCCGAGCCGGAGCGCGAGCAGCGGCATCCCCGCCATCAGGAACCATTGGGGGCCGGTCAGGTCGAGCCAGATCGTCTCGTTGGCCCTGACGAACTCGACGAGGAAGCGGAAGGCGGCGTACGCGGCGAGGTAGAGCGTGAACAGCTCGCCGGGCTGCGTGAGCCGCTTGCGCGCCCAGACGAGCGCGGCGAACGCGGCGAGCTGGAAGATGATCTCGTAGATGAACGACGGGTGCATGGCCTGCCCGGCGAGGCAGCCGGGGCATTCGGGGGTCGTCCCCGGGGCGTGTACGCCCCAGGGCAGGCCCGTGGGCCGGCCGGGCGCCTCCGTCAGGTGGCATCCGATGCGGCCGATCGCCATGCCGAGCGCTACGGCCGGGGCGAACAGGTCGCCGGTGCGCTCCTTGTAGCCGATGATCTTCTTGGCCACCAGGACGCCCACGTATGCGCCGGTCAGGCCCCCGAGGATGCTGCGGGAGCCGTACAGCCAGAGGTTCTCGAGGTTGAGGGTCTCCAGCCAGCCCGCCAGGCGCATGCCGATGGCGCCTCCGACCAGGGCGCCGGTGACGGCTATCAGCGACTGCTCGTTGAACGCGCCGCGTCTGCGGGCCTCCCGTACGAAGACGATGGAGGCCACGAATACGCCTAGGCCGACGAATATCTCGTGGTAGGGGGGCATGTCAGGCGTACAGGCTCGGGTTCAGGCCGGTGCAGAGACCGGCGGACAGGATGGACCACAGCGCCCATCCGATCAGCAGCCCGAGGCCCAGGCCCTTGGTCCAGGGCCTGCGGATGCACAGCAGGCCGACGCCGCCGCCCAGGCCGATGAGGGCGAGCACCGCCGCACCGATCGCCACGTAAAGGGTGGCGCCGGTGCGGGAGTCCATGGCGACGACGAAGATGAAGAACCCGATGACGGTGTTGAGGACGCTGTAGAGAGCCAGACCGGCGAACGCGAGCAGGACGACGGAGCCACCGCTGGACGGGGGTGGTGGCGGCGGCCCGTAGGCAGGCGGCCCGTAGGGGGGCCGCGGCCCATAGGTGGGCTGCCCGTGCGGGGGCGGCGGCCCGTAGGCAGGCTGCCCGTGCGGGGGCGGCTGAGAGCGTCCATCCCTCGAGGGCCCGAACGCTCCCTGCCCCGGGGGAAACCGCTCAGGATTGCCCGGGTCCTGCGGTGGTGGTGGCGTGCTCATTGATCGGCTACTCCCAAATCGTCGTCAAGGCTAGGGGCGGCCGATTGGCATCCGCTCGATACATCCATTTATGTGTACATCTCCGGATTCAGCCCGGTGCAGAACCCGGCCGAGATGATCGACGCGAGCGCCCACCCGATCATCAGTCCCAGCCCCAGCCCTATCGACCACGGTCTCCGCAGCAGCACGAACACCAGCCCCGCGCCGATACCCACCAGTGCCAGAACACCGGCCCCCACCCCGATCGCCACCGACGACGCCATGCTCAGAGCAATGGAACCGACGATCACGTTGACGACGATGTACCCGAAGACCCCGGCGAACGCCAGCCCGACGATCAGCCCTGTATGACGAGGCGGCTCAGGCCCAGGCCCAGGCCCAGAGGAAGGCGGAGGCGGCATGCTCACGCGCTCACATTACGGCTCCATGCGTCCTCAGAGTAGTAAGCCACTCGCATTACGGCTCTATTCGCCCTCGGAGTAGCAAGCCACCCACATTGCTGCTCTATCCACCCTCGGAGTAGTAAATCGCCGCCTGGACCCGACTCTTCAGTCCCAGCTTGTTGAGCACCCGGCTGACATGCGTCTTCGTCGTCGCCTCCGCCATGTCCAGCTCCCTGGCGATCTCGGCGTTGGACATGCCTCGCCCGATGCAGGCCAGCACCTCCCGCTCCCGAGGTGTCAAGCTCTCAGGATCGGCCGCCGGCTCTCTGCGCGGCGGCGCCTGCTCGGCAAAGGCTGAGATCAGTTTCCGCGTGACGCCCGGCGAGATCAGCCCGTCCCCGCGTGCCACCACCCGCACCGCCTCGATCAGCGAGTGGGCATCCGTGTTCTTCAGCAGGAACCCGGCGGCGCCCGCCCGCAGGGCGCCGAAGACGTACTCGTCGACGTCGAACGTCGTCAGGATCAGCACGTCACTGACCCCCGCCAGTTGCCTGGTGGCGGAGATGCCGTCGAGGCGCGGCATGCGTACGTCCATCAACACCACATCGGGCCGCAGCTCCCGAGTCAGGGCCACGGCCTGTTCCCCGTCACCCGCCTCGCCGACGACCTCGATGTCCTCCACCCCGCCGAGGATCAACGCGATCCCGGCCCTGACCGCCGCGTGATCATCCGCCACCAGCACCTTGATCGTCACAGACCGCCTCCAACGCCTTCCCTGGTCGTACCGGCAGAACAGACCACCCCTCTCACCTCCCGGGAGAAGCCAAACCAAGCACCCCAGAGGCCGCCCCATCCACATCAGCACCCTTTGAGGACGTGGACATGGGCTGATCATCAGAAGTCGGCAGCACGGCCAGCACCCGCCACCGGCCCCGGCCCTCCCCCCGAGGC
>NZ_VCJS01000205.1 GCF_005893125.1 Nonomuraea basaltis | reverse complement strand
GGCCTGACCCGACCGGCGCCTGGCTGCGGAGGGCGTAGGCACACGACCCTCTACGGCCCTGCACGCGTTCCCCCAGGTCAACCCTCAATTCCGGGCTCACGTGTGACTACCAACTGCGGAACCCGGGGCAATGCCCCCCTTTTGTGATCTTGCCCCATGAAGTCAGCACCACCGCAACGATTCGTCCACCCCCTCACCTCCGTGCCCTGGATCACGTAATCTCGCAGGTGAGAACCGCCCTAGCAGGCCCACACATCGTTACCAAACCGAGAGCGCCCCAGACCGCTAATGGGCTTTCCCGCCCCGTTGGGGCCGAGGAAGCCGTGCACCTCTCCCGTGGCGACCTGCATGTTCAGGCCATCGAGCGCACGGGTCCGGCCGAAGGATTTGACCAGGCCGGACACGGAAATCGCGGTATCCATGAACCGCACGCTACGACCGGCTCACGGCACCGGTTAGGGCCATAGGTCACACGTTCGTCCACGACCAGCACACCTGGCTCTCGCCACGGTCACACGGGCGTGGCGGGCTTGAGCAGCGCCTGCTGCAGCGTCCTGCTGAGGGCTTCGTCCGTGACCATGCCGGCCACCCGGCCGCCTTCGACGACCACGGCAGGCAGCACGCCGTCGCGCGAGATGCGCTCCAGCAGGAGGACGGCGTCGTCGTCGGGAGACAGGACGCGCGGCGGCCTTTGCGACACGACCAATACCCCCACCTTGGTGTCCTGCCGGCGATCGGCGGGAATGGCAAGGAGAGCCTCCAGGGAGACCACCCCGAGCGGATACCCATCGAAGTCCACGACGGGGAACACTGAAGGTGGGAGCCGAGTACCACGGTGTCGATCAGCCCCTGAACGCTCAGCCAGGCGGGCGCCAGGTCCAGCCTGGCCGTCATGACGTCCCTCACCAGCGCTACCCCGAGGCCGCGCCTGGCCGCTCTGCTCGTGATCTCCCCGCGGGCGGCGCCGATGATGTACCAACCGGTGAGCGACAGCCAGCAACCGCCCGGCACCCTTGGCTGCGGCAGCACGGCCGAAGCGGCGGACGTCAGACCAGCGAGCAGCAGGCCGGCGGCGGAACCTGTGGCGGCCGTCGCCAACTCGGTCCTCGGTGTCGCTGCCTCGGCCCGGAACTCCGTGACATCAGGCCACCGTGACATCCGGGTCGAGATAGACATCCTGTACGGCGTGCAGCAGAGCCGCGCCTTCGGCCATCGGCCGCTGGAAGGACTTGCGTCCCACGATCAGTCCCATGCCGCCGGCCCGCTTGTTGACGACGGCGGTCCGCACCGCCTGCGCCAGGTCGCCCTGCCCTCTCGAGGCCCCACCGGAGTTGATCAGTCCGACGCGCCCCATGAAGCAGTTGGCCACCTGCCAGCGGGTCAACTCGATCGGATGATCCGCCGCCAGCGCGTTGTAGACCCTGTCGTGGGTCTTGCCGAACTTCAATGCGCGGAAGCCTCCATTCGACTCGGGTTGCTTCTGCTTGACGATGTCGGCCTCCACGGTGGCGGCAAGGTGGTTAGCCTGCCCGGTCAGGTCGGCGCTGAGCTGAAAATCCACTCCGTCCTTGAAGAACGCCTCGTTGCGCAGGTACGCCCACAGCACGGTGAACAGGCCCAGTTCATGCGCCTGCTGGAACGCCTCCCGCACCTCCTGCAACTGCCGCATGCTCTCGGCCGCGCCGAAGTACACTGTCGCGCCCACCGCGACCGCGCCCAGGTCGAACGCCTGCTTGACTGAGGCGAACATCGTCTGGTCGTAGCGGTTGGGGTAGGTCAGCAGCTCATTGTGGTTGAGCTTGACGATGAACGGCACCCGGTGCGCATACCGCCGCGACACCGACCCGAGCACACCCAGCGTGGAGGCGATCGCGTTGCAACCCCCTTCCACCGCCAGCTCACACAGACTCGCGGGATCGAAGTAGGCCGGGTTCGGCGCGAACGACGCCGCGGCCGAATGCTCAACGCCCTGGTCCACCGGCAGGATCGACAGATATCCCGTACCGGCCAGCCTGCCGGTGTCGAACACGTGCTGCAGGTTGCGCAGCACCGCCGGACTCCGGTCGGTGTAGGCCACCACCCGATCCACGAAATCCGCGCCGGGCAGGTTCAGCTTGTCCCGCGAGATTCCGGTCGCACGATGCTCCAGCAGGTATCCCGTCTCGTCACCGAGTAACTGCTTCAGATCCATCTCCGGCTCCTCCTCCGTCAGGCGGTTGGCGCCCTCGTGCTCGTCGCGAGAGCTGCGACCGACGCCTCGCCTACGACACTGGCCTCGTTCTCTTTCAGGTGCCAGGGCCGAACGTCCCCACATCAGCCGGTAGCCAGCCACGCTGGCCAGCACCCCGACCACACTGCAAACCTCGCATCGCCGTCCGTACCACACATCAGCAAGCGAAGGTCCTGAAAGGTGGTGTCTTTCGACCCTGCTGCCGCTGACTTTCGCCTGATCACAGAGAGACCTTTCAGTGTTGGGCTGGAGTGAGACATAAGCAGGGAGGGTTCGATATGGCGCTGCTGCGGGAGTTCGCCGGACGGTTCCGTCCCGCCGGTGTCCCTGGGGCGGCCGCGCCGGTCGGTGTGCCGGCCGACCTGCAGGCTGCGCGCGAAGCCGAGGTGGAGCCCGTCTTCGCCGCGCTCGCGGAGACGACATCCCTGTGCGCGGACCTGTGGACGGAAGCCGAAACAGACGCCCGCGAGACGATACAGCAGGCTCAGGAACGGTCCGCGTCCATCCTGGCCACCGCGCGGTCGAGGGCCGTCGCTGAACGCGCGGACGCGCTGGCACGTGCCCGTAATCGGCGAAGCGCCGAGAGCCAGGCGGTTCTCGCAGAGGCCAGGCGCGCGGCGGAGGTCATCGGAGCTCGCGCGGCGGCCCGGATTCCCGGCCTCGTCGAGCGGGTGATCGGCCGGATTCGGGAGCTGGGTGCACGGCCATGAGCGGGGCGTGGGTTGCGGGCTCCACCAGGGCCAGGGCTCTGGTACGACGCCGGCTCGGCGAAGCGGGCACGCGGCGACTCGCCCAGGCCGGGACCTTCGAGGCGGCCGTCGATGCCTTGTCCGACACCCCCTACGGCCATGACGTCCGTTCAGGGCAGGATCGGGCTGCGGCCGAGCGTGCCGTATCCGCCACGTTGCTGTGGCACCTGCGGGTGCTCGCAGGCTGGGCCCCCCAGCAGGGGACGGACGTGATGCGCCTGCTTGCCCGCTGGTTCGAGATCGCCAATGTCGACGCGCTGCTGGCCGGGGAGGACGCGCCGTTCAAGCTGGGGGCGCTGGCCACGTCATGGTCTCGGCTGGCGCAGGCTGGCACGCCGCAGGCGGTCCGCGCCACGCTGGTCTCCTCCGCCTGGGGCGATCCGGGTGACGACAGCCCGCGCGGGATCCAGCTCGGTATGCGCCTGTCCTGGGCGGTACACCTGGCCGACGCGTTCGATCCGGCGGTGCCGTGGGCCGCCGGCGCGACGGCGCTGCTGGTGGCCAGGGAGCGGCTGCTCGAAGGACGTGAGCTGAACCCGCAGTCCTCGGCGCGAGCGGCGGCGCTGCTCGGCCGCGAGGCGCCGCGAGCCGGTTCGCTCCCCGAGATGGCCGCCTGCCTGCCCGTCGCGGCGGCCTGGGTGATCGAAGATCTGGAACGGCCCGAGGACTTGTGGCGGGGCGAAATCCATTGGTGGCGGCGGCTCGACCGGGATGGCAGGGCGTTGCTGGCCGACTCGCGGTTCCGGCTGGAGCCGGTGGTCGGCGCGCTGGCCGTCCTGGCCGTCGACGCGTGGCGGACGCGGGCCGCGCTGGCCCTCGCCGCCCGCGGAGCGGAGGGCTTCGCCCCTGGGATGGGAGATCGCGATGAATGGCCGTGACATGGGCAAGAAGTCACGCTGGCGTCCGGTGCGGATGTCCCGGGTGGCCGTGGCGGCGCCTGAGGAGCGGATACGCGAGGTGCTTGCCCTGGTGGGTGACGCGGGCTGCGTCGAGTTCGAAGGCGATCTGGATGTGGACGGCTACGCGGGCGAGGCGGTGCTACGCGACGGTGTGGCGGTGTTGCCCGGGTGGATGCCCGAGCCTGCGGTGGACGCGCTGGCGAGGCGGCTGGCGCCGCTGGGCGGGGCGGTGGTCCCGCTACCGCATCCGCGTGGTGTCGAGGCGCCCTCCCTGCTGCGTGCCGGCGGGCTGCGTGGCTCGATCAATCCGCTGGTGGAGACGTATGGGGCGGTGCCGTACGCTGACGTCGATCCCGCTCCGCCGGCGATGGCCGCGTACGTGCTGATGTTCGGGATGATGTTCGGCGACGCCGGGCACGGGCTGCTGCTGCTCGCCGTGGCCGGGCTGCTCTTCACGGGCCGGCTGCCGCGCTTCCGCAAGGCGTGGCCGTTCGCCGCGGGCGCGGGGTTGACGAGCGTGGCGTTCGGGCTGCTGTATGGCGAGTTCTTCGGCCCCACGGGGGTGGTGCCGGTGCTGTGGCTGGAGCCGCTGGCCGAGCCGATCCCGCTGCTGCTGGCCGCGATCGGCGTCGGCGCTGTGCTGCTCGGCGGCTCCTATCTGCTGGGCAGCGTGAACCGGTGGCGCGAGGGCGGCTGGCCGCTGGCGTTGTACGCGCGCTCGGGCATCGCGGGTGCCGCCGCCTTTCTCGGCCTCGGCCTGATGGCGGGCGGCTGGTATGCGGGGCTCGGCTGGCTGCTCGCCGGCGGAGTAGTGGTGGCGGTGGCCGGGTTCGGGCTGGCCTTCGCGGGCTTCCTGGCCGAGGGCGGCGGAGTCACGCAGGCGTTGATGGAGCTGTTCGACGCAATCGTCAGTCTCGGCTCGAACGTGGCCTCCTTCGCCAGGCTCGCCGCGTTCGGCCTCACGCACGCCGCCATCGGCGCGATCGTGTGGCAGGGCACCACCGGGTTGTGGCCCTCGGCGGGCGCCGCCCTGGTCTTCCTGCTCGGCAACGCGATCGCCTTCGCCCTGGAGGGGCTGGTGGTCGCGATCCAGGCGCTGCGCCTGGAGTACTACGAGCTGTTCTCCCGTGTCTTCCAGACCGAGGGGCGGCCGTTCCGCCCCTGGCACGTCCCTTTGGAGGGATCGACATGTCCATCTGGGTCAGGCGAGGAATCCTCGCCTTCGCCTCCGCCACCGTCCTCCTCTCCGTCACGATCCTGATCATGGCCATCACGGGTACGGCGGCCGGAGCCGAGAGCTCGGCGCAGGCCGCGGAGGCGAACTGGGCAGCGCTCCTGGGCGCCGCCATCGCGGTGGCGGGCTCATGCATCGGCGCGGGCATCGCGGTCGCCTACACCGGGGCCGCGGCGCTGGCCGCGATGAGCGAACGGCCGGAGCTGTTCGGGCGGGCCATCGTGATCGTCGGCCTGGCCGAAGGCATCGCCATCTACGGGCTGGTCGTCGGGATCATCCTGATCGGCAGGGCATGATGAGCCGCGTGGCGATACTCGGCGAGCACGCCAGAGTGCTCGACTTCGGTCTGGCCGGAGCGGTCGTTCTGCCCGCAGAGAGCCCCGAGGATGTGCGCCTAGCCTGGGCGAGGCTGGAGCCGGACATCATGGTGGTCATCCTGACGCCTTCGGCGGCCAACGCGCTCGGCCCCGTCTGCGGCCCCTTGACCGTGATCATGGCCGACCGGGCGGGTGAGCCCCAGTGACCACAATGGCCCAGGCCATCGCTCCTCTGGCGGCGGAACTCCTGCGCGCCGCCCGGCAGGAGGCCGGCCAGGTGAGGGCGCGAGCGAACGACGAGGCCACCACCTTCACCTCCACCGCCCAGGAGCAGGCCGAGGAGCTGGTCGCCACCGCCCATGCCGAGGGCGTGGCGGAGGCCGGCGACCAGGCCAGGGCCGAGCAGATCAGGATGGAGCGCGAGGCACGGCGCCTGGTCCTGGCCGCCCAGCGGGGCGCGCTCAGCGAGTTCCGCCGCCGGGCCAGGCAGGCAGCCCGCGAGTTGCGGAACGACCCGGCCCTGCTCGCCCGCCTGCGCGACCTGGTACGGAACCGGGTCGGTCCTGATGCGCTCGTGATAGAGCATCCGGATGGGGGGATCGTCGGCGAGGCCCCAGGCCGCCGCGTCGATGCCGGCCTGGCAGCGCTGGCCGACCGGGCGATCGATGGCCTGGGGGCGGAGGTGGAGCGGCTATGGCTGCCGTGACCCGGGTGAACGGGCCGCTGGTCGAGGTGGACGGCCTCGGGGAGGCCGCCATGTTCGAGGTGGTGGACATCTCCGGCATTCCCGGAGAGATCGTGTCACTGAGCGGCGGCCACGCGACCGTCCAAGCCTACGAGTACACCGGCGGCATCGTTCCCGGCGCGAACGTCACGGCGCTGGGTGAGCCGCTGTCGGCCCGGCTCGGCCCGCACCTGCTCGGCGGCATCTTCGACGGCCTGCTGCGCCCGCTCGACGGTGCCGGGATGTGGCTGGACCCCGTCGCCGGCCGCACGCGGGACGACCGGACCTGGCACTTTCGCCCGCTGCTCGACGCGGGATCGCCCATCGCCGCTGGTACGCCGATCGGCACCGTGGACGGCAGCGGCGCCGTCGCCTATCTCGTTCTCGCCCCAGGCGGCACCGTCACCACCATCCGACCGGAAGGCGACTACCCGGCCGACACGCCGGTGGCCACGGTGGGCGATCGGGACGTGACCATGGTCTGGCACTGGCCGGTCCGGCGTGCGCTGCCGTACCGGGAAAGGCTTGACGACAAGGTCCCGCTCATCACCGGCCAGCGAGTCATCGACCTGCTGCTGCCCCTGCGGCGCGGCGGCACGGTGGCCGTACCCGGCGGGTTCGGCACCGGCAAGACCGTGCTGCTGCAGCAGATCGCCAAATGGTGCGACGCGGACGTGGTCGTCTACATCGGCTGCGGCGAGCGCGGCAACGAGATGGCCGACGTGGTGGCCGAACTCGCCGAGCTGACCGACCCGCGCACCGGAGGGCGCCTGCTGGAACGCACCGTGGTCATCGCCAATACCTCCAACATGCCGATGATGGCCCGCGAGGCCAGCGTCTACACGGGCGTGACCGTGGCCGAGCACTTCCGCGACATGGGCTACGACACCGTGGTGATCGCCGACTCGACCTCCCGGTGGGCCGAGGCGCGCCGCGAGTTCGCCTCCCGCAGCGGCGCGCTACCGGCCGAGGAGGGCTATCCGGCGGACCTGGCCTCGGCCATCGCCGCCTTCTATGAGCGGGCGGGCCTGGTCACCACGCTCGGTGGCGGCACCGGCTCGGTCACGATCATCGGCGCGGTCTCACCGCCCGGCGGCGATCTGACCGAGCCCGTCACGACCCATACCCAGCGGTTCGTCCGTGCTCTGTGGAGCCTGGACCGGGAGCTCGCCTACGCCCGTCATTACCCGGCAGTGTCGTGGACCGGCTCGTTCTCCCGCGACGGCGACGCCCTCGCGGCCTGGCACACCAGGAACGGCAGGCGGGACTGGGCGCCGCTGCGCGCCCGGGTGGCGGGCCTGCTCGCCGAGGCCGACAGGCTGTCCGCGCTGGCCGAACTGGTCGGCACCGCCACCTTCCCCGCCCACGAGCGCGTCGTCCTGCTCGCTGATCGGCTACTGCGCGAAGGGCTGCTCCAGCAGAGCGCGCTCAGCGCCGTCGACGCCTACTGCGCTCCCGAGCGCACCGCCGCCCTGGCCGGATTGATCCTGGACACGGTCGACGATTGTCTGCAACTGACCGAGCAAGGGCTGCCCGCCGCGGAGATCGAGACCCGCGACTTCTCCCACATCTTGCGTGCCAAGGAAACGCCATGATCGAGCTGGAATACACCACTCTGAGCGAGCTACGCGGCCCGCTGGCACTGGTGGGCGGCGTCTCGGGGGTGGGCTGGGACGAGTTCGCCACCATCAGGCTGTCCTCCGGCGAGACCCGCCATGGCCTGGTCCTGGAGGTGGATCGTGACCTGGCCCTCGTTCAGGTGCTCGAAGGCACCTCGGGCATGACCCCGAGCGGGACGCGGGTCGCGTTCGCGGGCTCGCCGCTGCGGGTGCCGGTCGGCGCGGGCTGGCTGGGCCGGGTCTGCAACGGACGTGGCGAGCCGCTGGACGACGGACCTCCCGTCTTCGGAACGTCCAGCGCGCCGGTGAGCGGCTTCCCGCTGAACCCGACCTGGCGGGTGCCGCCCGCCGATCCGGTGCTGACCGGTGTCTCGGCCATCGACCTGCTGACCACGCTGGTGCGCGGTCAGAAGATCGCGCTGTTCTCCGCGGCCGGTCTGCCGCACCTGGAACTGGCCGCGCAGATCGCCGCGCAGGCCCACGTGGGCGGCGAGCCGTTCAGCGTCGTGTTCGCCGCCATGGGCCTGACCCACGCCGACGCGGCCTCCGTGCGCGACGCGCTGGAGCTGCGCTCGGCGGCCGGTGAGCTGGTGCTGCTGCTCAACCTCGCCGACGACCCCGTGATCGAGCGGGTGCTGACGCCCAGGATCGCGCTGACGGTGGCCGAGCACCTGGCGTTCGAGCTGGGCAGGCACGTGCTGGTCGTGATGGCCGACATGACGAGCTACTGCGAGGCGCTGCGCGAGGTGTCGGCGGCCCGCGGCGA
Organism: Nonomuraea basaltis; assembly: GCF_005893125.1. Classification (GTDB taxonomy): domain Bacteria; phylum Actinomycetota; class Actinomycetes; order Streptosporangiales; family Streptosporangiaceae; genus Nonomuraea; species Nonomuraea basaltis. The sequence goes on along the minus strand of NZ_VCJS01000205.1, from coordinate 14,175 downwards.
GATTCCCGCCCGACGGGCCTACCCCGGCTACCTCTACAGCGACCTGGCCTCGCTCTACGAACGCTGTGGCCGCGTGCGCGGCCGGCCGGGCTCGCTCACCCTGCTGCCTGTGCTGACCATGCCCGCCGGGGACATCACCCACCCGGTGCCCGATCTCACCGGTTACATCACCGAAGGACAGATCGTCCTGTCGCCGGAAATTGCGGTGTATCCGCAGATCGATCCGCTGGCGTCGCTGTCCCGGCTGATGCGCGGCGGGGTGGGCGCAGGCCGTACCAGATCCGAGCACATGGACCTCGCCGCGCAAACGCTCGCCGCGCTCGCCCGTGCCCGGCAGGCGGGCGAGCTGGCCGAGCTGGTGGGCGCGGGCGCGCTCAGCGCGACCGACCGCCGCTACCTCGACCTGTCGCGTGCCTTCACCGAAGTTCTGCTGGCCCAGCGGGGCGACGAGGCGCGCACGCTGGAGGAAACGTTCGAACGGGCCTGGCGGGTGGCCTCGGTGCTGCCGCGCCGCGAGCTGACCATGCTTGCGACGACCGCCCTGAAGGCGCACTACAGGGAGGCCGGATGAAACTGCGCGTGCCTCCTGGACGTACCGGACGGCTGTGGCTGCACCGCCGCCTGGCCGCGGCAGAGCGCGGAATCGACCTGCTCGACCGCAAACTCCGCATCCTGCGGCAGGAACAGGAACGCCTCAGCCTGCTCAACGCGCGAACCGAGCGTGAATGGACGACCGCCCAGGCAGAGGCCGAAACCTGGATCCTGCGGACCGCCGCGCTCGCCGGTGAGCGCGCTCTGCGACCGAGCCCGCCCGCCGAGATCACCGTCGAGTGGGCCGAGGTGATGGGCGCCGCTTTCCCCGGCCGCGTGCAGTGCCGTTTCCCCGATCCACCGGACGCGCTCCCCCTCACCGCCGCGCTACCTCCCACCAGGGTCGCCTGCCGCTCGGCGCTGGAGGCGGCGGTGCGGCACGCGGCCGCGCGGGAGGCTCTGCGCGTGGTGACCGTTGAGGTGGCGACCACGACCACCAGGATCAGGGCGCTAAGAGAGCGATGGGTCCCCGCCCTGCAGCAAGCGCTCTCCCAGCTCGACCTCGTTCTGGACGAGACCGAGCGGGCCGCGTCGGTCCAGGCTCGCCGTCGCATGTCAGACGGGCCCGGAGACGGCCGGGCAAGGCTCTAGCGTCTGCGATTCTCTATGTTTGCCTGAGGATTTCCGGCATTTCGGGCGGGCGTGGCCGTGCCGGGCCGCCTCCGTACCCTCCCAGGGGGAGTACGGAGGTGGCGGCGACACGGTGGAAGCCGGTCCGCTGCTGAGGATCGCGTACAAGCCCTGTACGCCCCGCCGGTGGGCGGGCCGCCTGGGGTGCCTGGCCCGCCGGACGCTGTCCACTCCTTGCGGGGAATGGGGCGGGCACCGTGCGCCGGTCGGGCACACGGCTGAAGGTCTTGATACGGCGTGCCGGCCGCCGTTTGGGCGTCGGCCCGGCCGTGTCGCGGGCCCGGGCCGGTGGACGCGGATGCAGATCGGTGCCGGTGCGCCGGGCCCGCCGCGCCGCCCGGGTCGGCTTCCTCCTGCGGCGCGCCCGGGCCACGTTGCCCTCCACCGCCACCGCGATGCTGCGCACGCCGCTGACCCGGTCGGTGCGAGTGTGCTTTTGGCCGAGCAGGCCGCGGGCGGCGATCCGCTCGGCCGCCGCCTGATCCCGGTCGCACGACAGCCCACAGATGGGGCAGTAGGCCCACTTCCAGCCGCGCTCGCCCAGCCGGTCAGGCGCCGGAACATGCCGCAGCACGCTGGTGCCGTCTCCGCAGCGCGGGCAGAAGCGGGAGGTGCCCCGGGCGGGCACCGTCACCACCGCGATGCGCTCCTTGGCGGCCAGATGCCGGATCGCCTCGATCACCGTGCCGCGCACCTGCCCCGACAGCGCGGCGTTGCCCCGGCGCACCCCACGCGCCTCCAGCGTGGCCAGATCCTCCAGGTAGATCACGCTCGCGCCGAGCGCGAGCGCCTGATCCACCGCCCACCGGGCCGCCGACCAGGCCAGCGCCTTGTTCAGATGCCGGATGCGGGCGCACACCCGCTCATGCTCGACCGCCAGCACCCGATGCCTGCGCTCCAGAGCCACACGGCGGTCATCACCGGCATCACCTGCATCGGCATCAGGGGTATCAGGGGTATCGGCGGCATCCAGCCCCGATAGCAGCGCCGCGCAGTGATCGCGCTTGACGGCCAGCTGTTCGCGCCGGCCGCGCAGCCGGTGCAGCTTGGCCGAGATCACGGTGGCGTCGTAGCGCAGCATCCGCCCATCAGAGACCACCCGGCCGTCGCGCAGCCGCGCGATGGCACCGGTGAGCAGCGTGTTCACCCCCCAGTCCAGGCCCAGAGCCACGGTATGGCCGGTGGCCGGGGCGACCGGGATCGGCGTCTGGAACGGCAGATCGATACGCACCCTGCCCCCGGACAGGCGCACCGTCGGAGTGCACAGGGCGGCCTGGGCCGAGACGGTGGGCGGCAGCGTAATCGCGATGGCATGCCAGGCCCAATCCTTGCGGCAGGCGGGCGAGGCCTTCAGCGGCAACTGCACCCGCAACAACGCGCCGATGTCGCCGGTGCGGGTCAGGGTGACCAACTGCCTGTCGGCCGCCGCCAGCACCGCCTGCGGCGCGACCCGGGGCGGCTGCTCCACCTCAGTGATATCGCCCGGCAACACGCCGTCGCGCTCCAGCACAGCGCGGACCTGCCGGGTCCGGTTCCGGATCTCCGCCGCGGTGACCCCCTCAGGCAGCGCCGCCCGCAACGCCTTCCACTCCACCTCGCTACGCCGCCGCGGATCGGCGGGCCAGGTGGCCAGGATCGCCGTCACGATGCCCCGGCGGTGCAGCACCGCCCGCAACATGCGGGCCGCCTGCTCCTCCGCGCACCGCCGCACCCGATCCGAGACATACACCCTGCCACCGCTCACCCCACCGCTCACCTCACCGGTCGCTCCGGCGGCGCACCCCCAGCCCAGCCGGCGGATCGCCATCCACCCCTTGGCCGGCAACACCCGCCCGTCCACCCCGACACCCGCGGCCAACAGGCCCAGATCCCGCGCATTCCACCGGCCGGCGACGATGTCGGCGGTCATGGCCTGCATCAGCGCGGTCAGCCAGGCCACCCGCTCGCCCAGCACCCGCTCGCCCAGCACCTGCCCCGTCGCCTCCACCACGGCCCGATGCCCGGTACAGGTCGCGGTCGCCACGAACGCCGCCATGCGCAGCCGCCCCTCCCCTGACACCCGAACCCGCCGCATCATCATGCACACGCGACGCTACACACCGCCACCGACAGTTTCCGCCCCTCACCTCACCCCCTCGGCTTTCCCGGCACGAAAGCAGCCCGAGCAGACGGTCCGAAACACATCTCCGCTCAGGTTCGCTTAGCCAATCAGGACAACGGTTCACACCCTCGCCCGGCCGCCAGTTCACGCCTGCTCACGCCGCGGCCGCACTACCGCGACCGGGCACATCACGTGGTGGAGCACGCCGTGGCTGATGGAGCCGAGCACGGCCGAGACGAAGCCACCCCGCCCGCGTGATCCGACTACCACCGGATCCGCCGAGCCGTCCACGCCGACCACGATGTGCCTGGCCATGACGCGCCTCCTTCACTTCGAGTTCTCACCTCCAGCCTCGCGCCACAGCGGCCTTGGCAGCCGAGGACAAAGTCCTGGACGAGGGGGGTCGATGGTCCTTACTCCGCCCGTCCGCTCCATGAGTCGTGCACCACGGCGACCGGGCACGGCGCGTGATGCAGCATGGCTTGGCTCACCGAGCCGAGCAGCAGCCCTCTGATCTCCCCCAGGCCGCGGGCGCCGACCACCAGCAGGCGTGCCTTCTGCGCCGCCTCCAGCAGCGCTGGTCGCGCGGGTTCGTCGACGAATTCGGCATCGGCCTGGAGCTCGGGATACCTGCGCTGCCAGGAAATGAGCTCCCGCCAGGCGAGTCCCTGGGCTTCGATGCGGGGTTCCTGCATGCCCGCATCGCTGCCCCGCTCGCGGTAGGCGATCAGCGCCTTGAGCGGCGCCGCCAGGCGGTGCGCCTCCATGGCGGCGAAGCCCAGCGCGGCCACGGACGGCGGTGAGCCGTCGAAGCCGACCACCACCTCATGTACGTCGCGTTCGTCCGGGCGTCCGCGCGTGACGATCACCGGGCAGTCGGCATGCGACGCCACGTGGGTACTCACAGAGCCCGCGACCAGTCCCCCGAGCCCTCCGTAGCCGCGGGTGCCCACCACGATCAGCTCCGCGTCCCGAGACAGCTCGGTCAAGATCCCAGCCGGCAGACCCCTGTCGGTGAGCGTGTTGACCGGCACCTCCGGACAAAGACGCCTGGCCCATGCGGCGGCCTCCTTGACCAGCCGCTGCGCCGGACGACGTGCCAGTTCGAGCGGCACCAGTTCGCCCGGCCACTCGTGATAGGGCCACTCCCACGCGCGGCACACCGTCAGCGGCACCTTCCTCGCGGCCGCCTCGGCCGCGCCCCACCGCAGGGCTTCCTGCGCCGACGGCGACGTGTCGCAGCCGATCACCACACCCAGCTGATCCTTCATGATCGCCTCCGCTCGGACGCTGTCCCTTCCATCCTCGTCCGAGCAGACGCCGCCACTCAGAGTCGTCCTGCTCGTCTTCTCCGGGACTTTCGTCCCCGCAGATGACCGAAAGTGCAAGATTCAGGACCTTCGCCGGTGTTGCCCGGCGACGGCAGGCGTCAGGCTGAGATCAGGAGCACTCACGGGGAAAGAGATGATGGTCATGCTCCCGATCCGCCCCCTCATCGCCACCGCAATGGTGGTCAGTGCCACTGGCCTGCTGGCCGCACCAGCGCAGGCCGCCCAGCCGCTGGTCTTCGAGTTCCGAGGCCGGGTGCCGGCCCAGCGCGACGTCCGCTACGTGTCCCGGCTGATCGCCGACGGCTCCGGACAGACGGTCAACGCGGTCGGCAGCGCCCTGCTTCAGGTCCGCTTCGACCAGGCCGACGGCCACAACCGCCACGGCAAGGTCACTTACGGGCTCACCCGCAGAACCTACGCCCTGCCCGGCGTCATCCAGGTCGTCAACACCGGCGACTTCGAGGCCACGCTCACCTTCGGCGTCGGGCTCGCCAAGCGCGTGCCCTACCGGGTCTACACCCTCACCCGGCCCAGCAGGGTCATCGTGGACATCGCCACGCCCTACCGGACGGTGCCGGTGCGCGATTACTTCCTCAACACGGCCAACTACAACACCGGGCGCAGGCCGTACACCACGGCCGTGCAGCGTCCGGTGATCCCGCCCGCCACCGCCTTCGGCGCGCTGCAACGCCTGTTCGCCGGCCCCACCCAGGCCGAGCGGGCGCAGGGGCTGCGCTTCGTCAGCTCCAAGGCCACCGGATTCAGCAAGCTGACCGTCAAGAAGGGCGTCGCCAGGGTCTACCTGACCGGCCGCGTCACCAGCGGAGGATCCACCTTCACCATCGCCGACCAGATCGGGCCGACGCTCAAGCAGTTCCCGTCGATCAAGTGGGTCAAGATCTACGACGCGGCGGGACACACTGAGCACCCGGCCGGGCCGTCGGACTCCATCCCTCAGTCACTGGAGCCGTAAGCGCCTTGAGCCCCGCAGATGCGAGGTGAGATCGGGCACGCCGTCGAGGACTGCGACAGCGGTGATCGGCGATGTGCCTCCGCCGTCATGCGCTGACGGCCCCCATGGGCGCCAGATCCTGATCTCCGGTTGCTCGAAACGCCGCCGCGACCACGCAAACCGTCCACCGTCTCCTGCTCGATCAGCACTGCGGCCAGCCGGTCGAGCGCCGCGCGATGTGCCAACATGCCGGTGGCTCGCACCGTCAGCAGATCGCGCGGGAAGCTCTCGTTGTAGAGGTGGGGCGGCCGCCGCGCACGGCGATGATGGCGGCCTCGTTGACCAGGCCCCTGAGCCGACTCTCCAGATCCCGTGCGTCGAGTGCGTGGGGAACCTGGGTATCAAAGCCATCCCCGTTCTTCCGCGTCCCTGACGCGGCGCCCGCGTCATCCGCCGTTACCGCCTGTACCTGACCGCTGTCCACCTTGGCCACGAAGTCGTTGTAGGACGTCGCGCCCCGGCGGCTGCGCGGCAGCAGTAGCGGTCCGGCCGGTGCTGCCGGAGCGGCAGCAGACGCGAGATGGAGTCGCCGGCCTTGCTCATCGACGGCTTGGACCACTCGAGCCGAGCTGGTCCAGGCCGCGTCGAAGGACCGCGACCTGGACCGCCTGGTGAGGTCAGCCGGTGCCCTCGATGGTGATTCTGCGGGCGGCAGGCTTCTTCTCCTCGGCCAGCCCAATGCTGATCTCGAGGATGCCGTCGCGGTAAGCGGCCTTGACCTCCTGATCCCTTGCCTCGCGCGGCAGCCGGATCGTCCGATGCAGCTTGCCGTATTGGAACTCGCTGCGGCCGTGTTCCCGGCGCTCCTCAGGCCGCTCGGCCTGAATGCGGAGCATTCCTTGATCCACGCTGACTTCGATCTCCTTGGCGGGGTCCACTCCGGGTAGTTCGGCCCGCACCACGTAGCGCCCATCGGCGACGAAGTCCTCAACACGGATCAAGCGAGCGTACTCTCGCCATCCCGCCATCGGCCCCTCCAGCCAGTCCGGGAGCTCCAGGACCTGGAAGGGCAAGTCGCGACGCGTGACTTCGACCATCTCGTCCTCCTTTCACAAGAGGTGAATGTGGCCATCTCCACTAGATCTCTGATTCCTGCGCCCGGTCCCGGCAAAAGCCCTGTATCACCGGGACTTCCGTCCTGAATCTCTGCGGACACCCAGGGCCGTTCGCCTCTTACCCCACCGTCGGGGAAGGGGCAGCATCGAAATCAGGAGGGCGACGGTCGGGAAGGGCGGGCCTGGCCATGATCGGCCGCACCGCATCTCCGCGGTGATCTCCGAGATGGACCGGGATACGCGAGTTCCCGGCCTCGCGCGGCATGGCCGCCAAACCCTGAGAGAGGTTACGATCATGGAAGCCAAGCAATGGTCCGTTCAGATCTATCTTGCCGACGATGGCGATGACACGAACGCTCGAGCGGTCCTGACCACCAGGGACGGTACTCATCTATCCGGGACCGGTCACGCTCGCCGCAACCCGGCGGACCCCGCGGTGCCGGAGATCGGCGACGAGCTGGCAGCCTCACGCGCCCTTGCCGATCTCGCCGAAAAACTGGCCGTCGTCACACAACGCGACATCACCGAGCTCGCCGGCCCTGCTGCCCCGGCCCGCTCATGATGAGTCCGGTCGTCGTTGGCGTGGACGGCAGCCCCGATTCCTTCCCCTTGGCCGCCTGGGCGGGCAAGGAAGCGGGGCTGCGCCGTGCCCCACTGCTGATCCTGCACGCCATCTCCCGCCACCGGCCCCAGCGCCCGACCGCGGAATTGCGTGCACTGCTGGAGCACGCCGCGCTCCGCGCCCGCATGACACAGCCGCACATCAGCATCACCACCGAGATCGTGGCCCAGGAGCCGGTCCCTGCGCTTGTCGAGCATGCCGCCCATGCCCAACTGCTGGTCACCGGCCGTGGAGGACAGGACGCCTTGAGCGGCGGTCAGCTCGGCAGCGTTAACCTGCGCCTCTTACACTCCGCACCTTGCCCGATCGCCGTGGTCGGCAGGAACCAGCGTCGGCACACCGGGGAAGTCGTGGCCGGTCTGACCGGCCACCCGTGCCAGGAACCGGTCGTGGAGTTCGCATTCGAGGAAGCCTCAATGCGCGCGAGTGCGCTGCGAGCCGTCCACACCTGGACCTGGACGACCCCCTACGGCCCGGGAACCGGGCAGCCGCCTCTTCACAGCGTCGACACGGCGGCCGAAGAGGCGACGCGACTTCTCGCCGAAGCCATCACGCCCTGGCAGGAGAAGTTTCCCGACGTTGTGGTCCGCCGCACCTGCGGACACGCAGCGTCGCACACCGCGTTGATCGACGCCTCCGCTCATGCGGACCTGCTCATTCTCGGTCTGCGAGCTTGCGGACTGACCGGCCCGGTGCCCGGTTCGACGGCGCATGCCGTCCTGCGCCGTGCCAAATGCCCGATCGTGGTGGTCCGCCGGTAGCCACTCGGCGAATGAGCGGCGCCGGTTGTCTACCTGAGCACGATCTCGTGGTGCACGTCGGCCTTCCCGATGAGGCGTGTCCGCGTGTTCTCTCTATGGCCGCCGGAAGAACTCCTGAGAGCGGACCACCGCGACGGGACAGCGCGCGTGGTGCAGCACCCCTCTGCTGACGGATCCGAGGACCAGCGAGCCGAGCGCGCCGCGGCCATGGGAACCGACGACGATCAGGTCACACGCCGCACTGGTGAGCGCGTCGACGGGGTGTACGTTCTGGACGTCCTCGACGAGGTTCACCTCGGGATACCTCGCCCGCCACGCTGCGATGCGCGTACCGACGGCCTCGCGCTGGGCGGCACGGACCTCACCCAGGTCGTAGAGGATCTCGGGGGCAAAGGCGTGCACGGGCACCTGCCAGGCGTGGATCAGGCGCAGCGTGGCACCCCGCAGCCTGGCCTGCTCGAAGGCATAGCCGAGGGCCGGCTCGCAGGTGTCGGAGTCATCGACGCCGACTCCGATCTCACCGACCTTCTCCCTCGGCTCGGCGCGTACAACGATCACGGGGCAGTTGGCCTGTGCGGCCACCTCCATGGTGACCGATCCGAGCAGGGCTCCGGCAAACCCGCCCACCCCTCGGTTGCCGATGACCAGTTCGCTCGCCTCCTGCTCCCGCAGAACAGCCGCAGGCACGCCCTCGGCCAACCGAGTGCTCACCTCCACGGTCGGCTGACGGGCGCGCGCGGTCGCCTCGGCCGCCTGTAGCACCTTGCCCGCTGCCTTGCGCAGGCGATCCTCCTGATCCGAGACCAGGAATCTGGTGATTTCGTACGGCCGCCGATCCAAGACGTGGACGATCCGAAGCTCGGCACCGGTCCGAAGAGCATCGTCGGCGGCCCACTCGACCGCCGCGGCGCTGGGAGCCGAACCGTCCACACCTGCAATGATCAGACCAGTCATGATGTTCCCCCGTCCGGCTCCTCATCGGTATGACTCTCCAGAGCGCGCGGGCCTGGTCACTCTGGCTCGTCGGGTGGCCGTACCACCGCCACTGGGCATGCCGCGTGGTGCAACACCCCATGGCTGACTGAGCCGAGCACCGCCGAGGAGAACCCGCCCAGGCCGCGTGAGCCGACCACGACGAGGTCCGCCGTGGCCGCGGCCTTGATGAGGGCGGCCACAGGATGGTCGCGTACTTGTTCATCCGTGATCACGACGTCGGGATTCGTCTCTCGCCAAGGGGCGGCCCGCGCGCGGTGCGTGCCTCCTCTTGGAAGGAGGCCATCAGCAGAGGGCTGTAAGCCGGCCATGCCGGCGAGACCATCGGCATTCGCAAGGCGTAGACCACGTGCAATCGAGCACGGCGGGCACGGGCCTGTTCGATGGCGTACGCCATGGCCTGCCGTGAGCTTTCGGATCCGTCGTCGCCGACCACGATCTGATCGTGCTGCGCGGTGCCGGGACCACGGACGATCACGACAGGGCCGGCGGCATGCCCCGCCGCGGCCAGGCCCACCCCCCCAAGCGTCATCCGGGCAAACCCGCCCAATCCTCTGCTGCCCAGCACCAGGCTCTCGGCGGACACCGACTCGCCTATCAGCGAGTCGATCACGTTGCCCGACAGCATCTCAGTGCTGACCTGGACATCTCCGCTCCTAGCGCGGGCCTTGTCAGCGGCGGCCTCCAAAGCGCCGGCACAGTACTTCGACGTGTCCATGCCATGCGACCACTGCTCGCAGACATGCACGATCCGCAGCAGCAGCCCCTCCCCTGAGCGTCGGCTGCAGCCCACTCCACTGCCACCGTCGATGATGCGGAGCCGTCTGTTCCGACCACAATCCGTCCACGCATCATCCTTCTCCTTCACCAACCGACTCCTCACGGCTCCACCTTCCCGAAAGCGACATAAAGACACGATTTTGCAGAAAACCTCAAGTTCCGCCTACCGAGCGAGGTCGATCCCGCACGATCCCGCCAAGCCAAGACCACGAAAAGACTGGCCACAGTCGGGACAGCGGTAGATCACCTCGCGGCCCGCTGTGCCCAACCCAGCGCGCGCCATCGTGACCTTTGGGCCTGGCCCTGGAAGCGCGCCCGCAACGCTCTTGTACTAAGGCCGCGCTGGTCAGAGGGGATATCGCCCCGGTACGGGGGTAGCCGTCCATCGGGACAGCCGCAGAGCCCAAGGGGTGATGGCTTTTGCCGGTTGACAGACATCTTGACGGGCCCGTAGCGGCCGCAGTCGCCGGCGACGGATGCGAGGTGAGAGCCGTGGCTGAGCCCCACAGAGTGGTCGTAGGTTACGACGGCTCGGACTTCTCGATGCAGGCCTTGGACTGGGCGCTCGACGAGTGTGAGCTGAGGAGGCGCTTGGGTCTCGGGGAGAGGGAGGGTTCGATGGCCCGCAGGTGGGGTCGGCCGCCGTACAGGTGCCCGCGCACAGTACCAGGCCAGTCGTCGTCGTCCGGCCCCTCCTGCAACCGAGCAGCCAGGAAGTCCAAATCGTGCTCGGCATCGACGGCTCGCCCGCGAGCCTGGCGGCCTTCGACTTCGCTCTGGACGAGGCCGCGCTGCGTGGCGGCATCCTGACGGTCCTGTGCTGCTGGGCAGATTGCGGATCATCGTCTTGGCCGGATCCGCTGCCTTTCGTGGATTCACACGCGCTGCGCGAAGGCGCGGAAGCCCGATTTCGTGAAGTCGCATCCCAACTGGCGCGCAGACACCCCGATGTACCGGTGACGACCGAATTCGTGACCGAGCGACCCCAGCGCGCACTGATCGACTCGGCCAAGGATGCGACGCTCCTCGTGCTCGGCAACCGGGGAATCGAATCGCCCGCCTGCCTTCTGCTGGGACCGGTCACCCAGACCGCGCTGCTCAAAGCCTGGTGCCCGGTCGCGGTGACCCCGCCATCCAGCTGATCCTTCTACGCCCCACCGGGCCGGCCGCCTCACGCGGTATCGGGGGCTCCGTTGGTCAGGGAGACCGAGACCGGCACGGGCACGCCGTTGCGGATGTCGGGGGTGGCGGCGGCCTGTTCGCGGGCGAGGAAGGCGCCGAGTTCGGCGATGGTGGTCATCAGCGGGGCGGGGAAGACGACGGTGCTGTTCTTGTCCACGCCGATCTCCACCAGGCTCTGCAGGTTGCGCAGTTGCAACGCCAGGGGGTGGGCCATCATGATGTCGGAGGCCTCGCCCAGTGCGGCGGCGGCCAGGTGCTCACCCTCAGCGTTGATGATCTTGGCTCTCTTCTCGCGTTCGGCTTCGGCCTGCTTGGCCATCGCCCGCTTCATACTGTCGGGCAGTTGGATGTCCTTCAGCTCCACCAAGGTCACCTCCACCCCCCATTCGACCGTGGAGGAAATGCACGCCGCGGCCCCCTGCAGGGATGCGGCGTAGACAGCAGTGTCCGCCCCGAGGCCGCTGTAGCGTCGGAGAAGGCCTTCACCTCGCTCAGGTCGGCATCGCTGCGCGCTCTGGCTTTGTCCGTTCGCCGGACTTCCTCTGGCCTCAGGGCCGATCCCATATGAAAGGGAGTTCCAGAATGTCGTCCTGCTGCCAGACCAGCTCCGAACGCCTCACCACATCGACGTATGCGCTGACCACCGAAACAGATCGCCGTCAGCGGCCAAGGTGTCGACTTCGTACGTGACCTGGTGGGCCGGGTCCGGATCGAGGCCGCCGGCACAGGCACGCCACTGTTCGTGGGCATCGCCCGCCAATCCGACGCCGACTCCTATCTGAAGGATGTCGGCCACGACCAGGTCACTCGTCTCGACTTCGCGGGCGGTTCCGACGACATCCGCTACCAGCGTCACCCGGGTGGCGTGCCGGCCGCCTAGCCCGGCACGCAGACCTTCTGGGCGGCGAGCGGCTCAGGAAGCGTGGAGCGGGACGTCCAACCCGGCGACTGGACGATCGTGATTATCAACGCCGACGGCACCGCACCTGTCAGCGCCGACCTCAAGGTGGCCGCCACCCTGCCCTGGCTCACCGGACTGACCGCAGGGCTGTTCGTCGCCACGGGGGGTCCTGCTGCTCGCCGGCGCCACGCTGATCCTCGTCGGCGTCCGCCTGGCCGCGGCCCCTGTCCCCGAGCACAGGCAACCGGCACCAACGTCATGACCATCGGCGACACGACCGGGACTTTGGCCTCATGCCCGGACAGGTCGCCTAGACGGACCCTAAAGCCAGAACCTGAAGGAAGAGGAGTAAGACGATGACGGTCACGCACGAAGAGGTCAAGGTCCGCGGCACAGAGCTCGCCGACAAGGTCAAGAGTGTGATCCACGAGGGCAACGTCCGCCGGATCATCGTCAAGGACTCCCACGGCCACACCGTGATGGAGATCCCGGTCACGGTCGGCGTGGTGGCGTTCATCGCCGCTCCTGCCCTCACCGCGGTAGCGGCGCTGGCCGCTGCCGCCGCCGAATGGTCCATCCGGATCGAACGTGACATCCAGGGTGAGCAGGACGGCGGACTCCCTGCGGCCTGACCGTACCGGGAACCGCAGGTGACGAGACGGGAATCCGCCCCCTCTACCTGGCTTGTCATAGAGCTTCCCCGCCGCCAGGGCCGCAAGCGCCGCCGACGGTGGGGAAGCTCTGGGGGACCGCCCGGCGTGCGCAACGGTAGCCGGCGCCCCTCCCCCACATGGCCGAAGCGGTGCCGCAGTGCGCCAGTTGCTCGCAGCGGCCAACCGACCGACCGCTGCGAGCAACTCGGGGGCACGACCAAGCGGCGGCGGAGCAGACGCAGGTATGCCCGCCGCCGACTCGCTGCCTGCCTGCCGGGACCTCGGCCTCGCTTCTGCGCCGCTTCCCGCCGGAGGCAACCATCCACCAGGTGTCCTGACTCACGTGGTGGGGACACGGGCGGGACTAAGGATGGATCAGCACCGCCCTTCGGCCCTACGGGGTCCTGCCCAGGCATGTTGCGATCGAGATATGAAGCTACGTCGCCCCGCCCGCCGCCTTCTAAGGCGGGTGCTGATGCTCCCGGCCATCGGACTTGCCGCCTACCTGATGCTCATTCGCCCCCGGCTGCTGCGCTGGGGAGCCACCCGAGGTGAGGCCCAGCGCCCTCTTCCCGGGGATGCGATCGTGCGGCGCCCGCACATCCAGGCCACGCGTGCCATCACCATAGAGGCACCGCCCGAGGCCGTGTGGCCGTGGCTGGTGCAGATGGGCGGCCACCCCCGTGCGGGCTGGTACGGCTACGACCGGATCACCAACGACGGCCACCCCAGCGCTGAGTCGATCGTCCCGGAGTTGCAGCGGCTCGAACGCGGCGATCTGCTGCCAACCCCGCCGCTCGGCACCGGGTACACGGTGGAGCAGGTCGAACCGGAGCGAACGATCGTGCTCGCCATCCGCGCGTTCCATGTCCGGATCAGCTGGGCCATCGTCCTACTCGACGCGGGCGACCACACCCGCCTGCTGTTCCGGCTGCGGATCCGGTGCCGTCCCGGCCTGCTCGGGCTGGTCTACCTGGTGCTCTCCGAGTCGGCCGATTTCCTGATCACCCGCAAGCAGCTGATCACCATCAAGGCTCTCGCCGAATCCACCTACCGCAAGTCCTGACAAGCAGCCGACGGGGTTGGGACCTCCGTCCCTGGTGGCTCGACCGGTTGAAAAGGCAAGGACGGAAAACCACACTGAACGACTCACCGTATCGAATCCGCCGCCCTCAGCCCGCGAACATCCGCCCCGTGTCACGCCGCGACGACACACCGTGCCCATCAAACCTGTCCAGCTAACCGGGCCATGAGGTGAATGCGGGATCCGCCGCCTACCTCCAAGAAAAGCGACCACGGCACACCCGCCGGTCTGAATCACCACGTTTGCCCGGGTGGCCGTAACACCGCTACTGGGCAGGTCAGATGATGCAGTCCACTGTGACCGGCCATTCGTCCGAAGGACGAAAGTCCCACGTCATCAGGCGCTTCCGGCCCTCTCCCCGGGGACTTCCGCACCTGCTCCAACACCCTGTTCAGGCACGAGAGTAGGCACCACACGTAGGGACTGCCGGAGGAGATGATCGAGATGCGGACCACCCAGATAATGCTGCGTCCCAAGCC
>NZ_VCJS01000204.1 GCF_005893125.1 Nonomuraea basaltis | reverse complement strand
GCCCGCTGCTGGAGCAGGAAGACCGCCTTCCCGAACGGGCACCCATCCGCTATCGCACGGCGGCCGATCTCCTTGCCAGAGCACCAGAGAGCCGCGACACGCCGACAAGTTGATTCCTTACGGCTTCTGTGCGTGGAGAACTGCGGAACCTCGGCGGCCAGCGCGATGCGGCGGACGACCTTCGACCAGGTCCACAAGCTCAACGGCTGGGCGTGATTGCGCCGCGATTCCGACAGGAACAACGGCCCGCGCGCCCTGCTGATCCTCATCCGGTGCGCCAGATACCTCGACAGCAGCACACCGGTCGCCGCCGAGTACGGCACCACACGTTCCAGCCGGTTCTTCGTGGTCTCCGCCCTGATCCGCAGGGTGCGGTGCGCAGGGTCGAGGTCGTCGGTGCGCAGCAGACACAGCTCTTCGCGCCGCAACGCGGCGTCGTAGGCCAGGGCGAGCATGACGCGGTTGCGGACGGGTTCGTCGGCCGCGACCGCCAGGACGTTCCTCCACTGCTGCTCGGTGGGGATCCACGGCAGCTTCGTCATCCTGGGCACCAGACCACGCTGATGCCCGCCCCAAGACCCGCTGCGGCGCCGGCCCGGCGTGTAACGTCCTCGGCCGACCGGGTTGGAATCTCGCAGGCCCTCCTCCATGAGGTGGTCGTAGAACAGCCTGACCGGCACGATCCGCTGCTGGATGGTCGCGTTCGACAAGCCGGAGCCCGAATCGAGCGCGACGACGTTCGCGCCCCGACGGCTGGGGCGCTCGGTCAACTCCCGCACGAACACGCCGATGTGCGCCCGGCCGGCCGTCACCGGGTCGACTCCCTCGCGCTCGCACACCTCCAGGTACTCGGCCAACCCGCGCGCGTAGGCATCGATCGTCCGCGGCGCCCTTCCCAGATCCACCCAGATCCGCAGCCACTCGGCCGCCCGCGCATGCCGGCCCAGCACCGGCCACTTCTCCTCCAGCACCACCGTGCCGCTCAAGCCATCTCCCCAGTTCCGTGGTCAGGACCGAGGAGACATGATCACCTCCACGGCCAGATTCCACGTAACTTTTGAGATGCTCAAACGGCAGACCTACGGGCGGGCCCGCTTCGACCTGCTCCGCAAGCGCGTTCTGCTCACCCCCTGACCGGATGTCACGCAGGGTCATCACGAGATGTGGGCCAGATCCGAATCAAAACTGTCGTGGCCACATTCCCCCTGGTCAGCCAGCGAGAAGCGGCGAGCGGCCCCAAGGTGGCGTGCCACTTCGACCTCTGACCGAACAGCGGCGCGGCGACTGCTAAGAAGGGCCGTGCGCCGCGATGCCTTCGGTCCGGCCCCGGTACGGGTGGCGCTTGCTCCAGGTCTGTTCCCACTGGAGCAGATAGGCCTCGTGCTCGGGCCGTGTGGGTGACCGAGCTGTTGCGCAGCCAGGCCGACCTCGACGCCACGCGCGAGTAGGTCAGGGGCAGCTCGGACGCTTCGGCGCACTTCGCCTAGTGCGCTCGGCGGAGATGATGGAGCTGGACGTGCTCGGCGGCGCGGGCCTGGCCCCGGCGACTGACTTCAACCCGGGCTAAAGCTCCATATGCTCGTGCAACTCGCATGGGCACATGGCGAGCCGCTCGGTTGCTCTTTTGTGCCCCCATTTGTCCGACATCCGCCTGATGGCTAGCGAGAGCATGGCGGGCATGTTGCACAGGAGCCCTACGATGTTGTTCCTGCTCAGTTCCCCGCGCCACAGCGTCAGCGCCGCACCGGCGCAGCTCACCGGCACTCTGAGCAGATGCCCGCCTCTGAGCTGCAAAAGGATCAGATAACCCAGGCATAGCAGTTCCCCCCGCCGGAAGCCAATCCTGCGGCTAGCCCGGAGAGCTTCTTGAATGATCTTCTCAGCATCTCTGTAGCGTTGCTGGGCCGCGTACAGGGCCGCGTAGCCCAGGTCGGCCTGCAAGGTTCCAGAGCCAAAGTTCGCGCCGGCTGTGAAGAAGCGGCGTCCGGCCGCCAAGTGGTCGCGTGACGCGCTGAGCAGCTTGTGCCCCGCGAGCAACTCACCGATCCGAAGATGAAAGAACCCGAGGACCACGGCGTCCATAGGCAGGTTTTCCTGGATGGCCTTTCCGCGGAGATAGAGGCGCAGTGCGGTGGCCGGCTTTCCCCGCAGTTCCGCGATGCGCCCGCGGTATCGGTACGCTCTGGCCACCCAGCCCGCCAGCTCGTCATCACCCGAGATGTTCGTTTCCATCTCGCAGGCCCGGGCCAGGCACGTTTCGGCTTGCGTGATGTTTCTAAACGAGGAGAACAGCACGACGCCCCGGCACAGGGAGGTTGCACATTCGTACCGGTCTTGCACATCGTCCGGAATCGCATCGATGCGGATATCGTCGAAAATCCTGACCGCCTGCCGGTATCGGCTGATCTCCACGTAGTACTCGCTGAGATCGACCATCGTGCCTATCCAGTCCCGGCTCCCCGGTATTGCCTGCGAGAGAGCCGACTGCAACGAGCTGAGCCGCTCCCTGCTCTCGGCCACCCGGGTCCGGAAAAATATCGCCCTCGCACGGTAGAGACTCGCCGCCTGCTCCCCGGTCCCCTCCGTCCAGTTGATGCATTGATCCAGCGCCGCGACGACACTGTGATCGCTCCTGGACTGGCCGCCGCTTCCCGCCAAGCGGGCAAACTGCTGGATGAAGGCCGACAGGAGATCCGGTTCGCAGATCTCTGGGCGCTCCAGGCACGTGTCGAGCCACAAGAGGCAGCCGGAGATCGTGGTCCGGAGCCGGTTCAGGTCCACCCGCTCGGTCCGTTCGATGTGGTTGACCGTCGTGCGCCGCCACCAGTCCGCGTTCCTGTAGGCAGCCTGCACTAACTGGCTCTCCAGTAGTCCCGGTGCCTCGTCCATCGCTCTCATCGCCCGCAAACGAACGCACGAAGCAGCGAATGCACGCTGAAGCGGGTGTTGCCTCTGGAAGAGATGATCAACGCAAGCCGTGATGCGGCAGCCTTGGCCTCGTCGAACCCCTCGCGGCTCGAGATGCCGGAGAGTACGTGGAATTCGTCGACGTCTATGGTCTCGCCACTGGGCAGCCCGCAGAAGACGTTCATGAGCCGGGCCGCGTTGGCCTCACCGACACGGCGCTGGAGCGCGGTCAAGGATTCGTCGTAGAGGTAGGTGGCCAAGCTCTCGCCGATCCCGTGGGATCTGTCGCGGACCTTCGAGATGATCTCTCCGACTGATTGTTTGCGGTCGATGCAGAGCCGCATAATGATCTTGATGATCAGCGGATTTCCCTGGCTTGCGTCGACGACGTTCTCGAGGTCTGCCCGGGTCAAGTCCAGGGCCGGGTCGTCCCGGCCCAGATAGGCGGCGAAGTCGTGTGCGGCCTCGTCGGAGAGGCGATTCCACTCGAGCTGGCGAATGCGGTCGGAATAGTTGAGAAGGGAATGGCGGGTGGTAAGCAGCACCTTGTGCCGAACAGACTTGAACTCGCGATCGAAATACAGAATCGCCTTCTCGGCGTCCGGCACCGTTTCGAGATTATCGACGACGATGAGACATAGCTCCGCCTCGTCCAGCTTCCGTATCTCCTGCATGAATCGCTCTTCGACGAGCGCTGGCACCGGATCGAGACCGGGGAAGAGCTGCCCTGATATCTCGGCCAGCAGTTCGCCCCAGTAGTAACGGGTGCGTTCGTCCTGCTCGACCTTACCGCTGGCGCCGAGATGGCTGGATTTGGCGGACACCCATGCGATCCGAGCGAAGCCCGCAGTCGTTGCATGTTTCTTCACGGTTTCGTAGGCGATAGTCGTCTTCCCGGCGCCGCCAGCGCCGAAAATACTGATGATCCGGTCCCCATCCCTGTTCCCCAACCATCCGCCTACTTCGTCGACCGTGCGCTCAATGCCGAATAACAGGTGTTGGTCGATCAGCGCCCTCTGGGCCCAGTCCATCGTTTGTCTCCGTGGCGCTGCTGGGGCGATGCTTGACTGGAAGTCCAGTAGCGCGTTCTTCAGCAATGTGTACGAGCGATGCGTCACCGAGTCCGGCCGTATGATCGTGAAATGGTCCCCCGGGACCACCTCGGTCGAGGGGAAGACACCTTTCGCCGACGCAGGCGTGACGATACCGTCCGACTCGCCTGCGCACGCGATGATGGGAATGTGGCATCGGTCATCGGTGCGGGTGGAGGTGTAGACGATTCTCTCGAGGATGAGCTGTTGCGTCTCGGTGACGAGATCGTTGAGAGGGCGCAGCTCACGTTCATGGGGATGCCGCCAGAACCAGGATCCCCTCCGCGCGATGTTGAAAAGCTGGGAACCCGAGTTGGGGCAGGCGAACATGATGATTCGGCCAATTCGCCGCAGTCTTCGTCCCCGGCCACGGTGGAGCATCCTGGCCAGCAGCCGCTGTACGATCAATCCCCCTTGGCTGTGCGAGACGAGAACCACTCTCTGGTAATCGCTCACATCGTTGTCGAGGTAGGTCTGCAGGCTGTCGGCCACGGTGTTGAAGTCGGGTATCCGGCGCAACGGATTGATCCTCATCCGCGGCGTCCAGTAGGTGAAGTGAAACCTGTCGAATGCGACCATGTCCGGATCGGAATCCATCACCTGTTCCAGGCGTGACCAGGTCTTCGGCGAGGAGAAAATGCCGTGTACGAAGACGATGGCGACTCTCAGGCTTCCCATGATCTACTCCAGCCGGGCGCCCGGGATCTCAGGCTAGCACCGAGGGACTCGAGACTTCATGATGCGGGGAGGATGAGTTCGGCGAAAACGGCCCGGTGGTCGGTCAGCGGCAACTGGTACGCGCTGAAGGAACGAACCGCGACCCGCGGGTCCACCAGCACGTGGTCAAGGGTGACCGGTGGGACTCGTAGCCCTTCGAAATCTCTGTCGATGGAGGGCCACGTGGTCAAGAGACCGCTTCCCGTTGCATCCGCCGCGTCGCGATAATCCGCGGCCAGCAATCGGCGAATAGGCGCGTGATCGAGCGTGGCGTTGAAATCGCCGGCGAGAATCCGTACGCGGCCGCCGGGCAAGGGCAATGCATCCAACCCTGCCGACCAGCACTGGTAGGTCGAAACGTACGCTGGCGCGCAGGGATGCACCGAAACAACGTTCACCTGAATGCCGCCTGTTCCGCCTGGCAGCGGAACGGCCAATGTCGCCGCCGTCTGCTGAAAGCCTCCAAAGTCGATCATCGAATCGGCCTGGAGCGGAAAACGCGAATAGATCCCCGACCCGCCCAGGCCGTCCCGGGAGAACGCTACTTTGTATGGCAGTAGGCGTTCCATCCCTGCTGTGTCCAGGCCGCGGGCGGCTGACGGAGTGAGTTCTTGAAGGGTGAGAATGTCAGGACGCGTCCGCCGCACCAAGTCGACCAGTGCGGCCGCCGGTACTACGCCGATCCTGAGATTCGACGAGAGCACCCGCAGTCCCGGCCCAGAGGCGGAGGGGTTTCCCTCGGGTATGGCGCGAGGAAGGACGATGGCCGCGAGCACACCCGTCGCTACCAGGCCGGTGACGAGCGCGGCCCGCCGCCGCAGCAACAAGGCGATCGCTGGCCCGACCGGCGAGATCACAGCGACGTACGGCGTGAAGGCCAGTAGTTGCACCCACCGGAAATGCACGTTCCATGGCAGTAATCGGAACAACGCCCAGGCCACGAACGGTGCCGTGGCCACCCACGCGAGCACGCTGACCCAGAGACGTCTGGGCCGCTTCACGGACGACACGGCCCGATTGTCTACCAGCGGACGGGGCATGGGAACTCGCTCTCCGCGCCGCACGTGGCTTTGGCCGCCTGAAGTGAAACATGGTCCCGCGTCCAGCGCCTCATAACGCCCGGTTGGCGCAGCGGCCCGGCCGCGACAATCTGCCCCTACCATCCCGGGGGCGGACTTCGGGAAATCCTTTCAAGATCATCCCCCGTATGTCCCCTGATCATGATCCTATGGCTGCATGCGGGTGCCCGCGGTGGCTTACCAAGGGCCAGACAAGCAAAAGACCTGCGGCCGAGAAACCGCAGGTCAGAGGCCAAAATGCCTGGTGGAGAAGAGTGCCCCCGGCAGGATTCGAACCTGCGGCACCCGTGTTAGGAGAGCGGAGGTTACTCAAGCTGTTCGCGCGGTGTGAGCTGGGCAAATGTCTTCCGTATCGCGTGGGCCGCTTAAGATCATCCCGCGTATGTCCCCAACCCGTCCTGCGAGAGCACCTGCTCGGCGGGCGTATACCGTCGTTTCCTAGGGCATGACGCCGTCGTACAGCGACGACAACGGGCTGTAATGATCCCACAGCGCCGCTACCGGGAGAGCGCCGCTACTAGACTAGGAGGACGTCACCGGCCGATCGGGTGGCGATTAATCGGGGTCCTCGGCTGGCACGATGTACGCAGTGTGGGTGGCTTCCAGCCATTCCCTGTCGATTTGGCGGCCGACCATTCGGCCGATCGCGGTCAGCGCGGAGGTGAAACTCTCTCGAGGCTCGATAGCGGGTTCGTCGGGGTCGTCCTCGTCGATGTTGAAGCGGAGGCCAGATAGGTACGGGTCGAGGGCGTTCGGATCGCGACCGGACCGTTCGTTGGTGTCGAGAATGTCGAGGACTGTGATTAGCTCGCCGTCTTTCGCGTATTTGATCATGGATTCGCCGTGGAAATCCCAGCTGATGGCCAGAGTCCGCCTGCCACATCGCGACAACGTAAGCAGCGCTTCGTCCTCTGTGGAACGGTAATCGCTGATGATCAACGTCCAGTCGCCCATCCGACCGGCCAGCAGGCCGGCCGCTTCACTGCTACTCCCGTCGGAGCCCGAGCCCCATCCGGAGAAGCTGTCCGGCGCACCAGAGGCCGGATCGCCGTTCAGTATGACGACTGCTTCTTCGACAGGTATATCTTCCACCCACACGGCGTAGAACTGCTGCATCGAGACATCGCTGGGGTCGTACGAGCGGAGCAGTTGATACAGGTCGTCTGCCGACACGAGTTCAGCCTCCTGATCGGATAGTTTGCGGGTCACCCGCCCGGCTCGGCGTCCCAGAGTTCGTAGCGAAC
Organism: Nonomuraea basaltis; assembly: GCF_005893125.1. Classification (GTDB taxonomy): domain Bacteria; phylum Actinomycetota; class Actinomycetes; order Streptosporangiales; family Streptosporangiaceae; genus Nonomuraea; species Nonomuraea basaltis. Next base: position 15,713 of record NZ_VCJS01000204.1, on the reverse strand, counting down.
GTGGATCGGACCGCCGGGGGGGCACGGCACTGGTGATGTCGACGCCGTTGGGCCCTGCTCCGATCCTGTGGAGCGTCCACCTGCCCAAGACCTCCCCTGGACGAGGCTGCGTGTGGGCATGCCGTCCTCCACCTCGGTGATGAGAAATTCCGAGCCCTGGTGAATGCGCAGGCTGTCGTGGGCGCTCGTGCGAAGGACTGCCATGACCGTTGCCTTTCCTGCGGTCGGGGGAGAGGCGCGCGTCGTGGATGCACGCACCGGGGCGTTCAGGTCAGTCGAACAAGTGGATATAGAAGCGGTCGCTCCGGATCGCCCGGTTGTTCTGGTACCAGGCACCGAGCACGTTCCCGTGTGCAGTATTCTGCGCCGCATCAACCGGCAATACGGAGAAGCGGAGAAGTTGTTTTCCGGTTTGGCGTACCGGGTCCCTGCCGTGTGCCGGCGAACGGGAACTCGTCCCATTCATCCAGACCGGCATCACCAAAGCCGACTCCGAAGGCATCAACCGCGTCATCAAAACCGTCGCCCGCGACGCCTACGGCTTCCGCAACCCCGACAACCAGCGTCTACGCACTCGCTACGCCACCACCAGACGAGACCGCGGATACCTCAACCCCGCTTAAGTTCGAAGAGCCCGTATGACGGCGCTTTATGGCACCCCACGTCCTGTTACTTGCCCCAGTGTCATCATGTTTCCCATGACCCGTCGGGGATGCGGTAGAAGGTGCGCGTCGCCGTCCACCATTCCCGGTCGGTGAAGTGTCCCGCGATGCGACCCACCATACACGCCATAAAATGCATGTCCCGCTTGAGGTTCCTTGTCTCGCCGAGCTCCAGTCCAGGCGTGTGCGGCATGTACTCAGGGAGATCCATATCGCCGCCGTCGTTGTACGGCGGGGAGACGTCTCCGAGCTATTCTCCGTCGTGGTAGAGGTTCAGGGGTTCGAGCTCGCCCAGCTCTTCGCGGCAGAAGATCTCGAAGACACGTCGCTTTCCAAGGTTTCGGATGGCGGGATGGTACGGATGCAGGCCGAAGGCGAAGACATGTGTCCAGCCGGGGGCGTGCGGGCCGATCCACACAGCGGCCCGCACCCGTATGCGTCCGTACACCTCTATGGCGGTTTCGAGATCGCACTCCAGGCGCGAGTCCGGATCCACTCGGAGCAGCCGGGACGGCTCTTCAGGATCATCGCTCTCGACCCAGAGGCCATGGAATCCGTTCTGGAGACCGTGCCCGTGCTCGACCATCAGATCCCATTGGTTCTCTGCGGGGAGCGCCTGCTCCGGGGTGCGTCATTTCTGCGTCCTCACATCGATCGGGGGATGCCTTTGGCAGCCCCCGTATCCTATAACCGCTAATCTACGATTTTCACCCCAGAACGGGCTGTCGCTGACCTTGGTGACGGTCCTTTCAGCGCCATAGGCGAGGAGCCGGTAATGGCCATAGAACGCTTTGAGCGCATTTCCATGAAGCCAGTTGCGTTGCGCTCGAGCCCCTAGACAGAGTAGTGAATCTTGTCCTTGGTTGCTCCTTGTTCAGTGGCGGCGAAGGGATATTCGTCGCACTGGACGTTTGTGTAGCCGTATTTGACGTAGACATCAGAGGTGTAGTACTTACAGTAATTCACGCCAGAGCTCTTGGCGCCAGGTTGGCCTAGTCAGATAGAGTTGTATCCGTTGAAGACATAAAAACCGAGAGCTTCTATAAGCCTTAGCAGACGGTAGTCGTCGTTCTGTTTACGCGTGGATGCGGCCACCGTGCTCGCATGCCGGAGCGCCAGTACGAACGCTTCGTGCGCGTCCTCAGCGAGAGCCTCCACCAGCGCCTTCACCGCGTGATGCTTCATCATTAGCCGACCCCATTCCGTATCGGGCTCGGGATGATCGATGTTTTCATAACCATGCATGGCTTGGGCGGCCTGATGTGCCAAGCTTTCCGCCAGATTGTCGAGAGCATCCCGCAATGGGCGCGCCAGCTCCCCCCGGCTGCCTGCGGCGACGGCGGCCAGCGCTTCCTCCAAGAGTGCGCTGTCCACGGATTCCCGTAGGCCCGCGGCCCGCACCGACATCTCCACCGCGATCAACGTTCCCTCGTCGAACTCCCCGATGGGGGGTGCGGCTGCAATGGCAGCCACCCGCGGGTGACGAGAGATCAGCACCCGCATGTCAGGGCGCAGATTCAAGGGGGGCGCTCATCGGGTTCTTCGTCGCGCGCTTTCTCGATCCTCAGGATGAGATGACTCCGATCCTTCCAGTCACGGTCGACTCGGATGCCGGAGATCTTCTCCGCGATGGTGAAGGCGGCGGCTCGCCAATCGCCTTGCCATTGCTGAGGATAAATGCCGTAGGCACGGGACCATTCCAGGTATTCGGCCTCGGACGCGCTGGTCGCCTGCCTCACTGGGTCAAACGATACGTCGATACGCCCGTCGACGGCGTATGTGAATGCCGCGTCCCACTCAATACTCCATGCCAGTGCCATAGCTTCGCCGTCCGCTGACAGACTCCGCAACGTCTCCGACTTCGCTCCCCGGTATCTCGTCAGTTCGACAGCTAGAATCCAGTCGCCCTTCTGTGTGATCAGTACAATGCCTTCATTTTCCTCCATTTCGTAGGCATCGTATAGGTCTGCAAAGTGTCCCTCGCTGATCTGATCCTTCCGCCCTTCGAGCAGTCGCGCGACTTCCTCGGCCTTCTTGCCGCGTATCCAAGTCAGGCATGCTGGCACATCGAATATCGCGTCAAGTGCCACTTTGTATACCGAGAAAGCGGCCAAGTCGCCATACTCCTTTATGGAGATTTGAGTGAAATAGTGCAGCCGCCTTGGGAGCGGGTTAACTCGCTCCCAAGGCAGTGGACTATTAGGCGATTATTGCTAGCCATGATACACCGTCAATGGTGCACGTGGCCAGGCTGATGGGGGTCGGTGCGGGATCGTGGGCGACGGTGCCCGGCGCGCCGCTATGTGGCCTGTTGTAGCCCTGGCGGACCACATCAACCCAGAACGAGTCCTGGTCAAGAATCCGGTTACGCTGATACCACTGGTTGATCGTCGCACCCTGCGAGCAATTCTGCGTGTCCGGAATGATGGCAACGGAGTAGTTGTAGCCGGTATCCTGCTGACCAGCTCCTTGGAGTGTGGTCGCGAATGGATATTCGTCGCAACTGTCTGGCTCTACGTAGGGGCGGATCTTCCTACATTCAGGGATCACCACGTCACGGTTTGCCTTTTCGACGGCCTTGCTTGTTGACCTCCTGAGGCAGAGATTGGCGCACGAAGGCGCATGCGGAATAAAGCCGCCCGGTATCTTCTTCGCAGGTCCACTCCCTACCTTTGGGTAAGTGATGCCTTGATCGTAGAGGGCGGTCCAGACGTGACGCGCTGCGAAAATCTCGTTCGCGTTGTTCTCGTCGAAGATGAGGACCGGGCGAAGGGTAGACAGGACACAGCCGCTCGAATAGAAGGTGATGGATCGAGAGCTGTCACACCTGAAGGTGTGGGGGTTCTCAAGGTCCTTTCTCACCCAAAAGGCATGCGTCGTGTACCTGACGTTCGGGTTGATCGTGCACGAGCTCTTCGTGTCTGCGTCGGGCGAGTTGTCATCCGAGGTCCGGTCAAGGATGATTTCGTGGATGCCACCCGCCGCCCAGTCTTCCACCGTCTCGTGGGCGCCATCGTTGGCATCGGGCGTGCAGCCCGCCGCTCCTGAATAGACCCGCATCCACCGGTCATCCCAGTCCCGACCATGAGAAGGTCCATAGAAGGCAGTGGTACTTCTACGCCGAGATGACCGGTTTCTGGTTCGCCTTCCCGCTCCTTTATGCGGCCGCCGGGCAAAATGCATGCACCAACCGCTACGAGATAGAGGCGGACCTGAAAAAGGGCGGCTACCCCCACTGTTGACATCCTGCGACATCGTCACGAGGATTCACGACGTGCAACACCTGACTTTGAAGGGCATCGCCGCGCTGACGCTCGCTCTCGCGGCGGTGTCCTGCGGATACGGTAGTCCGGCGCCGGGCGGCCTGACCGGGCTTACGGTGAATGCCGATGGGCAGCTGACCATGGTGGCGGCTTGGTGCGGGCGCGCACCGGACGGTGTGGCGGTCTACCGTCGCGCCGCGGGCGAACTCCTGGATCAGGCCGACATCAAGGCGCCACCACTGACCGGCGGCGGCATCGCGTCCATGAACCTGGAGGAGAAACCTGCCGAATGGTCCCTCCGGGAAGGGAGCCTGAGCTTTGCCGACGGGCAGACGTACATGGTCAGCCCCTATTCCTCGGAAACCCATGTAGGGCTTGAGGGCGTCAACTTCACCACCCGGTCTAAGGAGAAGATCCCGCCTGGAAAGATCGTGATCCAGGAGTCCACCAGTGATGGCAGCAAGGACGTTCTGCTGGCGGAGGATGAATTTAAAACGCGGGCGAAACACTATTGCTGAACAAGGTGGTATCCCCGTCGGTCAAGCCGTACACGTAGGCCTTGTCCCAGTCGCTCACGCCGGCGAGCTCGGCGTGAGCAAGCCAGGGGCGTGGGCGGCTTGCTGGGCGGCGGCGACGTCGCGGGGCCGGACGCTTTCCAGGTCGTGTTCGAGGTCCTGGTGGCGGCGGTGGTGTCGATTTCCGAAGTCGAGTGCACGAATGCATGACGTGGTTTGCACGCCACGCAATGGGCGGCGTGCAGACACCCGGCGGTGATGTGCACCCCGACACCGTGGCCACCCGCAACAACCTCGCTGGCGCCTACCACGAGGCGGGGGATCTGGCCTGGCCATCCCGCTGTTCGAGCAGACGCTGGCCGACGCGGCTGCTCTTGAGGGCGTGGGAAATCTCGACCATCCAAGTTCGTCAACGCTACGTAATGGATCGAACGCAAATATTAATATCTATGGTGTGAGAATCACGTCGCAACACGAGGCGGTGACCCAGATCGCAACCCTCGATCTTGGGTACACCAGACACATGCTGCGGGCGCTGTTTGATCTGCCCATACCGGAGGCGGGTGAGGCGTGCCTCGCCTCGCCCGATCTCTCGGAGGCAGACCCGGGCGTCTGCCGGGCCGACGGCGCAATACTCTACGGAAAAGGAGAGGAGAAATTCGGGATCATCGTCGAGACGCAACGAGCCCGGGACGATGACAAGATTTATGCATGGTTGGAATACATCGCAAACTTCCGGGCGCGTGAGAAATGTCCGGTCTGCCTGATCGTCATCTGTCCTAACCGTAGGGTCGCCCAATGGGCGCGACAAGTCATCGATACTGGGCATCCCAAGTTGAGGCTGATCCCCCTGGTCATCGCCTCGGACAACACCCCCGTCATCACCGATGTCGCCGAGGCTCAGAGCAACATCGGGCTGGCGGTCATCTCAACCGTCACGAAGAGCGAAGATCCGCAGATCAACGCCATCATCGCTGCGGTGCAGCAGGCCTTGTACGGCATCGATCGAGGGCTCGCCTGGCGGTACGCTCGGTACATCAGCCTGTCACTGCAAGGAAACGCACTGAGAGAGTGGGAGCGACGTATGGCCATGAAGACGTATCCATACCAGGGCGACTACTCCGCGAGCCTGCTGGCCGAGGGTGAGGCGCGAGGTGAGGCCAAGTCTCTGCTGAAGATCCTCGGTGTGCGGGGGATCGCGGTGTCCGACGAGGTGCGCGAGCGGGTCATGGCCTGCCAGGACGTCGCGACCCTGGACGTCTGGCTCGATCGAGCATTCGCCGTCGAGTCTGCGGAGGCACTCTTCGACTGAGTCGTCGACCTCCCCGGATCCTTTGCAAGCATCGCCTGGGTTCGCATGCGGATCCTCGACTATAGGGACACGAGCACCGAACCTCACGCAGAGTATCTCGACGTTCACCACGCTGATCATCACGTGCACGGCTCCGTGGATGGTGATCATGATGCTCGGCTACGTGACGCGCCGCGGCTGGTACGACCCCGATGCGCTCCAGGTGTTCAACCGCCGCCAGCGTGCCCGTCACGAGGGCGGGGTGCTCAGGGGGTTGGGTTGGTTGGGCAAGGGCGGATGGTGATCGGGGACAGGCTGTGGAGGCGGGTGCCGATCATTCGGGCCACCCCCTCGATGGACGTGATGCCCGTCCCCTCCCCCGGTTGCCGGTCCGTCTGCACCGCCAGCAGCAGATCACGCCCGGGACCCACGATGCGGCCGTAGCTGGTGACGGCCCACGTGTTGTGGATGAACGGGCGCGGCGTCCAGCCGTTCTTGAGCGCCACCCGATCCCCCGGCCGGGCGGCGGCGCTGACACCCCACGCCTGGTTGATGCGGCTCTCTGAAATCGGACAGTTCTGCTCTGTGAATTTCCCCAGGTAGCCGACCCTCCGGAGGAGGTCCTTCGTTGGTGGGTGGGCTCCCCGTAAGGCTGCGATTGGTCAAGATCAGCAGCTTGTCGGGGAGCCCAAGGAAATGCTGACACAGGGGGAAGACGTGGAGGCGCATGCATTGCGCAAGAGGGGCTGGTCGATCTCGGCGATCGCTCGGCACCTCGGCCGGGACCGTAAGACGATCGCGGCGTATCTCAACGGGTCCCGGGCGCCGGGAGTGCGGCGCTCATCCCGGGTGGATCCGTTCGCCGAGTTCGAGCAGTACTGCCGCATCCGGCTGGCCCAAGATCCGCATCTGCTGGCGATGACGCTGTTCGACGAGATCACCGCGCTGGGGTATGCCGGTGGGTATTCGACCTTCACCCGGGCGATCCGCAAGCGAGGGTTGCGCCCGCACTGTGAGCCGTGTCAGCAGGCGCGTGGCCGTGATGTGGGGATCATCGAGCACGAGCCGGGCGGTGAGGTGCAGTGGGACTGGTTGCACCTGCCCGACCCGCCGACCGCGTGGGCCTGGCCGCACCGGGAGGCGTATCTGCTGGCGAGTTTTGCCCCGGTGCTGAAGTACTACGGCATCGCCCCGGCGATCTGCCGGCCCCGGCGGGCGCAGCGCAAGGGTTCGGTGGAGAAGGCCAACGACAGTGCGGCTCAGCGGTGGTGGCGCACCTTGGCCGAGGAGATGACGCCCGAGCAGGCCCAAACCTCGCTGGATAGCTGGTGCCGCACCCGAGGTGACGTGCGGGTGCGCTGGAGGGACCGGATCAAGACCACCGTGGCGTCGGTTGCGGCGGCCGAGCCGCTGGCGGCCTTGCCCGAGCGGCCGTATCCGGCGCTGCTGGAGGTTGAACGGGTCGTCTCCCCGCAAGGGCTGGTCAGCTTCGAGGGCAACCACTACTCCGTCCCGCCCGGCTATCGCGATCAGCAGGTGCTGGTGCGCTGGCGGCTGGACGAGGACACTGTGGAGATCATTTCGGCGGCGGGCAACACGCTGGCCCGCCACCGGCTCGCGGTGCGTGGCGCACACGAGATCGTCCGCCCCGATGAGCACGTGCGGGCGCTGGAGAAGGCGGTGCTGGCCGCCACCGGCGATGATCGTGCGCCCTGCCGGCGCAAAAAGCGCATCCCGCCCTCGCAGGAGGCGCTGGCCGAGGCCGAGCGGATCCGCGCCGCCCGGCAGGACGGCCCGGCGCCGGCTCCCGCGAGCGGCAGTAGGCGCGGCAGTGGGCAGGGGCTGGCCGGCGTGACCGATTTCGCCGCCTACGCAGCCGCGGCACGCGCTCTTGGCCCCGCCACCGGCAAGGGCCGGGCCAGGCAGGATGAACGGGCGGGCCGGGGCGAAGGGACGGGCCGGCCATGACGCCCCGCTTACGGAGCCCACCTTTCCCGTCACCAAAAAGGATCTTTACTTTTTTACGGCATATGTGATGATCATTCCGTTTTGATACATCTGTTCGAAAGGCTGGAGTGAACACATCACGATCAGCGTCGGGCTTATCCACCCGGACGCGCCGTCGGGCTGCCCTGATCGCCGCTCTAACACTGCCCGTCTCGCTGATGAGCGGGCCCGCGATCGCTCAGGGCCCCACGCCATCCCCCACCCCTACGACTTCGCCGCCAAGTTCACCGCCAAGCGCCACAACCCCCACCAGCAGAGCTCTTGCGCAAGCCAAGAAGAACAACGAGCGCGTCGAGATTGAACCGCTGCGCTCGGAGACCGCCACTTACTACGCCAATCCTGATGGCAAGACGCTGCGCATGGAGCTGTACCTGGAGCCCATCCGAGTCAAGAACGCCAAGGGTGACGGCTTCACCCCGATCGACACCACCCTCGTCGAGGCAGACGGCGTCATTAAGCCCAAGGTGGTCAAGGGTGACCTGACGCTGTCGGCGGGTGGCGACGCCACCGTGATCATGAGCAAGGGCCGCAACACCACTGCGCAGATCGACGCTCCCGGCAAGCTGCCCAAGCCCAAGCTCAACGGCAGCACCGCCACGTACTCGTCGGTGTACGGCAAAGGCATCGACCTGATCGTCACCGCCACCCCGACCGGTTTCCAGCAGGAGATCGTCATCCGGGAACGGCCCACCGAACCGGTGACCTTCCGCGTGCCTGTGGATCTGCCCAAGGGGTTGGCCTTCGGCAAGAACGCCAAGGGGCAGCCGACGCTGAAGAGTGACAACGGCAAACGCACCGTCGACATTCGACCGGCAGCGCTGCTGGATGCGGTCGCGGCCGACCCCAACGGCGACCTGAACGCCGCCAAAGTCGGCAAGGCCGCGGTGAACCTGGATGGCTCGGCATTGGTGTACCGTCCCGACCCGGCGTTCCTCGCCCATCCGGCAACGGCGTACCCGGTGACCATGGCCGCGGTCGATGACGACTGGTATGAGTGCACTCTCGGGAACTGCCCTGCCGGTGTCGGCGAGTCGATGGACACCTTCGTCAACGACGTCGACCTCACCGACAGCTGGGACAATTTCCGGCTGGATCGGATCCTGGTCGGCAAATCTAACTCCGGCACGAAGCGCTGGCGGAGCTACATCCAGTTCCCGCTGCCCCCGCAGGGCGATCCATTCTGGGGCTCCAAGATCCAAAACGCGGACTTGGACTTGTGGAACTACCTGTCCCACACCTGCGGAGAGGTGGTCGGGTCCGGTATCACGGCTCGCCGGATCACCACCGACTGGGATGAGCTGACGCTGACCTGGAACAGCCAGCCCTCGGTCACCAACGTGGGCGCGGACACTGAGTACGGCGCCTATAGCACCGACTGCTCCGGGTCGATGAACTACGCGCATGACCTCATCCACTCAGTCAACGGCATCGTCCAGCCTTGGGCTGACGGCGAGCCGAACTACGGCATCCAGCTCACTGCCGGAAACGAGTCCGACCTCCAGAACTGGCGGCGCTACCGCACACGGGAGCAGACCGACGGCTACCCCGCGCACGGTCCCAGGCTCGAAGTTGACTTTGCCATCCCGGTAACGTCGGTCTACCTGATGGAAACAGACGAGACTCGACCGAAGACGTCACAAGAGATTTCTCAGTGGGCGGCAGCCGGGCGAGTCTCCAACACCCTGCCGCAGCCTAATCCGGTCACCAACGCGGAGGACTTGGCATACCGGGACGCGAGCGATCAAGACTACACCGCCCCCACGGATGATCTCGAACTGACTCCGATCGAGGCACCGGACACGGGAATCACAGCCCGTTGGCCCTTCAGCGAAGCTTCCGGCAGTACGGCCGCCGATGTATCGGGGAACAACCATACGGCCACGGTCAACAGCGGCGTCTCCTGGACTCCTGGCGTCAGCAACTCGGCGCTCACAAACGTTGGCGCCGGCGACGCAACGCGTAGCGCCCCTGCTGCGGAAAGTCTGATCCCGGCTCGGGTTGCCGCCGCACAGCAGGCTGCTGCACAAAACACCAAGGTAGAAGTCACCGAAGAAACCTCAACGACCAGCATCACCTACGCTCAGCCGGGCGGGCGGGCGTTCGTGACCGAGGTCGCGGCGGGGCCCGTACGTGTCAAGCGCAACGAGGTGTGGCTGCCCATCGACACCTCCCTCTTCCAACAGGGCGGGAAGCTGACGCCTAAGGTCATCGCCGATGGCGCAGCGGTAGAGATCTCCAACGGAGGTACGGAGCCCTTCGTCAAGATGACCTCTGATGGTCGCAGCTACGCATTGCGTTGGCCAACACCGCTCCCCAAGCCAACCGTCAAGGGCAGCGTGGCCACCTACACCGCCGCCGCCGGCGTGGGCGCCGACCTGGTAGTGACGGCGTTGCCGACCGGGTTCCGGCATGATGTGGTGTTGCGGGAGCGGCCGTCGAAGCCGTTGGAGCTGCGTATCGGCGTCGAAGGCGACGGCCTGACCCTGACCGAGGGCAAGGGCAGTCGGCTGCTGCTGAAGGGCAAGGACAAGAAGCTGGTCGCTTCGGCACCGCAGCCGATCATGTGGGATGGCAGCGCCAAGGGCCGTCTCCCGCTGGCCAAGAGCGTCAAGGTCGACACCGCTGTGGCCGCGAAGGACGGCCGCACTGAGCTGGTGCTCAAGCCTGACCACCGGTTCCTGACCGACCCGGGCACCACCTATCCGGTCCGGATGCAGCCGATGGCGGCGTCGACGAGCAGCGAGGACGTCTCGCTCTCCAGCAGTGACACAGTGGACTGGCCGGCGTACCCCGACGGCTCGGTCATGATTGCCGGTGTGCAGACGGGGGAGAAGCTGCGCTCGTACCTGCGCTTCCCCACGGGGAGTCTGCAGGGCCAGACGGTGACCGACGCGAAGCTGTCGCTGTACAACATCGAAAGCTCGGCCTGTGGGACGTCGGTCAGTGACGGCCTCCAGGTCCGCCGGGTGACCGGCGCCTGGGACGTCAACAACCTCTACTGGGCGAACAAGCCGACCGCGACCACCGAGGACGCGCAGATCAACAAGGCCGGCTACAGCCTCGGATGCACCGGCGGAGCCCAACGGCTAGAGTGGAACGTCACCGGCATCGCCCAGGACTGGGCCACCGGGGTTGTCGACCATGGCCTGGTGGTGCAGTCGCCGACCGAGAGCACGGCGATCAACTGGCGCTACCTCACAGCCTCGGAAGACACCGAGTTCAACCAGCCGCCCACACTGACCATCACCACCAGCGGACCGGCATCGGCGCCGACCATCTCAGGGCCGGCCATCACGCCGGCGCAGAGCGTGAATGGCGTCACCGTGACCAGCTCGCTCACCCCGCAGCTGGCCGCAACCGTCGCCGACACCGCAGGTGGCAACCTCACCGGCGAGTTCGAGGTTGAGCACGACCCGGCCGCGACCGGGCAGGGAACCGGCCAAATCTGGGCCGGAGCCTCTCCGGTGGTCACGTCCGGAAGCCAGGCCACAGTGACCATTCCCTCAGCCAAGCTGGCCGACGGCTGGAAGATCCGCTGGCGAGCCCGCGCGGCCAACGCCACCGCCGCCGCCACCTCGGCGTGGTCGGCATGGCAGACGGCTACGGTCGATGTACCCAACCCGACCGTTGGCGCCTTCCAGGTCACCCCCTCACAGGTGGTGAACGGCGTCACCGTGACCACAAGCGTGACCCCGAACCTGCACACCACCGTCACCGACCCGGCCGCCCAGCCGGTGCGGGCGGAGTTCGAGGTTGAGCACGACCCCACCGCGACCACGCAGGGCACCGGGCAGATCTGGGCCGGAGCCGTGGACAACGTCGCCTCTGGGGCCCAGGCCACCCTTGCCGTCCCCCAAGGGAAGCTGACCGACGGGTGGAAGGTCCGGTGGCGTACTCGCGCTGTCAACACCGCCACCACAGTGAGCTCACCGTGGGCGGCATGGCAGGAACTGGCCGTGGACCTGCCGGACCCGGTCTCCGACCCGTCGGTCGGGGCACTACAGGTCAATCCGTCGCAGCAGGTCGACGGGACTACCGTGACGAGCAGCCTCACCCCCGCGTTGCTCGCACAAGTGAACAATCCTGTCGGGGGGACTTTGCGGGCAGAGTTCGAAGTTGAGCACGACCCTGCCACTGCAGATCAGGGTGCCGGAGCGATCTGGGCCGGAGCGGTCGACGGTATCGCCGCTGGCGCGCAAGCCAGCATGAGCATTCCCGAGGGGAAGCTCACCGACGGGTGGAAGGTCCGGTGGCGGGTCCGAGCAGTTGCCGGCCAGCAAACATCAGAGTGGGCGGCCTGGCAACTCCTCACGGTCGTGCTGCCGAAGCCAGGGGTGCATGATCTCACCATGACACCCTCGTCTGTCGTGAACGGCACCACGGTAACCACGGTCACCACACCGACAATGCGAGCTGGCGTCACTGATCCACAGGGGCGGCCGCTGCGAGCAGAGTTTGAGATCGAACACGATCCGACCGCAGGCGAAGGTCAGGGCACAGGTTCCATCTGGGCCACGGCGGTCGACAATGTTGCCTCTGGTACTGCAGCCACAGTGGTGGTGCCCGCTGGCAAGCTGTCCGACGGATGGAAGATTCGATGGCGTGCTCGTGCGCTTGCCGGTGAAACAGCATCACCGTGGTCGGGCTGGCAGCAGATCACGATAGATGTGAGCCAAGCGGGAAGCGCGCCTTTCGCCCAAACTAACGGGGCCGTTCTTCAGACGGATCAGACGTTTACCGTCGCCGCATGGCTTCGACTCACCGATAGGGATAGCGCCTATACCTTCCTGGAACAGCGCGGTACGCATCAGGCTCCCTTCCGAATCGGAAATGACCCTGGTCATGGTCTGGTGTTCACCATGACCCGCACTGACGAACCGAACGCAGCCGTCGAAGGTGTGCTTTCAGGCGTCAAACCACCCGTCAACCAGTGGTTCCATCTGGCTGGCGTCTACACGAAAGAGTCCGGAAGCGTAGCCCTCTATCTCAACGGGAACCAGATCGGAAGCTCGGCAATTAGTTTCCCGTCGTGGAGTTCCACCTCGTCCATGACGCTGGGTACTGCACTCACTGGAAGCTTGGACGAAGTCTGGATCTTCAACCGCGAACTCAACGCCGATGAGATATACGCGTTGCTGGACGGCGGCCCCACAGCTGAGATTGCCTCTGGTGGCAATACCGCAGCAGAGCAGAAAGCCACTATCGCCGCCGCCGGCAAGTACGACCGGATAACCCCCGGCACGTGCAATGAACAATACGGAACGCGGCGTACGCACGGCTTGCTGAAGAATCGCTTCAGTGGATGCATCAAATATAAAGTGGCAGTCCATCACGATACTGACCAGGACGACGACGATACCGGCATCGAAGACGGCAACGCCTGGGACGGCGAGCTCCTCTTCGTCGCCAAAACCTTCACCGGCGCATCTTCTGGTCTGGAATCAGGTGCGACAACACGCGACACCTGGTTCGATGTTTACCTCGCGACAGGAGACTACAGCGGCGTAGCTCTCCCCACTTTCGACATTGGCGACATCGGTCTCACCGTAGGGATGCGTCCCGCTAGGAACCAGACTGCATGCCGTGATGTCACCACCTTCCAAGGCTCCGCACAGCAAAACCACGTCACAATGGATGTGGACGCCTGGGACGACGTAGCCGAAGACGAAACCGGCGACTGGAAGAGCATCGCTACGCTCCGGTTCCGCGCTGACCCAGACCATGCGCCGGCAACACGCACGAACCGGGCAAACGCCAACGTGCCCAACCCCGAGAGGATCTCCAACTGCGTTTTCAAACCATACGCGCAAATCTCCGCCGGAGGACAAATTCAACACACCATCACCTTCCAGTACACAACAAGCGAAAAAGACGCTAAGGTCAGGTGTGATACTGCGGACTACATCGCGCGAACGACCGGCGGATGCACAATGCCTGTCGTGCCGTCGATTCAGTGGAAGCAGTCCAGCACATACGAGCAGGCCTACATCCATTACTGGAAAGCGTGCTATAACCAGCTGGACACTTTCCCGAAACGAACCTCCAAGACCATGCCCGGCTGCGCTGTAAACGGATCCGGCCGCCCTAATCCCAGTCAGTATCTCTGGCGACTGCGGGCAAATATCAATAATAACAGATCCCGCTCTGAGACAAGATGTCATGACCTGTGGGACGGCTACAGCCTGGCGTCGCCCACTGTCCAAGAATGCGACGAGTACCCATTTGCCTCCGTAGGCAATCGGTCCGCTGCCGAGGATCAGAAAGGCACTCTCTCCGTCTGCGCAATGGACGGAGGCGAGTGGGGCCCGAACCAGAGGGCCGGAAGACTACTGCGTCGACTCTATAACAACGACCGAATCCTGGACGAAGACACATTCTTCAATAGATTCGTAGGCGACAACAGCCAGACCGGCGCACCGGAACCACTTCCAAAAATGGAAGATCATTGCTGGCCGGGACATATTGATCGGTTTTCCCGCTACTACCTGGGAACCGATTAACATCTGATCACTATGCTGCCGCGGAAACGGCCATCGTTTCCGCGGCAGCGCCCGCTCAATCGAACCCAGCAGCTGACCGATGGAACCCCCATGACCTTTAATGCAGCAGTGGACTACTACACCAATCTCCTCCAATCCAGTGCCTCATTTGGAGAAGCGCTGGCATGGACTGTCATCCGCCCTCTCCAGGAGCCCCTATCACTCCAGTCCGCAGCTTCACGACTCATCGGCGGCGGGCATCCGCCCATCGTAGACGCCGATGAGGAGTTCATCGAAGAAGTTGAATCCTTGAACGGCAGAGCCGTCTACATAGGGCAATCCGGCGACGCGACCATGCTGCTTGAGCCTGACGGATTCAGCTACGCTGCCGGCTCACACGTCATGGCCTGGCTCAGCCAAGAAGCGCAGGTCTGGCACCTGTCGTGGAACCACACTGGTAGGAGGGTCCTGGAATACGCAGCGAATGGGCAGTGGCTTGCCGGAATTGCTGAGCTGAATCCACACGCGATATATGGCGCCGATCCTGCTGCGCTTCAGGCGGAAGCAGCAGCAATGGAAGAGGTTGTCAATGCTCCATGGCCGACCCAACAGGCAACGGCCTTGGCAATCATTGAGCTACGCACCGGAGCACAGCTGCCCAGGGATTGGTTCGACCAACCTCGCCAGGTGGCCATTGTCGAACCGTTGATCAGTAAGGATTGCCCGCCAATCGGCTTGTGGCACTACGAACCAGATCTGGACGCAAGACTCCGCCTCGCACCTCAGGAAAGTCGGAGTGCGGTCCTGCTGCAGTTGGTCGATGTCCTCACCAACCGTTTCCACCTGGACATGCCCGCAACCACTCGGGCCAGGCAAGCAGCACACAGCGGCCTACCGTTGGACGCCGATCTGCTAGAGGACGTGGGAGCCGAGTGGGAAAGCCTCGGACACCAATGGGCTGATCGAGGCTTCGCCGTTCGGGAAGAGAATGACGACGCCTGGCGACGATGGGTCGCAGCAAACGCGGTCCGCCACAGCCTGCAGTCGCTCAGCGAGGGCTCAACCTATCTCGATGCACTGACATACGGGAAATTCGCGTTGGACGAGGAATGGCCCGACAACAGAACCTGGATACGCGAGATAATCAGCCGTATTCCATGACCAATTCTGTGCTCATGATATGCCTTTGTACAGGCCCGGGCCTGGCTCTTCACCGGACAGCTCCGACATGCCGAAGCCTGGGCTCGGCGGAGGAACATCCAACACCGCGGAACTGCAGCCTGCCCCGGGGGGATCACCGTCTTGCCGCCAACGGATGAAGATCGCATGCAACTGCGGGGCGGAAATCGGCGGACATGTTGCGCCACTTGTAAGCATTCAGCAGATCAAGATCATGATGGCGTGAGCGGTGTCCCTGCAATGGGATGATCTTCGTGTGTCGAAGACCCCGGATCGCCGCCCGTCATATGACGAGCTCGCGGCGCTGGTGGTCCGAC
>NZ_VCJS01000203.1 GCF_005893125.1 Nonomuraea basaltis | reverse complement strand
CGCTCATCCCCGGCCCCCGCGTACGTCCCCGCGGCCGCGGCTCCGGCCGGCAACTCCTCCACGGCATCACCGGGCGGCAGATCGACGCCGGCCCGATCGGCTGCGTTGACCGCCGCCAGGGCCACGAGGGTGAGGCGGGACTCCGCGCTGCCGTCCTCGGCCAGCTCCCGAAGGAAAGGGCCCACCTGCCCGGGCTCCAGACCGGCCGTGAGCCGCGCCGCCCACAGCTCCGTCCGCAGGGGTGAATGCCACCTGAGCAGGTCGCGGGCCTGGGTGACCGCCGTGTCGAATGTCGTCGTGCTCACCCTTAGACCGTAGCGCCATGGCGGGCCCCTGCCGCGCTGCGAGGTCAGCGGAGCAGGTTCCCTGAGCCCGGTGCTGCTGGCTCAGCGGTCGTCGGTCAACCCCGCCTTGCGGAGGGCTTCGGCCATGGCGCCGCTGGGAGCCGGGCGCTCCTGGCGGCGCTGGCCGCCACGCTGGCCGTCGCCTCGGCCGCGCTGGCCGCCGTCGCCGCCCCGCTGGCCTGACTCGCCACGGCCACGTTGGCCCTCGCCTCGACCGCCGTCGCCGCGACCACCCTGGCCACGACCGCCTCTGCCGCCGTCGCCGCGGGCACTGTCGCCCCTGCCGCCGTCACCCCGCCCGCTGTCGCCTCGGGCACTGTCGCCTCGAGCGGCGTCACCCCGAGCGGCGTCACCCCGAGCGGCGTCGCCGCGGCCGCCGGTCTGGCCCTGGCGGCCCGCCGGCCTTCGGGAGCCGTCGCCCCCGGACTGGGCGGCGGTTTCGTCCTCCAGGCGCAACGTCAGGGAGATGCGCTTGCGGGGGATGTCCACGTCGAGGACCTTGACGCGCACGATGTCGCCCGGCTTGACCACGTCGCGCGGGTCCTTGACGTAGTTGTGCGACATGGCCGACACATGGACCAGGCCGTCCTGGTGCACGCCGACGTCCACGAACGCGCCGAACGCGGCCACATTGGTGACCACGCCCTCCAGGATCATGCCCGACGTCAGGTCGGAGAGCTTCTCCACACCCTCCTTGAACGTGGCGGTCTTGAAGGCGGGACGCGGGTCACGACCCGGCTTCTCCAGCTCGCGCAGGATGTCGGTGACCGTCGGCAGGCCGAACTTCTCGTCGGTGAAGTCCTGAGGCTTGATCGTCCGAAGCGCCGCCGTGTTCCCGATCAGCGACCTGAGGTCGGTCTTGACCGAGCCGAGGATGCGGCGGACCACCGGGTAGGCCTCCGGGTGCACGCTGGACAGGTCGAGCGGGTCGTCGCCTTCCCGGATGCGCAGGAAGCCCGCGCACTGCTCGAACGCCTTGGGCCCGAGCCGCGGCACCTCCTTGAGAGCCGTGCGAGTCCTGAAGGGGCCATTGGCGTCGCGGTGGCGGACGATGCTCTCGGCCAGCGTGGAGCCGATGCCCGACACGCGCGTGAGCAGCGGCGCCGACGCGGTGTTGACGTCGACCCCGACGGCGTTGACGCAGTCCTCGACCACCGCGTCCAGCGAGCGGGACAGCTTGGACTCGGCGAGGTCGTGCTGGTATTGGCCGACACCGATCGACTTGGGGTCGATCTTGACCAACTCGGCCAGCGGGTCCTGCAGCCGGCGGGCGATGGAGACGGCGCCACGCAGCGACACGTCGAGCTCGGGAAGCTCCTGGGAGGCGTACGGCGAGGCAGAGTAGACCGAGGCGCCGGCCTCCGAGACCACGATCTTCGTCAGCGACGGCATGTGCTTGACCAGCTCACCGGCCAGCTTGTCGGTCTCCCGGGAGGCCGTGCCGTTGCCGATGGCGATCAGCTCGACCCCGTGCCGCTGCGCGAGCGCGCCCAGCACGGCGAGCGACTGGTCCCACTGCCGCTTGGGCTCGTGCGGGTAGATGGTGGCCGTTTCGACGACCTTGCCGGTGGCGTCGACCACGGCCACCTTCACACCTGTACGCAGCCCCGGGTCGAGGCCCATCGTCGTGCGGCTGCCGGCGGGCGCGGCGAGCAGCAGGTCGCGCAGGTTGGCCGCGAACACCCGCACGGCCTCCTCCTCGGCCACCTGCCACAGCCGCATCCGCAGGTCGATGCCCAGATGCACGAGGATGCGGGTGCGCCAGGCCCAGCGCACGGTCTCGGTCAGCCACTTGTCGGCCGGCCGGCCCTGGTCGGAGACGCCGAACCTGGAGGCGACGCGCAGCTCGTAGTCGGGGCTGTCGTCGGGCTCCAGCGTGACGCTGAGGATCTCCTCCTTCTCGCCCCTGAACATGGCCAGGATCCGGTGCGAGGGCAGCTTCGTGAACGGCTCGCCGAACTCGAAGTAGTCGGAGAACTTGGCCCCCGCCTCCTCCTTGCCCTCCCGCACCGCCGACACCAGCCGCCCACGGCTCCACAGCTGCTCGCGCAGGCCGCCGATGAGGTCGGCGTCCTCGGCGAACCGCTCGATCAGGATCGCCCTGGCACCCTCCAGCGCCGCGCCCGCGTCCGCGACGCCCTCCGCGACGAAGCCCTCGGCCGTCGCGGCAGGGTCGAGCGTGGGGTCGGCGAGCAGCTGGTCGGCGAGCGGCTCCAGGCCCAGCTCGCGGGCGATCTGCGCCTTCGTGCGCCGCTTGGGCTTGAAGGGCAGGTAGATGTCCTCGAGCCTGGCCTTGGTCTCGGCCGCCATGATCTGCTCGCGCAGCTGGTCGTCGAGCTTGCCCTGGGACTCGATCGACTCCAGGATCGCCGTCCTGCGTTCCTCCAGCTCGCGCAGGTAGCGCAGGCGCTCCTCCAGCGTGCGCAGCTGCACGTCGTCGAGGGCGCCGGTGGCCTCTTTGCGGTATCGCGCGATGAACGGCACGGTCGCGCCGCCGTCGAGCAGATCGACGGCCGCTTGCACCTGCCCGTCGCGTACGCCGAGCTCTGCCGCGATCCGCTGGTGAATAGAGAGCACTTGCCTGCCTTTCGATGGTCCCGCCGGTCAATTGTGCAGGACTACGCCATCTTTCATGACCAGAGTGCGCCCAGGGTGAACGATCACCGCCTCCGCCGGGCTGCCGCTCGGCAGCACGACCAGGTCGGCCCGGTCGCCCGGCGACAGCCCGTAGCCCTCCAGCCCCAGCACGCGGGCGCCGCCGTGGGTGGCGGCCTCCAGCGCCAGCTCGATGTCCTCGTCCCTGCGGAACGTGCTGCGGTAGGCGACGTGCATCGCCCGCTCCAGCATGTCGCCGCTGCCGTAGGGACCCCACAGATCGCGGATGCCGTCGTGCCCGCATGCGACGGTGACGCCCGCGGCCCGCAGCCTCTTCACCGGCGGCACCGGGAAGCTGTAGACGGCTGCGGTGACCAACGCCACGCCTGCCTCCGCGAAGCCCTGGATCAGCCGGTCCTGGTAGGCCTCGTCGAGCTGGCCGAGGGCGTACGCGTGGCTGACCGTCACCCTGCCGGCCAGCCCCAGCACCCTGGTGCGCTCGGTGATGAGCTCCAGCTCCCACGCGCCGAGCGAGCCGCCGTCGTGCAGGTGGATGTCCAGCCGGACGCCGTAGCGCTCGGCCAGGCCGAAGATCACGTCGAGGTGGCGTACGGGATCGCGGTCGATGCCCGCCGGGTCGAGCCCGCCGACCGCCTCGACACCGCTCTTCAGGGCCTCTTCGAGCAGCTCGGCCGTGCCCGGGTTGATCAGCATGCCATGCTGCGGGAAGGCGACCTGGCGCACGTCGACGGGGGAGCGGGCGGCGGCCTCGCGCACCGCCTCCACGCCGCGCAGCCCCACCAAGGGGTCGATGTCGGTGTGGGTGCGCACATGGGTGGTGCCGGCCGCGCTCATGCGCTCCAGCAGCGCGCCGATCCGCGCCACGCTCGGCACGCCCAGCTCGGCCCGCCTGCCGAGGTCGTTGCCGATGCGGCCGGCGAGCGTGTCGTCGGCCGAGTGCGGCACCCACGGCCCGCCGTAGAGGGTCTTGTCGAGGTGGCAGTGCGCCTCGACGAGGCCGGGCAGCACGAGCTGCCCGTCGATGTCGACGACCAGGGCCCCGGGCGAGTCGATGCCCGGGGCGACGCGGTCGATCAGGCCGTCGCGGACAAGGATGTCGGCTGGTGCCCCGAGCCCCCAGGGGAGCCCGTTGCGGAGCAGCACGTCGGTCATGTCCAGCACCCTAAACGGCGGAGCCGACGATTTCCCGGCCTCCGCCGTGACGGTTCCGAATCCCCCCGCCGCTCAGGCTGGACGGCTGGCGAAAAGCTCCAGGTGGTGGCAGTAACGGCAGCGATAGGCGTCGATCTCCCACTTCGGGCGGCCCATCAGCCTGGCCCCGCCCAGGAGCCCGCGCTCCAGCGCGCCCTCGACCCATCGGGCAAAACCCTTGGAGTGCTCGCCCTGGTCCATGATGAACCCGGGCTCCAGTCCGCCCTCGCCGCAATGCGTGCAGTGCAATTCCGACATGCCGGAGATCTAATCAGATCTCGTCCAGATGGGAGACGTTCGCCGCGTCGGCGGCGTCCGTGCTCGGCCGTCCCTCCAGCCAGGCGTCGAGGATCTCGTCGAGCACCACGTCGGACGTCAGCCGCAGGCTGAGCGCCAGCACGTTGGCGTCGTTCCACTTGCGGGCGCCGTCGGCGGTGTAGGCGTCGACGCAGAGCGCGGCCCGGACGCCCGGCACCTTGTTAGCCGCGATCGACGCGCCCGTCCCGGTCCAGCAGCACACGACCGCCTGGTCGGCCCGCCCCTCGCTCACGTCCCTGGCGGCCAGCTCCGAGGCCCACGCCCAGTCGTCGCGCTCCTCGTCGTTGAGCGCGCCGTGCGTCACCACCTCGTGCCCGCGCCTGCGCAGCTCGGCCACGACCCGCTCGGCCACGCCGTCCTTGCTGTCGGCGGCCACCGAAATCCGCATGCGACCTCCCTCCGTCACCCCACATGTACCAGCGCCCTCGGCTGGAATCGAACCAGCGACCTCCTGCTTCGGAAACAGGCGCGCTCTCCGCTGCGCCACGAGGGCTCGTAGCGGATGCGGGGATCGAACCCGCCTTGCGCGACTTATGAAATCGCCGGGCACACCAGCGCCCCCACCCGCCTCCGTGCAAACGGGCGGGTCCGTGGATTCAGAGCCAGGACACGCCCGTACGGCGCCGCATGCGCATTCGCCGGATGTCCATGGCAGCTCCTGTCGATGGGTCAACGAGATCGATCATGGCGGCCGCGATCGGGGCGCCGCAACATATTTACCGGCCCCCACACGTGCCGGACTGGCGCATTGAGGTGCCATGTGGTTGGTTGTGTCGCCAAATGCACATTGACGTGAGTGATATTCCGGCTCTCGCCCGAGGGTGCGCCATTCTGGGGACCGGCGGCGGAGGAGACGTGCGTACCGGATCGTTGGCCGCCGTCCGGGCCATCCGCGAGTACGGCGAGGTGCCGCTGGTCGAGCTGGGTGACCTGGCGGACGACGCGCTGATCTTGCCGCTGTCGGGGATCGGGGCGCCGACCGTCAGCCACGAGATGATCCACAGCGAGGACGAGCCCAAGCGCATCGCCGAGGAGGTCGAGCGGCTCTTCGGCCGCCCGCCGAGCGCGGTCATGTCGTCCGAGATCGGCGGCTCCAACGGGGTGGCCCCCGTCGCCTGGGCCGCCCAGCTCGGGCTGCCGCTGCTCGACGCCGACGGCATGGGGCGGGCGTTCCCCGAGGTCCAGATGGTGTCGATGTACGTGGCGGGACTGCCCGCAGACCTGGTGATCATGTCTGACATCGCGGGGAACGTGGTGACCATCCGCCCGGTCGACGGGCTCTGGTCGGAGCGGCTGGCCAGGGCCGTGTGCGTGGCGGCGGGATCGTCCGCGCTGATGGCCGACTACGTGCTCACGGCCGCGCGGGCGCGGGGCGCGGTCATCGAGGGTACGGTCACCCGCGCGCTCGAGATCGGCCGGGCTACCGAGGGCGCGGCCGACCCGCTGCGCGCGCTCCAGGACCGGCTCGGGGCCGTCAGGCTGATCACCGGCAAGCTGACCGACGTGGAGCGGCGCACCACGGGCGGGTTCGTCCGGGGCACGGCCGCCATCGAGGGCACCGGTGACGACCGGGGCCGCGCCCTCACCCTGGAGCTGCAGAACGAGAACCTCGTCGCCGCCGAGAACGGCCAGGTCCGGGCCATGGTGCCCGACCTCGTCACGGTCGTCGACACCGAGACCGCCGGTGCCATCCAGACCGAGAGCCTCAGGTACGGCCAGCGCGTCACGGTCCTCGCCTGGCCGTGCGACCCGCTCTGGCGCACGCCCAAGGGGCTGGAGACGGCCGGGCCGCGGGCGTTCGGGTATGAGCTGGACTACGTTCCGGTCGAGGAGCTGACGGCACATGGCTGACCTACGGATCGGGATCGACGTCGGGGGCACGAACACCGACGCGGTCGTGCTCGGCGCCGACGGCCGGGTGATCGCCAAGGCCAAGCGGCCGACGACCCCGGATGTGACCGAGGGGCTCCGGGCGGCCCTGGACGCGGTGTTGGAAGAACTCGGGGCCGGGGAGGCGGGCACCCGCGGTGACGTGCGGGGCCGGATCACCCGCGTCATGCTGGGCACCACGCACGCGACCAACGCGATCCTGGAGCGGCGGAGCCTCGGCCGGGTCGCCGTGCTGCGGCTCGGCGCGCCGGCCACCACCTCCGTCCCGCCGCTCTCCGGCTGGCCGGACGACCTGCGCAAGGCCGTCTCGGCGGGCGAGGCGATCGTGGGCGGCGGCCACTACGTCGACGGCCGCGAGATCGGCCCGCCCGACCTCGGCGCGATCCGCCGCTTCCTGGACGGCGTCCAGGCGGAGGCCGTGGCCGTCACCAGCGTGTTCAGCCCGGCGAGCGGCGACCACGAGCGCCTGGTCGAGGAGCTGATCAGCACCGAGTACGGCCTGCCGGTCTCGGTCAGCCACGAGATCGGCTCCCTCGGGCTGCTCGAACGCGAGAACGCCACCGTGCTCAACGCCGCCCTGTACGGCGTCGCCGCCCACGTGACCGGCGCCCTGGTCGCCGCGCTGGCCGAGCGTGATCTCAAAGCACGTCCGTACCTGGCCCAGAACGACGGCACGCTCATGACGCTGGAGCACGCCGCGCGGCTGCCGGTGTCGACGATCGGCTCGGGCCCGGCGAACTCGCTGCGCGGGGCCGCGTACCTGTCGGGGGTGTTGGACGCGATCGTGGTGGACGTGGGCGGCACGTCCACCGACCTGGGGGTGCTGGCCGGAGGATTCCCGCGGGAGTCGGCGGCGGCGGTCGAGATCGGCGGTGTGCTGACCAACTTCCGCATGCCGGACATCCTGGCCATCGCGCTCGGCGGCGGGACCGTGGTCAGAGGTGACGGGATCGGCCCGGACTCGGTCGGCTACCGGATCGTCCAGGAGGCGCTGGTCTTCGGCGGGCGCACGATGACAATGACGGACGCCGCCGTGGCCGCAGGTCGCGCCCCGCGCGACGCGGCGGGCTGGCGCGACCGCCTCCAGGCCGCCATCCAGCCGGACATCCCCCGGGAGGGCGGCCCCGGTGGCATGGGTGACATGTCGGCAACAATCGCAGACGCCCTGGAAAGGGCGGTGGCTGTCGCGGACGAGATGGTCGTCGACG
Organism: Nonomuraea basaltis; assembly: GCF_005893125.1. Taxonomy (GTDB): domain Bacteria; phylum Actinomycetota; class Actinomycetes; order Streptosporangiales; family Streptosporangiaceae; genus Nonomuraea; species Nonomuraea basaltis. The sequence continues at coordinate 15,374 of NZ_VCJS01000203.1, read as the reverse complement.
CCGTGGACAGGATGGCGCTCGGCAAATCCGACAGACCGCTGGTCGCGGTTGGTGGCGGGGCGTTCCTGCTGCCGGGCCGCATCCCCGGCGCGGGCCGGGTGATCCGCCCTGAACACGCCGAGGTGGCCAACGCCGTGGGCGCGGCCATCGCACTCGCGAGCGGCAGAGTGGATACGATCTTGCCTGCGGGAGATAGCCGGTCAGAAGCCATCGAAAGGGCCAAGGAGGAGGCGGCGGCGCGGGCCGTCGCGGCGGGGGCGGACCCCTCCGGCGTCGAGATCGTCGACCTCCTCGAGGTGCCGCTGAGCTACCTCTCCGAGCCCGCGGTGCGAGTACACGTCAAAGCAGCCGGACCCCTCGCCCGGTGAAAGCGCGAAGGGCGCGGAGCTCCCGAGCTGATAAGAAAGGATCCCCCACCATGCGCTGGCACAAGCGTCTGCTCGTCGCCGGGGTCACCGGTGCCTTGGCCTTGACCGCATCCGCGTGCGCGGGCGGCCAGGTGCGCGGCGCCGGCGGCACTCCCGAGCCACAGGCGAGCGGCACTCAGTCGACGGCCGCGCAGGCCAACGACAGCACGTTCGTCTACGTGCCGAACCTCGACGTGGTCACCGACTGGGACCCGGCGACCTCCTACTCCAACGAGATCGTGGCCCTGTCGAACATCTACGAGGGCCTGACCAGGTACGACTCCGAGACCCGCAAGGCCGAGCCGCGCCTGGCCACCGAGTGGACCTCGGCGAACGACGGCAAGGAGTGGACGTTCAAGCTGCGGCAGGGCGTGAAGTTCCACTCCGGCGCCACGCTCGACGCGGAGGCCGCCAAGAAGGCCATCGAGCGGACGATCGAGAAGAAGGGCGGCGCGGCCTACATCTGGGACTCGGTCGACAAGATCGAGGCTGTGGACGCCGCCACGCTGAAGTTCACGCTCAAGTACGCCACGCCACTCGACCTCATCGCCTCCTCCGGCTACGCCGCCCACATCTACGACGTGGACGCTGTGGACCCCGACGGCAAGAAGACCGCCGGCACCGGCCCGTACACGATCGACTCCTGGCAGAAGGGCAAGGAGACCGAGCTGACGCTGAAGGCGTACGAGGACTACTGGGGCGGCTGGAAGCCCGAGCAGTACAAGAAGGTCGCCTTCCGGGTCACCCCCGAGATCACCACGGCTTGGCAGCTGCTGCAGAAGGGCGAGGTGAACTTCGTCCAGCGCCTGAACCCGCAGCTCTTCCAGCAGGCAGGCAGCACGCAGGGCGTGACGACGGCGCAGACGCCGTCGTTCCAGAACCTGCTCGTCCTGTTCAACACCGCCTCCGGCCCGGCGAAGAACGTGCGGGTGCGGCAGGCGCTGCAGGCCGCGATCGACTACGACGGCCTGGTCGCCGCGCTCAAGGGCTCGGCCACGAAGGCCAGCGGCCTGGTGCCGCAGGGCCTGCTCGGCCACGTCGACGGCATGGAGCCCAAGCAGGACCTGGCCAAGGCACAGGAGCTGCTCGGACAGGCCGGGTACGGCCCCGACCTCCCCGAGCTCAAGCTCAGCCTCACCTACGCCCAGGGCGACGCCGACCAGAAGCTGCTGGTCACGCTGCTCAGCTCGGCGCTGAAGAATCTGAACGTGACCCTGCAGGCCAAGCCCATGAGCTGGAACGCGCAGTGGGACCTGGGCAAGAAGCAGGGGCAGGACATCTTCATCATGTACTGGTATCCGGACTATCCGGACGCCTACTCCTGGTTCCTGAACGTCTTCAAGAGCGCCGAGAAGCCGCAGTTCAACCTGTCCTACCTGAAGGACTCAGGGATCGACGCGGCCATCGACGCGCTGCCGCAGCTCACGGCCACCGATCAGCTCAAGGCGGACGTGGCGTACCAGGACCTGCAGAAGAAGATCATCGAGGAGGAGGCGGCGGTGGCGGTGCCGTACGTGCAGACGTACCAGCGCGCGCTCACGGCCGACGTCCAGGGCTACGTGGACAATCCCGCCTATCCCAACGTGGTCTTCTTCTACGACCTCAAGCGCGCAAGCTGACCATGCTGCGCTATCTGGCCCGCCGGCTCGGTCAGGCCCTCCTGGTCGTGGCCGGCGTGGTCATGCTCACATTCGCGGTCATGCGGCTGGTGCCGGGCGATCCGGCGGTCGCGTTCGCCGGGCCGAAGGCGACGCCTGAGGAGCTCGCCGCGGCGCGCGAGCGGTTCGGGCTCGACGACCCGCTGCCCCTGCAGTTCCTGAACTACGTGCGTGACCTGTTCACCGGCGACTGGGGCACGAGCCTGCGCACCCGGCAGCCCGTGCGCGACGACCTGAATCTCGCATTCCCGGCCTCGCTGGAGCTGGTCGGCGCGGCGCTGGTCGTCGCGGTCCTCGTGGGGATCCCGATCGGCGTGCTCGCCGCCCGCTACAAGACGAGATTTCCGGACTTCGGGGTGCGGTTCACCAGCATGCTGGCCGTCTCGGTGCCGGTCTTCTGGCTGGCCCTGACCCTGCAGCTGGTGTTCGCCAGCAACTTGGGCTGGTTCCCGATCGCCGGCGAGTACGACTCCTCGCTCGACCGCACCAGCCCCCTCACCCTGTGGACGAACATCACCATCGTCGACGCCCTCATCACCGGGAACTGGCCGATCTTCACCAGCACCCTGGAACACCTGGTGCTGCCCGCCCTCGTCGTGGCCGCCTACCCCACGGGAGTGATCGCCCAGATGACCAGGGCGGCCCTCATCGAGGAGTCCGGCCAGGACCACGCCAGGCTGGAGCGGGCGCTCGGCTTCGGCGAGACGTCCATCCTGACCAGGTTCGCCCTGAGACCGGCGCTGACCCCCGTCCTGGCGCTGATCGCCCTGGTGTTCGCCTATTCGATCGTCAACGGCTTCCTGGTCGAGGCCGTGTTCAACTGGCCGGGCCTGGGCCGCTACGCGACCGAGTCGATCAAGTCGCTGGACACCCCGGCCATCGCGGGCGTCACCCTCCTCGTCGCTCTGGTGTACGTCCTGGCCAACCTGATCGTGGACCTGCTGCAGGGCCTGGTCGACCCGCGGGCGAGGGCGCGATGACCGCCACGGAGGCACCGCTGCGCCGCACGCTGCCCAGGATCCCCGACCGGTTCGCCGCGTTCGGGGCGGTGCTCATCGTGCTCATCGTCCTGGCCGCCGTCCTGGCCCCCTGGCTGGCGCCGTACCCGGTGGACGAGCTCGATCCGGTGGAGAATCTGCTGCCGCCGAGCGGCGCGCACTGGTTCGGCACCGACGAGGTCGGGCGGGACGTGCTCACGAGGATCCTGTACGGCGCCCGCACCTCGCTGTTCATCGCCGTGGCCGTGCTGGCCGTCTCGGCGGCGGTCGGCGTGACGCTCGGCGTGGTGGCCGGGTACGCGGGCGGCTGGGTCAGGGACGTGATCATGCGCGTCACGGACGTGTTCCTGGCCTTCCCCGCGCTGCTGCTGTCCCTGGCGATGGCGGTCGTGCTGCAGCCCAGCGTGAACACCGTCGTCCTGGCCATCGCGGTGACCTGGTGGCCGTGGTATACGCGGCTGTCCGCCTCGGTGGCCGCGTCGATCGCCACCCGGAGCTACGTGGACGCCGCCCGGTGCCTCGGCGTGCCCGCGCCGCTGATCATCCTCAGGCACGTCCTGCCGAACTCGCTCACCCCAGTCCTGGTCCAGATCTCGCTGGACGCGGGCGGGGTGATCCTGACCGCGGCGGCGCTGTCGTACCTGGGGCTGGGCGCGCAGGAGCCGACGGCGGAGTGGGGGCTGATGGTGCAGCAGGGGCAGCCGCTCTTCACCACGGACTGGTGGGTGGTCACCTTCCCGGGGCTGGCGATCCTGGTGACGGCGTTCGCGTTCAACGTACTCGGCGAAGGACTCAGGAACGCTCTCGATCCGCGAAGGGCCGTGAAGTGATCGAGGTGCGCGACCTCCAGGTCCGGTACGGCGGGCGGCTGGTCGCCGACGTTCCCCACCTGGACGTGGGCCAGGGCGAATGCGTGGCGATCGTGGGGGAGAGCGGCTCGGGCAAATCGACCACGCTGCTCTCATTACTAGGCCTCACCACAGATGCCGAAATTTCGGGACAAATACGGGTCTGCGGCGTCGACGTGCGGACCGCCCCGCCCCGCCGGCTCCGCGAGATCCGCGGGGCCAGGGCGGCGCTCGTGATGCAGTCGCCGCAGTCCGCCCTCAGCCCTGCCACCCGCCTCGGCGTCCTGATGCGCCGTGCGCTCAGGCTGCACGGCAGGGACGCCACGGAGCAGGTCATGGGGGAGGCCATGGAGGCCGTCCTGCTCGACCGCGGGCTCCTGCGCCGCTACCCGCACGAGATCTCCGGCGGCCAGGCACAGCGCTTCGCCATCGCCCTGGCCATCGCCCTGGGCGCCGAGGTGATCCTCGCCGACGAGCCCACGAGCGCCCTCGACGTGACCGTGCAGGCCGAGGTGGTCGGCGTCCTGCGCAGGCTCAGGGCCGAGCGCGGGCTGGCGCTCCTGCTCGTCTCCCACGACCTGGCCTTGGTGTCCACGATCGCCGACCGGGTGCTGGTCATGAAGGACGGCGCGGTGGTGGAGTCGGGGCCCGCGGCGCGGGTGCTGGCCGAGCCGGCCCACCCGTACACGCGCGAGCTGCTGGAGGCGCTGCCGTGACCATGCTGAGGGCCGAGCGGGTGACGCTCGGGTACGGCAGGCACCCCGTCGTCCACGACGTGACCCTGGACATCGCCGAGGGCGGCGTCGGGCTGATCGGGGAGAGCGGCTCGGGCAAGACGACGCTGGCGCGGGCGTTCCTGGGCCTCCTCGCCCCCATGTCCGGAAATATCTGGTACGGCGACCAAACGCTGAAAAAGACGGACATGCGGAAGTTCCGCAGGGACGTCCAGCCCGTCTTCCAGGCCGAGGCCCTCGACCCCCGGATGCGCATCGGCACCTCCATAGCCGAGGCCCTTCCCAGAGGTGACCGAGCGCGGGTGGGCGAGCTGCTCGAACAGGTCGGCCTGGACCCCGACCTGGCCACCCGCAGGCCGCACCAGCTCTCCGGAGGCCAGCGCCAGCGCGTCGTGATCGCCCGGGCCCTGGCCGTCGGCCCCCGCCTGCTCATCCTGGACGAGCCCACGAGCGCCCTTGACGTGACGGTCCAGGCCAAGATCCTCGACCTGCTGGCGGGCCTGGACACCGAGCGCTTGCTCATCACCCACAATCTCGCCCTCGTGGCCCGGCTCTGCCGCACCTCGCACGTGCTCTTCGCGGGCCGCGTCGTCGAGTCGGGACCCACGGCCGAGCTGCTGGCCAGTCCGGCACACCCGTACACCAAGGCCCTGCGCGACGCCGTGCCGAAGCTCGGCGGCGCCCCGCCGGAGGCCAAGGGCCGGACGGAGGCCGTGCCGGCGGCGACGGGGTGCCCGTACCGGCTTCGTTGCCCGCTGGCCGTGCCCGAGTGCGAGCGGCCGCCCGCCCTGAGGGACGTGAACGGCCGTCAGGTCGCCTGCCACCGCGCGGAGGACGTCCTGGTCACCTGAGGCTCTTCAGGTGCGCGGAGACGTCGTCTGAGAGCTTCTCCATCAACCGGGTCAGCTCCGCCCGATCCGCCGCGGGCCAGTCGGCCAGCGCGCTCTCGAACCACTGGCTGGTCACCTGGCGGCATCTGCCCGCCACCTCGGCGCCCTCCTCGGTGAGCGCGATGCGCCAGGCCCGGCCGTCGTCGGGGTCGCGTACCCGCTCGACCAGGGCGCGCTGCTCCAGCGCGGCGACGTGCCTGGTCACGTGCGGGCTCTCCACCTGAAGCCCCTCGGCGATCGCGCCGATCCTGCGCGGCTCGTCCGCGTCCAGCAGGTGGACGAGGATCTCCACGTCGGGCCGGTCGAGCCGGACGCCCGCGGCCTCGGTGAGCCGCTCGTGGGTCTTGCCGCGCTTGAGCGTGGCCACGACCTTGCGGAAGGCCGACACGGTCCTGTTGAGATCTTCGTCCATCTCTGTTTGCTTACCTAACTTACGTATGTATTATCGGTTCTCGTTGCTTACCTAAATTATCTAAAGGAGCCGAGATGGCGACAGTGGTGGCGTCCGCCGCGCGCGGGACGTCGATCAGGAACCCCTGGCCCGGAGTGGTCTCGCTGGCCTTCGCGGCCTCCATCGCCGCACTCCAGAACACCGCCGTGGTCCCCATGCTTCCCTTGCTGCAACGTGAGCTGAACACCTCGCTCGCCGGCGTGACCTGGACGCTCACGCTGAGCCTGCTGGTCGGCGCGGTCGCCACGCCGCTGCTGTCGCGCTTCGGCGACATGTACGGCAGGCGCCGGATGATCCTCGGCGCGCTGGCGTTGCTGGTGATCGGCTCGGTCGTGGCGGCCCTGGCGACCTCGCTGGCGTGGCTGATCGCGGGACGGGTCCTGCAGGGATTCGTGACCGCGCTGGTGCCCCTGTCGATCGGGGTGGTGCGCGACATGCTGCCCAGGCACCAGCTCGCGACCGGCATCGGAGTGATCAGCGCGACGATGGGGTTCGGCAGCGGCGGCGGGATGATCCTGGCCGGGCTCGCGTCCGGCGACTGGCACTGGGTCTTCTGGATCACGGCCGGGATCTCCTTGGTGGCCGCGATCGTCGTGGCCTTCCTCGTACGCGACTCCGCCCCGGCCGGCAAGGGGCGTCCCGACCTCGTCGGCGCCGCGCTGATGACCGCCTGGCTGGTGGCGCTCCTGCTGGCCATCAGCCAGGGCGGCTCGTGGGGCTGGACCTCGCCCGGCGTGCTCGGCCTGTTCGCCGCCGCGGCCGCGCTGGCGGCGGTCTGGGTCGCGGTGGAGCGCAGGGTGGCCGAGCCGCTGGTGGAGATGGCGATGCTGGTGCACCGGGGCACCGTCGGCGCGACGGTGGCCTCGATGCTGCTCGGTTTCGCCTTTTTCACGATCCTGACGGGCATGTCCGCGTTCGCCCAGGCGCCCTACGGGTTCTCCGCCTCGACCCTGGAGGTGGGACTCTACCTACTGCCGAGCACGCTGTTCATGCTGGTGATCTCGCTGTTCGCAGGCCGGTTCATGCGTAGCTTCCAGGCGTCCACCATGGTGGCGGCGGGCTCCGCGGTCACCGCCCTGGCCGCGGTGTGGCTGGTGATCATGCACGACGCCCCGGCGCACCTGTACGTGGCGGCCTCGCTGATGGGCGTCGGGCTCGGCATCGGGTACGCGGCGCTGGGCACCATGGCCGTCGAGCACGTGGACCCGGGCAAGACGGCCGTGGCGGCGGGCGTGAACGCGCTCGTGCGCATCGTGGGCGGCAGCACGTCGGGCGCCGCGATCGCCGCCATCCTGGCCGCCCAGCCCGGCGTGACCGGCTACCAGTGGGTCTTCGGCGCCGCCGCGGTGGCCGCCGCCATGGCCGCGGTGTTCGCGGCCGCGTACGGACGGCTCAACCGCGCGGTCACAGCGCTTTCAGCCCGCTGATCACCTCGAGCAGCACCTTGGCGTCCGGAGCGGGAGGCGGGTGCTCGACCTGCACGAGCTGCTGCGCGTGCAGGTCGCCGACCAGCACGCGCACCACGCCGATGGGCAGGTTGAGCTCGGCGGCCACGTCCACGAGCCTGGTCGGTTTGGTGCATTTCTGCATGATGATCAGATGCTCGGGTCCGAGGCCCATGGGCGGCGTCAGGCCACCGGCCGTGATGATCACCGCGATGAGGTCGATGGCCTCGCTCGCGGGCACCGTACGGCCCCTCGTCAGCAGGTAGGCGGGGACGATCGGACCGGCGTCCTCGTCCAGCCAGCGCTCGTCATTCACTTCGCACCACCCGCATGGGGCGCGCAGGCTCTTGCACGGGAGCCGGAGCCTCGGGCTCGGCCACGTGCTCTTCCGGGATCAACACGATCGCGGTGGTCCCTCCATATGGTGAACCGCGCAGGGTCACGCGGATGTCGTGCCTGGCGGCCAGGCGGGAGACGACGAAAAGGCCGAGCCGGTCGCTGTCGGCCAGGTCGAACTCCGGCGGGCTGGCCAGCCGCTCGTTGAGATCGGCCAGCTCCTCTGCGCTCATCCCGAGCCCGCGGTCCTCGACCTCGAAGACGAAGCCGCGGGCCGCCGTCTCGCCGCGCACGATGACCGGGGTGTGCGCGGGGGAGTAGACGGTGGCGTTCTCGATGAGCTCGGCGATCAGGTGGATCACGTCGCCGACCACGGGCCCGGCAAGGCGCTTGCCCGGCATCGGCTCGACGGTGACCCGCTGGTAGTCCTCCACCTCGGCCGCCGCGCCGCGGGCCACGTCCAGCAGCGGCACCGGCCGGCTCCAGCCGCGGCCCGGGGTGGCGCCGGACAGGATGATCAGACCCTCCGCGTGGCGGCGCATGCGGGTGGTCAGGTGGTCGAGCTTGAACAGGTCATCGAGGGCATCCGGGTCGGTCGCCCGGTGCTGCATGTCCTCGAGCTGGATGCGTTGGCGGTGCAGCAGGGTCTGGCTGCGCCTGGCCAGGTTGCGGAACACGTGGCCGACGCCCTCGCTGAGCTGCGCCTGGCCGACCGCGGCCTCCACAGCGGTCTGCTGGACCGTGGAGAACGCCTGGCCCACGTCGTCGATCTCGACCGTGGTGCTCGCCACCGACAGCTCCGGCATCTCGACCTTCTCGCCTTTGCGCAGCTTGGCGACCACGTGCGGCAGCCGTTCCTGGGCCACCTCCAGTGCGGCCAGCCGGAGCGCGCCCAGCTCCTTCGACAGCCGGGTGCCCATGCGCAGGGAGAACGCGATCGACACGACCACCAGCCCGAGACACATGCCCGCCAGCATGAGCGCCCGGTTCAGCACCTCGTCGGCCACCGGCTCGGCGCGCGCGTTCAGCATCGTGCCGGCCCGCATCTGCGCTTCGTTGAACGACTTGGCCAGCGCCTCCGTCGTGCTGAGCCAGCCCCGGGGCGTGGCGCCGCCGATGATCTGGTCCTCCATCATCCGCATCCGCTGGTAGGCGGGGGAGGAGATCAGCATGACGTTGGTGTCGCGCAGGACCGGGTCGAGCTCGCCGAGCGACTGGTCGATCAGGAAGCGACGGTTCCCGACGATCTGGGTGAACAGCCTGCGCTCGGCGGCCGTGACCGGCCCGAGCGCGATGGCCTGCTCCCTGCTCAGCAGCTCCTTGGCGTAGCCGAGGTCGATGACCACGCGGGACTGCTCGTAGATCGGGAGGTCGTCGATGAGCGCGACGCGCCGGTGGAGGCCGAAGAGGGTGTCGATGATCGCGCCGTACGCCTCCACGGTGTGGAGACGGTCGGATAGGCCCGTGTCGATCTCTCCTCTGATCGCGTCGAGCCTGTCGAGCTGCGTGTACACCGCGTCCACCTGTGTGCGGATCTCTTCCGATCGGTCCTTGGAGTTGCCCGAGAGCTGCCTGAACTCGTCTCTGGCGGTGTCCGTACGGGTGCGCTGCGCGGCTACCGCCGAGGTGGCCGCCGTACGGCGCAGGTGCTTGGCCGAGACGAGACGCTCACGCTGGATCTCGCTGATCAGTTTGTACGCGGGAAGGCGCAGGTTCGTCCAGAGTGTCTTGTATTCGCGTAGCTCCAAACCCTCGGTCGCGGTGACGGCGGTGATGACTCCCCACAACACCACCATGGAGGTCAGCGGCACCAGAAGTAGTCCGATGATCTTCATGCGGATCGTTCGGCTACGACCCATGGCACCTCACTCCGGTCGGTCCCCTGCTGGCAACCCCGGACGGGACAAGCCCCGAGGATAGCAATCCGATCACCAAAATGCCCAATTTTTCGGGACTTTTGGACACGCAACCCGGCTTCCGCGATCTTGGAGTAGGTTGCCCGGGAATACATCGCCGACAGAGGGAGATGCGTTGCGCCGTCGTCTCGTAGCGGCCGCCGCGCTGGTGCTCCTCGTGGCCTGCTCGCCGCCCCCGGAGCCGCCGCGGGCCCCGGTGGGCGAAGCGCCGTTCGTCTACGTCAAGAACCTGGACGTCATCACCGAGTGGGACCCCAGCGTGTCCTACTCCAACGAGATCATTGCCTTCCAGAACATCTACGAGACGCTCACGTTCTGGAACCCGGTCACCAAGAAGACCACCCCTCGCCTGGCCACGTCGTGGCGGGCCTCGGCCGACGGCCGGACGTGGACGTTCCAACTGCGCCCCGGCGTCACCTTCCACACCGGCCGGCAGCTGGACGCAGAGGCGGTCAAGGCGTCGATCGAGCGCACCATGGCGGCCAAGACCGGCGCGTCCTACATCTGGGACGCCGTCTCCTCCATCAGGGTCGAGGGCCCGGGAACGGTGACGTTCGCGCTGAAGTACCCGGTGCCCCTGGACTTGGTGGCCTCGGCCGGGTACGCGGCCTACATCTACGACACCAAGGCGGCCCCCGACCTCGGGAAGTGGTTCAACGAGGGCAGGGACGCGGGCTCCGGGCCGTACACGGTGGCGAAGTGGCAGAAGGGCAAGGAGGAAGAGCTCACCCTCACGGCGTACGACGAATACTGGGGCGGCTGGAACAAGCCGCACTACAACACGGTCAAATACCGCGTCGTGCCCGACCCCGACCGGGCGTGGCGGATTCTGCTGCGCGGCGAGGCGACCTTCGTGGCGCGGCTCAATCCGCGCCTGTTCGCCAGGGCGGCGGTCACGCCGGGCGTGCGCACGTCGGAGCGGCCCTCGTTCCAGACGGCGATGCTGCTGTTCAACACCGCGAGTGGCCCGATGAAGGACGTGCGCGTACGCCGCGCCATCCAGAAGGCCGTCGACTACCAGGGCCTGATCCGGGACCTGAAGGGCGCCGGCTCACCGGTCAGCGGCGTCGTCCCTGAGGGACTGATGGGCCACGTGCCCGGCCGGGCGCCCCGCCAGGACCTGGCGGCCACGGCGCGGCTGCTGCGCCGGGCGGGCTACGGCCCTGAGGGCCGGCCGCTGCGGCTGCGGCTGACGTACGGGGAGGGCGACACCGACTGGAGGCTGCTCGCCACGAAGCTGGAGGCGACGCTCAAGCCGCTCAACGTCACGATCGAGTCCAGGGCGATGCCCTGGACCGAGCAGTGGGAGCTGGGCAAGAAGCGCGGCCAGGACATCTTCGTCATGTACTGGTGGCCCGACTACGCCGACGGCTACTCCTACTTCGGCACCGTCTTCCACAGCTGGGACCCGCCCGAGTTCAACCTGACCTACCTCAACGACCAAGGCCTGGACACGTTGCTCGACACCGTGCCCGAGCTGACCGTGACCGACAAGCAGTCGGCGCAGCGGGCGTACGAGCAGGCCACCAGGCGGGTGCTGGACCAGCGGGCCGCCGCCGCGCTGCCCTGGATGGTCAACTACCAGCGCGCCTACCAGGGGAGCGTCCAGGGGTACGTCGACAACCCGGCCTATTCCGACGTCGTCTTCGTCCACGAGCTGCGGCCCTCCGGCTGACCCTCGTGTTCATGGCCTCACCGTGAGGCGGTCTCGGTCGCCATACGCCGGCGCCTTACCCCGCTCTGGTCGCTACGCTCCCGCCGCACCTCCAGGCGACGGCACTTCCTCACCAGGCGACGGCGCTCCCTCGACCCGCTCGCGCAGCCGGGTCCTGATCTCCTCGGGCGTGTAGGCGCGGCGGCGCCGTTCGGCCCGCGCGATCACCACTCCCGTGGCCGCCACACCCATGATTCCGGCCAGACCGAGCATCTTCCACCAGCGCATGTTGCCTAGGCTAGCCCTGTGCTGACACTCGATGAGGCCGTCAAGGTGACGAGGACCGGCGATCTGTGGGTCTTCCGCGGACGCTCCGTGCCCGACCGCGCTATTCAGACGATGACCAACAGCCCGGTCAACCACGTGGGCATGGCCATCGTGATCGAGGACCTGCCGCCCATGATGTGGCACGCCGAGCTCGGCAGGTCGCTGACCGACCTGTGGGCGGGCACCCACCAGCGCGGGGTGCAACTGCACGACCTGCGCGACGCGGTGACGGTGTGGGCGGACAAATACGACCAGCGGCCCTGGCTGCGCCAGCTCGAGCCGGAGGCGACGCCGGAGATGGAGGACGCGGCGCTGCGCACGGTCGCCCGGCTCGACGGCACCCCGTTCCCCTCCACCGCCCGCCTGGCCGCCCGCTGGGCCAGAGGGCGCGTCCCGCGCCGGACCCGCAAGGAGACGACGCTGGAGAGCGCCTACTGCGCCGAGGTCGTGGCGGTCACCTACGAGGAGATGGGGCTGCTGCCGGCGGGCCGCCGCCCCAACTGGTACGACCCGGGCAGGTTCTGGAGCGGCGACGACCTCGGCCTGCTCACCGGACACCGGCTCGGCAACGAGATCACCGTGGGAGTGGAGCGCACGCGGGCCTGACCCGGGTGAGCGGCAGCGTGACGGTGATGAGCGCGGCCACCAGTACGAACCCGGCCGGATACCCGGTGTGCCCGAACCCCAGCGCCCCCGCGCCCATCCCCGCGTCGTAGGCCAGGTTCCACAAGGCGCTCACCTGGGAGGGTTCGCCACGCTCGAACATCAGCGCCGGCGTCGCTGCTGCTCGCCGGGGCCGACCGGCCCGGCCCGCGCAGTCTCGACGTGCTGCGGATCGCCGCCGTGACGGGCCGCAGGACGCCGCACGATGTGCTGGCGGGCTGAGCAACGGCAGATCGCCGAGCGGGGCTCATCTGAACGCGAACGTACGCGGTTCGACAGCGGCTCGACCCGGCTGATCGAGGCGCGGTGGGAGGACCACCTGCCCAGGAGCGCCAGACGACCGTCGGCAACCTCGGCACGTACCCGGCTCACGAGCGGGCCGGGCGGCCATCGGCTTGCCTGCAGACTGGGTCGCGGAACCCAACCGCGGGCACCGGTGGCACGCTAGGAGGATGCGCCTGGCTACCTGGAACGTGAACTCCATCAAGGCACGGCTGCCCCGCCTGCTCGACTGGCTGGCCGATACCAAGCCCGACATCGTCTGCCTGCAGGAGACCAAATGCCCGGCGGAGGCGTTCCCCATGGCGGAGGTGGGCGCGCTAGGGTACGCCGCCGCGGCCCACGGCGACGGTCGCTGGAACGGCGTCGCGCTGCTGTCCAAGGTGGGCCTGGACGAGGTGACGCTCAGCTTCCCCGGCGAGCCCGGTTTCGGGGAGCTCGACGGGGTCGGCGCGGCCCGGCCCGAGGCCCGCGCGATCGGCGCGACCTGCGGCGGGATGCGGGTGTGGTCGCTGTACGCGCCGAACGGCCGCACGGTCGACTCGCCCCACTACCTCTACAAGCTCGACTGGTTCGCGGCCCTGCGGGACGCGCTGGCGGCCGAGCTGCCCACGGGGCCGCTGGCGGTGTGCGGTGACTTCAACGTGGCGCCGACTGACGCCGACGTGTGGGACCCCGCGCTGTTCGTCGGCGCGACCCATGTCACGCCCGCCGAACGGGAGGCGCTGGCCGCGTTGCGCGCCCTCGGGCTGCACGACGTGGTACCGACGCCGATGAAGGGGCCGCATCCGTTCACGTACTGGGACTACCGGGCCGGGATGTTCCACCAGAACAAGGGGATGCGCATCGACCTGGTGTACGCGAGCGCGGACGTGGCGGGGCGGGTGCGGTCGGCGTACGTCGATCGCGAGGCCCGCAAGGGGAAAGGGCCTTCCGATCACGCGCCGATCGTGGTCGACCTGGAGCCGATAACGTAATTACAAAACGGGGCCGTACGAGTATCCTGTGTTCTCAAATGTTTCGGGGGCATTAACTCTCGCCAAGGCCACAGGGGGGACCTCCATGGGTTCTTCAGACGGACGCGTCATCTTATTCATCCTCCTCGGGCTGGCCGTATTCGCCCTCGGCCGCCGCTTCCAGACAATGATCATTATGCGCCAGGTGTGGAAGCAGAGCGCCAAGCAGGTCACGGCCAGGAAGGTCGTCGCACATAATGCGGCGAAGGCGATGATCGGAATAACGCTGATCTCGATATTCGTGATCTGGCTGGTGTTCAACCTGAACCAGGTAATGTGAAAGGCCGCCTTTGCTGATTACCTGAATCTTTACGGCGAGACGTGGGGCCGGTCGGGCCTGGACTCCGACGGGTCAGGGAGCGGGCGGGCCGGGGTGCAAACGATGGCGCATGGCCCGAGAACTCAAGGCCCAAGAGGTCAGCACGGCCGCCCCGGCGGCGGCCAGGCTCACCGCCCGCGTCAGGCGGACGGCGCGGCGGATGTCCCTGACACCGGGCTTGGGACCGTCACCCATGGTGGGGCGGTGCTCGGTCCGGCCGCCATAGACGTTCGTGCCGCCCAGCGTGACCCCGAGCGCACCGGCGAACGCGGCCTCACAGCGGCCGGCGTTCGGGCTCGGATGCCGATGCCCGTCCCTCCGCAGCACGGCCAGTGCCCCTCGCCGATCCGGCCCGATCAGTACCGCGAGCAACCCCGTCACCCGCGCCGGAACGTAGTTCGCCACATCGTCGAGCCGCGCCGCCGCCCACCCGAACCGCTGGTAGCGCGGCGACCGGTGCCCGATCATGGCATCCAGCGTATTGATGGCCCGGTACGCCAGCAGGCCGGGAACCCCCGCCACAGCACCCCAGAACAGCGGGGCCACGACGGCGTCGGAGGTGTTCTCGGCCAGCGACTCCACCGTGGCCCGCGCCAGCTCGGGCGCCTCCAGGGCGGACGGATCCCGGCCGCACAGGTGCGGCAGCCTGGCTCTGGCCCGCTCCAGATCATCACGTTCGAGGGCGTCGGCCATGTAGGCGCCTTCACGGGCGAGCGTGGTGCCACCGAGCACGGCCCAGGTGGCGACGGCGGTCACGATCGTACGAGCCTTCGGTGCCCGGCTGAGCAGCACACCAAGCCCGGCCGCCCCACCCACACATAGCCCGACATGCACGACACCGCGCGCTCGCCCGTCGCCGTACAGGGATCCTTCCAACCTCGCCGCCGCCCGCCCGAACACCGCAACCGGATGGGCGCCACTGCGCGGATCTCCAACCAGCCGGTCGAGCGCCACGCCAAGAGCGAGGCCCAGGGGGTCACACCAAATGGGCATGAAGCTCATCTTCGTGCATATCCAGCCACGCTGCCGCCCGCCGGATGCGCTCACCCGCACCGCCCGCCCACAGCTGCGCCCAGCTGCCACCCGCCGCGGTGCGCGTGCGCATGACCGTGTAGGACCGGTGAAATCGGAGCCTGGCCAGCTCAAGGAGACGACGCCGATCGCGCGGCGGCACGCCGTACGCGTCGCAGAACAGTCGCAGCCGGGCACCGACGTCGAGGTTGCGGAGCAGCGGAGGCCGATCGAGGGGATCGGCGATGGGCGCCCAGTGCCGGAGGGTGGTCACGATGTCGAAGAGCCGAGTCGTGGGCCGGGCCAGATCAAAGTCGATCATCGCATAGGGCAGCCCGGACCGAAAGATCACGTTTTCCGGCGTTAAATCACAATGCCCAATGACTTCCGGCGCCCTGTCATCATTCGACCCGCCCTCCCAC
>NZ_VCJS01000202.1 GCF_005893125.1 Nonomuraea basaltis | reverse complement strand
CGCAACGGCAAGGCCGTCCTCATCGAGCCCGAGCCGACCTGACACAACTCACCGCGAAGCATCATCGCTCATTGCCGCTCGGGGTTCGCTGCCGCCTGCCCACGTGAAGGTCGAATTTTCGGGTCAGGAATTCAGCGGAAGCTGTCACAAGTCCGGAGGCTGCCCGGTCTTAGCTGGCGACCGGTTGGCAACAGGTGCCCCGGCGGACAGAAAGGGTTCGTCATGAAGATCGTGGTAGTCGGCGGGACCGGCCTGATCGGGTCGAAGCTCGTGACGAAGCTGGGCGAGCACGGTCACGAGGCCGTGGCGGCGTCGCCGAACACCGGCGTCAACACCCTCACCGGTGAAGGGCTGGCCGAGGCGCTGGCCGGCGCGCAGGTGGTGATCGACGTGTCGAACTCGCCGTCCTTCGAGGCCGCCGCCGTGCTGGAGTTCTTCGAGACCTCCACCCGCAATCTGCTCGCCGCGGAGGCGGAGGCAGGCGTCGGGCACCACGTCGCGCTGTCGGTCGTGGGAACGGAGCGGATGCCTGAGAACGGCTACTTCCGGGCGAAGATCGCCCAAGAGCAGCTGATCGAGAAGTCGTCGATCCCGTTCTCGATCGTGCACGCGACGCAGTTCTTCGAGTTCGTCCGGGGCATCGCCGACGAGGCCACGGTGGAGGGCAAGGTGCACGTGGCGCCCGTGCTCTTCCAGCCCATCGCCGGCGATGAGGTCGCGCAGGCGGTCGGCAGGGTCTCGGTGGGCTCGCCGTTGAACGGCCGCGTCGAGATCGCCGGACCCGAGCAGTTCCGGATGGACGAGTTCTTCCGCGACGCGCTGGCCAGCTGGGGCGACCCGCGCGAGGTGGTCACCGATGCGCACGCGCGCTACTTCGGAAGCGAGCTGGGCGAGCGGACGCTGGTGCCAGGTGACGGCGCCACCCTGGGCCAGATCCGCTACCGCGACTGGCCCGGCCGGAACGCGGCCGGGAGGTAGAGCGTGCTCGCCCGAGCCCATCACCCACCGGCGCTCCGGGCCCGCGTTCGGCTTCGTGCTGGAAGGCGAGATGCTGCTGGAGCTGGAAGGCGAGCCGGAGCGGGTCGTACGCGCAGGCGAGGCGTTCTGGGAGGCGGGCGGCGACGTCATCCATTACCAGGACGGCAACAACCGCGACGACATCCCGCTTCGATTCACCGTCACGATGTTGTGCGAACCCGGCAAGCCGATGTTCACCCTGGTGGACGAGGACGAGCTCGCCCAGCGCAAAGACCGTCGCGCCCCGCGCCCGGCCTGAGCGCGGATGCGGCGCGGTCATCGAGACCCGCCACCGGGCCGAACCCGCCTACGCGCTGGCCGCTCACCAGGGTGAGCGCTTCACCCACCTGTTCGCCTCCGGCCGGATCGCCGTGCGGCTGATCCACGCGGTCAGCCGGTCTGCCGGACATCCACTCAAGCCACGCATGGAGGAAAGATGAGCGCTCCGAACGGCGACAACGACTTCCTGTACGAGCTCAAGGTCGAGGTCGAGGTCGAACTGACCCACGCCGAGGCGAGCCATCCGGAGGAGGAGATCGACCTGCCGGTCACCGAATGGCTGTTCGATCCGACGGATGTCGAGCGCGAGGAAATCGGCCTGCGGGGTCTGCTCGACGCGGTCGAGGTGCTGGAGGACGACTCCCGGCCGGGCGATCACGGCGGGCGCAATGCCTGAATCACCCGGCCGGGCCCATCTGGCGGCGGTGGAATACGCCCTTTCCGGCGTCCGAGGCACGACACGAAGGGGGCCTGCGGCTCCTGGTTCGACGGCGCGGATCGACACGCTCGAAAGCCTTCGCGAGCACCTGCAATGGGCGATCGAACTGGAACACGCGACCTTGCCGCCGTACCTGTGCGCGCTGTACTCGCTCGACCCGGAGCGCAACCCGGAAGCCGTCGAGGTGGTGGGCAGCGTCTTCGCCGAGGAGATGCTGCACCTGGCGCTGGCCGCGAATCTGCTCAACGCTGTCGGCGGCCGCCCGCGGCTGGACACGCCGCGGATGCTGCCGCCGCATCCCCGGCCCCTGCCGCACGGCGATCGCTCCCTGGAGTTGTCGCTGGTGCCCTTCGGCGCGGAAGCGCTGGAGATGTTCCTGCGGATCGAGCAGCCGGCGCCGCCCGGCGCTCCGGCGGAGGGCGACGGCTACGAGACGATCGGGCAGTTCTACGGCGCGATCGAACAAGGCCTGCGCCACCTGTGCGACCGGCTCGGCGAGCGGGAGGTCTTCTCCGGCGATCCGGCGATCCGGCGATCCGGCGCGCCAGGTGAACGCCGGCCACTTCCGGCACACCGCCGGGCGACTGATCGCCGTCGACGGATTGGACTCCGCGCTGGCGGCGCTGGAGGAGATCGTCGAGCAGGGCGAAGGCACCGCCCGTGGCGAGGTCTGGGACGGCGACCAGGACGTCTTCCACCCCGAACGGGACGAAGTCGCGCACTACTACCGCTTCCAGGAGCTCAAGGTCGGCCGGCGCTACCGGCGCGGCGACACCCCGCAGTCCGGGCCCACCGGCGAGGCGATCTCCGTGGACCTGGCCGGCGTACGTCCGATGAGGCGCAACCCGCGACTGGCCGACCACGCTCCAGGCAGCGCCATCCGCACCGCCCAGGAAGAGTTCAACCACACCTACTGCGCCGTCCTGCATCTGCTGGAGCAGGCGTTCAACGGCAGTCCGAAGCTGCTCGCGGTCGCCACCGGCACCATGTACGCGCTCAAGGCCCAAGCGCAGGCCCTGATGCAGATGCCCGACGAAGAGAACACGACGGCCGGCCCTACCTTCGAATATGTCCCACCCGGACTGCGCCGGTGGAGCGTCGGCGACCAGCAGCGGATCGTCGTCCTGCGCGACGGCCCGTACATCGTGTACGGCGGAGTCCCGCTCAGACGCAAACGCAAGATCGTATCCGCGGAGAACAACGCGCTGACCTGGAAGACCGGCGAGCCCCTGGAAACCGAGGACACCTACGCGCTGTGCCGCTGCGGTCACTCGGGCGCCAAGCCGTTCTGCGACAGGACCCACGCCGTGATCGGGTTCGACGGCACGGAGACCGCGGGCGAGCGGCCGTACAAGGAACTGCAGCACGTGCACGACGGCGTCGGCATCTCGGCCCAACGGGTGGGGGAGCTGTGCATCCATGCCGCCTTCTGCCTCGGCCGCACCACGCCGATCGCCGCGATGCTCGCCGACACCGGCGACAGCGACGTGCGCTCCGGCGTCATGGGCCGCATCGACCACTGCCCCTCAGGTTCCTACAGCTACGCCCTCGAACGCGGCGGTGACACCATCGAGCCCGACCTCCCGCAGGCCATCTCGGTCCTGGAGGAAGAGGACGGACTGGCCAGCGCACTGTGGGTCACCGGCGGAGTGCCAGTCCTGCGGGCGGACGGCCGGCCGCTGGAGCCCCGCAACAGGATGACGCTGTGCCGCTGCGGCCATTCCGGCAACAAACCGCTGTGCGACGGGACCCACCGAGAGATCGGCTTCCGCGAGGAAGGGCCGGCCCGGCAAGGCGAGCATCGGCAGGGCTCGCCGGCTCCCTCCGTCCGTGCGGAGCAGGCAGGCGGCGCGTCCGCCGGCCGCCGACTCACCACGAGCAAAGGAAGCTTACCCCCCGCCCGACCGTGTGACGGAGCGTCGGCCGGCGACGAAGGCCGCTGGCCGACTGCTCATCGAGGTGGATAAATTGCCGCCAACGCAGCGAAGGCGCGGGTCGACATGCATGCAGAATCCCTGGAACAGGCAAGCGCACTCGAACAGGCCGCTTCCGCCTTCGTCGAGCTGCGCCCGCGCCTGTTCGGCATCACCTATCGGATGCTCGGCAGCGCGGCAGAAGCCGAGGACATCCTCCAGCTCACCCCGGTCAACGTCCGCCAGCTCGTGAGCCGCGCCCGCAAGCACCTGACCGCCGTACGACGCGAGCCCATCGACAAGATCGAGCACCGACGTCTTCTGGCGGTTTCCCTCGCCGCCGCCCAAACGGGAAACGTCGCCGCCCTCGAAGACCTCTTCGCCGCGGACGTCGTCAGCTCCTCCGACGGCGGCGGCCTCAGAGGGGCAGCGCGGTTCCCCCTGATGGGCAGCACCCGTGTGGTGAGATTCATCGCCGCGTTCGCGCCACGGTTCTGGCCGGGCGCCGACTTCACGTGGGTCGAAGTGAACGGGCGTGCCGGCGTGCTCGTCCCCCGCGGCCGCACCGGTGTCACGCTTCTCACCATCGAGGCTTCGCCGCAGGGCATCCATCACCTCATGTGGATCGTCAATCCGGCCAAACTCGACGCGTTCGCACGGTCACGCTCAAGGGGGCGCCACACACCTGACAGGGGCGAGGACGGTATGGCTTCCCAAACCGGTCGAGACCGGCGCGGATCCGCCCTTCAGTAGGTCGGCAGCGAGGCAGACCATCAGAGCCTGGGCCGCCGCATCGGAGTGCCCAAGACGGCCGCGTCTCGTGATCGCCCTGAGGGCGTCACAACAGGACCGGCTATCTGGTCTTAACTTCCGACACCGACAGAACAGAGGACATCGTGTGGACGCCCCCGTTGACCGGCGGCCAAGCCGAACCTTTCGCGGCTTGGAAACAGGAGAAGCTTCGCCGCTCGCAGGCGTACTCTCCCGGCTGCCAGGGCGGCAGGGTATGACGGAGGAGAGCGCCGGGACGCTGGCGGAGATGCTCGATGAACGGCAGCACCTGCTCGAGATCGCCTTGTGGATGTTCGGCTCGGAAATCACGGCTGACCGGATCGTGCAAGAGACCTACCGCCGCTGGTACGCCCTCGACGATGAGGAACGCGCCCGGATCGCGGTGCCGCGCGCCTGGCTGACGTGGGTCGCCGGAGGCATCTGCCTGGAGTTGCTCGCCGCTGCCGCCCCGATTCACGCACCTGTCGGCGCACCGCCGGCGGCCACGGTTGCCGCGCCCGCCACCGGCACTCCGGCACGCCGGCCCGAGCCCGTCACCGGCCGGGCACACCGTCAGGCCGGGTCGAACCAAGCGATGCTGGCCAGACACGATCGTGTCGCGCGCCGGTTCGCCGCGGCCTGTGACACGGGGGACACGGCGGCGCTGCAGGCGGTCCTGGCCGCAGACGCGATAGTCGTGAGCGATGGTGGCGGCAAACTGCGCGCCGCCGTGCGCCCGACCTACGGCGCGGACGCGGTCGCCCGGTTCGTTACGACTTTGCTGACCGGCCAACCCGGCACCGATGTCGCTGTCGCGTCCGTGAACGGCCGGACGGGTCTGGTGCTGCGCCGGGCGGGCCAGGCCGTGGCGGTGGTCGGCGTGAGCGTCGCCGGAGCGGAGGTCACCGCAGTGTGGATTGTGCTGAACCCCGACAAGCTGCGGCGCTGGCACCGCCCATGACCAGCGTCCCCTCACCACAGGCTCCTCGCGTGCCGCTGAAAGGCGTACCGACCCGCCAGGGCATCCCCGCCACCATCAGCCTCGCCCCCCTGAGCCTGCACCCTCCGCACCGGTCCGTGGCTCCAGTGGACGCCGCGACCCTGTCCGGCGAGCTGTCTGGCAGCCGGCTCAGCTCGCCGGCCGAAGGGCCCCCGCCCCCGG
Organism: Nonomuraea basaltis; assembly: GCF_005893125.1. Taxonomy (GTDB): domain Bacteria; phylum Actinomycetota; class Actinomycetes; order Streptosporangiales; family Streptosporangiaceae; genus Nonomuraea; species Nonomuraea basaltis. The sequence goes on along the minus strand of NZ_VCJS01000202.1, from coordinate 17,661 downwards.
AGCCCTCCCGCGTCCTCGGTCTCGGATGAGCATCAGGGGAAGCGGCCGGCGTCCGCGATGATCCCCTGCGAGCGGGCCGCCCCCGCAGGCCCCGCTCGTGACCGCGGTCACGCCGGGACGACGTGGCCGATGCGGAAGAACCCCTCCGGATCGTAGGCCCGCTTGACGTTTCGCAGCCGCCCGTAGTCCGTCGCCGTGTAGGCGGCCGTCGTACGACTCGGGTCGGACAGGAAGTTGAGGAACGTACCGCCGTTGGCGTACGGGCGCAGCGCCTGGGCCAGGCCGGGCACCGGAGTGTCCACGATGACCGACAGCTTGGTGCTCCGGTGGCTGACCGGACCGGCGTCCGGGCCCGGACGGCCGATCGCGCCGCCCCAGTGCCGGATCTCCACCGTCTGCGCCTGCCCGGCCGCCCGCACCAGGATGTCGGCGACCTCGCCGGTGACCGTGTCGAACATGTCCATGTGCCGGTTCGGCGTGCCGCCCATCGACGCGTCCGCGTACGTCGTCTGGCGGGTCTCGTCCAGCAGCGCCGGGCCCGCCGCCCGCCACAGCGGCGCCAGCAGCCGCCTGCCCTCCGCCGCCTCCCCGGTGTGCAGGACCTTCAGCATCATCACGTGCCTGCCGCCGAGGGGCGCGGGCGCGTCGGCGGGCATCCGCTTGAGCACGATCGCGGTGCTGATCTCATCGGGGGCGTCATCGATCCACTTCCGGTACGCCTCCAGCGTCCCGGCCGCCGCCTCGATCGGGAAGTACGCGAACCCGGCGTACACCCGCGAGACCGGGTGCAGCCGGAACTCCAGTGACGTGACCACGCCGAACCCGCCGCCGCCCCCGCGCAGCGCCCAGAACAGCTCCGGATGGCTGCCCGCGCTCGCCGTGACGTGCCTGCCGTCGGCCAGCAGCACCTCGGCCCGGACCACGCTGTCGGCGGCGAACCCGTGCTTGCGCGCCAGCCAGCCGAGCCCGCCGCCCAGCGTGTAGCCGGTGACGCCGACCGAGGGCGCCGAGCCCGACAGCGGCGCCAGGCCGAACGGGGCGGCGGCGGCCAGCACCTCTGCCCACCGGGCCCCAGGTCCCACCCGCGCGATCCGGCGGACGGGGTCCACCAGCACCGACGCCATCGGGGACGTCTTGACCAGCACGCCGCCGTCGCACGCGGCGTGCGTGCCGTGGCCGGTCGCCTGCACCGCGAACGGCACCCCGTGCGCCCGCGCCGCCAGCAGCGCCGCCCGCACGTCCGCCACCCCGTACGCCTCGGCCACCAGCGCCGGGCGGGCGTCGACCGAGGGATTCAGGGAGCGGCGCAGCTCGTCGTATCCGCTCTCGCCCGGCAGGTGCACGGCGCCGGCGAAGCCCGGAAGCGTGATCTCGTCCTGGATGGTGGTGGTGTACGGCTGGCTCATCTGTCTGCCCTTCTCTGCGGTGATCTGCGACCACTGTGCGGGAGGGCGCTTACGGCTTCGCTCTCGTCGCCTTACCGGCGCCCTTAAGTCCGGAACAACTCAAGGATCTTGCCAACCGCCACCGACAGGAATCCGCCAGCCGTCGCCATCTCGGCTACGTCCCGGGTTGTAGAGACCTCGGTCCGCATACCGCCGGTCGAGCAGGGCGGCCGTCACCCTCTTGCCAGGGCGCCGGCGACTGCCGAGCCACCCACCGATCGCCATCGCCTTCCCCGCGCATCAGCCGGCGCAGGCGCCGGCTCCGCCCAGCCGGATCATCGCCTGGCGCAGTTGCTCCGGGGTCAGGGGCGGTATGCCATCCAGGTCACCAATCGGAGGATCGCCTCCGATTATCTGCTACGATCCTGGAACCTGAGGCAACCCTCGACTCTCCGGGGGTGCTTATCGTCATGGGAGCCCGAAATGAACGTCTTCCTGTGGGTCTTGCAGGCGCTGCTGGCCGCGATGTTCGGCATGGCCGGCGTCATGAAGTCCACCCAGCCCAAAGAGAAGCTGGTCAAAAGCCTTCCGTGGGTAGAGGACTTCTCGGCGGGCACGGTGAGATTCATCGGCGCGGCGGAGCTGGCGGCGGCGCTCGGGCTGATCCTGCCGGCCGTCACGGGCATCGCTACCGTGCTCACCCCTCTCGCCGCAACCGGACTCGCGGTGGTCATGGTGCTGGCCGCCTTCGTCCATGCTCGGCGCAAGGAGCCGAGCGCGATCGCCTTCAACGCGATCCTGTTCGTCGTGGCCGCCGTCGTGGCCTGGGGCCGGTTCGGCCCGTACTCCTTCTGACGCCGCCCCTGCCCGGAGGGCCCTGAGCTCGCGTGTCGTGCGCTGAGGTGAAGCCCGCGGGGCTCGGCCCGCGGTGCGAGGCGTGGTGTCAGCCCTTGGCCTGGACCGAGCAGACTCCCTTGGCGGAGGCGTTGCTGATCATCGCCCGGTATGTCTGGGCGGGCGTCGGCGCCGCGGGCAGCGGACCGGAGCGGTCGGCCCCGAACGCTTCCAGCATGTAGGCGACAAGCCGTCGCCAGGCATGCGGTGCGGCGTCACGGCTCGCGCTCACCACGCCGGCGTTGGCCATGAGCAGCAGGGGGATGTCCTCAGGGACGAAGTCCTCGCGGAGCGCCCCGGCTTCCTGAGCTCGCCGGATCAGCTCGACGGTGGAGCGATAAGCCCGATCCCGCAGCCGCTTCGCCTCTTCCGACGCCGACAGCGCCATGATGATCACATCGGTGAAGCCCCGGTCGGCCGCCTGCATCTCGCAGATCCGCTCGACGTAACGACAGAAGCCGATCCAGGGGTCAGAGGACTCCAGCGCCTCTTCGGCGGCTGTCGCGTGCTCCAGGAGCTTGGCCTCGAAGGCCGCCATGACCAGCTCCTCACGGGTGGGGAAGCGCCGGTACAACGTGGCGATGCCCACCCCGGCGCGGTCGGCGATGTCCTCGAGAGGCGCGTCCAGACCCTGTTCGGCGAAGACGGCGCGGGCCGCCTCCACGATCCGCTGGCGGTTCCGCTGGGCGTCGGCGCGCAGCGCCCGGCCGGTGATCGGTGTGTGCTGAGCCGCGTCCATGACCCGAGTATAACAAATCGGAGGCTAACCTCCGATTACCTCGATGCAGGGCCGTGCCCGGTGGCCGGTGCGGTCTACTCGCCTGCGGGTCCTCTGCGCGTTCGTGGCCGTTTCCTTGCGCGGCTTACGAGTTAGGTAAGGCTAATCTAATATGCCGTCCATAAGGGCAAAGCCTGCGCAGCGAGGAGAATTCATGGCTACTGTCCCGCGACGTACCCTTGTCGGCGTCGGCGTCGGCGTTGTGCTCGGCCTCAGCGCCTGTGGCGGCACGGCCTCGCCGCCCGCCGCCGCACCGGCCACCTCGGCCACGGCGTCCTCCGCGGAACAGGGCCCCTGGACCTGGACCGACGACCGGGGCAAGAACATCTCCCTCCCGCAGCGGCCGCAGCGCGTCGTCGCCCAGTCGGGAGCGGCGGCCGCGCTGTGGGACTTCGGCGTGCGGCCCATCGCGGTGTTCGGCCCGCACAAGCTGAAGGACGGCGGCCGCGACCCGGAGGTGGGCGAGGTCGACGTCACCAAGGTGGAGTCGATCGGGAACGTCTGGGGGGAGTTCAACGTCGAGAAGTACGCCTCGCTCCAGCCTGACCTGCTGGTGGCGGGCATGTACCAGAAGGACAGTCTCTGGTACGTCCCCCCGGAGTCCGTCCAGACCGTCGACCAGGTCGCGCCGACGGTGGGCGTACAGCTGAGCGGCAAGCCCCTGGTGGAGATCATCGAGAAGTACGGCGAGCTCGCCGCCGCGCTCGGCGCGGACCCGAACGCCGCCCCCGTGGTGGAGGCCAAGAACCGCTTCGACGCGGCCGCCGCCGCGCTCAAGACCCTCGCCGCCGCCAAGCCCGACCTGAAGATCATGGTCGTCACCGGTGCGCCCGACGCCCTGTACGTCGCGTAGCTGCCCGACCACCCCGACATCAAGTACTGGGGCGAGCTCGGCCTGAACATCGTCTACCCGCCCGAGCCGACGGAGAGTGAGGGCGGCTTCTGAGAGGTCGTGAGCTGGGAGAACGCCGACAAGTACCAGGCCGACGTGATCCTCGTGGACGCGCGCACCCAGTCCATGAAGATCGAGGAGATGGCCAGGAAGCCGACCTGGGCCAAGCTGCCCGCGGTCAAGGCGGGACAGCTGTACCCGTGGCACGCGGCCGAGCGCTACAGCTACCTCGGGTACGCCAAGGTCACGGAGGAGCTCAAGACCAATCTCGAGAAGGCGCGCGACGACCTGGTCAAGTGACCGGCACGATCTCGGCCCGGGTCAGGACGCCGTGCTCGATGGTGAGCACGCCGAGCGTGCCGTGCGGCTGGCGGCGGCGGTCAGTGGGGGAGCCCGGGTTGAAGATCCGCAGGTCGTCGCCCGACTCGTCGAGCGGGATGTGCGAGTGGCCGAACACCACCAGATCCGCCTGCGGGAACCGGCGCCGCATCCGGGCCAGGCGGCCCTTGGCGGGGCCGCTGTCGTGGATCATGCCGATCCGCAGCCCGTCCAGGGTCAGCTCCAGCGTCTCCGGCGCCACCACGTCGGGGCCGTCGTTGTTGCCCTTCACCACGTGAACCGGCGCGTACGCGGCCAGCTCGTCGATCAGCGACGCGACGCAGACGTCTCCGGCGTGCAGGATGACGTCCGCGTCGCGCAGGTGTTCGGCGACCTTGGGCGGGCACGAGCGCCAGCGCCTGGGCGCGTGGGTGTCGGACAACGCGACCACGTTCATGCCGAGGTCATGCCCACTCCACGCCCGACCAGGCCCGTCGGCCCCCATGTCCGCCCCGGCCTGCCAGGCCCGCCGACCACCGCGGGCCCGCTTCCCGCTGCCAGGTTCGCCGACCGCCGGTCAGGCGACCGGGCGGGGTCGGGCTGGACGGCGGCGTCACGACAGGCGGGCCGCTCGGTCTTCGAGGTACTGCCGCTCCGGCAGGCTCATCGTCAGCCGGGCCGCCTCGCGATATCCGGCGACCGCCGCCGGCACGTCGCCCGCCATCTCCAGCAGGTGCGCGCGTACCGAGGCCAGCCGGTGATGCCCCGCCATCCGCTCGTCGGCGGCCAGGCGTTCGAGCAGGTCGAGCCCGGCCCTCGGGCCGCGCACCATGGCCACGGCGACCGCGTGGTTGAGCTTGACGACCGGGTTGTCGTCGTCCACGCCGGACAGCACGCCGTACAGGGCGAGGATCTGCGGCCAGTCGGTCTCCGCGGCCGTCGCCGCCTCGTCGTGCACGGCCGCGATGGCCGCCTGCAGCTGGTACGGGCCGAGCGCGGTCGTCGACAGGGCCTTGGTGACCAGCTCGACGCCCTCGTCGATGAGCCGCCTGTCCCACAGGCTCCGGTCCTGCTCGGCGAGCGGGATCAGCCGCCCGTCCGGCTCCGTGCGCGCCGGCCGCCGCGCCTCGGTGAGCAGCATGAGCGCCAGCAGCCCGGCCACCTCCCCGTCGCCGGGCAGCGGCCGGTGCAGGGCCCTGGCGAGCCTGATCGCCTCACCCGTCAGCTCGGTGCGGTGCAGCTCGGGCCCGGAGGTGGCGGTGTACCCCTCGTTGAAGATCAGGTAGAGCACGTGCAGCACCACGCGCAGCCGCTCGGCCCGCTCCGCCTCCGGCGGCATCGCGAACGGCGCGCCTGCGGCCTTGATGCGCTGCTTGGCCCGGCTGATGCGCTGCGCCATCGTCGCCTCCGGCACCAGGAACGCGCCGGCGATCTGCGCCGTCGTCAGCCCGCCCACGGCCCGCAGCGTGAGCGCGAGCTGCGAGGCCTGCGACAGTGACGGGTGGCAGCACAGGAAGAGCAGGGTGAGCGTGTCGTCCTGATCGCCGGGCCGCTCGTCGCCGGGTGCCGGGGCTGTGAACTCGTCGGACGGCACGCTGACCGCGACGCTCTCCTCCCTGCGCCGGCGTGCGTGCTCGCTGCGGAAGTGGTCGATGACCCGGCGCGATGCGACCGTGATCAGCCATGCCCGCGGGTTGTCCGGCAGCCCCTGCTCCGGCCACTGCACGGCCGCGTCCAGCAGCGCCTCCTGCACGGCGTCCTCGCAGGTGTCGAACTGCTCGTAACGGCGTACGAGCGCGCCCAGCACCTGCGGCGCCAGCTCGCGCAGCAGCCCTTCGATCTCGCCCGCGCCTCGCACCGGCACCCCGCCGTTCCTCACGCCTGTGCCCCGGCGTCCCGCACCTGAGCACCCTGAGAACCCGCGGCGTCGCTCATGCCTCCACCTCGTCGATGATCGGCCGCACCTCCATCGCGCACAGCCGCGCGTCCGGCCACCGAGCCGCGATCTCCGTGGCCCGCTCGACACTGGCGCACTCGACGATCAGGTAGCCCGCGAGGAACTCCTTGGCCTCCACGAACGGCCCGTCGGTGATCGCCGGCACGCCGTTGCGCACCTTCACGGTCCTGGCCCCGCCGGGGCCGTCCAGCGCCTGCCCGCCGACCAGCTCGCCGCTCTCGCCGAGCTCCTTCATCAGCGCGTCGACCTCGGCCATCACCTCGTCGGCGCGGTCGGCGATCGCCTGCTGCGACTCTGGGTTGGTGTAGATCATCAGCATGTACTTCACCCGGCACATCTTAGGTGGACGGGATGGCCGGCGACTCAGCCGAGCAGGTGCCCGAGTCCGTGCGTTGCTGCCGCCTGATCGACAGCCTGTTCTAGGCTCGGATCCGTGCAGGAGAAGGATCTTCACGAGATCGCCACCCGGCTCGCCGAGGTCCCGGGTGTGGTGGCCGTGGTGCTGGGCGGCAGCCGGGCCCGGGGCACCCACCGGCCCGACTCGGACATCGACCTCGGCCTCTACTACCGGGGCCGGCCGGACGTGGACGAGTTGCGGGCGCTCGCGCTGGACGTGACGGGCGAGCCCACCGAGGTGACCGAGCCGGGCGGCTGGGGCCCGTGGGTGGACGGCGGGGGCTGGCTGACCGTGGACGGGTGGCGGGTCGACTGGATCTACCGTGACCTCGACCGCGTCCACCGGATCTGGCGGGACTGCCGGGAAGGCCGCTACGAGATCGGCGTCCAAGCAGGGCATCCGCTGGGCTTCTACTCCCATGCGTACGTGGGCGAGGTTGCCCTGTGCCGGGTGCTCGCCGACCCCGGCGGAGAGGTCGCCGCGCTGCGGGAGGAGGTCGCGGGGTATCCGCCGGCACTGCGCGCGGCGCTGATCAGAGGGCTGTGGGAGTCCGGCTTCGACGTGATGATCGCCCGGTACGGGGCAGCGGGGAGCGACCCGGCATACGCGGCCGGGGCGCTGTTCCGCGCGATCGGCGTCGCTTGCCAGGCACTGCACGCGGCCGACGGAGCCTGGCTGATCAACGAGAAGGGCATGGTGGCGTCGGCGGATCGCTTGCCGTCGGCGCCGAGCGGCTTCGGCGAGCGCGCCCAGGCACTGCTCGCGGCGGTGGGCCGGACACCGGAGGAGATCGCCCGCACCGTCGACGACGCGGCGCAGCTCATCGCGGAGGTCCGGGCCGCCTGCGGCTCATGAGCGCCAACGCGGCCATGCCGGCGCACGGCATGAGCAGAACCTCAGAATGGCCGGTATGAAGAACCGTTCATACCCTGGCCGACGGCGCGGCAGGCGCTTTCGGGCGGCCGACGCGGGCCACGTGCAGCAGGGACATGGGATCGTCCACCCCCAGCCGCTCCGCCAGCACCTCACGGGTCGGCACGCAGTCGATGATCTGGCTCAGCGGGTGCGTGGTGTAGCCGAGGCCCGACAGCGTCAGCCAGTGCCGCATCAGCACGCGGCCCGCGTTCACCTCGTCCCCTGCCGCTCCGGCCAGGACCAGCACGTCCCCGTCGTAATCCAGCAGCCCCCGGGAGGCGCCGGCCAGCGCTCGGGGCAGGCCCAGCGGGCGGAGGGCCGGGAAGAGGGCGAGGGAGGCGCGTAGGGCGAGCGCCTCGAACCGGCTGAGGGCCAGGGCGCGGTCGCTGAGGCCGTCGAGGAGGTAGCGGCGGTGCCGCCGGGTCAGGCGTAGCCAGGCGCGCAGCTCTCGCGTCACCTCACGGTCACCGAACTGGTGCAGGTCCGCGGCGTGCAGCAGGTCCGCCAGGTCCCGGCAGGGTACTCGGCGCATCCCGGCCAGCGCGCCGGCCACCTCGTCGGGCAGCCGTCCCGGGTGGTACTCGCCGCGGTTGGTGCCGCGCGCCCGCACGTCCGCCGTCGTGAAGGGCGTCTGGTACGGCTCCGCCGCCTCGTGCAGGAAGCCCACCCGGAGCGGCCCCGGATCGGGGCGGAAGGCGATGCGGAGGCCCGCGTCCGCGCACACGATCAGGCAGCACTCGGCGAACGCCCCCAGGCTGAGGCGCAGGTCGCGGCCCGTGGGGTCGCTGATGGGGAGCGCCCGGTCCGGGTCCCAGCCGATCGCGACCTCGTCATCGGTGTAAGTGAGCGTCCACGGCTGGGTGTTGTGGGCGCTGGGCGCGCGCCAGAAGTCGGGCTCCAGCGCCCGCAGCTCGTTCACGGAAGGTCCTTGGCGTAGAAGGTGTAGCCGTGCAGCGGGCGGCCGCCCATCGCGACGTACTGGGCGGCGGAGCCGGGGTTGGAGCGCTCGACGTACGTGCTGCGCAACGTGTGGTATCCGCCCTGGCGCAGCCCCTCGTGCAGTTCCCGCGAGAGCAGCCGCATGTAACCGTGGCCCTGCTCGCCGGGGACCGTGCCCTTGATGATGAGCACCGCCTCGCGGCGGTAGCGGGAGCGGGTGGCGAGCAGGCGGAGCTGGTGCAGCAGGTGCAGGTCGCCCCGGATTCGCACGACGAATTCGGAAATGTCGGGCAGGCACAACACGAACGCGACCGGCCGCTCCGCCTTCGTCAGGTACAGCAGCAGGGCCTCGTCCAGCAGGTACGCCAGCCCGTCCGTCTGCGCCGCCAGCTGCTCGGCGGAGATCTCGGTGTAGTAGCCGAGCTGCGCGAAGCTCGCGTTCAGCATCTCCCGCAGGATCGGCAGCTGCTCCTGGATCCGCCGCCGGTCGCCCCGGTGCACCCGCAGCCGCTCGGCCTCGATCCGCTCGTCGTCGAAGTCGAACACCGGCTTGTCCGGCACCGGGCAGATCCAGGTGTCGGACTCGAAACGGCGGGCGAAGCCGTACGCCTCGTACGCGACCGGGTAAGAGGGATGGTTCCACGCACTGTCGATGAAGCCCCGTTCGCTGAAACCGGAGGTGATGACCCCGCCCGCCTGGTTGGGCAGCAGCGAGACCGGCCCGAACGCGGCCTGCCGCCCTGCGGCGCGCCCGGCGGCGCAGATGCCGTCGAACAGCTCCTCGGCCGTCCCCTCTGCGAACTCCGTCAGCCCGAACAGCTGCGTCGGCCCGCCCAGCGTGGCGTCCAGCGCGGCGTCGGTGTGCAGCGTGGTCCGGGCCACGACCTGGCCGCGCCGCCGGAGCACGTACATCCGTACCCCTTGCCGGAACCACGTGCGGACCTGCGCGTGCAGCGGAGGGACGAAACGCGGCTCGCCGGCGTAGAGGCGGCCGGTGAAGGAGAGGAAATCTCGCAGGTCGCGGCGGGACTCGACGGGTTCGAGCGAGGTCACCCGCGCACCACCCGCGGACCCTCGCCGTCCTCCGACGACAGCGGCGTGAACGTCTCGATGTGGGCCATCGGACCGCCCTCCGCCCGCCAGACGCCGTTGCTGTAGCCCTCCGGCTCGGCGTTGTAGAGCCGGATGTAGCCGCCGGTGGCGTTCTTCGTGCCGTCCGTCACCCACTGCATGAGCTTGCGGTGGTGCCGGCTGCGGGCGAAGCGCAGCAGGGCGTCGCGGTCCTCGAAGAAGGCGAGCGTGCCGAGGGTGTACGGGAACTCCCAGTAGATCTTGTGCCAGCAGTAGCCGCGCATCCGCTTCATGTCGCGCACCATGCGGAACCACGTCAGCGTGAGGGTGAGGATCGACAGCGGCCCCCCGTAGCGCGTGGCCCCGACGAACATCGCCGTCGCCTGCCCCTGCGGCGGCGTTTTGCTGAAGTCTGTGCTCCTCATGCGTCCTTCACCAGGTAGACGTTCTTCATTTTCGTGAGTCCCGCGAACGGGCCCTCGCCCAGGTCGTAGACCTTGACCCGCAGGTCCGCGGCCGTCGGGTCCTCCTTCAGCGACTCGGCGAAGTCTCGCGAGACCGCGCTCAGGTGGGCGACGACGCCCTTGCGGCAGATGGCCGCCAGCTCCTCGTGGTCGACGTCGTCGCCGCGCAGCTCGATGTGGATCACTGGCCGGTACTCCAGCCCGGGCAGTTCCTCCAGCGACAGGCAGAATCGGTTGATCGCGGCGGCGTACGGGTTGCCCTGGTAGAGGCCATACTCGACGTCCTGCGGATACAGGTTCGCCCCCATATAGGAGATCGTGGTGTCCTTGCGGCCGAACAGGAACAGCAGCGGCAGGTTCAGCCGCTCGTCGGTCCACGCGTGCTCGTACTCCTCCTCGCCGACGACCCGCCGCACATCGGCGAGGGTGTGCAGCCTGGCCTCGTCGCCGACGTTGTAGCGCAGTTTGGGCTGCAGGCAGCTCTTGGTGTTGATCGTGCACAGCAGCTCGCCGTCGGCGTTCACCTCCAGGAACGTCTCCAGCGGGTTGTAATGGAAGATCATCGGTAGCCGCTGCTCGCCGGGACCGAGCAGCTCGTCGCGCAGCCGCTGGTCGGTGGCGAGCCGCTTGCGCAGCCACACGCTGAACCCGCTCTCCGCGCCCATGCCGATGGTCAGGTCGCTGGCCCCGTAGCCGGAGCGCACCTCCTCGAAGCGCTCCTCCAGGTAGTCGCGCAGCGCCTCCGTCATGCCCTCGCCGCCGACCATGCCGCGGATCCGGTAGTCCCGCCATGGGAACCCCGCCTCGTCCAGGCGATCGCGAAGGTGCTTGAGGAACGGCGGGTACGCGGCCACCACGTAGTCGTAGCCGGGCCCGAAGTGCTCCAGCGTGTCGACGATCTTCTCCAGGTCGGGGCCGGTGTTCTTGACCATCGCGACGCGCGCCATGGCGGTGCCCGTGGTGGTGCCGGTGGCCCACGCGCCCATCGAGTACGCGTTGATCACGAACCGCCGCCGGCCGGGGAAGACCAGCTCGATGTACCCGGCGGCGTTGCGGTAGATGCCCTTGAGCTCGCGCGGCCCGCGTACCCAGTTGTACGGCTTGCCGCTCGACCCCGACGACTCGTCCACGATCACGCCGGGCCGGTGCAGCCTGCCCTCCTGGCAGCGGCTCTGCTCGTCGTAGACCGCGGCGTAATTCTGCTTGGTGGTCTCGGGGAAGTCCGCCAGCCGCCTGGCGTGCTCGGCGCCGTTCGCCCGCAGGAAGTGGCGGTACGCGGGCACGTCCACGGCGGCGAACTGGCAGGCCACCCTGGCGTGCCTGGCGGCCACCCGGTCCAGCGCGGGATGGTAGCTCCGGGCGACGAGCCGCCAGATGGCGGGATGCATCGCGCCCAGCCGGTAGGCGCCGGTCAGGGACCAGGAATAGGCCTGGAGCCTGGCCCTGCGCCACCGTTGGCGGGGGGTGAGCGGCCCGAGAGCGGGACTGAGGCGGGTCATGACGGGTGAGAATACTGATTTCGGATTGATGATCGCTTTACGGGCGCTTTCATCCTCCGGGTAGCGGGGGGCGAGCGGCAGAGCCAGTCCAGCGGCCGGCAAATGAGCGTCGCGGACCTGAACGCGGCACCATCCTTTCCGCATTGGCCCCTACGGTGTCCGTACGGACCGAGGAGGACTTGGTGATCGAACTGTCGTGGCCGCAGGTGAGCGCGAGGCGCTTGGAGCGGGCCGGGCTGGGCGCGTCTACGGGACACGCCGGCCCGGCGGAGGTCGTGGCGGCCATGTGCGGCGCGCACGCCCAGGTGATGTCGGCCGCCGAGGCGTCCATCGGCCTGCGGCTCGACGGCGTCACCCGCGCGCACGTGCGGGCGGCGCTGTGGGAGACGCGCAGCCTGGTCAAGACGTACGGGCCGCGCGGCACCGTGCACCTGCTGCCCGCCCGCGACCTGCCCATGTGGGTGAGCGCGATGTCATCGGTGCCGGCCTCGCACCACGCCGGCCCGCCGTCCTTCCGGATGACGCCCGAGCAGATCGGCCAGGTGGTGGCGGCCATCCGCGAGGTGCTCGCCGGGGCCGAGATGACGATCGACGAGCTGAGCGACGCGGTCGTCGCCGCCACCGGGCCGTGGGCCGGCGAGCTGGTCATGCCCGCGTTCCAGGGCATGTGGCCGCGCTGGCGGCAGGCGATGGCGGTGGCGGCGCACCGGGGCGCGTTCGTCTTCGGACCGGCCAGGGGCCGCAAGGTCACCTACACCGCCGCGCCCGCTGCGCCGCCGGCGAGCGGCGTGGGGAGGTGGGCGGGGGACGGGCTCGGCCGGCTGGTCAGGAGCTATCTGACGGCGTACGGACCCGCCACGCCCGAGCAGTTCGCCCAGTGGGCCGGCGGGCCGGTGTCGTGGGCGGCCCGGGCGTTCGAGGGGGCGGAGCTGGAGGAGGTGCTGTTCGAGGGGCGGCGGGCCTGGGTGGCCGCGGGCGACACGGCGGTGCCGGGCGAGCCGCCCCGGGGCGTGCGGCTGCTGCCGTACTTCGACGCCTATCTGGTGGCCGGGAGGCCGCGCGAGCTGCTCTACCCGGGCGCGGCGGCGGCGCGGGCGCTGGCGGGCGGGCAGGCGGGGAACTTCCCCGTGCTGCTCGTCGACGGGACGGTGAGCGGGGTCTGGCACCAGCGGCGCTCCGGCAGCAAGCTCGACATCACGGTGGAGCCGCTCCGCGACCTCACCCCCGCCCAGTTGCGTGAGCTGGACGAACAGGTGGAGCGAGTGGGGGAGGTGCTGGAGGGGCGGCCACGCCTGACCATCGGCCCGGTCACGGTCGGCGCGCACGCCTGACCCCGTGCCGATGTTCCCTAATGCTCCCTAAAATGCCCTATGGTGGGGAGCGTTATGGAGCAATACACCGTGGAGCAGGTGGCGAGCCTGCTGGGGCTGCACGTCAAGACCGTGCGCAACTATGTGCGGGATGGGCGGCTGCCCGCCGTGCGGATCGGCAAGCAGTACCGGATCGCCAAGGAGGACCTGGCGGCGTTCAGCGGTCTGCCGGTCGGTGCTCCGGAGGTCCGGCGGCATGCCGAGGTGTCCAGCATCGTGCAGATCGACGGCATCGACAGGGATGGGATGGACCGGATCAGCACGATGGTCACGGCGTCCCTCGCCGGGCGGCCGCACGGACTGCGCGTGGAGTTCTTCTACGAAGAGGAGCGCGCCCACTTGAAGATCATCGTGCTGGGCGGGCTGGAGGCGAGCGCCCAGGTGCTGCGGATCGTCGACGCGCTGGTGCGGGACTGAGCGCGCCGTCGCGGCCGCCGCCTGGCGCGGACCGTTCCGCACGCCGGCGTACGACTCCTGCCCGAGGCCGGGCACCTGCTCCCCGGCCAAACCCGAGAGATCACGGACTTCCTGGAGGCCACCCATGCTTGATGACAACGTCCTCGTATGCGAGCCCGACGGCCCGCTCCTGCGCTCCGACCGCGACGCGCTCGATCTCATCGGAGAGGCCGGCGTGCGCGGCGCCACCTGGGTCGCCGTGCCCGCCGAGCGCTTCCACGACGACTTCTTCACCCTCAGCACCGGCGTGGCGGGGGAGATCGCGCAGAAGTTCGTCAACTACCGGCTCGGCCTGGCGATCGTCGGGGACATCTCCCGCTTCACCGAGGCCAGTTCCGCCCTGCGGGCCTGGGTGCTGGAGTCGAACCGGGGTAACCACATCAGGTTCGTCCGGAATCTAGGGGAGCTGGCGGCGCCGCGGTCCTGATGTCACGATGTGGCCTGGCCCCGCACGGTCGTCTCGACGCCGTCGAGCAGGACCGCCAGGCCGACCCGGAACGTCTCGCCGGCCCGGTGCTCAAGGTACGGCTCGCCTTCCTTGGGCCCGTCGTCCTCCGACTCCACCCACGCCACCATGGGGAAGCGGGCGGCGAACCCCGGCGCCACCTTCTCCAGCAAGGCCGACCGCGCCGTCCACCACTCCTCGTCCGACACCCCGGTCTCCGACGGAGCCTGCCGCGACTCCGCGACTGTCCTGGCGGCCCCGCGCACGAAGGCGAACAGCAGCGCCACCACGCCACGCAGCCGGCCCGGCGGCAGCCCCGTCCGGCGCAGGATGCCGACCACGGTCTCCAGCGACGCGAACTCGTTCGGCCCCAGCACCGGCCGCGCCTGCGACACCTGCAGCACCCACGGGTGGCGCAGGTAGAAGGCCCACGTGTGCTCCGCCCAGGCGGTGATGGCCGGGCGCCAGCCGCCGCTCAGGTCGTAGTCGGAAGGCAGCTCGGCCAGGGCCCGGTCGTACATGAGGTCGACCAGCTCGCCCTTGCTCGGCACGTACGTGTAAAGCGCCATTCCGGTGCGGCCGAGCCGCTCGCCGACCTTGCGCATGGACAGCGCCGCCATTCCCTCGCCGTCGGCCACCGCGATGGCGGCGTCGACGATCACGTCCACGCTCAGGCCCGGCTTGGGCCCCGGCCGCGCCTCGTCCCGCTCCTCGGTGCGCCACAGCAGCGCCATCGAACGGCGCGCGTCACCCTGACCTGCGTAGACGACCAACGCGGGACTCTCCTTGCGGGCAAAACTCCTTACGGCATAAAGCGTATCAGCGGCGCCCGGCTCATCCGGCCGGCCGATGGGCGGCCACCGTGGCGAGCATCTGCCACGCCGCCTCCGGGTGGAGCGTTTCCTCAGGGGCGCCCGCGAAAGGGTCGAGGACGACGGTCTCCGCGCCGAGCAGCCGGAGCTGCTCGAGGTCGTCGACGACCTGCTCGATCGTGCCCTCGCCGGCGCGCCGGTCCGCGCTGGTCACCGGCGACCCGGTGAGCCGCAGCAGGATCCTGGGCGCGAAGGCGGGCACGGGGCGGCCCTGCTCGGTGGCGAGCGCCTTGAGCCGCGGCAACGTCTCGCGCAGCCAGGGGACGGTGTTCCTGAGCGGGTGCCACGCCTGGCCGAACCGCGCCGCCCGGCGCAGGGCCGCGTCGCTGCCGCCGCCCACCCAGATCGGCACGCCGCCGGAGCGGTAGTCGCCCTCGTCGGCCCAGGCCGCGCGGATGGCGGCGAGGTGGTCGTCGGTCAGCCGGCCGCGCCGCTCGTACGCCGCCCCGAGGGCCTCGAACTCCTGCCGCGCCCACCCGACTCCCACACCGAGCACCAGCCGCCCGCCGCTGAGATCGTTGAGGTTGGCCGCCATGCGGGCCACGAGCAGCGGATGCCGGTAGGGCACGATGAGCACCGTGGTGCCGAGCCCGATGCGGGTCGTGGCCCCGGCGAGCCAGGCCAGGGTCGTGAACGGCTCGTAGAACGGAGCCGGATATTGCTCCGCGACGTCGGGGGTGATCACCACGTGGTCGGACACCATGAGCAGGTCGAACCCGAGCCCCTCGACCGTCAGCGCCCATTGCCGCAGGACGCCGGGGTCGGTGCCGGGGCCGAAGTTGGGCACGTTCACGCCGAGTCGCATCGGGTCAGGTTATCCGGTCCCGGTCCTCGTACGGTGGCCGGGCCGCCGCGATGCCGTCCTGGAACGCCGCCTGTTCCGGGACCGCGTGCCGGATGCCGGAACAGGCGGGTGGTGTGTGGTGGGTGGTCAGCGGGCGACGCGGCTACTGGGGCCGTATTGGCCAGTGGTGGTGGCGTCGCTCGTGGCGGCGGTGCTGGTGTCGTTCAGGTTGGACGTGCTGGTGTCGTTCAGGTTGGACGTGCTGGTGTCGTTCAGGTTGGACGTGCTGGTGTCGTTCAGGTTGGCGGTATCGGGGCGGTACCAGCCGTCCATCCCCAGGGCCTGGTCCCCGGTGGCACCGGTGTCCACGGTGGTCTGGGTGTCGCTGGTGGCCCCGGCGTCGCTGGCCTTGCAGCTGCTGCTGTTGCTGCTGGCGGAGAACACCCCTTCCTTGGTGACGGACTGGACGACCAAGCCTTCGTTCGCCTTGAGGACGCAGTTGCTCAGGGAGCTGAACTGGTCGCCCCAGTTGTCGTGGTCGAGCCCCTTGACGGCGGCGGCAGGGCTGGCGCTTCCGAACAGCGCGGCAGCGGCGAACAGTGCGCCGCCGGCCGCGATGAGGCTACTTCTCATGATCTCCCCCTGTAATCACGAAGTGACATCGGCCATCACTATACGTAGCGATCTTGTGGGCTCGGTGTACCGCCACGTCCTGTTTCGCCCAACGGGGGGCCCTTGGCCAGCAAACTCGGAGCTGTCACCGGTCGCGATCGTACGCGTGAGACCGGCCGCTTTGGCGCCGTCTGGCGCACGGTCTCCGGTGCGATCAGGTCTCATCCGGCGGATGATCCACCAGCGTTTCCACGATCATGCGTCCGCGGTGGCCTGGGTCGTCTCGATGGCCGCCAGGTACGCGTGGATGGCGTCGCGGTTGCGGGACAGGCAGTCGATGCGCTGCTGGATGCGGGTCGCCTCGGCCCGGAGGAGGCCGGCCAGCTCCGGCGTGAGGCAATCCGGGTGGAGGTGGATCTCGTCAGGCTTGTCCAGGAACGGGATGATCCGGCGGATGATCTCCGTGGTGAGTCCCGAATCGAGCAGGCCGCGGATCTGCTGGACGCGGTAGACCGCCGGCTCCGGATAGTCGCGGTAGCCGTTGCCGGCCCGGTCGGGGTGCAGGAGATCCTGCTCCTCGTAGTAGCGGAGCATCCGGGTGGGGACGCCGGTGCGCTGGGACAGCTGCCCGATCTTCATGCGCGCTCCTCCGTCGGCGAGCTTGCCTTCACATTGATGTGAAGGTTTCAGCATGTTCCCATGTCTGATGCGACGATCGCCGGGACGGTTCCCGGGCGGATGCCATGGCCGGGGTTGCTGGCGTTGTTCACGGCCGCGTTCACCGCGGTGATGACGGAGCTGCTGCCCGCCGGATTGCTGCCGCGAATGGCCGAGGCGCTGAACGTGCCGGAGGGGCGGATCGGCTTCCTGGTGACAGGGTACGCCGTGGCGTCGTTCCTGGCCGCGATCCCGCTGACGGCGCTGCTGCGCGGGCTGCGGCGGCGGCCCGTGCTGGTATCGGCGCTGGCCGGGTTCGCGCTGCTCAACGGCGTGACGGCGGTGTCGTCGTCCTACGCCGTGACGTTCGGGGCGCGCCTGCTGGCCGGGGTCATGGGCGGGGTGCTGTGGGCGATGCTCGTGGGGTACGCGGCCCGCATGGTGCCGGCCGAGCGGCGGGGACGGGCCATCGCGATCGTCTCCGCCGGGATCACGGTCGCGCTGTGCGCGGGGATTCCGGCGGGTGCGGCGCTGGCCTCGGCCTTCGGGTGGCGTTCGGCCTTCGGCGGGCTGGCGTTCGTGGCGGCCGTGCTGGTGGCGTGGGTGCTGTGGAAGGTGCCGGACTTTCCCGGGGAGGCGGCCGCGGCGCGGGTGCCGCTGCGGCGGGTCGCGGTCGTCCCCGGAGTCCGCACGGTCCTGGGGGTGACGGCGCTGGTGCTGGTGGGGCACCAGTCGATGTACACGTACCTGGCGCCGTTCGCGGAGCTGGCCGGGTCCGTGGGGACGAGCGTGGTGCTGCTCGTGTTCGGCGTCGGGACGGTCGCCGGCATCTGGGTCGTCGGGGCGGTGATCGACCGGCGCCTGCGGGCGACGCTCCTGGTGGTGCTGGCCGTGGTGGCGGGGGTGATGCCGGCTCTGGGGTCGGCCGGGGGGTCGGCCGGGGTGCTGCTCACGGC
>NZ_VCJS01000201.1 GCF_005893125.1 Nonomuraea basaltis | reverse complement strand
GGCCCGCCCACCGGCCCCGAAAACCACGATCTTGCCCATCGTCGACACTCCGTTCGCCCTGCGGCGGCCGGTCCTCCCGGCCGCCCCGGCAGACGGTAGAGGGCGACATGTCGCTTTCCGCAACGATAGTTACCTCTGGGGGGCCGCGTTCAGCGGCCGCCGTAGGTGGCGGAGTTTGCACCTACGATGACGGGCATGGGAGTGCCGCTCGATCCGGACATGTTCACCGGTTGCCCGCCCGTCGCCGCGCCGATCCGCATCGGCGACAAGTGGACCGCGAAGATCATCCGCTGCCTGGAGTCCGGCCGGCGGCGCTTCACCGAGCTCCAGACCACCCTGCGCGGCATCACGCCGAAGGTCCTCACGGAGACCCTGCGGGCCATGGAACGCGACGGTCTGCTCACCCGCACCGTCTACGACGAGATCCCGCCGCGCGTCGAGTACGAGCTCACCGACCTCGGCCGCAGCCTCCTCGAACCCATGAACGCCGGCTGCGAATGGTCCAGGAGGCACCTGGCCGAGCTGATGCGCGCCCGCGAATCCTGGCACGCGACCGCCCCCTGACGCCGGGCAGGCTGGGGTCAGGAGAGTCCTGATCCTCGGCGGCACCTGGTTCCTGGGCCGCCGCGACCGCATCCCGGTGGGCGCCGCCAACCCTCCCGCCCGACCTGGCGCTGTCCGCCGCGCCCGCCCAGCACCTGCTGATGTCCTCCGCCCGCGCCCAGGACCTGCTCGGCTGGTCGCCGGGCGATCCGGCGGCGCTGGTGGCCGAGTCGGTGCGCCGGCACCTGGCCGACCCGCCCGGCACCCCGTGGACCGCCGAGGACGCCGCCGCCGACGACGCCGCACTGGAACGTGCGGAATCGATCTAGGGCGGGATGCGTTGTCGTGCGTTGAAGAGGCGGTTTTGGGGGCTGGCCGACGGGCGACGTAGGCTGGCCCCCTTGGCGAAAGAATCAGGAGGTGACGCCCCGTGTTGCGAGACTCGTTCGGACGGGTGGCGACAGATCTTCGGGTGTCCCTCACGGACAAGTGCAATCTTCGCTGTACGTACTGCATGCCGCCCGAGGGCCTCGACTGGCTCCCGAGCCCCCAGCTGCTGACGGCCGACGAGATCGTGCGCCTGGTGCGGATCGGGGTCGAGCGCCTGGGCATCACCGAGGTCCGCTACACCGGCGGTGAGCCGCTCCTGCGGCGCGAGCTGGTCGACATCGTGGCCCGCACCACCGTGCTGGAACCCAGGCCGCAGGTGTCGCTCACGACCAACGGCATCGGGCTGGCCCGCCTGGCCGAGCCGCTGGCCGCCGCCGGGCTCGACCGGGTCAACGTCTCCCTCGACACGCTCGACCCCGGGACGTTCAAGCGGCTCGCGCACCGCGACCGGCACACCGACGTGATCGCCGGCCTCGCCGCCGCCGACGCGGCCGGCCTGCGTCCCGTCAAGGTCAACGCCGTGCTCATGCGCGGCGTCAACGACCAGGAGGCCGTGCCGCTCCTGCGCTGGTGCCTCGAGCAGGGCTACGAGCTGCGCTTCATCGAGCAGATGCCGCTCGACGCCCAGCACGGCTGGAGCCGCGAGGACATGGTCACCGCCGACGAGATCCTCGGCCTGCTGTCCGACGGGTTCGACCTCACGGCCGACGACCTGGAGGATCGCGGCAGCGCGCCCGCCGAGCGGTTCCTCGTGGACGGCGGCCCTGACCGGGTGGGCGTGATCGGGTCGGTGACCCGCCCGTTCTGCGGCGCCTGCGACCGCGTCCGGCTCACCGCCGACGGCCAGGTGCGCAACTGCCTGTTCGCGACCGAGGAGTCCGATCTGAAGACGGCCATGCGCGGGGGCGCGTCCGACGACGAGCTGGCCGAGCGCTGGATCGCGGCCGTGGCCCGCAAGCGCGCCGGCCACGGCATCGACGACCCGTCCTTCCTGCAGCCCTCCCGCCCGATGTCCGCCATCGGCGGCTAGGACCGCACCGGATGCACCCTCAGCGACACGCCGCCCAGAGCCGGCCCACGGCCGGCGTGGCGTATGACGCGGTGATCCTGGCCGGGGGAGAGGCGCGGCGACTGGGCGGCCGGGACAAGCCCGCCCTCACCGTTGGCGGCAGATCCCTGGTGGAGAACGTCGTCGCGGCCGTCTCCGGCTCTCGGCGCACGATCGTCGTCGGCCCGGAACGCCCCATCCCCGGCGTCGTGTTCGCCCGCGAGGACCCGCCCCACAGCGGCCCCGTTCCCGCGCTGGCGGCAGGCCTGGAAACGGCCACGGCCCCGTGGGTCGTCCTGCTCGCGGGCGACCTGCCCTTCCTGACGACAGCACACGTCACGGCGTTGCTCGAGGCCGCCGCAGGTGCCGCCGCACCTGTTGGCGGGGTGGTGATGGTGGACGACGGCGGGCGGGAGCAGTGGCTCGCCGGGGCCTGGCCGGCGGCCGAGCTGACGTCGGCCCTCGCCACGTACCGGGGACGGTCGCTCAAGGGCCTGCTCGCCCCCCTCGTCGCCACGCGGCTGACGCTGCCGGGACGGCCGTGGTTCGACTGCGACACAATGGAGGACCTGGAGGAGGCTCGCATGAACGTGCTCAACGAATGGACCGCGCTCGCCTGCAAGGAGCTGGGCATCGACCCGGCAACCGTGGACCGCGACCAGATTCTCGACCTCACCAAGGAGGTCGCCCACGGCGTCGCCAGACCGGCCGCGCCGCTGACGGCATACCTGCTCGGGCTGGCCCAAGGAGCTGGAAGTGCCCCTGAGGACGCTGTGGCCAGACTGACCACATTGGCGAAGAACTGGGGTCAGGCCACCGCCGAGACGTTGACGGACGACTGATACTCGAACGAACTCTTGGATGTAAAGCTCGTTCCCGCCTGAAGATTTCCTGTGAATAAGGAGGCGGGAGTGAGTGTAAACGATTTCGGGAAAGCGGCCCTATCCAACTGCCCGGCGCCGCCACACTAGATCGTCCGTCGGCAAGGTTTGACCAAGAAAAGGGCGACGCCGGGTGGTTACGGGGGCAAACCACCCGGCGTCGCTTCATCGGCGTTCCGACGGGGGCCCGGAACGCCGGCACAAGCACTCCGACGGGGGACCGGAGCGCTATGGCTAAAGCGTACACCTACAACCCGTGGGATGCGTCAAGACTTAGTCACGACCCGATCTCGCGTCGATGCAGCGGTATCTCGGTTTGGTTAGCCTCAGGGCTCTGAAAGGTAGGAGGCGGGGCAGCCTTCCCCCTCTCATTGGCTCCGATTACGGCTATGTATGGCAAAAAGACCGCCGCCGCGATGAACAGCATCCGGTACGGCCACGGCACCGGCACCACGACCGCCAGGATCAGGCAGATCGTGCGGATCCCCATCTTGATGAGATAGCTGATCTCACGCTTGCGGATGTCCGCCGACAGCGACGGCCTGGCGTCGGTGACCTGGTGGACATCTGGTTTCCTGCGCCACCCCTTCATGTCTTCCACCGTAGACCTCGGACGAACGGGGTGCGACGGCGCACCCGGGCGGCGCCGGGGGTCATGCGATCATGGCCTTCGAGTAAGGAGGAGAGGGAGATGACGGATCGAACGTACCGGGTCACCGAGATAGTCGGAACGTCCGGGGAGAGCGTCGACCAGGCCATCCGCAACGGCATCCGGCGGGCCTCGCAGACGCTGCGCCACCTGGACTGGTTCGAGGTGACCGAGATCCGCGGCGATATCGACGCGGGTGAGGTCGCGCACTTCCAGGTGGGCTTGAAGGTGGGCTTCCGCCTGGAAGACGCCTGACCGGCCTTTCGGGGCTTCCCGAGCATCCCGGGGGATCGTGGGTTCCCGGGAGATCGGGAGGCCGTAGCAGGACAGGCGGCGGCTGGCGCACGCGGTGCTGGCCCCGTTCGACGGCGTGAACGACCAGGGACTGGCCGTCGGCCTCGCCGCGGCGCCGCACGCCCGCTGGTCGGTCGTGTACGACCTGACCGCGGGCACCGCCAGGCTCGTCACCGGGCAGCGCTGGGACCGCGTGCACACGATCCGCCTCTCGTGACGCGATCCGAGCGGCTAGATTGGCCGATGTGAGTGGTGAGTTCCGCATCCTGCTGGTGTGCACGGCCAACATCTGCCGTTCCGCCATGGCAGAGGTGATCGCCGGGGCGATGCTCCACCCCTCGGCCCTGCCCGTGGCGACGGGCAGCGCGGGGGTCCGCGCCCTGGTCGGCCACCCGATGGCGCCGCACGCGGTCGCCGCGCTGGACAGGCTCGGCCTCGACGGGCGGGCGCACCGGGCCAGGATGCTCGACCTCGGTCTGGTCAGGTCGGCGGACCTGCTGCTGACCATGGAGGCCGGGCACCGCGCCGTCGCCGCCGGCCTCGACCCGGCGGCCGAGCACAAGACGTTCACGCTGCCGGAGTTCGCCGAGCTCGCCTCCGGGGCCGGGCATCGGCGCTACCGGTCGGACACGGTGGAGCGGGCGCGCGCCATCGTCCAGTCGGCCGCCGAGCGGCGCGACCACCGGCGCGCGCTGGAGGTGTACGACCCGTACGGCGGCCCGCCGGAGGGCTACGAGGCGTGCGCCAAAACCCTCGGTGAGGCCCTCAGCCACGCCCTGGGCGCCCTTCTGGGCCCCCGCTGACCGGGCCGCGCCTTCATCGCCGGACCCGACGCCGGTCAGCTGGCCTGGCTGACCGTGGACATGTTGAAGTCGGGCACGCGTACCGGCGGCATGATCGTCCGCTGGAAGTAGTCGTTCCACTCGCGCGGCAGCGTGCGCTCGCCCGCGCCCACCTCGGTCAGTCGTCCCAGCAGGTCCACAGGGCTCTCGTTGAACCGGAAGTTGTTCACCTCGCCCACGACCTCGCCGTGCTCCACCAGGTAGACCCCGTCCCGGGTCAGCCCGGTCACGAGCAGCGTCTGTGGGTCGACCTCGCGGATGTACCACAGGCAGGTGACGAGGAGACCGTGCTGCGTCGAGGCGATCATCTCCTCCAGCGACCGCCCGCCCCCGGGTCCGTTCATGACCAGGTTGTCGATGCCAGGCGTCACCGCCAGCCCGCTCAGCTCCGCCGAGTAGCGGGTCTGCAGCAGCGCCTCCAGCCGCCCGTCCTTGATCCAGTCGGTCGGCCCCAGCGGCAGCCCGTTGTCGAACACCGAGCTCTGCCTGCTGGAGGCGTGCGCCATCACGAACGGCGCGCACGCGATGCCCGCCGTCCCCGGATCGCTCGACAGCGTCACCGGCAGCGTCGCGAGCTGCTCGCCCACGCGCGTGCCCCCGCCCGGCTTGGCGAACACCGAACGCCCGTCGAGCGCGTCCCTGGCCCCGGCCGACCAGAACATGTAGATCATTAGGTCGGCCACCGCGCTGGGCGGCAGCAGCGTCTCGTAGCGCCCCGCCGGTAGATCCACCCGGGTCTTGGCCCACTCCAGGCGCTGGGCCAGCGAGGAGCCGAGCGCGGCCACGTCGACGTCGGTGAAGTCCTGCGTGGACACGCCCGTCCACGCCGAGCGCTTCAGGTCGGCGGACTTGGCGTTGAGCTCCAGTCGCCCGGTCGGCTGGTCGTGGCGCAGCCGCACGCCCGTGGACGTGCCGAGGAAGGTCGTGGTGAGCGAGTGCTCCGCGAAGCCGTACAGCCTCCTGCCGCCCGCCTCCGCCGCCGCGAACGCCTCGCCGAGCGCGGGCGCGAACCCCTCGAACACCCCGATGTCGGTGGGACGTACCGGATCGCCCCAGTCCGGCGAAGCGGGGCCGCCCTCGACGAGCGGGCGGGCGTCCTCGGCGGGCTGCGCATCGCGCGCCGCTGCGTCGGCCGCCGCCACGATGTCCGCGATCTGCTCCTCGCGTACGGAGGCCCGCGACACGACTCCCACGCCCTCACCCGCGATCGAGATCACGGTCAGCTGCGAGGACCGGGCGACGCCGTTGGTCGTGAGCGTGTTGCCCGCGAAGCGCAGATTGGCCGTGGACCCCTCGTCCACGAGCACCACGCAGCCGTCGTTCCTGGAGAGCTCCAGCGCCCTCTCCACCATCTCCTGCGGAGAGGTCTGGACCGGCAAGCCGGTGAGGCCCGCCGAGGATCCGTGCTTACCGATTCGCTCGCTGCGCTCGTTCACTTTCCACCCTCCTGCACGGTGTTCAGGATCCGCACGCCCCTGAACAGCGCCGACGGACATCCATGGCTGACCGGGGCGACCTGCCCCGGCTGCCCCTTGCCGCAGTTGAACGCGCCGCCCAGCACGTACGTGTCAGGCCCGCCGACGGCCTCCATCGACCACCAGAAGTCCGTCGTCGTCGCCTGGTAGGCGAAGTCCCTGACCTGCCCGGCCAGCTTGCCGTGCGAGATCCGGTACGCCCGCTGCCCGGTGAACTGGAAGTTGTAGCGCTGCATGTCGATCGACCAGCTCTTGTCGCCGACGATGTAGATGCCCCGCTCGACCCCCGAGATCAGCTCGTCGGTCGAGGGCCCGCCGGGCGCCGGCGCCAGCGACACGTTCGCCATGCGCTGGATCGGCATGTGCCCGGGCGAGTCGGCGAACGCGCAGCCGTTGGACCGCCCGAGCCCCTTCATCAGCGCCATCCGCCGGTCGAGCTGGTAGCCCACCAGGATGCCCTCCCTGACGATGTCGAAGCTCTGCCCCCGCACGCCCTCGTCGTCGTATCCGACCGTGGCCAGGCCGTGCTCGACGGTCCTGTCGCCGGTCACGTTCATCGGCGCTGAGCCGTAGACCAGCTCGCCGAGCTGGTCGAACGTGGCGAAGCTGGTGCCCGCGTACGCCGCCTCGTAGCCGAGCGCCCGGTCCAGCTCGGTCGCGTGGCCGATCGACTCGTGGATCGTCAGCCACAGGTTGGACGGGTCGATCACCAGGTCGTAGTCGCCCGCCTCGACCGACGGGGCGGCCAGCTTCTCCGCCAGCAGCTCCGGCAGCCTGGCCAGCTCGGCGCCCCAGTCCCACCCGGTGCCCGTCAGGTACTCGTACCCGCGTCCCACCGGGGGCGCGATGGTCGACATGTCGTCGAAACCGCTCTCGTGCGCCTTCATCGCGTTCAGCTTGGGATGCACCCGCACCCGCTGCTGCGTGGTCACCGTGCCCGCCGTGTCGGCGTAGAACTTCTGCTCCTTGACCTGCATCAGCCGCGCCGAGACGTGGTCGGAGCCCTTCATCAGCCCGGCCGACCACTCCGCCAGCAGGCTCACCTTGTCGGCCTGCGGCACGTCGAACGGGTCGACGTCGTACGCCGACACCCACACGGCCTCGGCGTGCACCGGCTCGGGTGCCAGCTCGATGGGCTCTCTGTTGATGGGTGCGCTCACCTCCGCCACGCGCACCGCCTGCTCGGCGACCACCGCGGCCGCCTCGGGCGTCAGGTGGATGCCTGCGGCGAACCCCCACGTGCCGCCCTTGACGACCCGCACGGCGTAGCCGAGGTCGTCGGCGTCCATCGCGCCCTCGAGACGGGCGTCATAAAGACTGAGGGACTCCGCTCTGACGCGTTCGAGCCGGAAGTCGGCGTGCTCGGCGCCGAGGTCGCGAGCGCGTTGCAGGGCGGCGTCCGCGAGCTGCCGCAGAGGCAGCTCCAGGAAATCGGGATCGATCTGGCGCATGTCCACGATCCTAACCCTGTGATCTTGTGCCACCCGGACAAGCCGATACCGGCGGGTAGGAGATAGCGTCAGGTGCCATGGCACGCTCTGTACTCGTCACCGGGGGCAATCGCGGCATAGGCCTCGCGATCGCCCGTGAACTCGCCGCGAACGGCGACGCCGTCGCGGTCACCTACCGATCGGGGGAGCCGCCCGAGGGCCTGTTCGGCGTGCGCTGCGACGTCACCAGCATGGCCGACGTCGAGGCCGCCTTCGACAAGGTGGAGGCCGAGCACGGCCCCGTCGAGGTCCTGGTCTCCAACGCCGGGATCACCAAGGACACGCTGCTGGCGATGATGAAGGAGGAGACCTTCACCGACGTCATCGACGCCAACCTGACCGGCGCCTACCGCGTCGCCAAGCGGGCCATCCGGCCCATGATGAAGCTCAAGCGCGGCCGCGTCATCCTCATCTCCTCCGTCGTCGGCCTTTCCGGCCAGGCCGGCCAGGCCAACTACGCCGCCTCCAAGGCCGGCCTGGTCGGCTTCGCCCGTTCCATGGCCCGCGAGTACGGCTCCCGCAACATCACGGTCAACGTGGTCGCGCCCGGCTTCGTCGCCACCGACATGACGGCCGGCCTCGACCACGAGAAGATCGTGGAGAACATCCCTCTCGGGCGGCAGGCGGCCCCCGAAGAGGTCGCGCGCGTCGTGCGCTTCCTGGCCAGCGACGACGCCTCCTATATCACCGGGGCCGTGATCCCGGTCGACGGCGGACTTGGAATGGGGCACTGACGTGGGCATTCTCGAAGGCAAGCGGATCCTGGTGACGGGTGTGCTCACCGACGCGTCGATCGCGTTCTCGGTCGCCAAGCTGGCACAGCAGGAGGGCGCCACGGTCGTCCTCACCGGCTTCGGCCGGCTGAGCCTGGTGGAGCGCATCGCCAAGCGGCTGCCCGCGCCGGTGCCGGTGCTGGAGCTCGACGTCCAGAACACCGAGCACCTCGACACACTGGCCGCCCGGGTCGGCGAGCACGTGGACGGCCTCGACGGGGTCGTCCACTCGATCGGCTTCGCCCCGCAGACCGCGCTCGGCGGCAACTTCCTCAACACCTCCTGGGACGACGTCGCCACGGCCCTGCAGGTGTCGACGTTCTCGTACAAGTCGCTGGCCGTGGCCTGCCTGCCGCTGATGAAGGAGGGCGGCGCGGTCGTCGGCCTCGACTTCGACGCCTCCAAGGCGTGGCCCGTCTACGACTGGATGGGCGTCGCCAAGGCGGGGCTCGAGTCCTGCAACCGCTACCTGGCCCGCGACCTCGGCAAGCACAACATCCGCGTCAACCTGGTGGCGGCGGGGCCGCTGCGCACGATGGCGGCCAAGTCGATCCCGGGCTTCAAGGAGTTCGAGGACAGCTGGCCGGAGAAGGCCCCGCTGGGCTGGGACCTGTCCGACACGGTCCCGGCGGCGAAGGCGTGCGTGGCCCTCATGTCCGACTGGTTCCCGGCCACGACCGGCGAAATCGTCCACGTGGACGGCGGCGTCCACGCCATCGGCGCCTGACCGCTGACCGGCGGTGCGTGAGGTGCCGCCGCGACTCCGGCGCCGGCATGCCCAAGAGCCAGGCACCGGCGTGCGGCGGCCGTCAACCCGCTCAGGCCAGGCGGTGGCGGCCGCTGCCGGCGCGGGCGGGCTCGAACGGGATCGACTCCACCGGCTCCTTACGCTGCCGCCGCTGCTGCACGATCCGCGTCGCCAGCACCGCCGACCCCAGCAATGCGATCGTCAGCGCCGTCCCCAGCACGTCGGATGCCGGCGGGCTGGGCCGTACCACGCGCTGGTCCTGCATCGGCACCGTCAGCTCGTGCGCGAACGGATTGGGCCACAGCAGGTCCACCCGCGGCTCGTCCGCGTCGGCGGTCTTCCTCTCGGCCACCGGCCGCCCCGTGTCCATCAGTTGCGGCCGGCTCTCCGGCGGGGCCGGGGTGGTGGTGGGCAGGGCGGAGGTCTCCTTGTCGCGCTCGCGCGGGTGGCCCGTGCGGCCGGGGGACGGTGTGGACGTGGGCTGCGGCGTCAGCGTGTCGAGCACCGTCTTGCCCTCGCAGGCCAGCACCGGCAGGCACACGTCGCCGAGCGCCTCGGGCACGAGCCCCGTGCCGGTCGGGGTGGGCGACGGTTTGCCGGACTTCTTCGGTGTGGCCTTGGTGGTCGGGACCGCCTCCCCGACCTCGCCGAGCACCTTGCCGGTGGTCTTGTCCACGCCGCTCGTCACCGGATCGGTCGTGTTGCCCGTCAAGGAGTCGACGGTGCCCGTGACCGACTTCACGACGTTGCACAGAGTGTTGGTCACCCCCGAGAGCAGGCCTCCGTCGCGCGTGCAGTCCTGCGTCGCGGTCGCGGCCGTCGCGGCGGGAGCCGCCCCGGGGACGGCCACCAGCGCCACCGCGAGAACTCCAGCCGAGATCGCGGTCCTGCTCCCCATCCGTCCCCTCCTGCTTCGCTCCCGGGAGAAATCTTCATGGATATCGCTCGTCGGACGCAGGCGTTTGCCGGGTAAAGTTGCGATTCGGTATCGACTAGTGATACGCGAGGGAGTCTCTCGTTCCCGGTCAGTCGAGCGACGACACGTCATCGAGGGCCTCTCGGATCTCTCTGGGCAGCACCACGTCCTCGGCCGGCAGGGCCCCGGTGAGCTGCGCGTGGGTACGGGCTCCGACGATGGCCGAGGTCACGCCGGGCTGGTCGCGCACCCACGACAGGGCGACGGCCAGCGGCGACACCCCCAGCCCGTCGGCGGCGGTCATGACGGACTCGACCACCCGGCGGCTCCTCTCGTCGAGGTACGGCCGGACGAAGTCGGCGAAGTGCGGCGTCGCGGCCCGTGAGTCGGCCGGGATGCCGGTGCGGTATTTCCCCGTCAGCACGCCCCGGCCCAGCGGCGACCACGCCAGCACGCCGACGCCCAGATGGGCCGCGGCGGGCAGCAGCTCGCGTTCGGGCTCGCGGGCGAGCAGGGAGTATTCCGCCTGCGCCGCGATGATCGGGATGCGGCCGGGGATCATCTTCTGGGTGACCGCGGCGGCGGCCAGCTGCCAGCCGGTGTAGTCGCACACGCCCGCGTAGACGGCGCGGCCGGAGGAGACGATCGCGTCGAGCGCGGCCAGGGTCTCCTCCAACGGCACCTCCCCGTCGTACGTGTGCAGCTGCCACAGGTCGACGTAGTCGAGCCCCAGCCGGTTGAGCGAGTCGTCCACCGCGGCGATCAGGTGGCGCCTGGAGGCGTCGCGCGGCCGGCGGCCCGACGGCGTCACCACGGCCTTGGTGGAGATCACCAGCTCCGAGCGCGGCACCGAGTCGCGCAGCATCCGGCCCAGGAGCCGCTCGGCGTCGCCGCCGGTGTAGACGTCGGCCGTGTCGACGAGGTTGCCGCCCGCGTCCAGGAACGTGCGGAGCTGGGCGGCCGCCTCATCCGTGTCGGTGTCACGCCCCCAGGTCATCGTGCCGAGCCCCAGCCGGGACACCGACAGGCCGCTGTGGCCGACATAGCGCTGCTCCATGATCCCGCCAGGTTACCGTCCGGGTGGCTTATACGTGGTGCTCGACGCCTTTGACGGGCCGTCTCATGACCCGGTGACCGTGATCTCCGGTTTCGACACTGTGATCCACGCCTGCGACACTTGCGGGGTGACCACGCTGCTTCTGGCCCGGCATGGGCTGACGGACCTCACCGGGCCTGTGCTCGCCGGCCGCACCCCGGGGGTGCGGCTGAGCGAGGCGGGTAAGGCGCAGGCCGCCGCGCTCGCCGGGCGCATCGCGGGCGTCGGGCTCGACGCCATTGTCTCCAGCCCGCTCGAACGCTGCCGGGAAACGGCCGAAGCGGTCGCCGAGGGGCGGGAGGCCGCCGTCCAGACCGACGATCGGTTCATCGAGTGCGGCTACGGCACGTGGACCGGGCGGCCGCTGAAGGAGCTCGCCCGCGAGCCGTTGTGGCAGGTCGTGCAGGCGCACCCCAGCGCGGCGACATTTCCGGAAGGGGAGTCGCTGGCCGAAATGCAACATCGGGCGGTCTCCGCGGTCAGGGAGTGGAATCAACGTCTGGGGGAGAAGGGTGTCTACCTGGTTTGCAGTCACGGCGACGTGATCAAGTCCATCGTCGCCGACGCTCTGGGCCTCCACCTCGATCATTTTCAGCGGATTACGGCTGATCCGGCGGCTCTCACCGTCATTCGCTATGCCCCCTTGCGTCCCTTTGTTCTCAGGGTCAACGATATGGGGGAATTGCGGCTTCCCGAGGATTCGGAGGAGAAAGACGGGGGAGAAAACATCACCGGGAGCGATGCCGCCGTCGGCGGCGGACCCGGAACCACGTAAGGTCAGGCTATGCCGGTCTTCGACTACGACCCACCAGAGAGGTTCGTCGCCGGCGCCCTGGGGCAGCCGGGCGCTCGGGTCTTCTTTCTGCAGGCCAGGGCCGAGGGCAGACTGACCACCGTGGCGCTGGAGAAGCTGCAGGTCGCCGCACTCGCGGGCAGGCTGGACGAGCTGCTCGACGAGGTGCTGCGCCTCAGCGGTGGCGCCGCGCAGGTGCCCGCGCTGGCCCCGGCCGACCTGACCGACGACGAGCCGCTCGACGTACCGGTCGCGGAGGACTTCCGCGTGGGCACCATGGCACTGGCGTGGGACGCCGAGAGATCCCAGGTGGTGATAGAGGCGCAGGAGGTCGTCGACGAGGACGATCTCGACAGCCCAGACCCCGCGGTGCTGCGCGTGCGGATCAGTGCGGGAGCCGCGCGCGCCTTCACGCAGCGCGCCCTTCAGATCGTCTCGGCGGGCCGCCCGCCGTGTCCCCTGTGCGCACAGCCGCTCGACGCCGCCGGCCACGTCTGCGTACGCCTCAACGGCTATCGCGGGGGTGAGGCGGCTTCATGACCGCTCCGGAGAGCGAACCGGCCGTCAAACCGCCCAACCCCCCGGGCATGCACGATGAGGAGGCCCTCACGCTGCTGCGCGACGGCCGCCTTGAGGTGGCGGGCCGCCTCGTCGAGGCCACCAACATGACGCTCTACTGCTCGGTCAAGCTCGGCGAGCGCAGCGCCGCCTGCGTCTACAAGCCGGTACGCGGCGAGCGCCCGCTGTGGGACTTCCCCGACGGCACCCTGGCCGCCCGCGAGGTGGCCGCCTACGAGGTGTCGCAGGCCACCGGCTGGCGCATCGTGCCGCCCACGGTCTACCGCGACGGCCCCTTCGGGCCCGGCATGTGCCAGCTGTGGATCGACACCGAGCGCGAGATCGACCTGATGCGGCTGGTCAAGAGCCGCAACCCGGTCGTGCGGCGGATGGCGGTGTTCGACGCGGTGGTCAACAACGCCGACCGCAAGGGCGGTCACCTGCTGCCGCTGCCCACGGGGCACGTCTACGGGGTGGATCACGGGGTGTGCTTCTCCGTCGAGGACAAGCTGCGCACGGTGCTGTGGCAGTGGCGCGGCAAGCCGCTCGCCCGCGAGGCGGTGGCCGTGCTGGCCAAGCTGGAGCGCGACCTGGAGTCGGGCTCGCTGGGGCGCCGGCTGCGCGAGCTGCTGACGCTGGCGGAGGTCGAGGCGACCTGGCAGCGGGCCAGGCGGCTGCTGGACACCGGCGTGCACCCATACCCGTCGGAGGGCTGGCCCGCCATCCCCTGGCCCCCCATCTGACCTGGCCATTCGCTGAAGCGCCCATCCGCCGTCCACCGCCGCGCGCCCGTTTAATAACCTTTGCCCATGTGCACGCTGATCGTGAGAGCCGGGCAGCCGCTGACCCTCCTGGGCGTGAGGGACGAGTTCGCCGACCGCCCGTGGGAGGGGCCGGGGGAGCACTGGCCGGACTACCCGGGCGTGATCGGCGGGCGCGACCTCAAGGCCGGCGGCACCTGGCTGGCCGTCAACCCGGCGGCTCGCCGCGCCGCCGCCCTGCTCAACGGCCACGGCCGGCCCGCGCCCGAGACGACGAAGGTCTCGCGGGGCGACCTGGCGCTGCGGGCGGCGTACACGGGGGAGATGCCCGACGCCGATCTGACTCACTACGACCCCTTCCACCTGGTGCTCGCCGACCTGGCGCGGGTGCGGCTTTTCAGCTGGGACGGTGAGCGGCCGGTCGTCTCCGACCTGCCGGGCGGCACCAGCATGATCGTGAACTCGGGCCTTGACCCGGCGAACGAGCGCGTGATCGCGTACCTGCCCAGATTCGAGACCGCCGAGGTCTGGCGGGAGCTGATCACGGCGGTGCCGTCCGCCGATCCGGGCGCGCTCATCGTCCGGCACGAACTGCCCGACGGCCGCGTCTTCGCCTCCCTGTCGGTGATGGAGGTCGCGCTCGCGCCGGACGGCGTGACGTACGCCTTCACGGACCTGACCGCCGATCTGGACGGATAGGCTCAAAGACATGCGATCGTGGTCTGCCCAGAACGTTCCAGATCTCCCCGGTGAGAGCATTCCGCTGCGTCTCTACGACACGTCGGCCAGGCAGGTCCGGCAGACCGACCCGGGGCCGACCGCCAGGATGTACGTCTGCGGCATCACGCCCTACGACGCCACTCACCTCGGCCACGCCAACACCTACCACGCCTTCGATCTGGTCGGCCGGATGTGGCGCGACGCCGGCCACGAGGTCCACTACACGCAGAACGCCACCGACGTGGACGACCCGCTGCTGGAGCGGGCAGCCCAGACCGGCGTCGACTGGCAGGACCTGGCCGAGCGCGAGATCGAGCTGTTCCGGAGCGACATGGAGGCGCTGCGGATCATCCCGCCCCGCGAGTACGTGGGCGTCACCGAGGTCGTCGGCCACGTGGCGGACCTGATCACCAAGCTGGCCGCCAAGGGCGTCACGTACGTCCTCGACGGCGACGTCTACTTCAGCGTGGCCGACGCCCCCAAGTTCGGCCAGGTGTCCGGCTACGACGAAGGCGAGATGCTGGCCCTGTTCGCCGAGCGCGGCGGCGACCCGGACCGGCCGGGCAAGCGCGACCCGCTGGACTGGGTGCTGTGGCGGGCCGAGCGGCCGGGCGAGCCCGCCTGGGAGTCTCCGCTGGGCCGGGGCCGCCCCGGCTGGCACATCGAGTGCACCGCGATCGCCCTGGACAACCTCGGCGGGGGCTATGACGTGGCGGGCGGCGGCTCCGACCTGATCTTCCCGCACCACGAGTGCGGCGCCTCCGAGGGCCACGCGGCCACGGGGGAGTGGCCGTTCGCCAAGTTCTACACGCACGCCGGCATGGTCGGGCTCGACGGCGAGAAGATGTCGAAGTCCAAGGGCAATCTGGTCTTCGTCTCCAAGGTGCGCCAGGAGCACGACCCGATGGCCGTCAGGCTGGTGCTGCTGGCCCGCCACTACCGCGCGGACTGGGAGTACGTCCCCGCCTTGATCGCCGAGGCGGAGCGCAGGCTGGCGCTGTGGCGCTCGGCCACCGGGCTCGCCTCGGGGCCGCGCGCGGACGAGCTGCTGGCCACCGTGCGCGAGCGCCTGGCCGACGACCTCGACTCGCCGGGCGCGCTGGCCGCGATCGACGCCTGGGCCGAGCGGGCCCTCGCGCACGGCGGCCCGGACGCCGGCGCCCCCGGCCTGGTCAGAGACCTGGCCGACGCCCTGCTGGGCGTCGCCCTCTAGCGCAACGCTCCCCAAGCCCCGCACCTCACGCCAGGTGCGGGGCTTTCTCATGCCCGCTCGCGCTGGACAGTCACCTTCTGTGGCCGCTAGCCTGATTATCAGTAGCACTGATTATTTCTATGACTGATGGATGGCGGAACCATGATTCTGATCACCGGCGGGCTGGGCTTCATCGGCACGCACACCACCCGGGCGCTGCTCGACCTGGGCGAGTCCTGCGTGCTCGTCCAGCGCCGCGCCGCCGCGGGGCCGTTCGCGGACGAGCGGGTCTTCGTCGAGCAGGCCGACCTCACCGACGAGGCCGCGCTGCTCCGCATCGGCGAGAAGCACAAGATCACCGGCATCGTCCACCTCGCTGGCTCGGTCCCGTGGCCTCCCGGCGCGTACGAGCCCCTCGACGGCGCGGAGCAAGCGATCAAGAGCCTGCTCAACGTGTTCCGGGCCGCGAGCGAATGGCAGGTGTCCCGACTCGGGCTCGCCGGCACGATCGGCGTGTACCGCGGCGTCCCCGGCGACGGCGCGCTCGGGGAGGACGTGCCGCTGCCCATGACGGCCGGGCACCCGATCCCGGCGTTCAAGAAGATCGGCGAGCTGCTGGCCGGCCACCTGGCCGGGACCATGGGCCTCGACGTGGTCACCTACCGCATCTCCGCCGTCTGGGGCCCGCTCGGTCACACTCCGTCGCCGTTCTTCGCCGCGCCCCAGCTCGTCCACGCCGCCGCCCGCGGCACCACCCCGGCCGGAGCCCCGATGCGCGCGGGCAACGGGATCGACATGTGCTACGTGAAGGACTGCGGCCGCGCCATCGCCCTCCTCCAGCTGGCCGACCGGCTGCGGCACCGCACGTACAACGTCGCCTCCGGGCGGCTGACGACCCACGGGGAGGTCAGCGCCGCGATCAAGAAGGTGATCCCCGACGCCCGCGTCGACCTGCCCGAGGGCCGCGACCCCGGCGCGCACGACATGTGGCTCGACATCACCCGGCTGCGCGAGGACACCGGCTACGAGCCCGCCTACGACACCGAGCGCGGGGTCGCCGACTACCTCGCCTGGCTGCGCGCCGGCAACGAGCGCTAGCGCAGAGGGGCAGGCCCGCGGCGGGTTCAGACCTGGAGCCGCTCGAGCTGCTCGATCGCGGCCAGCTCGGCGGAGAACCACTCGATGGTGCGGCGCAGCCCCTCCGCCGCGGGCACCCGTGCCCGCCAGCCCAGCCGCTCGGCCGCCAGCGCCGTGTCCGGCCGCCGGACCCTGGGATCGTCGGCCGGCCGGTCGACGAACACGATCTCCGCCGCCGACCCGGCCAGATCCCTGATCATCGTGGCCAGCTCCAGCATGGTCAGCTCGTCCGGGTTGCCGATGTTGACCGGACCGGCGAAGTCGCTGCGGGCCATGGCCAGGATGCCCGACACCGTGTCGTCGACGTAGCAGATGGAGCGCGTCTGCGAGCCGTCGCCGGTGATGGTGATCGGCTCGCCGGTCAGCGCCTGCCTGATGAACGTCGGGATCGCCCGGCCGTCGAACGGGCGCATGCGCGGGCCGTAGGTGTTGAAGATCCGCACGATGCCGGTGTCGGTGCCGCGCGAATGGCGGTAGGCGGTGGTCAGCGACTCGGCGAAGCGCTTGGCCTCGTCGTACACGCTGCGCGGGCCGACCGGGTTGACGTTCCCCCAGTACGTCTCCCGCTGCGGATGCTCCAGCGGGTCCCCGTACACCTCGCTGGTCGAGGCGAGCACGAACCTGGCACCCTTCTCCCTGGCCAGCCCCAGCGCGTGCAGCGTGCCCACGCTGCCCACCCGCAGCGTCTCGATCGGGTAGCGCAGGTAGTCGGCCGGCGAGGCGGCCGAGGCGAAGTGCAGCACGAGGTCCAGCCGGTCCGGCACGTGCACGAACCCGGTCAGGTCGCACTCGATGAGCCGGAACTCCGGCCGGTCCATCAGATGCTCGACGTTGCGCGGCCCGCCGGTCAGGAAGCTGTCCATGCAGACGACCTCCGCTCCCTCGTCCAGCAGCCGCTCGCACAGGTAGGAACCGAGGAACCCGGCGCCCCCGGTGACCAGAGCCCTCATGACGTGACCTCCAAGGCAGCGTCGACGACTTCAGAAACCTCGATCTTCAGCAGGCCCGGATCGGGCCGCTGGCCGTGCGGATCCCCCCGGTGCCCGGCCCACAGCGCCACGTGGCGCCAGCCGGGCGGCGGCCCCCACAACGCGGGCGAGACCGGCCCGAACAGCACCACCGACGGCACGCAGAACGCCGTCGCCAGGTGCGCGACGCCGGTGTCGCCGCAGACCACCAGCCTGGCCCTGCTGACCAGGTCGATCAGGTCGGCCATGCGGGTCTGCCCGGCCAGCATCCGCCCGGGCGGCAGCCCGGCCAGCTCGGCGACCTTCCTGGCCAGCGGCACCTCCTCGGTGTTGCCGGTGACGACCACGTCGTCCAGCGCGGCCGCGACCTGCGCGAACCGCTCCGGCGGCCAGCGCCGCGCCGGATAGGCGGCGCCCGGATGCACGATCGCCGGGCCCGTCCGGTCGGAGATGCCGAGCGTCAGGTCGCAGGGATCGGCAGGGATGCCGTGCCACTCCAGCAGCCCGCACCAGCGCCGCACCTCGTGCACGCCGTCCTGCCACGGCGGTCCGGTGCCGAAGCTGATCAGCCGCCCGGGATCGGTACGCCGCAGCGCCTCGATGCTCTGCGGCCCCTTCCCGTGCAGGTTGACCGCGATGTCCGGGCGATGGAACGGCACCGGACCCGGGCCCGACACGTCCACCTGGTCGTCCACCGCGCCGATCAGCGGCAGCAGCGCGTCCAGCGCCCGCGGCGCCGCCAGCGTGATGCGGTGCGCGGGGAACGCCTGGCGCAGCGCCCGCAGCGCGGGCACGGCCGTGAGCAGGTCGCCCAGCCCGAGCCCGCGCAGCACCAGCAGCTCTAGGGCCATGACGTCTCCGTCGATGGGCAGACGACGAGCTCTCTCACCTCGCATCCGGCCGGCTGCCGCAGCGCGAACACCACGCTCTGCGCGACGTCGGCCGGATCGTTCAGCCCGGCCTCGGGGCCCGGTTTGTACTGCTCGGGCCGCCCGTCGAAGAAGCTCGTGCGCATGCCGCCGGGGATCAGCAGGGTCACCCCCACCTCCCCGCGCAGCTCGACCGCCAGCGCCCGGGTGAGGCCGACGACGCCGAACTTCGACGCCGAGTACGCCGACGCGTCGCTGAGCGGCCGCAGCCCCAGCGTCGAGGCGCAGGTGACGATCTTCCCGCGGGTGTGCTTCAGGTACGGCAGCGCCGCCCGCACGACGGAGGCGGTGCCGAGCAGGTTCACCCGGACGACCCGCTCCCAGTCGTCGGCCGGCACGTCCTCCAGCCGGCCGCACGCGTCGATGCCCGCGGCCGTCACCACGCCGTCGAGGCCACCGGCCCGCTCGGCCAGCTCGCGTACCGCCCGCTCGGCCTCGCCGCGGTCGGCCAGGTCGGCGGTGACGTGGTCGAACCGCTGGTCGGGTGCACGCACATCGACGACGAGCGCCCGCCAGCCCTCCTTCTCCACGGCCTCGGCGGTGGCCAGGCCGAGTCCTGAGGCTCCCCCGGTAATCAAGATGTTCACTGGATCTCCCTGATCAGATTCGTTGTCGAACGTCCCGGCAGCGTGCTCAGCACGACGATCTCCGCGCCGAGCCTGCCGAGTACCTCGGATTCGGGCAGGACCTCCCCCTCGTAGTCGCCGCCCTTCACCCACACGTCGGGGCGCAGCAGCTCGATGGCGCGAGCCGGGGTGTCCTCCTCGAACACCAGCACCGCGTCCACGCAGCCCAGCGCCCTGAGCACCTCGACCCGGTCGCGCGCGTCGACGATGGGCCGGTCGGGGCCCTTCAGCCGGCGCACCGAGTCGTCGGAGTTGACGCAGACGACGAGCGCGTCGCCCAGCGCCCTGGCCCGCCGCAGCAGGCTCACGTGGCCCGCGTGCAGCAGGTCGAAGCAGCCGCCCGTGGCGATCAGCCGGCCGCCGTTGGCGCGGGTGAGCCCGGCCACCTCCAGCGCCGTGCGCGGCCGGTCGCCGAGCCGCTGCTCGCGCACCTTGACCGAGGCGGCGCCCCCGCGCTCGACGAAGCGTGAGGCCTCGCCGACGCCGATCGTCACCGCGTCCCTGGCGTCGGCGCCGTCCCGCAGCGCCAGCGCCGCCGCGCCGGCCAGCCGGTCGCCCGCGCCGCACGCGTCCTGGCCGCCGGCCCGCACGGGCGGCGGCACCTGGGTGAACGGGCCGCCCTCGATGGCCAGCGAGGCCCCGCGCGAGCCCGTCGTGACGGCCACCGCCCTGGCCCGCATCTCCCGGACCAGCATGCGGGCGGCCTGGTCGGGGCCGCGGTAGGCGGACGGGCACAGCCGCCGCGCCTCCGCCTCGCTCGGAGTCAGCAGCGCGCAGCCGGGCAGCGGCTGCTCGCCCCTGGGGTGCGGGTCCCACACCACCGGCACGTCCGTGCCGCGCAGCAGCTCGCGGGCCATCCTGGCCACGCCTCTGCCGTAGTCGGACACCAGCACCGCGCCGGCCTGGCCGATCGCCTCGGCCGCCGCCTCTCCGGGGGCGTACCTGGCCGTGCCGTCGCCGCTGTCGAGCCTGAGCAGCGTCTGGCCCCTGGCCCTGATCCTGGTCTTGCGCACGGTGCCGCCGCGCAGCGGCAGGCGTACCAGGTCGAGCTCCTCCGACAGCAGCCCGCACAGGCGGTGCCCGTCCGGGTCGTCGCCGATCGCGGTGATCAGCACGACGTCGGCGCCGTCGCGGGCGGCCAGCAGCGCGGCCAGGCCGGCCCCGCCGGGGCGGGCCTGCTCGGCGGTGACGTCCACCACCGGTACGGGCGCGTCCGGGCAGAGCCGTTCGGCCTCGCCCTCGACGTCCACGTCGAGCAGCGTGTCGCCGATCACCACGAGCGGACCCGTCACAGCCCCCTGAGCCGTCGGGATGCTGTTACGGAGGTCCTCGCTCACAGTGCCTCCTCCGCGGCATCGCACAGCAAATGGATCATGGCGAGGTGCACCTCCTGGACGGTGGCCGTCTCCTGCGCGGGCACGGCCACCGCGTCGTCGCACAGGTCGGCCAGCGGGTTGGGCGCCGGTCCGGTCATGGCCCAGGCGAGGATCCCGCTCTCCTGCGCCGCCCGGGCGGCGGCCAGCACGTTCGGGCTGGTGCCGCTGGTGGACAGGCACAGCAGCACGTCTCCCGGGCGGGCGTGCGCGCGCACCTGGCGGGCGTAGATCTCGTCGACGCCGAAGTCGTTGGCGATCGCCGTCAGCGACGAGCCGTCGGCGTGCAGCGGGATCGCCGCGTACGGCCGCCGGTCGTCCCTGAACCGGCCGACCAGCTCGGCCGTCAGGTGCTGCGCCTCGGCCGCCGAGCCGCCGTTGCCGCAGGCCAGCAGCCTGCCGCCGGAGGCCAGCACGCCGGCCAGCTTCCCACCCCACGCGCGGACGGTGACCGCCTGGTCGTCGACCTTCTCCAGGGTGTTCCAGAGCTTTTCGAGATGAGCGTCCATGATCAACCCCCAAGCGCCGCCAGGCCGCACAGCTTGCCGTCGATGACCTGCGTGTACACGGTCTCGGTCCGCTCGGCCACGTGCGGCCAGCCGTACCTCTGGCGGGCGCGCCTGGCCCCCGCCGCGCCGAGCCGCGCCCTCCGTTCCGGGTCGCAGAGCACGTCCTTCAGCGCTCTGGCCAGCGCCCGCGGGCGGCGCGGCGGCACCAGCACGCCGCAGCCGGCGACCGTGTCCAGGTGCCCGCCGACCGCCGACGCCACGACGGGCACGCCGCACGCCATCGCCTCGACCGGGACCATGCCGAACGGCTCGTACCACGGCACCGTCACCACGACGTCGGCCGAGCGCATCAGCGCCGGCACGTGCGTGCGCGGCACGCTGCCGATCACGTGGACCCGGTCGTCCAGCCCGTACGCGGCGGCCAGGTCGCGCAGCCTGACGGTCTCGTCGTCGTCTGGGCTGCCGCCCGCGATCACCAGGTCGGCGCCGGGCAGCTGGCGCAGCGCCGCGATCACGGTGTCCACGCCCTTGCGCGGCACCATCCTGCCGATGCTGAGGATCAGCCGGCCCGCCGTGCGCGGCGCCACGGGCCCCTCCGGGCAGAACGCCGACAGGTCCACGCCGCACGGCACGACCACGACGCGCTGCTCGGGGATCCCCATCGCGCACAGCTCGCTCACCTCGTCGCTGCAGGTGGCCAGCACGGCGTCGGCCCGCTTGCCGATCTCGCGCTCGGTGTCGATCCGGTGCGCGGGGCTGGTGTCCGCCTCGCCCTGCCAGCGCCGCTTGACGGTGCCGAGCGCGTGGAACGTCTGCACCACCGGGAACCCGTCGGCCGCCTGCAGCGCCGCCTGCCCGCTCATCCAGAAGTGCGCGTGCGCGACGTCCGGCGGGTCGTACGCCCACCGGTCGGCCAGGCGGTCGGTGAACTCCGGCATGTACGGCGGCAGCTCGTCCTTCGGTAGGGGGATGGGCGGACCGGCCGGGACGTACTCGACCGTGACGCCCGGCGCCAGGGGCACCGACGCGGGCTGCGACGGCGACGTGCGCCGGGTGTGGACGACGATCCGGTGCCCGCGCTCGGCCAGCGCGGCGGCCAGCGCGGCGACGTAGACGTTCTGGCCGCCCGCGTCGACGCCGCCGACCGCGGCCAGCGGATCCGCGTGCTCGGAGATGAGATCGACCTTCACTGCGTCAGCTCCCTCACTGCCTTGACCACCTGCTCACTTGTCACCTGGGACAGGCACGGGTGTCCGGGGACCGGGCAGGTGCGCGCCCTGCTGTCCCTGCAGGGCGCCTGCTGATCGCCGAGCAGCACCGCGGGAACGCCGTACGGGGCCCACCGCGCTGCCGGGACGACAGGGGCGAACAGGCTCACGACCGGTGTGCCGACCGCCGCGGCCAGGTGCGCGGGGCCGGTGTTGCCCGCCACGAGCACGCTGGCGCCTTCGATCACGGCGGCCAGTTCGGCGAATGTGGTCACGCCGCCGAGGTCGGCCGCGTCGTCGCCGGCCACGTAGGCGGTGAGGTCACGTTCCGTGCCGGTCACGGCGACCCGGTGCCCGTCCTCCACCAGCTCCCGCACGGCCTGCCGATGCCTTTCGGCCGGCCAGGTCCTGGCGGGCGCCGATGTCCCCGGATGCACCACGACATACGCGCCTTTGCCGGCATCGGCGCCGACGCTGAGCAAGTGCCCCGTGTATTCGCTTATATCCGGCAATGGCCGCTGAACAGCGAGTTTGCCATCATCGCCCCGCGGCAGCTCGAACCCCGCCGCTCGCGCGACGGCCAGCATCCGCTCCGCCTCGGGCACGTCGGCGCTCTCGTCCACGACGTGGCGGACGTCCAGCAGCGAGCCCGGGTAGTCGTTGCTGATCGCGGTGATCCTGCGCACGCCGGCCAGCCTGAGCAGGAGCGCCAGCGGGAGCGCGGACTGGTGGAACGAGGTGAGGATCACCGCCTCGTCGACGCCGTGGACGCGCCCCACCAGGTCGGCGACCTGGGGCCGGCTGACGGGCGGGGGAGCGTGGTCGATCCACGGCGCCCGCCACTCGAGTACGCGGTCGACGCCGGGCAGCAGCTCGGCGGCCGCCCTGCCGTTCGGTCCCGCCAGGAAGACGACCTCGCCGGCCTGCGTGCGCACGGCCCGGACGGCGGGCCCGGCCAGCAGCACGTCGCCGGCGTCGTCGAGCCGCGCCACCAGCACGCGCCCCCGGCCCCCGGTGCCCTTGGCGGCGGCCTGCTCCGGCTCGGCCTGCTCGGCGGTGGCCCTCTCCGGGGCGGCCTTCTCCGGCGCGGCTCGCTCGGCGGGGGCGCGTCTCGCGGCGCGCGCCGTCCCGCACGGGCCGGCTCCGTACAGCACCGCTCCTGGCATGCGACCGCTCATCGCCGCACCCTCCATTCCCCCCGCAGCCGGTGCGCGCACGCCACCGGCGGGATCACCACGCTCGTGACGACCATCCGCCACACCTCACCGGGGGTGCGCGGGCCGGGCGCGATCCGCCGCCACGCGAACTCGCCGGTCAACCCCGCCCACACGGCCCCCGCGACCGCGGCCATGAC
>NZ_VCJS01000200.1 GCF_005893125.1 Nonomuraea basaltis | reverse complement strand
GGTGTGGGCTTGATGGAGAACGCGCCCCGGGCCGGCGCCATGGATGTCTCGCCTGCGGCCAGGGAACGGACGGACGAAGGCCCCTTCGAGGAGACCCCCGATTCCTTCGGCGTGGTCGGCGTCGTCGGCGCCGGGGAGATCGGCCTCGGTGTGGCCGCCGATCTGGCGCTCAACGGGTTCCGTGTGGTCCTTGTCGACAACGATCCCGCTCAACTCGCCACCGCGGCGACGAGCCTGGTCAAAGTCATCCGGTTCGCCCCGATGCTACGTCCCGGATTCCCCGCCGGCCCTTCGGCCGCCGTGGAGGCGGTGACCATCTCGTCCAACCCCGCCGAACTGGCGTCGTGCCGGTTCGTCGTGGAGAACGTCACCGAGCGGTGGGAGGCCAAGCGCGAGGCGC
This sequence comes from Nonomuraea basaltis, assembly GCF_005893125.1. Classification (GTDB taxonomy): domain Bacteria; phylum Actinomycetota; class Actinomycetes; order Streptosporangiales; family Streptosporangiaceae; genus Nonomuraea; species Nonomuraea basaltis. Next base: position 22,901 of record NZ_VCJS01000200.1, on the reverse strand, counting down.
ACCGCGCGCTGGACGCCGTTCTCCCCGAGGGCGCCGTCGTCGCGGTGAACACCTCCAGCATCCCGATCAGCGGGCTCGCGTCCGAGACCTCGCGCGCCGAACACATGATCGGCATGCACTTCATGAATCCTCCGTACCTGACGCCGGCCGTCGAGGTGATGCGTCCCGCGGCCGCCTCGGCGTGGACTCTCGGGCGAGTGGAGACGCTCGCCCGGCTGCTGCGCAAGAAGACGATCGTCGTCGGAGACTTTCCCGGCTTCGTCAGCAATCGGATATCGCATGTGTTCTTCAACGAGGCCGCTCGCGTCGTCGCCGAACACGAGGTGCCGCCAGAGATCGTCGACCAGGTGTTCCGGGACTGCTTCGGACACCGGATGGGCCCGTTGCAGACGGCGGACCTGATCGGGCTCGACACGGTCGTCGACACCTTGGATCGGTTGCGCGAGGCCACCGGTGATCCGCGTTTCGAAAGCTGCGCACTGTTGCGGTCCATGGTCGGTGAAGGCCGGCTGGGCCGGAAATCCACCTCGGGCTTCTACACCTACGAATGAGACGGCGGAAGGACAATCGAGATGTCGGAGCTCGCTCAAGCGGCCATCCAGCAGGTGGTGGCGGCCTTTCTCAACAAGCACGATGCCAATCTCCGGCCCGCGCCGGATGACGAGCTGTTCGCCTCTGGAGCGGTGAACTCCCTGTTCGCGATCGAGCTGGTGGGTTTTCTGGAGTCCCGTTACGGCATCAAATTCACCGTGGGCGATCTCGACTTGAACAAGTTCGCCTCGCTACACCGTATCGCCGAGACCGTGCTCGCCAAACAGGCCGCTTCGGCCGGTGCCGCCTGAGACCGGTCGTCGTGGAGAACTTGCTCACCCAGGCCGAGGCCAGGCATCACAGCGCGGTGATCGCCTCGGTCGGCACCGCATGGGCGGCGGACAGCCGAGTGTGGGAGCGCGACGAGAGGCTGCCCGAGGAGGTCGTCGCCTGGTGTGCCGCAGAAGGACTGCTCGGGGCGATGATCCCCCGGGCGTACGGCGGGCTCGGCTGGAGCGCCGTGGAACTGGGCCTGCTGTACGAGGCGCTGGGCAGGGTGAGCGCGTCCCTGGCCTCTCTGGTCAATGTCCACGGAATGGTGGCGCAGACGCTGGTCAGGTGGGGGAGCGGCGGGCAACGCGAGGAGTTGCTCCCCGAGCTGGCCTCTGGCCGTAAGATCGCCGCGGTCTCGATGACCGAGCGTCAGGCGGGCAGTGACTTGAGCCTGATAGAGACCACGCTGACCGGGCAGGGCTCAGGCCACGTCCTGGATGGGACGAAGCTCTACACCACCTTCGGCCAGCGCGCCGACCTCTACCTGGTGTACGCGCGCACCGCCGGCGGCCCGGTCTGCTGCCTGCTCGATCGTACGAACCCCGGCCTCACGGTCTCACCGATCACCGGACTGCTCGGGCTGAGGGCGGCCCAGGTGGCTCGGGTCGAGATGCGCGGCTGCCGGATCGAGCCGGACGCCGTTGTGGGCAAGCCAGGGTTCGCTCAGTCGGTCCTCCTGCCCCACGCCCTGGAACACGGCCGGCACGCCGTGGCCTGGATGGCGGTCGGCATGCTCTCCTCGGCACTCGCCTCGTGCTCGGCCGCGGTCCTGGAGCGCCGTGCGTTCGGGCGCGTGCTCGTCGAGCACGGGCAGATCCAGAACATCGTCACCGCGATGGGGGTAGACCTCGAAGCCGCACGCGCTCTGTGCGTCCAGGCGTCGCGAGCAATGGCGGCGGCCGATCCCGCGGCCACCCGCAAGGTCTTGATGGCGAAATACTTCGCCTGCCAGGCGCTGGAGCGCCACGCCGCCCAGGCCGTGCAGGCCATGGGCGCTCGGGGGGCGCTGGAGGACGACGGCGCGTCCCGTATCTACCGGGACGCCAAGGTGCTGAACATCATCGAGGGCACGCCGCAGCTTCTGGAGAGGCTTCTCACGCCGCAGATCGCGCGGGAGGCGGCCGGGCCGTCGTGGGGGAACGGGCGGCCAGGCACCGCCTTCCACGGCAGGAAAGGGTAGAGCCGCATGATCCCAGCCTTGGCGCGGGCAGTCGTGCGCGCGGTGGCCGAACACTATGTCGACCGGACGAATTCGTGTGTCGTCGAAGTCGGGGGCCGGTCGGTCGAGATCGGCATCGACCCTGACGAGTCCTTCGATTCGCTGGCCGCCCGCATCGCTGTCGGTCTGGAGTCATCCGACCGGCCACCGAGCGGGGAGATGGCGTCCGGCGACGGGGGCGCGGTCTTGAGCGGGGTCGTCGTGGCGCTCCTGCCCCAGGTCCTGGCGGACGGGTCCCGGCCCATCCGCACGTACCCGCTGCTCGGCGACGCTGAGCGCGACAAAATCCTCTGCGAGTTCAACGCGACCGACGTGGCGTTTCCCGACGACCTGACGATCTACGATCTGCTCAGGGCCCGGGCGGAGGATTCCGCGGACCGGATCGCCGTCAGCACGGACGACGGGACACTCACCTACGGGCGGCTCGCCGATCGGGCGGAGCGCCTCAGCACGTTCCTGGCCCGGCGCGACCACGGTGCACACGGTGTCGTGGCCGTCCTGGCACGCAGAACGCTGGATCTTCCCGTCTCCCTGTTCGGGATCCTGGGCGCCGGCTTGGCTTACCTGCCTCTGGACCCGTGCTCGCCTCCAGAACGGCTCCGCCAGATGATCGGCAAGTGCGGGGTCACGACCATCCTGGCCGACCGCGATTGCCCGGTCGCCGCGTGCCTGACCTCCGGAGAGGGCAGCACGCGGGAGGTCTTCGCCCTTGATGCCGCGGAACTCTACGCCCGAGCCGGGGGTGCGAAGCCGCCCGAACCTCGCGACCTGTGCTACGTGATCCATACCTCGGGCTCCACGGGCGAGCCGAAGGGCGTGATGGTCGAACACCGTTCGGTGATGAACCGCTTGGCTTGGATGCAACGGCGGTTCCCCTTGGCAGGGCAGGACGTCGTCCTCCAGAAGACGCCGATCGTCTTCGACGTCTCGGTCTGGGAGCTGTTCTGGTGGCTGTTCGGCGGAGCTCGGATGCACCTGATGCGCCCGGGCGCGGAGCGGTTCCCCCTCGCCATCGAGGAGACCATCGAGAAGCACGATGTGAGCGTCGTTCACTTCGTGCCCTCGATGCTCAACGTCTTCCTCTCCCACCTCAGGACCGAGGCCTCGGCGCACCGGCTCGCCGGGCTCCGCCTCCTGTTCTCAAGCGGGGAGACGCTCCTGCCCCCGACCGCGGCGGCCTTCGACGAACTGCTCGGACGCAACGGAGCACAGCTGGTCAACCTGTACGGACCGACGGAGACCACGGTCGACGTCACGGCTTTCGAATGCCCGGCCGGGCCGCCACCAGACCGGATCCCGATCGGCAGGCCCATCGACAACACCCGGATGTACGTGCTGCGCCACGGCCAGCCGGTCCCGGTCGGGGTGTACGGGACGTTGTTCGTCGCTGGGGCCGGGGTGGCCCGCGGCTACCTGGATGACCAGGCCCGGACCGCGGAGCGGTTCCTTCCCGAGCCAGGTCATCCCGGACAGAGCATGTACGACACCGGCGACATCTGCCGCTGGACGGCCGCCGGCGAACTCGAGTATCTCGGTCGCGACGATCTCCAGATCAAGATCCGGGGCATCAGGGTGGAGCTCGGCGAGGTCGAGCACGCGCTGCTCGAGGTGCCACTGGTGGCCGGCTGCGTGGTGTTCGCGGACAGCGCCGACCCCGTGCGGGTCGTGCTACGGGCGGTGGTCACCGAGGCGAAGGGAAACGTGCACATGGGGAATCGGCCTGTGGGGCTGACCGGGGACCGGCTCCGTACCGAGGTGGCTCGGAAACTGCCGGGCTATCTGATCCCCGCGAGCTTCGACCTCGTCGAGGCATTGCCCCTCACCGCGACAGGCAAGGTCGACCGGACGCTCCTGGCGCGTCCGGAGTTCCTCCAGACTCACGGGACGCGGCTGTGAACTCCGTTCGTACCTCCCCAGACCGATCCGTCGCCGTCATCGGCATGGCCGGGCGCTTCCCCGGCGCGGCCGATGTCGATGAGTTCTGGAAGAACATCGCCGAAGGTCGGAACTGTCTGACCCACCTCACCCGCGAACGACTTCGCCGGGCCGGGGTTCCGGACGGCTGGCTGACCGATCCGGACTACGTGCCGATGGCGTCGGCGCTCGAGGACGCAGACTGTTTCGACGCCGGCCTGTTCGGGTTCTCACCGCGCGAGGCCGGGCTGCTCGATCCACAGCAGCGGCTGTTCTTGGAGCTCGCCTGGACCGCGCTGGAGCACGCCGGAAGGCTCGGCGCACGCGGCGGGCAGAACAGGATCGGGGTGTTCGGCGGTTCCGGTGGAACGCTGTCCGGGTACGGCCCGGTGATCATGTCCGGGGGCCTGCCGCGATATCCGGCGGTGACACAGGAGCATCTCGGCAACGAGAAGGACTTTCTGGCGAGCCGCGTCTCGTACCATCTCAACCTCACCGGGCCGAGCTTAACCGTCCAGGCCTCGTGCTCCACGGCACTGACAGCGGCCCACCTCGCCTGCCGCAGCCTGATGGACGACGAATGTGACGCGGCGCTCGTCGGCGCGGTGTCGATCCGGTGGCCGCAGCATGTGGGCTACTTCCACAGGGAAGGGGGCATGCAGTCGCGCACCGGCCGCGTCCGGCCGTACGACGCCGCGAGCGACGGCACGGTGATCGGCAACGGCGGCGGGGTCATCGTGCTCAAGCTGCTCGCCGACGCGCTGCGCGACGGCGACACGGTGTACGCGGTCATCCGCGGCACCGCCATCAACAACGACGGCGGAGAGAAGCTCGGCTACGCCTCGCCGTCGATGTCCGGCATTCTGAACGCGGCGAGCCGGGCCATGACGGTCGCCGACGTCGCTCCGGAGACGATCGGCTACGTGGAGACGCAGGGCTCCGCGACGGTCCTCAGTGACGCCACCGAGATCTCGGCGCTCCACCGGGCGCTCGGCGGCACGCGGTGTGCGATCGGCTCGGTCAAGGCCGCCGTCGGCAATCTGGATGTCGCAGCGGGCATCGCCGCTCTGATCAAGTCCGTGCTGGCCGTCCACCATGGGCTGATCCCCCCGAGCCCATACTTCACGGCGCCACATCCGCGAGTCCACCTCGATGACGGCGGGCTGTTCGTGAATCCCCAGCCGCTGCCGTGGACGGACGCGGTCCGCCGAGCGGGCGTCACGTCCTTCTCGATCGGTGGCGCGAACGCCTTCGCCGTTCTGGAATCGGCTCCGGAGCCGAGCCGGCGTTCGCAGCCGCTGCCCTACGAGGTGATCTCGCTGTCCGCGCGGACGGCGGGTGCCCTGCGGGAGACGGCATCGCGCTGGCGCGATCGGCTGATGGCAGCCGAGTCGGCCGAGTTCCCCGATCTCGCGTACACCGCCGCGGTCGGGCGTCGCCGGTTCGGACATCGCCTCTCCGTGGTGGCAGCCTCCCCGGCCGAAGCAGGGGCACGCCTCGGCGAGTGGCTCGACGACCGGGTATACGGCGAAGAGGCCGGCGCCGTCGACCACGGGGGTGCCGCGAGCGGGCCACCCAAGATCGCCCTGGCCTTCCCGGGGGAGGGCGGCCGATTCGGCGGTATGGCCGAGGAGCTCATGAGCACGTGCCCGGCCTTCCGCGGCTTCCTGGACCGGATGTCCACGCTGTTCGCCGAACTCACCGGGCTTTCGCCGCAGGACGCGCTGGCCGCTCCAGATCTGGTCTCACGTCCGGAGCTCCGGCAACCGGCACTCTTGCTGACCGAACTGGGCCTGGCCGAGATGTGGGCGTCGTGGGGCGTGCGGCCGAGCGCGGTCATCGGGTACGGCCTCGGCGAGTACGGGGCCGCGGTGGTGGCCGGAGTCCTGACGCCCGAGGACGCCCTGCGCCTGGTGGCGGCCCGCGGGCGGATCGCCACCCGGCTGCCGCTGATCGCGCCGGCGGCAGGGCCCCTGACCGAGGCGGCTCGCGCGTTCGAGCACCACGCGCCCGGCCTGGCCATCGCCTCCAGCGTCACCGGGGCTCTCGCCCGCGCGGACACGTACGAACCCGGCTACTGGGCCCGGCACCTGACAGCTCCGGTGCGCTACGACGACGGAGTCTCAGCCCTCGTCGAGGCGGGTGTCACCGTGTTCGTCGAGACCGGCCCCGGAACGACGCCCACCGGCTTGACCGCCTCCGGACCCGGCGCCGCGCGGCTGACCTGGATCCCGGCCCTGCCCGAACGGGCCGCGACGTGGGCGGCGATCCAGGAGGCACTCGCCCGCCTGGATCGGATGGGGGCGGACGTCGACTGGGAAGCGTTCTACGCCCCGCACACCCGGCGAAGGATCGCGGCTCCTTCGTACCCGTTCGAGAGGGTTCCCCACTGGTACGCGGAAGGCACCGTGCCATCGCCTCGCGCGGAGGTGGCCGAAGCGGACGACGACGTGGCCGTCCGGAGCTCACCGGCTCTGCCGGCCCGGGACCGGGTACGGACGGTGCTGGCGAACCGCCTGTCACGCCAGGCTGAGCCCGACGCCACCCTCGTGTCGCTCGGCCTCAACTCGCTGGCGGCGGTCGAACTGCGTGCGACGCTCCGGGCCGAGTTCGGTGCCGACGTCTCGCTGGTCGGCCTCCTGGGCGACCTCACCCCGGCGGCGTTGGAGAGAGTGGTCAGCGCCGCCGAGCGGGAGGACGGCGAATCGCCCGCTGGCGTGGAAGGGCCGCTGAGCTCTGGCCAGCACGCACTGTGGATCACCCACCAGACTCATCCGGACGGGGCCGCCTACAACATCGCGTTCGCGGCGCGCTACACCGGAGCCCTCGACACCGCGGCGCTCCGCCGCGCGCTCGCTCTCCTGGCAGAGCGGCACATGTCGTTGCGTACTACCTTCCACGATCGGGACGGGGAAGCCTTTCAGCGGACGCACGGCGAGCTGGACCCGGAATTCCACGTGATCGACGCCGTGGCCTGGGACGGGGCGCGGCTGTCGTCCGAGGCCGACATGCTCACCGCCCGGCCGTTCGACCTCGAGGCCGGCCCGCTGGTCCGCCTGACGCTCTTGACGATCGGGCCGGAGGCCGGGGTGCTGCTGCTCGTCGTCCACCACCTCGTGGCCGACATGTGGTCCCTCGACCTGATGCTCGACGAACTGGCGGCGCTCTACCTCGCGGAGACGGGCGGGCCGCCGGCGCACTTCGACGACCGCGCCGCCACCTACGCGACCCATGTCCGCCGTCAGCACAAGTACCTCGACAGTGATGACGGGCACAGGGCCCGCGCGTACTGGCATGCCGAACTGGCCGGTGCTCCGACGACGATGGCGTGGCCGGCCTTCGGCAGGGAGCCGGGTGAGGACGCCGGCGGCGCTTCGTCGATCGGCTTCGTCCTGGGACCCGAGCTGACCGCGAAGGTCAGGGGCCTCGCCGGTTCCGCGCACGCGACCCCGTTCGCGGTCTTCCTCACCGGACTCCAGCAACTGCTCCGGCGTTACACCGGGCAGGCCGACGTCCTGGTGGGCGTCCCGGTCTCCGGGCGCACGGATCCGGACCTGTGGGACTGCGTCGGCTACTTCGCCGATCCCGTGGTCCTCCGGGGCGACCTGCGCGGCAGGCCGAGCGTCCGCGAAGCCGTGGCCCGCAACCAGCGCACTGTCGCCGAAGCGCTGGAGTATCAGGAGTACCCGTTCGAGGCGCTCGTCCGCGAGCTGGCACCTTCGCGGGAAGCGGGCCGGAACCCGCTCTTCCAATGCATGTTCGTCTACCAGGAGGCCCGGCGTTCGCCGGAGCTCGCGGCGATCCACGCCGCGGGCACGGGACCGGTGGCGGAGCCGGTGCCATGGGCCGGCCTGGGACTGCGGCCGTTCCGTGTGGCACAGCAGGAAGACCAGCACGACCTCAGCCTCGTGCTCTTCGAGGACGGCGAGAACGTCCTCGGCACCCTGCGATACCGGCGCTCGGTCTTTCCCGACTCGGCTGCCCGCCGGGCCGTCGAGGACTATCTGGCCATCCTGCGGGCCACGACCGGCGAGCCGGATACGGTCGTCGATGACCTTGTCCCAGAGCCGGGTTCCGGCGGGTCCGGGGGCGGGTCAGTCGTCATCGCCGATGACGACAGCATCGTGGCCCGCTTCGCCGTCGCGGCCGCCACCCACGCGTCCCGTCCCGCGGTCCGCTGCGACGGCGTCGAGATCGACTACGGGGCGCTGGACAGCCTGTCGTCGCGATGGGCGGCACAGCTCCGGGGCCTCGGCGCGGGGCCCGGCCGCCGGGTCGCGCTGCTCCTGCCCCCGAGCGTGGACACCGTCGTCGCCGTGCTCGCCGTACTGAAGAGCGGAGCCGCCTACGTCCCGCTCGATCCGATGAACCCGGTCCGGCGCCTGCGCGGGATGATCGAGGACTGCGGCCCGGTCGCTGTCCTGACCCACCAGGCCTCGGTCCGTGGTCTCGAGGGGATCGCGCCACACGTGATGGCGATGGACGGCGCCGCTCCGCCCCCACCCCGCGATCCCGGACCCTGTCTCCGGGCCGGAGACCTGGCCTACACCGTCTACACCTCCGGGTCGACCGGCGCACCCAAGGGCATCGACGTCGAGCACCGCCAGGTGCTCGGTCTGCTCGACGCGATGCGGCGGCATGTCGCGCCCGATCCGGAAGCGGTGTGGACGCTCTTCCACTCGACCGCTTTCGACGTCTCGGTGTGGGAGCTGTGGGGCGCCCTGCTGTCCGGTGCATGCCTCGTCGTGATCCCGGGTCCGATCGCCCGCGACCCCGAGCGGTTCCTCCGCCTTCTGGTCGCTGAGCGGGTCACCCATCTCAACCAGACCCCTTCGGCTCTCCACGGGCTTGACGCGGCCGTCGAGCGCGCCGGCCCGGCTGGGCTCATGGTCCGCCACACCTTCTCGTGCGGGGAACTGCTGCCAGGACCGCTCGCCCTGCGCTCGCTCGCGTGGTGCGGAGAGCTGTGGAACCTCTACGGCCCCGCGGAGGCGACGGTGTGCGTGACCGCGCGCCGCGTTCGTCCCTCGGACTGCGCGGGAAACGGGGTGCCGGTCGGACATGCCCTCGACAACGCGACCGTGACCGTTCGCGACGCCCAGCGCCGTGAGCTGCCGAAAGGAATCGTCGGCGAGCTGTACATCGGCGGATCCGCGGTGGCGCGCGGTTACGCCGGCCGTCCGGAGCTGACCGTCGCCCGCTTCGTGACCGCCCCTGACGACCCGGGCGGCCGCAGGTACCGGACGGGGGATCTGGCTTGGGTACGAGCCGACGGCCAGCTCGAGATCCTCGGCCGGATCGACAACCAGGTGAAGGTCAACGGTTACCGGATCGAGCTGGAGGAGATCGAGGCCTGTCTGGAGCGCGACCCCGCCATCGCCCAGGCGGCCGTCTTCGTGGACGGGTCCGGCGCTGACGACAGGCGGATCACGGCGTGTGTCGTCCTCGCCGGCGGCCGGTCGGCCGAGGAGAGTACGTTGCGCGCGTCGCTGCGAACCAGCCTTCCCGAATACATGGTGCCCGCCGCCATCGAGTTCGTGCCGACCCTGCCGTTGACGATCAACCAGAAGGTGGATCGCAGGCTGCTCGCCGAGCAGGTGAGCCGTTCCCGCCCCGCCACGGCCCGTACGGCGGCGGCGGTGGCCGTCCGGGGACGGGGCGAAATGGAAGAGCTGGTCGCCGAGGTCTGGGCCGAGGTGCTGCGACGCGACACGGTCCGCGACGACGACAACTTCTTCGATCTCGGCGGAAACTCCCTGCTGCTGCTCCAGGTGCATCGGCGGTTGGCCCGTGCCGTGGCGGGCCGGGCGCTGACGGTCGCGGATCTCTTCCGCTATCCGACCGTGTCAGGACTCGCCGCGCGCCTGTCCACGGGAGCCAGGGCCCTGACCGCGGCGGGTGGCGGTGAAGGGATCGATGATCTCGGCGTGCGCCGTGCCGAGGCACGTCATGGGGCGGTGTCGCAGGGGAAGCAGCGCGCCGCCGCGCGGAAGGCCGTCCGGGAAATGGCCGACAAAGACCGAATGGAGCGGCTTCCCGATGAGGAAACGGGCATTGCGGACGGATGGGGAGCTGGGGATGGATGAGATGGATGGTGTCGCCGTCATCGGCATGCAGGGCAGATTCCCTGGGGCGGGCGACATCGACGAATTATGGACCCGCTTGCGCTCCGGCGACGACATGGTCACCGACTATTCTGAGGCGGAGCTGAGGGATGCCGGCACGCCCGAGGATCTGCTGAGGGATCCGGCGTTCGTCCCCGCTGGGGCGCCACTGTGCGACGCCTACGACTTCGACCACGAGTTCTTCGGCTACACCCGCCGCGAAGGCGAGCTCCTGGACCCGCAGCACCGGCTGGCCCTGGAGACCGCGTGGCGGCTCCTTGAGACGACCGGCTACGCGGGCCGGGGCGGGACCGCGATCGGGGTCTTCGCCGGGACGTCGATGAACACCTATATGCACAACGTCGTGGCTCGGGAGGTCGACCTGCTCACGGCTGAGGGCACCGAGCTGCTGCTGACCAACGACAAGGACTACCTGGCACCGCGTCTGTCCTACAAGCTCGGCCTCACCGGTCCGAGCGTCACCGTCCAGACGGCGTGCTCGTCGTCGCTGAGCGCGATCCATCTGGCGGTGCAAAGCCTGCTCGCGGGTGAGTGTGATCTGGCACTGGCGGGTGGGGTCTCGGTGCTCGCCAATCCGCATCCCGGTTATCTCCATCGGGAGGCAATGATCCTTTCCCGGGACGGCAGGACCCGGGCGTTCGACGCGGACGCGAGCGGAACAGTGTTCGGCGACGGCGTCGGCCTCGTGGCACTCAAACGTCTGCCTGACGCTCTCGACGACGGCGACACAGTCATCGCGGTGGTGAAGGGCTCCGCGCTCAACAACGACGGCGCGGCCAAGGTCGGCTTCGCCGCGCCGAGCGTCGAAGGCCAGCGAGCCGTGATCGCCGAGGCTCTGGCGGTCGCCGGAATCGACGCGGCAGCCGTGTCCTACGTCGAGGCCCACGGCACCGCCACCGCGCTTGGTGACCAGGTCGAGCTCGCGGCGTTGAGCGAGGTGTTCGGCGCGGCACCACGCGAGACTCCATGCCTGCTGGGCACGGTCAAGGCGAACTTCGGGCACCTGGCGGCGGCCGCGGGTGTGGCCGGTTTCATCAAGGCGGTGCTGGCACTGCACCACGGCGAGGTTCCGCCCCATCCGCACTTCCGCCGCCCAGGCGAAGGTCTCGCGGACGGAGTCTTCCAGATCAACACCGAGCCGGTGCCGTGGCGGCGAATCGACGAAGTGCCGCGCCGTGCCGGTGTCAGCTCGTTCGGGATGGGCGGGACGAACGTACACGTGGTGCTGGAGGAGGCCCCCGACGTGCCCCCGAGGCGCTCGGAGCGCGCCCGATGGGAGCTGGTGACCGTCAGCGCCCGAGACGAGGCCGCGCTTGAGGAGCTCTGTGGAAGTCTCGCGAACTGCCTGGACCCCGGCAACGCCGGGCAGGTCCGGAGGCCGGGCGAGGGACACGACCTGTCCGACGTCGCGTTCAGCCTCGCGGCCGGCCGCCGCGCGCACCCCTACCGGTACGCTGTGACAGCGGCCGATTCGCGTGCTGCCGCCGAGGCCCTCCGCAGCGTGGGCCGCCGGCAGATCGCCGGCCCTGCTCACACCCCCGGCCGGACGGTGCTCATCATCGGTGACGGCCCATTCGCGGGACTCGGCGACGCGGCGGCCTTCGGCCCGATTCGTGAGACGCTCCGCGGTTGCTCCGACATCCTCACCGGGCTCGGCGTCGAACTCGACGGGCTGCTTCCGGCCGAGGCGCGCCTGGCCGATCTCGTGTCCCGGCTCGCGATCGGCTCGCTGTTGACCGGCTCGGGATGGGAACCGGACGAGATCCTCGGCGACGAGAACATCGCCGCTCACCTGCGAGGAACCGCCGGCCTGGCCGAGACGATGCGCCGGATGATCGCTGGACCGGCCACCGCGACGGTCGGCTGGGAGGGTGTGAAGGCCGACGGAGTGGTGGTGATCGGCGACGTGTCCGCACCCGCCCCCGACGCCGTCGTCATAGGCTCGCGCTCCGAGCCCGGCGCCTCCCGGTCCGAGCAGCTGCTCCGCGTGGCCGGACGACTGTGGACGGCGGGGGTTCCGCTCGAATGGGCTTCCTGGCGTCCGGGAAGACCCCGGCGTGTCCCGTTGCCGGCACATCCCCTGAGGCGCGAGCGGCTCGCCATCGCCGGGCCGAAACGGAGGAGGCGTCCGGAACGCGACGCCGCCCCTGCGAGATGGCTTTACACGGAAGCCTGGCAGCGGACGGTCCCGGCACCGTCCGAGCCGGAGCCCGCGGCGCGCTGGTTGCTGTTCGAGGATTCCGGCGGGGTCGGTTCCGGTGTCGCGACCGAGCTGACACGGCTCGGCCACGAGGTGATGAGAGTTCGTGCCGGCCAGGTCTTCGGACGCTCCGCGCCTGATGCGTTCACCGTGGATCCGGACACGCCGGGCAGCGTGGGCGCGCTGTTCGCCGCCCTGGCCGCCGAAGGCCGGCTCCCCGGACGCGTCGTGCACTTCTGGACGCTGGACGGCGACAGCGCCGACAAGGCGGCGTCCGTCCCATGCCAGGCCCGCGGATTCCACGGTGTGCTCGACGTGGTGGCGCAAGCCTCGCAGCACGCCGTTCCCGACGCACGCACCGCGATCACAGTGGTCACCACGGGGGTTCACCAGGTCCTTGGCGGCGAATCGGTCAACGCGGCGGCGAGCATGGTCGACGTCGCGGTCTTGGTGGCCCGTCAGGAGTTCCCGAAGCTGAGTGTCCGGACGCTCGACATCGACGAGTCGGACCAGGCAAGGGGCCTCGTCGATGAATTGCTCGGCCGCACCGCCCACCGCGCACTCGCCTTGCGTGGTGGCGGCCGCTGGGTCAAGCGCTACGTCCCCTTGGTGGACTCCGCGCCGCTGGTACCGGCGCGTGCTGGTGGTGTCCATCTCATCTCCGGCGGCCTTGGGCGCGTCGGGTTGGCGCTGGCGGAGAAGCTGGCCGCATTCGGGGACACCCGTCTGATCCTCACCAGGCGATCTCCGTTCCCCGACCCACGGGAGTACGACGACTGGCTCGGCGACCACGGCCCCGACGATCCCGTCAGCCGGGTCATCGAACGGATCCGGCGGATGGAGAGCCTGGGCGCGCAGGTGTACGCGGTCTCCGCCGACGTCGCGGACGAGCGGCGGATGCGTGCGGTCGTGGCAGAGGCGGAGCATCGCTTCGGCCCGATCGGCGCCTGGTTCCACGCCGCGAGCGTCCGGCCCGTCACGGCATCGTGCCTGATCGGCGGGGCCGACCGGGCCGACTGGCGGCGTATCTTCACGCCCAAGGTGCAGGGCGCGCTCGTCCTGCGACGGATTTTCGCGGGCCGGATCCCAGGTGTGCTGATCTCCTCGCTCTCGTCGGTTCTCGGTGGTGTCGGATATGCCGCTTACGGTGCGGCAAACGCCTTCCTGGACGCGCTGGCCCGGGCCGACGACACTCTGACGAGTATCGCCTGGGAAGCCTGGGCCTTCGACGACGACCCCGGCGCGGTGTCCGCCACGCGGAAGGAGCTGGCAGGTCTCGCCCTCACCGCGGACGAGGGCGCCGAGGCGTTCGGGCGGATTCTGCGCCAGGCGGGGTCCTCCTCCGTGGTCTACGTCTCGGCCGAGGACCTGGACGCTCGCGTCCGGCGGTGGTCGCCTCCGCCTCCTGATCCTGCCGGAAGCGCCGCCGCACCCACCCCCCCGTTGGAGGGCGACGATCTCAAGCGGGCCTTGGCCCGGCTGTGGAGCGAGGAGCTGCGGAGCGAGATCGACAGCTACGACGCCAACCTCTTCGACCTGGGCGGCGACTCGCTGCTCGCGGTCGAGTTGGCCATGAGGATCGGGGAGGAGCTCGGCGAGAAGCTCACTGCCGACGACCTGCTCGGTGCGCCCAGCATCGAGCAACTGGCGGCGTTCCTGCGCGGTGGCGCTTCCGGCGCGCTGGCGGAGGTCGTGGACGAGCGCGTGCGGCGGCGCACCCACGGCAGGGCCGGCCTTCGCGGGAGAACGGACTGATGGGCGCCCAGGGCGACGAACGGATCGCCATCATCGGCATGGCAGGACGCTTCCCCGGCGCGGACAGCGTCGAGGCGCTGTGGCGGATCCTCGACGAGGGCCAGGACGCGGTCACCGACTACTCGGACGCCGAGTGCCTCGCCGCCGGCGTCGCGCCCGAGCTCGTGGCGCACCCGGACTATGTCAAGAGTGGTGCGCACCTGCGTGGCGTCGGCATGTTCGATGCCACGTTCTTCGGCTACACAGGTCGTGAGGCGGAGCTGACGGACCCGCAGCAACGGATCTTCCTCGAAGTATGTCACGAGGCGCTGGAGGAGTCCGGGCATGGGCCGACGACCTTTCCCGGCCCTGTCGGGGTCTACGCCGGGCCACGCAACTCCGACTACACCAGGCTGCTGACCGGGCCCGAATACGGCGATGTCGCCGCGGACTTCGCGAAAGCCGCGAACGCCCCCGACGGCCTCGCGACCAAGGTCGCCTACAAACTTGACCTCACCGGCCCGGCCCTGACCATTCAGACCGCCTGTTCCACCTCGCTGGTCGCCGTGCACCTCGCGTGCCAGCAGCTCCTCGACGGCGAGTGCGACATGGCCTTGGCCGGAGGGGTTTCGCTGCGGTTGCCGCAGCACGCCGGCTATCTCTACCGCGAGGGCGGAACACTGTCCCGCAGCGGCCGTTGCCGGTCGTTCGACGCGGCGGCCGACGGCCTGATCTTCGGTGACGGCGCGGCCGTGGTCGTCCTCCGCCGGCTGTCGGATGCGCTCGCGGACGGAGACAGGATCCTTGCCGTCATCCGCGGTTCGGCGGTCAACAACGATGGCGCGCGCCGCGCGGGATACGCCGCCCCGGGACTGCTGGGACAGGCGCGGGCGATCCGCGAGGCGATTCTGGTCGCCGGGCTCGAGTCCACCGACGTGACCTATGTCGAGGCGCACGGCGCGGGTACTCCACTGGGCGACCGGGTGGAGTTCAACGCCCTGACCCGGGCGTTCGACACCGGCGAGCGCGGATTCTGCGCTCTCGGGTCGGTGAAGGCGAACGTGGGCCACCTGGACTGCGCCGCGGGGGTCACCGGCCTGATCAAGATCGTGCTGGCGATCCGGCACGGCCGCATCCCGGGCAACCCGCAGCTGCGTGTGCCCAACCCCGAGCTGAACCTGATCGAGTCGCCGTTCTACCTCGCCGCGGAGGGGACGGATTGGAACCCTCCGTCCGGGACTCGAATCGCCGGAGTCAGCTCCCTGGGCATCGGGGGCACCAACGCTCATGTCGTCGTCGCGGAACCCCCTGTGCCGCCGCCTCCACCCCGGTCGACGGCGCGCGAGCACCTGATCGTGCTCTCGGCCCGCAGCCCCGAGGCGCTGGATCAGGCGAGCGATGACCTGCGCCGGTACCTGGAGGATCACGCGGACGCCGATCCCGCCGACGTCGCCTTCAGCCTGCAGACCGGCCGCCAGGCGCATCGGCACCGCAGGGCCGTGCTCGCGGACGGCTGTGCCGCCGCGGCCCGGGCGCTTCGTGACGGCGACTTCGTGACGGAGAGCACCACGGTTCCCCGGCACCTGGCCGATCTCGTGGACGGTTGGCTGCATGGCCGTGAGGTCGCCTGGCAGCCGCTCCACGCCGGTCAGTCCAGACGGCGGCTCGCGTTGCCGACCCACCCGATGTTCCGCAGGCACTACTGGCCGGTCACGCCGGCAGAGCAGTTCGAACCGTCGGCCCCCGCCGGGCTTGCTGAGGAAGAGACCAAGACCATGGACGCCTTTCTGACCGAGCTGACGGTCCTCGTCGCCGCCCGATTCAAGGTCGATCCCGCGCTGCTGGACCCCGACGTGCCGTTCCTGGAGGTCGGCGCCGACTCGCTGGCCCTGCTCAACGTCCTGGCGCCCATCGAGGACCGATACGGGGTCCGGCTGTCCATTCGCCAGTTCTTCGGTGAGGTGCGGACATTGTCCGAGCTCGCCGACTACCTGAAGAAGAAGTCGCCGAGGCCTGAGGCTCTCGCGGCCATCGAACCCCCGGGGGTGCCCGCCGCGGTCGTGGGCGAGCCGGGGACCGCCGAGGTCCGGCTCCCTGCCGGTGAGCCGGCGACGGCGGCCCCGTGGAGTGCCGCCGCCTCTGGGGCCACGGCGGCGCAGCCCGCGCCCTCCGCGGTGGAACGTCTCCTCGCCGAGCAGATGCGCCTGATGCACCACCAGCTACAGATCATCGGCGGCACTGTCGCGGGCCCCGACGGGTCCGGCGCGCCGGCTGCCCTCGACCGGTCCGGCATGCCGGCTGCTCCCGACGCCCAGGCGGCCGCCGTGGCCGTTCCGCCCTCGGCCGTCACCGAGCCGGAGCCCGGCCCGCTCGCCCCGCTCGCTCCGGGGAGGCGGCGCAAGGACGGCCGGGGCGCGGTGGACCCGGCCCGCCGCGACGAATACCTGCGACGCCTCGCGGCGCGCTACACGGCCAAGACCGCCAAGTCCAAGGCGTACGCCGAGAGGTTCCGTGAGATCATCGCCGACAGCCGCTCCACCATCGGCTTCCGGATGTCGACGAAGGAGATGCTCTATCCGATCGTCGCCGGCCGCGGCCAGGGGGCGCGATTGTGGGATGTCGACGGCAACGAGTACATCGATCTGACCCTGGGGTTCGGGGTTCACCTGTTCGGACACAACCCGTCTCTGGTGACGCGCGCGATCGCGGAGCGGATGGAGACCGGCTTCAGCCTCGGCCCGCGCAGCGAGCTGGTCAACGACGTCGCCGAGGACATCCTCGCCCTGACCGGCATGGACCGGGTGGCCTTCCTGAACAGCGGCAGCGAGGCGGTGATCACCGCGCTGAAGCTGGCGCGCGCCGCGACCGGCCGGGAGAAGATCGTCATCTTCGAGACGGGCTACCACGGCCACTCGGAAGGGGTCCTGGCCGCGCCGAACTGGGTCGGCGGCGAGCTGCGGGCCAAGCCACTCGCGATCGGTGTCACCCAGGGCGCGATCGACAACGTCTACGTCCTCGACTTCGGGACCGAGCAGGCGTTGGAATTCATCGACCGGCGCGGCTCCGAACTGGCCGCGGTCCTCACCGAGCCGGTCACCACCCGGCACCCCGGCGAGCAAAACCCGGACTTTCTGCGTCGCCTGCGCGAGCTGACCTGGAAGCACGGCACAAAACTGATCTTCGACGAGATGGTCACCGGGTTCCGCTGCCACCCGGGCGGCGTCCAAGGGCTGTACGGGATCGAGGCCGACCTGGCCACCTACGGGAAGATCATCGGCGGTGGCATGCCCCTTGGCGTGGTGGCCGGGCGTGGCGGGACGATGGACGCGATCGACGGCGGTGGCTGGCGTTTCGGCGACGGCTCCTACCCGACCGCGGAGTCGACCTTCTTCGGCGGCACCTTCAACCAGCACCCCCTGGCCATGGCGGTGGCGAAGGCGACGCTGGGCGAGCTGCGGCGGCAGGGGCCTGACCTTCAGCGGTGCCTGGACGACAAGACCAAGCGCTTCGTCGACGCCATGAACCTGGACTTCCAGGCGCTGGAGGCGCCCATCGAGGTCAACCGGTTCTCGTCGTGCTACCGCTTCACGCATGACGCGAACATGGACCTCTTCTACTACAACATGCTCGATCGGGGGATCTTCATTTGGGAATGGCGCAACTGCTTCCTGTCGACCGCGCACGAGGACGGGGATCTGGACCGGATCCGCGAGGCGGCCCGCGAGAGCATAACGGAGCTGCGGGAGAACGGCCTGATCCTACCGCGGTCCAGGCAGGACGCGCCGATCGCGCCACCGCCGGCCACGACGGCCGCCGGAAGGCCGGCTCCGAGCGGCGGCAACGGGGCGCCGCCTCCTTCCCCCGGCCCGCTGACGGCCGCCTCGCGAGCACAACAGCAGCTATGGGCGCTGGCGAACGTCTCCGCCGAGGGCTCGCTCGCCTACACGCTCTTCGCGGGATTCTGGCTGGACGGACGGCTGGATCGGGACGCGTTGCGCACCGCGGTGCGGGGTGTCGTCGAACGGCACCTCGCCCTCCGCAGCGTGTTCACCACGGACGGGGAATCCACCCGTGTCGTGCCCATGGAAGAGGTGGCCTGGGATGAGATGTTCTTCGAGGCGGAGTGCGCCCAGTCCGAGGTGACGGCCTTCCTGGACGCTCAGGCCCGGCGCCCGCTCGACGTGCCTGATGGTCCGTTGCTGCGGATGTGCCTGGTACGCGTCGGTGAGGAGAGGCACCTCCTGCACATCACGGTTCACCACGCCATCGCGGACGGCTGGTCGCTGCTTCCCTGGATCGAAGACCTGGCGGCCCTCTACAACGGTGAGCTCGGCTTCCTCCCGGCGGACGGGCTGCCCGCGCCGGTCCAGTTCTCGGAGTTCCTCGCCTGGCAGGCCGACGAGGCCGAATCGGCGCGGTCGCGTGAGGACCGGGTCTACTGGAACACCTTGCTGGACGGGGCGCCGGAGCCGGAGCTGCTGAGCGGCCGCGGTGCCGGTCTGCCTTCCTTCAGGACCGAGCGGCACCGCTTCGAACTGGGCAAGGAACACGTCGGCAGATTGCGTGCGGCGGCCCGCGCGAACGGTGTGACGCTGTTCGCCTACCTGGTGGCCGGCTGGGGGGTTCTGCAGCACCGGCTGACCGCCCAGGACGACGTGGTCGTCTTCGCGCCTTCCGCGGCGCGGCCGGACAGGTTCGAGCGCACGGTCGGCTACTGCGCCAATCAGATGGCGCTGCGCCTGAGCACGAAGCCCGGGACCGAGGTCAGCGGTTATCTCAGGACCGTGCAGGACCAGCTTCTGGACGCGTTGGAGCACGCAAACCTCCCCTTCGCCGAGGTCGTCGCCGATCTGGACGTCCGTCAGCCGGGCCTGTCGCGCCGGCTGTTCCGCTCCTCCATCGTGCTGGACCGCAGGGTGGAATGCCCGCAGCTCGTGGGCCTGCGGATGAGCGAGGTCGAGAACATGCCGCTGCACTGCTCGCCGTACGCGCTCAGCTTGCAGGTGGTGGACACCGCCGATGGCGGTCTGCGGTGCGAACTCGACGTGGACGTCGAGGCGCTGCCCTCCGGCTTGGCCGAAGGCCTGGCGGGATACCTGACGCTGCTGCTGGACCGCATGGCAGAGGACGGCGGGCGCAGCCTGCTGACTCTCGACGTCCTCGACGACGTCGAGCGGGAAGAGGTGCTGAGCCTCGGCCGAGGGCCGACGGCAGATCTCGGATCGCGCCGGATCCCGGAACTGTCCGATGAGATCGCG
Source organism: Nonomuraea basaltis (assembly GCF_005893125.1). Lineage (GTDB taxonomy): Bacteria > Actinomycetota > Actinomycetes > Streptosporangiales > Streptosporangiaceae > Nonomuraea > Nonomuraea basaltis. The sequence goes on along the minus strand of NZ_VCJS01000200.1, from coordinate 3,587 downwards.
GCCGAGGCTCCCGGACGGGTCGCGGTGACCTGTGAAGGCAGGTCGCTCACCTACGAGGAGCTCAGTTCGGCTTCGAACCGGCTGGCCAGGGTGCTCCGGCGGGTGCTGCCGCCGAACGGTGACGGCGAGGCGTTCGTGGGAGTGCGGCTGCCGCGCTCCGAGCGGTTCCTGGTGGCGCTGCTGGCTGTGTGGAAGGCCGGTGCGGCCTATGTGCCGCTGGAGCCGAGACATCCGATCGAGCGTCACGCCCGGATGCTGGAACTGGCCGGGGTCGAGGTCGTGCTCTGCGACGAGCCCGTCGAGCAGGTTCCAGGGGTTCGCTGGCTGCGACTCGCCGATCTGCTGGCCGAGGCCGAGAGGGAGGACCCGGGCGCCGCCGGTGTGCCCGCCGGACTGGACACGGCCGCGTACGTCATGTTCACCTCCGGCTCGACCGGCGAGCCCAAGGGCATCGTGGTCGAACACCGTGCGATGCTCAACCACGTCCACGCGATGGTCGAGGTCTTCGCGATCCGCCCGGATTCGGTGGTCGCGCAGAACGCGCCGAGCTCTTTCGACGTGTCGGTCTGGCAGTGGACCGCGGCGCTGATGGCTGGCGGCTCGGTGGCGGTCTGCCCCGACGCCGATGTCGCCGAACCCCGGCGCATGATCCGCCGCTTGGCGCAGGACCGGGTCACCGACCTGGGGCTGGTGCCGAGCTACCTCGCCATACTCCTGGACGAACTCGACCTGCAGGACCCCGAGGCGGGGCCGTTCCTTCCCGACCTGCGTCACGTGGTGCTGAACGCGGAGCCGCTCAAGCCGGTTCTGGTCGAGCGGTGGTATGCCCGCTTCCCAGACGTGCCGCTGTCCAACGCTTACGGTGCGACCGAGACCGCCGATGACGTGATGATTCCCGTCACCGGTGTGTCGGAGGGCCTGGTGACGCCGACCGGCGGCCCGATCGCGAACACGTCGGTGTACGTGGTCGATGAGGCCTTGCGGCCGGTTCCGGTCGGTGTGAAGGGCGAGATCGTGGTGGCCGGGGTGGCGGTGGGTCGTGGGTATCTGAATGCGGTGGGTGCATCGGCTCAGGCGTTCCTCGATGCGAACCCGGTGGAACCTGAGCGTCCGGGGCGGGCTTACCGGACGGGTGATCTGGGCCGGTGGCGTCCGGACGGGCAGTTGGAGGTGCTGGGCCGCCGGGACCATCAGGTGAAGGTGCGTGGTCAGCGGGTCGAGTTCGGCGAGATCGAACGCGTCCTGCACCGCGTCCCCGGTGTCGCCAACGCGATCGTCAATGCGTTCCAGGAGGTCGCGACCGGTGGCACCTATCTGGTGGGTTACCTCGTGCCGGCCCCGGGAGCGGTCCTGGACGTGGAGGCGATCCGGGCCGCGCTGCGCGCGAAACTCCCGGACTACATGGTTCCCACCAGGCTGGTCGTCCAGGATGCGCTGGTCCTCAACTCGACCGGCAAGGTTGACCGGACGGCGCTGGCCGAGCCCGCGCCGGAGAACGATCGTCCGGTCACGCGGGCGCGGCACTCGCTCGACGAGAGGGTGCTCTCCGCGGTCGCGTCCCTGTTCGGGCTGGACCGGGTCGGCATCGACGACGACTTCTTCGCCCTCGGCGGGAACTCGATCGCCGCTGTCAGGCTGTCCCAGCGGCTGCGCACGGCGATCGGGGCCGAGGTCCCGGTGATGACCGTCTTCGACAACCCGATCCTGCGCGACCTCGCCGACGCTCTGGCGGTGAGTGGCGGTCAGGACACGGCGGACTGCCCGGAGCCGGGCGCCGATCGGGCACAGGTCCTGGAATGGGGCCGCGGCCCAGACGTGGATCTCGGCTCGATGACCGTCGCGGAGCTGTTCGCGGCTCGGGCGGCCACGGATCCCGCTCGGGTGGCGGTGATCTGTGACGGGCTGGAGCTGACCTACGGGGAGCTGGACACCAAGGCTAACCGGCTGGCGCGGGTGCTGCGGCGCTCGCTGCCGTCGCATCCCGGCACCGAGACCTTCGTGGGAGTGCGGCTGCCGCGCTCCGAGCGGTTCCTGGTGGCGCTGCTGGCTGTGTGGAAGGCCGGTGCGGCCTATGTGCCGCTGGAGCCGAGACATCCGATCGAGCGCCACGCCCGGATGCTGGAACTGGCCGGGGTCGAGGTCGTGCTCTGCGACGAGCCCAGCGACAGGCTGCCGGGCCACCGGTGGCTCAGGTTCGCCGATCTGTCGGCGGAGGCCGAGGGGGAGGACCCGGGCACCGCCGGTGTGCCCGCCGGACTAGACACGGCCGCATATGTCATGTTCACTTCCGGCTCGACCGGCGAGCCGAAGGGCATCGTGATCGAGCACCGCTCGATGCTCAACCATGTGCTCGCCAAGACGGACTCCTACGAGGTCGGCTCCGGCACCTTGCTGGTGCAGAACGCTCCGGTCTCCGTCGACGTGGCGATCTGGCAGTTCTTCGCACCGCTGCTGGCCGGTGGCCGGGTGCTGGTGCCCTCCGACGCCGAGATCACCGACCCGAAGGCCTTCTTGAGGGTGCTGGAGGATCGGCCCGCGACCCTGATCGAGCTTGTCCCGAGCTTCCTGGCGGTCCTCCTGGACGAGCTGGACTTGCAGGATCCGGTAAGGGGTACGGTCTTCCCGAAGCTGCGGCACATGGTGCTGAACGCGGAGCCGCTCAAGCCGGTTCTGGTCGAGCGGTGGTATGCCCGCTTCCCAGACGTGCCGCTGTCCAACGCTTACGGTGCGACCGAGACCGCCGACGACTTCATGCACCCCAGGACGGGGATTCCGGAGGGCCTGGTGACGCCGACCGGTGGCCCGATCGCGAACACGTCGGTGTACGTGGTCGATGAGGCCTTGCGGCCGGTTCCGGTCGGTGTGAAGGGCGAGATCGTGGTGGCCGGGGTGGCGGTGGGTCGTGGGTATCTGAATGCGGTGGGTGCATCGGCTCAGGCGTTCCTCGATGCGAACCCGGTGGAACCTGAGCGTCCGGGGCGGGCTTACCGGACGGGTGATCTGGGCCGGTGGCGTCCGGACGGGCAGTTGGAGGTGCTGGGCCGCCGGGACCATCAGGTGAAGGTGCGTGGTCAGCGGGTCGAGTTCGGCGAGATCGAACGCGTCCTGCACCGCGTCCCCGGGGTGGCCAACGCGATCGTCAATGCGTTCCAGGAGGTCGCGACCGGTGGCACCTATCTGGTGGGTTACCTCGTGCCGGCCCCGGGAGCGGTCCTGGACGTGGAGGCGATCCGGGCCGCGCTGCGCGCGAAACTCCCGGACTACATGGTTCCCACCAGGCTGGTCGTCCAGGATGCGCTGGTCCTCAACTCGACCGGCAAGGTCGACCGGACGGCGCTGGCCGAGCCCGCGCCGGAGAACGATCGTCCGGTCACGCGGGCGCGGCACTCGCTCGACGAGAGGGTGCTCTCCGCGGTCGCGTCCCTGTTCGGGCTGGACCGGGTCGGCATCGACGACGACTTCTTCGCCCTCGGCGGGAACTCGATCGCCGCTGTCAGGCTGTCCCAGCGGCTGCGCACGGCGATCGGGGCCGAGGTCCCGGTGATGACCGTCTTCGACAACCCGATCCTGCGCGACCTCGCCGACGC
>NZ_VCJS01000001.1 GCF_005893125.1 Nonomuraea basaltis | reverse complement strand
GCACCACCCCCGCCTGCACCTGCCCGCCCATGTAGGGCACGACCATGGCCTCGGCCCCCGCCAGGCACACGCACGGCAGCCAGCCCGCCAGCAGGAGCCCACGTATCCGAGGGTCGGCCAGCAACCGCCGGTTCACGCGGAGCGTCTCGCGGACCGCGCCGCCCGCGGGCACGCCCCGCGCCGGCCTCTGCGGCAGCCCGATTCGCAGCACCACCGCGGCCACCACCGACAGGCCCGCGGTGACGGCCAGCGCCCCCGAGGGACCCGCGAAGGCCAGGAACGCGCCCCCGGCCGCCAGCCCCAGGATCTGCGCGCCGGCGGAGGCGACGTTGAGCACCGAGCGCCCCAGCACGAACGCGTCCCCGGGCAGCACCTCGGGCAGCATCGCCGCCCGCGCGGCGAAGAACACCGGCGAGAACAGCCCGGTGACCAGCACCAGCGCCAGCAGCGCCCACACCGGCAGCCCCGCGTACGCCAGCAGCAGGCACGTCACCGCCCTGACCAGCTCGCCGACGATCATCAACGCCCGCGGCGGCACCCGATCGGCCAGCGAGAGCAGGAACAGTCCACCGAAGATGAACGGCAGCCAGCCGGCCATGTAGGCGGCGGCCGACAGGCCGGGAGAGCCGGTCCGCGTGTACACCAGCACGGACAGGGCCAGCATCTTGATCACGTCCCCGGCGATCAGCAGCGCGAAGCTGCCGAACAGCACCCGGAACTCCTTGACGGCGAACACCTCGCCGAACGTCGCACTCTTCACGATCACGATGGTGCGGAGCAACCCAGCCATAGAGCGACTTTTTCGGATATAACCGAAAGGTGCTCGTGAGCATCGAGGTCACCCCGCAGGATCTGGTGGCCAGCAGGTTCGCCATCTCGCCGCTGATCGAGACCATGCACGCGCAGTGGGTGCTCGCGGGCCGGACCCAGGCAGGCGTGCACGGTAAATGGGTGGTGCGGTGGCGGGAGACGTACCAGGAGCTCGTGCGAGAGCACCCGGTCCTGCGGGCGGCAGCGGCGGTCAGCGGCAACGTGGGCAGCACGAACGTCGACTTCATCGCGCCCCCGCCCACGGCCGTGGACGTGTCGTTCGAGGACGAGCTGGCCGCCATGCGCGGGACGCCGCTGGAGCAGGCGCACGCGGAGATCGCCAAGGTGCTGGCCGGCCGCCCGGTGGCGGGCTGGGTCAAGGACCTGCTGCTGGGCCCGTACGTGGTGGAGCTGCTCGCGGACGCGTACGAGGCGCTGTGGACGCGGATCCTCTCCCACGAGTGGCCGCGATTGCGGGCCGTCCTGCAGCGAGACGTGGCCCAGCGGGCGGGACGGCTGGCGGCCTACGGCTGGGCGGCGGCGCTCGAGGACCTCAGCCCCCGCGTCCACTGGCGGCGCCGCGGGCACATCGACATCGAGATGATCTCGATCGGCGGGACCCACCGGCTCGGCGGCAAGGGGCTGCTCTTCCTGCCTTCGGCGTTCATGAGCAGCATCGCGGTCTACCTCGAGGACGCCTGGCCGTACGCGATGATCTACCCCGCCAGGGGGACCGCGGCCGCTCCGCCCGCGCCTGACGCCGACCTGTCGCTGCTGATGGGCCGCAGCCGCGCGCGCATCCTCGCCGAGCTGTCCGAGCCCGCCACGACTACGCAGCTCGCGGTCCTGCTCGGGCAGAGCGTCGGCACCACGGGCGGCCATCTGGCGGCGCTGCGAAGGACGGGCCTGATCGCCGGCACCCGCACGGGCCGCAGCGTCCTGTACGCCCGCACGCCACTCGGCGACGCCTTGATCAACGGCTAGCCTTTCCCCGGAAAGATATAGTGTTTGCGCATCAGTTCTGCAAATTTGTTCACGGATCTCATCCAGGAGCGCGCATGAATGCCGCCGACGTCGCACCCGACGCGCAGCAGACCAGGTTCCCGCATGAGCTGATGTACGCGGCGGCGCAGCAGTACTACATGGAGGACGCCACGCAGGGCGACATCGCCAAGCGGCTCGGCGTCTCCAGGGCGACCGTGAGCAGGCTGCTCACCGAGGCCCGCAGGCAGGGCATCGTCGAGATCAAGGTGCACCGGCCGGCCACGCTGGCGGAGGGCCCGCTGGCCGACGAGGTGGCCCAGGCGCTCAACCTGCGGCACGTCTACCTGGTCCCCAAGGCCAGCGGCCCCACCCTGGGCCCCTGGCTGGCGCCAGGCGTGGCCCGCGCGCTGGCCGCCGTGGGCCTGGAGTCCGGCGACGTCGTGCTCGTCTCTTCGGGCACCACGGTCTACGAGTGCGCCCGCGAAGGGCTCGGCCAGTTCCCCGGCGTCACGATCGCGCCCGCGGTCGGCGGGCAGGAGGAGCCGCAGCCCTGGTTCCAGACCAACGAGACCACCCGCATCCTGGCCGAACGCGTCGGCGGCGTGCCCGCCTATCTCTACGCGCCCGCGCTGCCCGGTCCCGAGCTGTTCTACTCACTGCAGCACGAGCCGTCCGTGCGCCGGGTCATGGACCTGTGGGCGCACGCCAAGTGCGCGATCGTCGGCGTCGGCTCGGCGCCGCTGATGCGGCAGATGGTGCCCGCCCTCATGCCGCGCGACGCCGAGAGCCTGCGCCAGGCCGTGGGCGACGTGTGCATGCGCGTCTACGACCGCGACGGCGCCCCGGTGACCTATCCGGGCAGCGAGCGACTGGTGGCCGCGGCGCCGGAAAACCTGCGCCGCATCCCGGCCGTGATCGCGGTCGCGGTGGGTGCCGAGAAGGTGCTGTCGATCGTCGCGGGAGCCAAGGGCGGCTACTTCAACCAGCTCGTCACGGACACGCCGACCGCGGAGGGCCTGGTCGCCGCCGCCCGCCAGCTCTGAACATTTTTGCTGGACAAACGTTCCGCACGCGCGCTAACGTGAGCCGCACCACAGGACATGCCCTCCTGTGAGGGCATGTCCCATGTCTCGGGGGCAGCGAGCGTCATGAATCCGTCCGCGAGGACGCAGCGAGTGAGGAACGAACCCGTGAATAGAGCTCAGATGCGGACCTCCGCGTTCGCCGCAGTGGCAGTGCTCGCCGGCTCGGTGCTGGCCGCGTGCGGCTCAGGCTCCGGCTCCGCCGGCGGGAACACCGGCGGCGGCGACGTCGAGAGCGCCAAGGTCGCCTTCCTCATGCCCGACCTCGCGTCGACCCGATACGAACTGCAGGACAAGCCGCTGTTCGAGGCCAGGATGAAGGAACTGTGCCCGACGTGCGAGGTCATCTATCAGAACGCCGACTCCGACGCCGCCAAGCAGCAGCAGCAGGCCGACTCCGCGCTCGCCCAGGGCGTCAAGGCCATCGTGCTCGACCCGGTCGACTCCGCGGCCGCGGCCACCATCGTCAAGTCGGCGCAGTCGCAGCAGGTGCCGGTCATCGCCTACGACCGGCCGATCCCGGCCACACCCGCCGACTACTACATCTCGTTCGACAACGAGAAGATCGGCCAGATGATCGCCCAGTCCCTCGTCGACCACCTGAAGGCGGAGAAGGCCGAGGGCGGGATCCTCGAGGTCAACGGCTCGCCCACGGACGCGGCGGCCGGGCTGATCAAGAAGGGCATCCACAGCGCGGTCGACCCGAGCGGCTTCAAGCTGCTGGCCGAGTACGACACCCCCGACTGGCAGCCGGAGAAGGCCCAGACCTGGGTCAGCGGTCAGATCACGCAGTTCAAGGACCAGATCGTCGGCGTGGTCGCGGCCAACGACGGCACCGGCGGCGGCTCGATCGCCGCGTTCAAGGCCGCAGGCGTGAAGGTGCCGCCGGTCACCGGCAACGACGCCGAGGTGGCCGCCGCGCAGCGCATCATCGCCGGCGACCAGTACAACACGATCTCCAAGCCCATCAAGATCGTCGCTACGGCGTCGGCCAACGTGGCCTGGGAGTTCATGCAGGGCAAGAAGCCCGCCGGCAAGACCACGCTGTACAACACGCCGTCCGAGCTGTTCGTCCCCACGGTCGTGACCAAGGAGAACATCAAGGAAGTGCTGTTCGACAGCGGCATCATGAAGGCCGCCGACGTCTGCGCCGGCGACTACGCCAAGGGCTGCGACGAGCTCGGGATCAAGTGATGACCGTCCTCTCGCTGCGCGGGATCAGCAAGACCTTCGGGGCCGTCGCCGCGCTCACCGACGTCGACCTCGAAGTGGCCGCCGGCCAGGTCGTCGCCGTCGTCGGGGACAACGGCGCGGGCAAGTCGACCCTCGTCAAGATCCTTTCGGGCGTGCACCCGCCCGACTCGGGCACGATCACCTTCGAGGGCCGCGAGGTCGAGATCCCGACCCCGGCCGCCGCGCACAAGCTCGGCATTGCCACCGTCTTCCAGGACCTGGCGCTGTGCGAGAACCTCAACGTCATCCAGAACTTGTTTCTCGGCCAGGAGATCCGCCCGCTGCGGCTGAACGACGTGGCCATGGAGACCCGCTCGTGGGAGCTGCTCCGCCAGCTCTCCGCCAAGATCCCGAGCGTACGGGTGCCGGTCGCGGCGCTGTCCGGCGGCCAGCGGCAGACGGTCGCCATCGCCAGGTCGCTGCTCGGCGACCCGAAGGTGATCATCCTGGACGAGCCCACGGCCGCGCTCGGCGTGGCGCAGACGGCCGAGGTGCTCAACCTGGTCGAGCGGCTGCGCGAGAACGGCCTGGGCGTCATCATGATCAGCCACAACATGGCCGACGTGAAGGCCGTCGCCGACACCGTGGCGGTGCTGCGGCTCGGCCGCAACAACGGGGTGTTCGACGTGGGCGAGGTCTCCACCGAGGACATCATCGCCGCCATCACCGGCGCCACCGACAACGCGGTGTCCCGGCGGGCGGCGGCATATGGCGACCGAACCCGCCTCACGGAGTGAGGCCATGAATACAGGCGCAGGAAGGACAGCCGTCATGAGCACACTGACGCGGGCGCAGGAAGGACAGGCGTCGTGAGCACACTGACGACCGACCGGCAGGACGAGCGGCTCCAGGATCGCGAGGGGCTGCGCGGCGCGCTCGCCGACGTGGTCGAGCGGGCCCGCGGCGGCGACCTGGGCGTCATCCCCGTCGTGGTGGGGCTCGTGGTCATCTGGACGGTCCTGCAGCTCCTCAACCCGATCTTCCTGTCCAGCGCGAACCTGGTGAACCTCACGCTGGAGTCAGCCGCCGTCGGCATCATCGCTCTCGGCATCGTGTGCGTGCTGCTCGTGGGCCAGATCGACCTGTCCGTCGGCTCGGTCAGCGGGCTGTCGGGCGCGGTGCTCGCGGTGCTGTTCGTGGGCGAGGGGCTGCCGGTCTGGCTGGCCATCGCGGCCGCGGTGATCATGGGTGCGGTGATCGGGTGGCTGTACGGGCAGTTGTTCAACCGGTTCGGCGTGCCCAGCTTCGTGATCACGCTGGCCGGGCTGCTGGCCTTCCTCGGGCTCCAGCTGTACGTGCTGGGCACCAGGGGGTCGATCAACCTGCCGTTCGACTCGGGGCTGGTGAACTTCGCGCAGCTGGACTTCGTACCGGCGTGGCTGTCGTACACGTTCGCGATGATCGCGGCGGTCTGGCTGTTCGCCACCGGCTACCTGTACGCCCGCGAGCGGCGCCGGGCGGGTCTGTCGGCCAGGAGCGTGTCCACGCTGGCGGTCAGGAGCGCGGCGCTGCTGGCGGTGCTGGCGTTCGTGGTCTGGTACCTCGGCCAGACGCGCGGCGTCGGCTGGATGTTCGTCTTCTTCGTGGCGCTGGTGCTGATCATGCACTACCTGCTGTCGCGGACGAAGTGGGGCCGCGCGGTCTACGCCGTGGGCGGCAACGTCGAGGCCGCGCGCCGGGCGGGCATCAACGTCAAGGCGATCTACACCTCGGTGTTCGTGCTCTGTTCGACGTTCGCGGCGGTCGGCGGCATCCTGGCCGCGGCCCGGCTCGCGGCGGCCAACCAGAGCAGCGGCGCGGGCGACGTCAACCTCAACGCCATCGCGGCGGCCGTGATCGGCGGGACGAGCCTGTTCGGCGGGCGCGGCACGGCGTTCGGCGCGCTGCTCGGGATCATCGTGATCCAGTCGATCTCCAGCGGCCTGACGCTGCTGAACCTGGACTCCTCGATCCGGTTCGTGGTCACCGGGGCCGTGCTGCTGCTCGCCGTGATCGTCGACTCCGTGTCGCGCCGGTCGAGGACTTCCCACGGCAGGGCCTGATGACAGTTCCTGCCAACTCGGGAGCTCCGCGCCCTTCGTATCTTGCCAACTCGGGAGCTCCGCGCCCTTCGTACATCTGCGTGGACGCGGGGACCACGGTCATCAAGGCGGTCGCGTACGACGCCGCGGGCGCGGAGGCCGTCGTCGCCCGGCGCGGGACCGTGGTGTCCAGGCCCGCGCCGGGCCACGCCGAGCAGGACATGAACGCGGTCTGGGACGCGGTCGTGGCCACGGTGCGCGAGGTCGCGGCCCAGGTCGACGCGGTGGAGTTCGTGGCGGTCACGGCCCAGGGCGACGGCTGCTGGCTGGTCGGCGCGGACGGCGAGCCGACCGGGCCCGCCATTCTCTGGAACGACGCCCGCGCGGCGGCGACCGTGGACGCCTGGACGCGGGATGGGCTGGCCGCGGCGGCGTTCCGGATCAACGGGTCGTCGGCCGCGTCCGGACTGCCGCATGCGATCCTGACCTGGCTGCGCGCGAACGATCCCGGGCGGCTCGACCGGTCGGCCGCCATGCTCACCTGCGGCGGCTGGATCTTCTGCCGCCTCACCGGCGAGCTGATGGCGGAGGAGTCGGACGCCTCGGCGCCGTTCATGGACCTGCGGGCGCGCGCCTACTCGCCGTCGCTGCCGGCCATGTTCGGCATGGAATGGGCCGAGCGGCTGCTGCCCCAGGTCCGCTCGTGCCCCGTCGCCGAGCTGACGCCGGCCGCCGCCGCGACGCTCGGCCTGCCCGCCGGGACGCCCGTTGTGATGGCCCCGTACGACATCGCCGCGACGGCGCTGGGCGCGGGCGCGGTGCGGGCCGGGCAGGCGTGCGCCATCCTCGGGACGACGCTGTGCACCGAGGTCGTCGTCGAGTCCCCCGGCCTGGAGGGCGAGCCGATCGGCGTCACGATCGCGCTGCCCGGCGGCTACCTGCGGGCCTTCCCCACGTTCGCGGGCACGGAGGTGGTGCAGTGGACGTGCCGCCTGCTGGGCCTGCGCGACCCGGCCGAGCTGGGCGAGCTGGCCGCGCTGAGCGCGCCGGGCGCGGGCGGGCTGACATTCCTGCCGTACCTGTCGCCGGCCGGGGAGCGAGCGCCGTTCTCCGATCCCCTCGCGCGGGGCGCGATGCTCGGCATGTCGCTCGAACACGGCCGTGAGCACGTCGCGCGAGCGGCGCTCGAAGGGCTCACGATGGTGATCAAGGACTGCCTGGTGGCCACCGGCGCGGCGCCGACGGAGCTGCGGGTATGCGGCGGCGGGTCGGCCAGCGCCGCGTGGCTCGGGCTGATCGCCGACGTGACGGGGCTGCCGGTGCGCCGCTCGGCCGACGCCGAGGTGGGAGCACGGGGCGCTTACCTCGTGGGGCTGGCCGCGACGGGCGCCACGCCGTCCATCGCCGCCGCGGCCGCTGAACACGTGCGGCTGCGCGACGTCGTGGAGCCCGACCCCGCCCGGCGGTCGCTCTACGTACAGCTGTTCGACGACTTCCTGAACCTACGCGGGACCAGCGCGGTTTCGTGGCCGTTGCTGAGCGAGATGCGGGGTCGTACATGAGCGAGCGAACGATCACGTTCGTGCGACCGACGAAGGAGGGCGCATGAACGTGTGGATCGGCATCGACCTCGGGACGCAGAGCGTGCGGGCGATGGCCGTCGGCGAGACCGGCGAGGTGCTCGGCGCGGCCGGTCGCCCGCTGACCAGCCACCGCGACGGACCGCGCCACGAGCAGGACCCCGAGGAGTGGTGGCGCGCGCTGGCCGCCGCCACCAGAGAGGCGCTGCGGGAGGTGCCGCCGTCGCGGGTCGCGGGCGTGGCCGTGGCCGCGACGTCTGGAACGATCCTGCTCACCGGCACCGACGGCCGCGCGCTGACCCCGGCGCTCATGTACGACGACCGGCGGGCCGGCGCCGAGCGAGTCAACGAGGCAGGCGCGGCCGTGTGGGAGCGGCTCGGCTACCGGCGCATGCAGCCCAATTGGGCGCTGCCGAAGCTGCTGTGGCTGTTCAGGGACGCTCCCGCGGGGGCGCGGGCCGCGCATCAGAGCGACTTCGTCAACCGGCGGCTGGTCGGGCACGAGGTAGCCACCGACCTGAGCAACGCGCTGAAGACCGGCGTGGACCTGATCGAGGAGCGCTGGCCCGCCGAGGTGCTGAACCTGCTTCCCCCGGGGTCCCTCCCCGACGTGGTACGTCCGGGCGCCCGGCTGGGGGTGGTCTGCGAGGACGCCTCTGCGCAAACCGGCATCCCGGCAGGCACACCGGTGATCGCCGGCACCACGGACGGCTGCGCGGCCCAGCTCGGCGCGGGGGCCCTGCGGGTGGGGAGCTGGAACTCGGTGCTCGGCACGACGCTGGTCCTGAAGGGTGTGACGAAGGAGCTGATCCACGACCCGCTCGGCGTGGTCTACTCCCACCGCGCGCCGGACGGCTCGTGGCTGCCGGGCGGGGCATCCAGCACGGGCGCAGGCGTCCTGACACGCGAGCTGCCGGGCCGGGATCTCGACGCGCTGAGCGCGCACGCCGCGGCCCGCTTCGGCAGTCCGGCGCCCGGGTCCCGCGGCTCGGCCGGATGGCCGGCGGCCGCTCCCGTGACCTACCCTCTCGTGTCGCGCGGCGAGCGCTTCCCGTTCGACGCCCCCCACGCCGAGACCTTCACCCTTGGCGAGCCGGCCGACGACGTCGAGCGTTACCTGGCGATCCTGCTGGGCGCGGCCTTCGTGGAGCGCCTCTGCTTCGACTACCTCGACCTGCTCGGCGCCCCCGTGGACGGGGAGATCATCCTGACCGGCGGCGCCACGAAGAGCGCATTCTGGACCCGGCTCAGGGCGGACGTCCTGGGACGTCCCGTGACGCTGCGGGAGAACGCCGAACCCGCACTCGGCATGGCCGTCCTCGCCGGCGGCGACCCCGCCCGGATGATCAGGACCCGCGCCGTGGTGGAACCGTCCGGGGAAGACCTGCGGGAGCCGTACCTGCGCTTCGTCGGAGAGCTGGAGCGGCGCGGGTGGCTCCCCGGAAGAGCCGCGAACCACGCCCGTGAGAGGACCTCCCGATGACCGACCTCGTACTTGTCCGCCACGGCCAGACCGTCTGGCACGCCGAGAACCGCTACGCCGGAGTCAGCGACGTCGAGCTGACCCCGCACGGTCACGCCCAGGCCGCCCAGCTGGCCGAATGGGCCGCGAACGCGGGCCTGGAAGCAGTCTGGGCCTCCACGCTCAGCCGGGCCAGGATCACCGCCGAGGCCGCCGCCGCCAAGGCGGGCGTCGCGCTCCGGAGCGACGCCCGGCTGCGCGAGCTGGACTTCGGCGACGGAGAGGGCCTGACCGCGGCGGAGATGAAGGCCCGCTTCCCCGAGGCACGCGCCGCCTTCGAGGCCGACCCCGCGGAGCACCCGCTCCCGAGTGGCGAGGACCCGCACCGGGCCGCCGCCCGCTTCGTGGACGCGCTGGACGACATCGCCGCCGCGCACCCCGGCGGGCGCGTGCTCGTGGTGGCCCACACGACGGCCATCAGGCTCGCCCTGTGCCGGCTGATCGGGGTGCCGCTCGGCGAATACCGCCGGCTGTTCCCGCGCCTGGACAACTGCGCGCTGACCGAGTTGCGCCCGCCGGAGCTCGGCGAGCACGGGCGGGCCGCGCTGCTGCAGTACAACTCCCCGATTGGAGCCGTTCGTTGACCATCCGAGTCCTGGCCGCAGGCGACCACTTCGTCCAGAACCGCCTGCTTGTCCACGCGCTCAGGCGCGAGGTCCCCGGCGAGGTGGACATCCGCGAGCTGACGCTGCCCTGGCCGGTGGAGCCGTTCGGCCGGGTGGGCGAGGTGGACGAGGCGTCGGACGTGGAGGACGAGCTGATCGAGGCGCTGCGCGGCGTCGAGGTCTGCGTGACCCAGATGGCCCCGCTGACCAAGCGCGTCCTCGACGCCTCCCCCGACCTGCGGCTGTTCTGCGTGAGCCGGGGCGGCCCGGTGAACGCCAACCTGGAGGCGGCGGCGCGGGCGGGTGTCGCGGTGACGTACGCGCCGGGGCGCAACGCGGTGGCCACCGCCGAGCACACCCTGGCCATGCTGCTGGCCGCCACCCGCAGGATCCCCCAGACCCATGCCGACCTGGCCGGGGGCGTGTGGCGGGGCGACTACTACATGTACGACAACGTCGGCCCCGAGCTGGAGGGCAACACGGTCGGCCTGGTCGGCTACGGCGCGATCGGCCGCCGCGTGGCGCGCATGCTGGCGGGCTTCGGCGCGGACGTGCTCGTCCACGACCCGTACGTCGACGTCACCGGCCAGGTCGGGCTGGACGAGCTGCTCCGCCGCTCGCAGTTCGTCTCCCTGCACGCCCGCGCCACTCCGGAGACCGCCGGCATGATCGGCGCGGCCGAGATCGCCGCCATGCCCCGCGGCTCGGTCCTGGTCAACTGCGCCCGCGGCGCGCTGCTCGACTACGACGCCATGTGCGACGCGCTGGACTCGGGCCACCTGTTCGGCGCCGCGATGGACGTCTTCTCGGAGGAGCCCATCCCGGCGGGCTCGCGCCTGCTCGCGACGCCGAACCTGGTGATGACTCCGCACCTGGCCGGAGCCAGCAAGGAGACGGCGATGAAGGCGGCCGCGATCGTGGCCGCGGACGTGGCCCGCTACGTGCGCGGCGAGCCACTCGCCCACCGCGCTACCCCTTGAGCGCGCCCGCCATGAGCCCGCGCATGAAGAACCGGCCCAGCACGATGTAGATGATCATCGTGGGGACGGACGCCAGGATAGCCGCCGCCATCTGCTGGCTGTACGGGGTGGCCTGCGCACCCGCGATGTTGTTCAGCATCACGGTCGTCGGCCAGCTCGTCGGCCCGGTCAGGAAGACGGCGAACAGGAAGTCGTTCCACAGCGAGGTGAACTGCCAGATGATGACCACCGCGATCGCGGGCCCGGACACCGGCAGCATGATCGACCAGTACGCCCGCAGCATGCCGGCCCCGTCCACCCGCGACGCCTCGATCAGCTCGTCGGGGATCGTGACGTAGTAGTTGCGGAAGATCAGCGTGCAGATCGGGATGCCGTAGACGACGTGGGCCAGCACCAGCCCGGGGATGCCGCCGTAGAAGACGCCGTCGAGCCCGGTCAGCTCGTTCAGCCCCACCAGCAGCTGCACCAGCGGGATCATCACCCCCTGGTACGGGATGAACATGCCGAACAGGAACAGCGTGAACAGCACGTCCGCCCCGGGGAATCGCCACTTGGACAGCACGTAGCCGTTCATGGAGCCGAGCGCGCACGACAGGAGCGAGCCCGGCACGGCCAGCAGCACGCTGTTCCACAGTCCCGGCGCGAGCTTCTCCCACGCCACCCGCCACGCCTCAATCGTCCACGTCCGCGGCAGGTTCCAGGCCTGGCCCGGGTCCGCCTCCGAGAGCGGCTTGAAGCTGGTGACCAGCAGCACGTAGATCGGGATGAGGAAGATCACCACGAAGATGACCAGCAGGCCGAACCGCATCCAGGGGAACCCCTGCGCCCTGCGCCCGGCCACCGCCGTCATGATTTCCTCTCCTTACGCACGGACCAGATCAGGTACGGAATGACGAAGATCGCCACGCTCACCACGATGTAGGACGCGATCGTGGCCCCCTTGGCCGGATCGTGCGAGTCGAACACCGCCACCCACATGAACACCGCCGGCACGTCGGTGATGATCTGCTTCCCCGACACCGCGACGATCAGATCGAACACCTTGAGCGAGATGTGCCCCAGGATGATCAGCGCCGACAGGGTCACCGGCCGCAGCATGGGCAGCACGACGTACCGGTAGACGCCCCACTCGGTGCAGCCGTCCACCCGCGCCGCCTCTCGCAGCTCTTCGGGCACACCCCGGAACCCCGCCAGGAACAAAGCCATGACATATCCGGACATCTGCCAGATGGCGGGCAGCGCCATCGCCGCCATCCCCCAGTCCTGGTCCCTGAACCACTGCCACTGCGGCAGCCCGAGCCAGTCGAACAGCCGGTTCAGCCCGACCGCCCGCTCCCCCGTCCCTGAGTTCATCAGCCACCGCCACACGATCCCGGTGGCGACGAACGAGATGGCCATCGGGAACAGGTAGATCGCCCGGAACGTCCCCTCGCCCTTGATCCCCTTCTCCATGAGGAACGCCAGGAGCCAGCCGAGCAGCAGCGCCCCCAGCACGAACACGACCGTGAACACGATCGTGTGGTTCACCGAGAGATGCCATCGGGGCTGGTCCCAGATGTCGATGAAGTTCGTCAGCCCCACGAACTCGCCCTCGGACACCTCATCGTGCTTGTCGGTCATGGCCAGCCGGAAGTTCCAGCCGAGCAGGCCGTACACGAAGACGCCGATCGCGATGATCGACGGGGTGACGAGGAGGAGCCCGGGCAGCCACGCGCGTGCCCGCCTCACAACCATTCCCTCCCACGGGTGCGGCAGGCGCGCCCGCGCCTGCCGCACCCCACGAGCCGAGTTACTGAGCGTTTGCCGCGGCCGCGTCGGCCAGCCCCTGCTGCAGGGCCTTGACGTCCTTGCTGCCGATGAACAGCCCGACCGCCTCGGTGATCGATGCCAGCCACGGCTGGTTCACCGCGACGCCGTGCTGGATCGACCCGGCGAGCTTGTTGCTCGACCAGTCCTCCAGCGCGTCGGCCAGGTAGTCGGTGTAGAGCGACTGGTCGGCGTCCTTGCGGGCGGGGATGGAGCCCTTCTTCGGGTTGAAGGCGTCCTGGCCCTCCTTACTGGCCGCGACCTTCAGCCAGGCGGCGGCCCCGTCACGGTTCTTGGCGCCCTTGGGCAGGGTGAAGCTGTCGGACAGCCACAGGTACGTGCCCTCGGTCCCGGGGGCCGGCGCCCAGTCGAAGTCGGTCTTCGACGTCTTGCCCAGGCCGCCCTCGGGCGGGTTGTGGAAGTAGCCGTACGCCCAGTCGCCCATGACGTTGAACGCGGCCTCGCCGTCGGCCACCTGCTTGGCCGCGGGCTGCCAGTCGTCCTGCGGGTCGCCCGCGTACGACATGATCTTGGCGAAGCTCTCCAGCGCCTTGGTCACCTCCGGGCTGTTCCAGTTCGCGCCCGGCTTGAACAGCGCGTTGTAGGCGTCGGTGCCGAGCGAGCCCAGCAGCACGCTCTCCAGCAGGTGGGTGACGGTCCACTCCGACCCGATGGACAGGGGGACCTTGCCCTTGGCCTTGACCTTCTCCAGCGCCGCGACGAACTCGTCGAGCGTCTTGGGAGCGCCCGCCACGCCGGCGTCCTTGAGCACGGCCGGGTTGAACCACAGCACGTTGGACCGGTGGATGTTCACCGGCACCGAATAGATCTTGCCCTCGACGCTGATCTGCTCGACGAGCTGAGCCGGGAAGACGTCCTTCAGTTTCAGCTCGTCGTAGAGGAAGGTCAGGTCCTCGAGGTTGCCGGCCTTGATGTAGCCCTGCAGCTCGGCGCCCGCGTGTCCCTGGAACGTGTCGGGCGGCTGGCTGGCCTGGAGCTTCGACTGCAGCAGCGCCTTGGCCTTGTCGCCGGAGCCGCCCGCCACCGCGGCGTCGAAGAACGTGTAGTTCGGATTCTGCTGCTCGAAGATCTTCCGCATTTCCTGGAGACCGTCGGCCTCACCGGGGCCCGTCCACCAGGAGAAGACCTCAACCTGCTGTTTGCCGCCGCCGCCCGCCGCGGGCGACTGCGTCGCCTGTCCACCGCCGCCACCGCCGCAGGCCGCCAGGCCCAGCACGCTCGCCATCGTGATCGAAACGGTCGCTAACCACCGTCGCATCGCACACCATCCCTTCGAAGTCCCCCCGAAGTAGGTGATTTGACAACGTTGTCAACGATTCTCTTCCCGCTCTTGGTCGTCAAGGGATGGTCGGTAACAGCTCCGCATATTCAGCGAAGGCGCTCCAGCGTCCCCCCGGGGCCCGTCACCACGGTGACACTGAAGTCGTGGCTGGTGCCGGGGAGATCGCCGCCGCCGCAGGCCACCACCAGCGCGCCCTTCGACACGCCGAGACCGACGAGGGCGACCAGATCGCTGCCGCCGCCGGGCCGCCACGTGGTCAGCACCACGTCGGACTCGGCCAGGCCTACCGGGAGGTCGAGCTCGGCCATCCTGGCGAGCAGGTCGGCGTGCGACAGGCGGCGGCCGTCCGCCAGCAGGAGCGCGTCCTGGCGCTTGGCGTCGAGCGCGGGCAGCGCGGTGGGCTCCAGCGTGAGCAGGCTGCGGAAATCGATCGCGTCCAGCGCGGCGCCGAGCGAGACGACCTGGCGCACCCGGGACCCCTCCGCCGCCAGCGTCGCCGTCTCGGCCAGGTCGGGCGTGGTGATCAGGGTACGCGCGTCGCAGGCGCCCAGCCAGGCGGCCACCTCCTCCGCACCGAGCGCGGGATCGATCGGCGCCGCCACCCCGCCGGCGGCCAGCACCGTGTGCACGGCCAGCGTCTGCGCGCCCGCCGTCGAGACGTGCACGCCCACCACCTGGTCGCGCCGGGCACCCCTGCGCACCAGCCCGGAGGCAGCTCTGGTCACCTCGGTCACCAGCCGCCGATAGCCGTAGACGTGGCCGCCGCGCAGGTCGACGAGCGCCGGCCGGTCGCCGCGCTCGTAGGCCCGGCGGAACACCTCGTTGATCACGGTGCCGGTGGTCGAGGCGGTGGGCTTCATGACCGACAACGTACGGCCGCCTCACGGAGCGCAGCATCCACCGATATATGTAGGCCGATGTGCATCTCCACGCCGCCGATGTGCAGACCTGCGCGGGCGGGCCCGAGCCCTGCGCGGCTCGGGCCCGCTGTCACGCGCCCGGTGCCGGACCTCCACCCCTCCGAAGAGGTTCGGCCCCGTGCGGACGCGTGACGTCCCCGATCGATCGGCCGCGACGTCCCCGGCGCGAGGGCGGGGTGCGCGCGGTGCGGTCGATCACTGGAAGCAACGGTAGGCGTGCAGCCGGGCACGGCACATGCGCTGACATGGCCATTCAAAGGTGTAGGCGGACCGGCCCGGCAATGTGTAGACGGGTGGCGCGGTCAGCGGCTCGCGATCACCCACGCGGCGATCTGTGTACGCGTGGAGAAGCCCAGCTTGGCCAGGATGTTGGCCACGTGCCGGGCGGCGGTGGCCGGGCTGATGACCAGTTCGTCGGCGATCGCCCGGTTGCTGAGCCCTCTGGCCACCAGGTCGGCGATCTCGCGCTCTCTAGGCGTGAGCCTGCTCTCCTGCCCGGCCGGGACGACCGGCTCGGCCGACGGCTCGGGCAGCGCCCCGTCGAGCGCGCAGGCCACCGCCTGGTCAGCGGTCATGGCCGTGCCCTCGGCCCACAACACGCCGACCAGCACCTCGCCGAGCGCGGCCCGCGCGGGTCGCAGCACGTCCTCGGTACGCGCGTCCGGCTGGCGGCCGCGCAGCGCCACGGAGGCGGCGGCCAGCAGGATCGCGCGCCGGTGGTCGCCCTCGGCCGCGACCAGGGCCGACCACGCTTCCAGCCGCCTGGCGACGCCGGCCCGCAGCCCCGCGTCGCGGCTGAGCAGCAGCGCCTCGGTGAGCCTGGCCCGGGCCTCCACCAGGTCGCCCTGGTCGAGCGCCACCCTGCCGAGCCCGGCCAGGCAGCTCACGATCTGCTGCCTGGCGTCCACGTGCCGCACCAGGCGCAGCCCCGCCTCGTAGTGCCGCTTGGCGGTCGCCGGATCGCCCGTGCGCCTGGCCACGTGGGCCAGGCCGATGTGGGCGACGGCCTGGCCGTAGTGGTTGTCGAGCTCCTCGCAGATCGACAGGACCTCCTCGAACGCCCGCCGCGCCTCGCACAGGCGGCCCTGGTGCAGGCCGAACTGCCCCCTGGCGACCTGGGCCAGGGCCTCCGTGACGAGGTCGCCGGACTGCCTGGCGATCTCCAGCGCGCGGGTCAGGGCCTCCTGCTCGCCGGTCAGCTGGGCCAGCACGATCGTGCCGACGGCCTCGCCGTACCTGTCCTTGGCCCGCGCGCACAGGTCGAGCCCGGTGCGGGCGCACCTGGTGGCCAGCTCCATGTCGCCCGCCGCCAGCGCCAGCTCGCCGCGCAGGATCATGGCCTGCCCGCGCAGCCCCTGCGGCACCTGCGGCGCGTCCAGCGCCAGCAGCCGGTCGAGCCGCTCGACCATGTCCAGCTTGTGCCCGCTGCCGATCAGCAGGTAGCGGATGTCGATCAGCAGGCCCAGCCCCGTCTCCGGCGTGCCGTTCACGATCGACCAGTCGCAGGCTGCGCCGATCTCGATCTTCAGCCCGTCGAGCAGGTTCACGAGATGCTTGATCACCGTCCACGGCGTGCGCGCGCCAGGCGCCAGCGCCTCCCTGAACCGGGTCGCCAGCCTGGCCAGCGCCATCAGGTGCCGGCGCCGCAGCTCGGCCTCCTCGCCGGAGCCGGCGAGCTGCTCGAGCGCGTATTCGCGGACGGTTTCCAGCAGCCGGTAGCCCGCTTGGCCGGCGATCTCGCCGTCGAGGGCGACCAGTGACTTGTCGACGAGGTCGCAGAGCCTGGGCAGCACCTCCTCCTCCGGCAGGCCGGAGCCCGAGCAGACCCACTCGGCGAGGTCGAGCGTCCAGGAGGAGCGGAAGGCGGCCGTACGGCGCAGCAGCAGCCGTTCCTGCGCGGTGAGCAGCCGGTAGCTCCAGTCGACGGCGGCCCGGAGCGTGCGGTGCCGGGCGGGAGCCGTACGCGCGCCGCCCGCCAGCAGCCTGAACCGGTCGTCGAGCCGCTCCACGAGCTGCCCGACGGACAGCACCCTGACCAGGGCGGCGGCCAGCTCGATGGCCAGCGGCAGCCCGTCGAGCGCCTGGCACAGCGCCACGACCAGCGGCAGCGTCTCGCCGGTCAGCTCGAAGCCGGGCCGGGCGGCGGCGGCCCTGGCCACGAACAGCCGCACGGCCTCGCTCTCCTCGCCGTCCACGCAGAGCGGCGGCACCCGCCACACCGTCTCGCCAGGGACGCGCAGCGGCTCGCGGCTGGTGGCCAGGACGGCCAGCGCGGGGCAGGCTCCGAGCAGGTCGCGGCAGAGCTCGGCGCACTCGCCGACCACGGCCTCGCAGTTGTCGAGCAGCAGCAGCACGCGCCGGTCGCCGATCGTCTCGGCCAGGTCGCCCGCGATGCCGAGCGTGGCGGCGACGTGCCCGCGCAGCTCGCCCTTCTCCAGGTCGGCCAGCTCGATCAGCCACACGCCGCCCGCGTGGCCGGAGGCCATTCTGGCGGCCAACCGCAGGGCGAGCCGGGTCTTCCCGATGCCGCCCGCACCGCACAAGGTCACGGCGCGCGAGACGCGCATCAGTTGAACGAGCTCGTCCATGTCGGACTCGCGGCCCACGAACGTGTTCGATTCGGCCGGCAGGTTGCTGAAGTCGGCAGATCGCGGCATCACTGTGAGTGTGTCATCAACTACGGCGTGCGCCCAGAGATAGTGGAGAACCGGTCAATGCCCACGGACACATTCGGGGCGTAGCGCCCTCCAGGCCAGGGCCTACCGCTGACCGGCGCTCACGCCAGGGCAGCCTCGATCACGGCCCGCGCGATCGGCGCCACGGCCTCGGCCCGCGCGCCGGGATTCTCCAGCACGACCCCCACGGCCACCTCGGGCCTGTCCGCGGGCGCGAAGGCCGTGACGAGCGCTTGATCCTCCGCGCCGGGGACGGTCCGCGAGGTCGCGGTCTTGGCGGCCACCTCCACCCCCGGGATGGCCGCGCCCGTCCCGGTGCCGCCCGCGTGCGTCACCGTGGTCATCATCGCCGCCAGGTGCTTGGCCAGCGTGGGCGACACCGCCGTCCGGTACGGCGTGGGACCGGCGCGGTTGATGACCGAGCCGTCCGGCAGGCGCACCTCCTCCACCAGGTACGGCCGCATCAGCACCCCGTCGTTGGCCACCGCCGCCGACAGCATGGCGATCATCAGCGGCGTGGCCCGGTTCTCGTGGTGCCCGATGGCCGCCAAGGCCGTCTGCGCGCGGTCCGTGGACGGCGGATACCGGCTCGGCGTCGTGGCCAGCGGGATCGCCAGGCCGTCCGCGTTGAACCCGAACGCCTCCGCCTGGTCCCTCAGGACGTCCTGGCCGAGCTGGAGCCCGAGGTTGGCGAACGCGGTGTCGCACGAGACCTGGAAGGCGTACATGAGCATCGGGTGCGCGTCGCGGCAGCCGGGATCGTCGCGGACGGACATGGCGCTCCCGGGCAGCGGCAGCCGCACCGGCGCGTCCAGCAGGCTGGCCGCGCTGTACTCGCCGGAGCCCAGCGCCGCTGCCGTGGTGACCAGCTCGAACGTGGACCCGGGCGGATACGCCCGGTGCAGCGCCCGGTTCAGCAGCGGCTGCGACGGCGCCCGCATGAGCCGCCGCCCCGTCTCGGCCAGCCGGGCGCGGTCGAAGGCGGTGAAGGCGTTCGGGTCGTACGACGGATACGTGGCCAGCGCCAGGATCGCCCCCGTCGCCGGGGCGATGGCCACCACCGCCCCCGGAACGCCCGTCGCCTTGAGACTCTGGTACGCCGCCCACTGCGCCCGATCGCTGATCGTCAACCTGACGTCGGCCCCCTCGTCGGCGCCGTCCCTGACCAGCGACCTGACCTTGACCTTGGCGTCGTCGCCGGACAGGACCGCGTCCTGCGCCTGCTCGATGCCGGTGGAGCGGTGCAGCGACAGGTGGCCGGTGACGGGGGCGTAGAGCTCGCCGTCCTTGTAGACCCTCCGATAGCGGTACGGGCCACCGCCGGCCGGCCGGCTCGTGGCGATGACCGTGCCGTCATAGGTGAGGATGTCGCCGCGCGGATGGCCGAACCTGGTGATCAGCGGCCGCTCGTTCCTGCGGTCGGCGTTGAGCGCCTGCGAGCCGAACGCCTGCACGATCGTGACGTGGGCCAGCAGGGTGAACAGCATCGCCGCGCAGAGCATGGCGACGCGGCGCAGCGACGCGTTGATCCGCCCGCCCTTCGATCCGGCCATGGATCTTGGTTTAGCGACCGGATCGCAAAGGCGGGGCTAGCGGACTCTCCGGTAGTAGGAGATCTTGGTCTGGATGTAGCGCTGGCGCTCGGCCAGGTTCGCGATCTGCGCCTGGACCTGCTGGTCGTGCTCCTCCAGCAGCTTGATCCGGTCGGGGATCGTGTGGTCTCCCGCGCGGACGAGATCGGCGAAGCGCAGCATCGTGGCGATGGGCATGCCGGTGTCGCGCAGGCAGCGCAGCGTGCCGAGCCAGCCGATGTCCTCCTCGCTGAACCTGCGCTGTCCTGCCGCGTTCCTGTCGACACGCTCCAGCAGGCCGATCTTCTCGTAGTAACGCAGGGTGTCGAGGCTGAAGCCGGTCTCCTCGACGGCCTCCGCAGGTGTGTACACGCTCACGCTCCTAGGATCTCACCTGGAGTGCGCTCCAGGTCAACCCGTTGACCTGGAGCACGCTCCAGCTCACAAGGTTGGGGCCATGAACATCGCACTCGGCACGATTCCCTTCGGCACCACCGTCGGCCTGCAGGACACCTTCGCCATCCTGGACCGGTTCCACGAGGCGGGCGGCACCATGCTCGACACCGCCAACAACTACCCGTTCTGGGTGGAGGGCCGCACGGGCGACGAGAGCGAGCAGGCCATCGGGGCCTGGCTGGCCGCCCGCGGCAACCGGGACCAGATCTTCATCAGCACGAAAGCCGGGGCCCGGCCCACCGTCCCCGGTGACACCACCCTGGACTCCGCCGAGGGCCTGTCGGCGCCCGTCATGGCCCGGGCCGCCGAGGGCAGCCTCCGGAGGCTGGGGACCGACTACATCGACCTGTACTGGTCGCACATCGAGGACCGGTCCGTCCCGCTGGAGGAGACGCTCGGGGCGTTCAACGAGCTCGCGACGCAGGGCAAGGTACGCAGCCTGGGCGCGAGCAACATCGCGACCTGGCGGCTCGAACGCGCCAGGAACATCTCGGCGGCGCGGGGTTGGATGCCGTACACGTACCTGCAGCTGCGGCACACGTACCTGCGGCCGCGGCCGCAGGCCAAGCCCGCGGAGGCGGGGCACACGCTGGTGTCGGACGAGACGCTCGACTACCTCGCCGCCGAGCCGGACATGACGTTGTGGGCGTACAACACGCTGATGTTCGGCGCGTACACGCGTCCCGACCGGCCGATCTCCGAGATCTACGACCACCCGGGCACCACCCGCCGCCTCGCCGTCCTCCACGAGGTCGCCAAGGAGCTGGGCGCCACCCCGAACCAGGTGGTCCTGGCCTGGCTGATGGGCGACGGAATCGTCCCCATCGTCGGAGTCTCGACGATGGCCCAGCTCGAGGAGGCCATCGGCGCCGCCGACCTCAAGCTGGACCAGGACCTGCGGGCCCGCCTGGACGCCCCGTGCTGAGGCTCGCACGCAGCCTGCCGCCGCCACCCCTGCGACGCGGCACGCCGCACGGCCTCCGCGTCCCGGGCTTGGGCCGCCGGGGCACTGCACCGGCGACGGCGCCGACCTGACGAGACACCGGCCTGGCAGGCGGATGCGCACCAGCGCGGTCCGCGGCCAGGCCGAGCGGTCGGGGGAGGTTACGGGAGGTGGTCGGCGAGGTAGCGGCGGACCAGGTGCTTGCACTCGGCGATCAGCGCCTCGTCGCCTCGGGGGTTGACGCGGAAGGCGAGCTTGAGCACCGCGTCCGTCGCCTCGACGGCCACCAGCAACGCGCGGTCCAGCCCCGGCCCCGGGGGCGCGTCCAGCAGCTCCCGCGAGAGCGTGCGCAGCCGATCGGCCACGATCGCGTTGTTGTCCTTCGTCCCGTCCAGCGCCCGCTGGGTCCCCTCGATCGCGGGCCCGCCGGGCGCGATGAGCACCTCGCCGAAATCGACGACCGCGAACCCCGGCGTGGTGCGCTTCATGTTCACGAACTCGTCGATGGCCAGGTCGACCAGGTCGGTCCAGTGCCCGAGGTCGGCCGTGGCGATGCACTCGGTGACCCGCTCCAGGAACGCGTCCAGGTTGCGCAGCGCCAGCGCCCGCACCAGCCCCTGCTTGTCGCGGAAGAACTGGT
Source organism: Nonomuraea basaltis (assembly GCF_005893125.1). Lineage (GTDB taxonomy): Bacteria > Actinomycetota > Actinomycetes > Streptosporangiales > Streptosporangiaceae > Nonomuraea > Nonomuraea basaltis. The sequence goes on along the minus strand of NZ_VCJS01000001.1, from coordinate 155,622 downwards.
AGAACGTGCCGATCGGCACCTCGGCCCGGCGCGCGACCTCTTTGGTGGTCAGCGCCTCGTATCCGACCTCGTCGAGCAGCACCGCGCACTCGTCGAGCATCCGCTCCACCCGCTCCAAGCTGCGACGTTGGGCAGGACGGCGGCGCAAGATACTCGTCATGCCCCCATCCTGGCCTATTACCAGCAGGTACAGGGAGTCACATGGGCTTCAGTTAACATGAGCCATACTCGCATAACGGCAAGGAGCCCGCGATGTTCCTATGGGGTACGGCCACGGCCGCCTACCAGATCGAAGGCGCCGCGGCGGAGGACGGCAGGGGCGTCTCCGTCTGGGACACCTTCTCCCACGAGCCCGGGCGCACCAGGGACGGGCACACCGGCGACGTGGCGTGCGACCACTACCACCGCTGGCCCGAGGACCTCGGCCTCATGTCCGGCCTGGGGGTGAACGCCTACCGCTTCTCGATCGCCTGGCCGCGCGTCCAGCCGCTCGGCACCGGCGAGGTGAACGCAAAAGGTCTCGACTTCTACGAACGGCTCGTGGACGCCCTGCTGGAGCGGGGCATCCAGCCGGTGCCCACGCTGTTCCACTGGGACCTGCCGCAGGCGCTGGAGGATCGCGGCGGGTGGCTGAATCGTGAAATATCAGAAATCTTCGCCGAGTACGCCTCCACGGTCGCCGAACGCCTGGCCGACCGCGTCCCCCTGTGGATCACCCTGAACGAGCCGTTCGTCCACATGGCCTACGGCTACGCCATGGGCGTCCACGCCCCCGGCCAGGCCCTGCTGACCGGTGCCCTCCCAGCCGCCCACCACCAGCTCCTCGGCCACGGCCTGGCCGTAAGAGCGCTCCGGGCGGCAGGCGCCCGCCAGGTCGCGATCACCAACAACTGCACCCCGGTCTGGCCCGCCTCACAGGAGGAGCCCGACCTGCGGGCAGCCGAGGCCTACGACATCCTCCACAACCGCCTGTTCAACGATCCCGTACTTCTCGGCAAATATCCGGATTTGTCGGCGTACACGCCCGCCCTCGACTTCCTCCACGACGGCGACCTGGAGATCATCTCCACGCCCATCGACGCCCTGGGCGTCAACTACTACAACCCCACCCGCATTGCCGCCCCGGCGGCCGACGGGCTGCCGTTCGCCGACGCGGGCATCACCGGCCACCCCACCACCGCCTTCGGCTGGCCGGTCGTCCCCGACGGCCTGCGCGAGCTGCTGACCGGCCTCAAGACCCGGTACGGCAGCGCCCTCCCGCCTATCCACATCACCGAGAACGGCTGCTCCCAGGAGGACACGGTCACCGAGCACGGCACGATCGAGGACGAGGGCCGCATCGCGTACCTGGAGGCCCACATCGCGGCGATGCGGCGGGCCATGGCCGAGGGCGTGGACGTGCGCGGCTACTTCGTCTGGTCGCTGCTGGACAACTTCGAGTGGGCCGAGGGCTACCACCAGCGCTTCGGCCTGGTCCACGTGGACTTCGAGACCCAGCGCCGCACCCCGAAGGCGTCCTACTCCTGGCTGAAGGCGTTCCTGGAGGGTCAGAACACCGACACGTGAACGTGGTCGTAGTGGTTGGCGGTCACTCCGCCGCGGTCCGACATCGGATCCCAGCCGCCGCCGGAGCGGATGTCGTAGTAGCGCTGCTTCCAGATGATGTACATCACGCCGATCCTGGGGCCGTTCTTGATGAGCCAGGCGGCCAGGGCGTCGCCGTTGGCGGCGTCGGCACCGCCGGCCATGGTGCCGCCTCTTGACATCATGAAGTCGCAGGCCCGGCCCTTGCCGTGCTCGCCGGGGTCGCCGGGACGCAGGCATCCCACGCCGTACCTCATGGGGAAGTTCTGCATGATCTCCGCGCGTACCGAGACCATGCGGGGCGTCAGGCCGTCGGCGCCGCCGGGTTCCTGGAAGCCGAACTTGTTGAGCAGGCGCTCGACCTCGCGGCGCTTGCCCAGCAGGGTCTTGATCTCTTTCTTCAGCTTCTGGATCTTCTCGTTGGCGTCGACCTTCGCGTCCTTGGACGCCTCGATCAGCTTCTGGATTCTCTTGACGCGCTCGGTCCGCTCGGTGGCCATGTAGGCCATGTTGGCCGCGTGCCCCAGCACCTGGTACGGCTCGCCCTCGACGGCGAGGAGCTGGAGGCCGTCGATCGGGCCCGCGATGTAGGCGGTCTGGGCGATGCGCGCCACGTCCGCCTGAGCGGCCTTGAGCTGAGCCTCCAGATCGCCGGACGTGTCGGTGGCCCGCTTCGCCTGGATCCTGATCTCCTCCAGGCTCTGGATCTGACCGCGGTAGAGCTCGTTGAGCCGGGTCGCCTGTTTGGTGAGTTTGCGCAGCTCAGCCGGGGAAGGCTCGGCCGCGGCCGGGGACGGGGCAGGCAGGCCGAGCAGCCCGGCGAGGACGGCGACAAGAACGGCGAACCGCCAGATTCTCACACCCGTCCCCTCCCCTCATAGACGGACCGAAACTATAGAAGATGATCTTTATCCTTGTCATCCGAACGGCAGAACTGCCGTACCTTTGGCGAGGTTTGATCGATTTGTCCAATTGAGCGGACTCCCGAGATTGGGTCTTGTATAGATCGCTCCAACGGTCTGAGATGGCGATCGAACTCGTCTCTGCGAAGGGGCAGACCGTGTCGCGAACATCGACCCTCGCCATGGCCGTGATCCTCGGCTTAGGCACATCCGTCGTGGCCATCCCCGCCCATGTCTCCGCGGCCGCGCTGCCGCCCGGCGACCAGATCGAGCTCTACCAGCTCGACAGCGCGCCGGGCACCGGGCAAGCGCTCAGAGAGAAGGGCTTCGACGTCGTCCAGCAGGAGACCAAGGACGGCAAGGAGCACATCGAGCTGACCGCCGCCCAGGCGGACCTCACCGGACTGAAGAAGCTCGGCTACAAGCCCGAGCCCGTACGCAACCCGCAGGGCGAGACCCAGCTGGAGGCCGCCAAGGCGCAGGCGGCCGGCGGCTACACCGTCTGGAAGTCCTACTCCGAGCCCGGCGGCATCGCCGACCAGCTCAAGGCCATCGCGAACGCCAACAAGGACGTCGTCAAGCTCCAGTCGATCGGCAAGTCCCTGAAGGGCCAGGACATCCTGGCCGCCAAGGTGAGCACGGGAGCCAGGCTGCTGCCCGACGGCCTCAAGCCCGCCACCCTCTACTCCGCCACGCAGCACGCCCGCGAGTGGATCTCCACCGAGATGGACATGCGGCTGCTGAAGTACGTGATCGCGAACAAGGCCCCGCTGAAGGACCTGCTCAACAAGACCGAGCTGTGGTTCGTGCCGGTGGCCAACCCCGACGGCTACGACTTCACCTTCACCGAGGGCAACCGCCTGTGGCGCAAGAACCTGCGTGACGTGAACGGCGACGGGCAGATCACGGTCGGCGACGGCGTGGACCCGAACCGGAACTTCCCCACGAACTTCCACTACGACGAAGAGGGCTCGTCGAGCGTCCCCAGCAGCGACACCTACCGCGGCACGGGCCCGGCCAGCGAGCCGGAGACCAAGGCCATGGACGGCCTGCTCAAGCGCGTCGGGTTCGAGATGCAGCTGAACTACCACTCGTACGGCCCGCTGCTGCTCTACCCGATCGGCGTGCAGATCGCGACGGAGACGGCCGACAACCCGATCTACGAGGCGCTCACCGGTACCGACGAGAAGCCCGCCGTCCCCGGGTTCGACCCCGACCTCGGCGCCGAGCTGTACACCACGAACGGCGACACCAACGACCAGGCGCACCACCAGTACGGGACGTTGTCCTGGACGCCGGAGCTGAACGAGGGCTGCGACGGCTGCGGCTTCGTCTTCCCCGACGACGAGGCCCTGGTACAGGAGGAGTTCGAGAAGAACCTGCCGTTCGCGCTCGACGTCGCCAAGTCCGCGGTCAACCCGGTCGAGCCGGTGAGCCACCTGGGCAACAAGACCGCCGACTTCGTGCTCGACCCGTTCGAGGTCAGCCACGGCAAGGACCAGGTCGTCCAGGTCAACGCCAAGCGCAAGCTCGGCCCGGTGTTCCTGAACTACCAGGTCAACGGCGGGCGTACGAAGACGGCCCTGACGAGCGAGTGGAAGGGCGGTGAGCGCTACGGCAAGGGCTACAACCGCTACTACCACTGGATGCGCGGCAAGATCACCGGCACCGGGCCGGGCGACAAGGTGAAGGTCTGGTTCACCTCGATCGGCAAGAAGAGCGCGGACTTCACCTACACCGTCGCCTCCGACATCGGTGGCAAGGTGCTGGTCCTGGCTGCCGAGGACGTCACCGGCATCAGCCCCGCGCAGGGAGTCACCGAGGCCAAGTACGCCGACGAGTACGCGACGGCGCTGCAGTCTGCCGGATACACCTCGGACGTCTACGACATGGACAAGTTGGGCCGCAAGGCTCCCCACCCGCTCGGCGTGCTCAGCCACTACAAGGCCGTGGTCTGGGAGACCGGCGACGACATCATCCCGAGGTCGGCCGGCCAGGTGCCGGGCACCACGTCGAAGTCCGGCGTGGACACCGAGCTGGCCGTGCGCGACTACCTGAACGAGGGCGGCAAACTGCTGCACGCCGGCAAGTTCCCGTCGTACGCGGCCAACGCCAACGGCGCGTACTACTACGAGCCGGACTACCCCGCGCAGCCCGAGTGCACGGTCGACGACGACCCGCCCTGCATCCCCGTGTTCAACGACTTCCAGCAGTACTGGCTGGGCGCCTACGTCTACTTCGACGACGCGGGCACCGACCACGACACCGGCCTGCCGTTCGCGCTGACGGGCAACGGCGGCAAGTTCGAGGGCTTCAACGCCACGATCGAGCCGAGCCACACCAACGCCTTCGTGGCGACCTCGGCCATCCTGCCCGCGGACCGCTTCCCGCTGTTCGCGAGCTCCGCGCAGGTCAAGTGGGTACGCCCGGGCGGCCCGTTCGACCCGCACACCGGCTCATGGGACGTCTACAGCGGCATCGCCGACGTCTCCTGGAAGCGGCTGACCAAGACCATCGACCTGACCGGCAGGACGAGCGGCGACCTGTCGTTCTGGACCTCGTACGACACCGAGAGCGCCTGGGACTTCCTGACCGTGGAGGCCAGGACGGCGGGCGGCGACGACTGGACCACGCTGCCGGACGCCAACGGGCACACCGCCCAGGACACCGGCGACAGCTGCGACCCGCCCAGCGGCGGCGAGGGCTGGCGGTCGATCCACCCGTTCACCGAGCGTTACCAGGGCCCGAACTGCGAGCCGACCGGCACCTCCGGCTCGTGGCACGCCGCCTCGGGCAACTCCGCCGGCTGGCAGGAGTGGAAGATCGACCTGACCCCGTACGCGGGCAAGCAGGTCGAGCTGTCGATCTCCTACATCAGCGACTGGTCCACCCAGGGCGCGGGCGTCTTCCTCGACGACGCCAAGGTCACGCTGGACGGCGCGACGGCCGAGGAGACCTCGTTCGAGTCCGACCTCGGCGGCTGGACCGTCGGGGCGCCGCCCGAGGGCACCTCCCCGTCGATCAACAACTGGTTCCGCACGGACCAGGTCTTCGAGGAGGGCGGCGGCATCGTCACGAAGGACACCGTCTACCTCGGGTTCGGCGTTGAGAGCGTGACCGACCAGGCCACGCGTACCGATCTCGTCAAGCGGTCCATGGAGCATCTGCTCGGCGATTCCCGCTGAGTCCGGGAAGAGGGGCGCGGCGCGGGCCGCGCCCCTCTTGCATGTGCGGACAGAACATGGTTCGGTCACCTTGAGGCGTACCGTAACCAAGCAAGCATTCGGTCAGCAGGAGGGTCACGACATGCGCCAGCACGACACGCTGTTCATCGGGGGCGAATGGGTGGCCCCAGCGGGCACCGGAACGATCGACGTCGTCTCGCCGCACACCGAGGAGGTCGTCGGCCGGGTGCCTGACGGCACGGCCGAGGATATGGAGCGCGCGGTCGCCGCCGCCCGCCAGGCGTTCGACCACGGGCCCTGGCCGCGCATGACGTTCGCCGAGCGGGCCGAGGTGATCGGCAGGCTGGCCGCGATCTACAACGAGCGGCAGAGCGAGATGGCCGCGCTCATCACGGAGGAGATGGGCTCGCCGATCACCTTCTCCAACCTGGCGCAGGCACCGCAGCCGCTCGGCATGCTGCAGTACTACGCCGAGCTGGGCAAGACGTTCGAGCAGGAAGAGCAGCGGCCCGGCCTGTTCGGCCCGATCACGGTGCGGCGCGAGCCCGTGGGCGTGGTGGCGGCCGTGGTGCCGTGGAACGTGCCCCAGTTCGTCACGATGACGAAGCTGGCGCCCGCGCTGCTGGCCGGCTGCACGGTCGTGCTCAAGCCCGCGCCGGAGACGCCGCTGGACGCGTACCTGCTGGCCGAGTGGGTGGCCGAGGCGGGCGTGCCCGCCGGGGTGCTCAACATCGTGGCCGCGGGCCGCGAGGCCGGCGAGCACCTGATCTCGCACGCAGGCGTGGACAAGGTGGCCTTCACCGGCTCCACCGCGGCCGGCCGGCGCATCGCCGCCATCTGCGGCGAGCAGCTCAAGCGGGTCAGCCTGGAGCTGGGCGGCAAGTCCGCCGCGATCATCCTGGACGACGCCGACCTGGCCGCCAGCATGGGCTTCCTGTCCATGGCCTCCCTCATGAACAACGGCCAGGCGTGCGTGGCGCAGACCCGCATCCTGGCCTCGCGCAACCGCTACGACGAGGTCGTCGAGGCCGTCGCGAACATGGTCACCTCCCAGCCCGTCGGCGACCCGGCCGACCCGGCGACCGGGATCGGCCCGCTCGTGGCCAAGCGGCAGCAGGACCGGGTCGAGGGCTACATCAAGATCGGCATGGACGAGGGCGCCAAGGTCGTCGCCGGCGGCCTCAACCGGCCGTACGACCGCGGCTGGTACGTCTCCCCCACCGTCTTCGCCGGAGTCTCCAACGACATGCGCATCGCCCGCGAGGAGATCTTCGGCCCGGTCCTGGCCGTGATCCCGTACGAGGACGAGGCGGACGCCCTACGCATCGCCAACGACAGCGACTACGGCCTGGCCGGCACCGTGTGGACGGCCGACACCGAGCACGGCATGGAGGTGGCCCGCCAGGTGCGCACCGGCACCTACGGCGTCAACTGCTTCATGCTGGAGTCCAACGCGCCCTTCGGCGGCTACAAGGCCAGCGGCATCGGCCGCGAGCTCGGCCCCGAGGGCCTGAGCGGCTACATGGAATACAAGACGATCGCCCGGCTGGGCTGAGCCGTCCCGCGCAGGGCTCCGCGGGTGCCGCGGGGCCCTGCAGGATGTCACCCAGCGCGCCCCCGCGACGCTAGGTGCACACCCCGCAGTGGACTGCTGGACGCAGACCACGGTGAGCGACTGCCTGACTACTGAAGTATGTCCCACGTCCACCGCATAGGCGGTTTCCTTCCCTGGGGACTTTCTCCCGGCGGTTTCCTTCCATCCGCCCTAGGTAGACGTGTATTACTCACGAAAAGTTTGAAGAGATCCACTTGCCGATCCGGCGGATGAGCTCGGGGGTCGCGGCGGACTCCGCGTGACCGTACCCGGGCTCGATCCAGAGCTCCTTGGGCTCGCGGGCGCCGGCGTACAGCTGGTGCGGGTGATCCAGCGGGAAGAACGCGTCGGCGTCCCCGTGGACGATCAGCAGCGGGGTCGGCGAGAGGAGCGCGGCGGCCTCGTGGGGTGGCATCGGGATCGGGTCCCACCGGCCGCGGGCGATCCTGGTGCGCTTGGCCACCCTGGCCGCCCACCGCCCGACCGGCTGCTCGATGGCCCAGTGGACCTGGCGCATCGGCTTGGTGCCCCGGTAGTACCAGCGGGCCGGGCCGCTCACCGCCACCACCGCGTCCACTCCCCGGCGCAGCCCCGCATGCCGTACGGCCACCGCCGCGCCCATGGAGAAGCCCACCACCGCGATCTTCGAGTAGCCCACCACGCGGGCGTGCCTGACGGCGGCCTCCACGTCGAGGATCTCCAGGTCGCCCACGGTCGTGCGGCCACCGGAGCGGCCGTGGCCGCGCAGGTCGAGCGCGACCACGCCGCCGTAGCCGCTCAGCACGTGCACGATGCGGCGCGCCGCGCGGTCCCGCCACGATCCCGTGAAGCCGTGCGCCACCACGATCCCCAGGTCCGTGTGCGTGGACGGGGTGTGGGCGGCGTCGATGCGGACCCCGTCCTCGGTCCTGAGCATGACGGGGAAATGGGGTGCGAAAGGCATGAATACCAGCTTAAGCACGCCCGGCGCTCACCTTCCGTCGAGGCTCCGCGACTGCACCGGATGGCAACGCAGGGCGCTCAGATCTGCGACGCTCATGACGATGCGTACGCGGGATTCCTCCGCCGCCTCCAGCGCCCGCGGGAGGTCGGAGATCATCACCCGGGCGCCGCTGGCCCGGATCCGGTCTCTGAGCGCGTCCGCGTCGAGGTCGGCGGGCACCGGCCAGGCCACGCCGCCGGCGGCGATCACCGCGTCGGTCGCCACCAGCAGATCCGGCCCGACGGGCAGGCAGATGAGCACGGTGTCGCCCACCCGCACGCCCCTGCGCCGCAACTGGACGATCGCGATGGCGGACCTCTCGTCCAGTTGCTTCTCCGTGAGCTTCTGGCCCGTGCCCGAGTCCACGATGACGATGCGCTCATCCATGGAGCCCACCGTAGGGAGGGCGTCTCGTGCCTACATGGGGCGGAATATGCAGATCCCTATGCAGAAGGGTCCGGCGGGTGCTCGGCGGCCCACACCGCGATCTGCGCGCGCGAGGTGTAGCCCAGTTTCTCCATGATGTTGGCGATATGCCGGGCGACCGTCGCGGGACTGATCACCAGCTCCCCCGCGATGGCCCGGTTCGACAGTCCCCGGGTGAGCAGGTGGGCGATCTCCTGCTCGCGGGCGGTCAGCAGCGAGCGCCTGACGGGCTCGGCGGCCACGGGCGGCCCCGGCGCCGACCGCTCGCCCTCCAGCACGTGGCGGGCGGCGTCGTCGGGGCTCATCGCCCGGCCCCGCGACCACAGCGACGCGGTGCGGCCGTCGCCCAGTTTGACGCGGGCCCGGCCGAGCAGCTCCTCGATCCTGATCGTGGCCGAATGCTGGCCGATCGACTCGCGCAGCGTGGCCGCCGCCGCGGCGGCCAGCACGGCGCCCTCGATGTCGCCTTCGCACTCCGCCAGCACCGACAGACCCACCAGGCAGCGGGCCACACCCTGCCGCTGCCCGGTCTCCCTGCTCAGCGCGAGGCTCGCGGCCAGGCGCTCCTTGGCGGAGCCGAACTCGTGCAGCATCGCCGCGACCCGGCCGATCCTCGCCAGGCAGCGCGCCAGGTCGGCGTCGCTGCCCAGCTCCCGCAGCCAGGGGACGGCCATCTCGTATTGCGCCCTCGCCGTCACCAGGTCGCCGCGGGCCTCGGCCACCGCGCCGAGCTGGGTCGCGGTCCTGGCCATGATCCAGCGGTGGCCGTGCTCGCGCGCCCGCGCAAGCGCCTCCTCGCCATGCCGCTGCGCCTCGCGCAGCCGGCCGCGGGTCAGCGCCACCGCCGAGAGCCCGGCCAGCCCCGCCGCCTGGTTCCACGTGTCGCCGGAGCGCGTGGCGACGGCCAGGCCCTCCTCCGCGTGGTGCAGCGCCTCGTCGGCCCGGCCCATGCGCAGCAGCACCACGGCGATGAGGCTGTGCATGACGCAGTAGGGGAACGCGTTGGCCGGCGACATCCCCGCCAGGCCCTGCTCGGCCACCTCCAGCGAGCGGCTCAGCTCGTCCCTGGCCTCCAGGCCGTAGGCGAGGTAGCCCTTGGCGTGCGCGATGTGCTCGTCGGACACGCGGGACAGGTCGAGCGAGAGCAGCCGCTCTGTCCAGCCGACGATCTCCGTCAGGTTGCCGCCGATCGGCAGCAGCCCCGTGCTGGTCGTGCAGAGCCGCAGGCCCAGCGGCACGTTGCCGGACTCGGCCGCCCAATCGAGCGCCACCCGCTGGTCGTCGAGCAGGCTCTTGCTCGCGGTCAGGGCCCGCAACCGCGCCGGCCACGGTACACCGGGCTCCACCATCTCGGTCGTGAAGTGCCGCTCCTGCAGCTCGCAGAGCACGTTGAGGTGCCGCTCGCGCAGGACGTCGCGCTCGCCCGCCTGCTGGAGTCGCTCGACCGCGTAGCGCTTGATGGTCTCCAGCATCCAGTAGCGCGTGCGGCTCTCGTCGCACAGCACGAGGGACTTGTCGACCAGGCCGCCGAGCAGGTCCACGATCTCCGGCCGCGAGATGGGCCGCTCGGCGCAGACCTGCTCGGCGAGGTCGAGGGCGAAGTCGCCGGCGAACACCGACAGCCGGCGCAGCAGCACCTGCTCCTTGGCCGACAGCAGGTCGTAGCTCCACTCGACGGCCGCGAGCAGCGTGCGCTGCCGGGCCGGAGCGGTCCGGCCGCCCGTGGTGAGCAGCGAGAAGCGGTCGTCTATGCGGTCGGCGATCTGGCCGGGGCTGAGCAGGCTCGTACGGGCCGCGGCCAGCTCCAGGGCCAGCGGTAGCCCGTCGAGCGCCCGGCACAGGCGTACGACGTCTGGAAGGCTGCCGGGACCCAGCCTGGTGCCCGCGGCCGCCGCCCGGTCCATGAAGAGCTGCACGGACTCGGCGTCGGCGCTCTCCGCGCCGGGCAGGTCGAGCGGCGGCACCCGCCAGATCAGCTCGCTCGCGATGCGCAGCGGCTCCCTGCTGGTGGCCAGGATGCTCAGGCGCGGACAGGAGGCCACCAGCGCGGCCGCCACCTCGGCGCAGGCGTCGACCACGTGCTCGCAGTTGTCCAGCAGCAGCAGGCAGAGCATGTCGCGCAGCCTGGCCGTCACGGTGTCGAGCAGCGACCGGTTGGTCTCCTCCCGCACGTGCAGCACGTCGGCGATCTCCGGCACGACCAGCTCGGCCCGGCTGAGCCTGGCCAGCTCGACCAGCCAGACCCCGTCGGGGTAGGCCGGCACAAGGCCCGCGGCGACCCGCAGGGCCAGCCGGGTCTTGCCGATGCCGCCGACCCCGCACAGGGTCACCACGCGGGTCTCGCCGAACAGCCCGCGAAGGTCGTCGAGATCGCGCTCGTGACCCACGAACCGGTTGGGCTCGGCCGGAAGGTTATGCCGCGGGGGCTCTGGCATGTGGTCACCCTGCGTCGCTGAAGGATCACACTCCCCCACAGTGTCGCACTTCTTCACCGGCGAGAAACCTGCTCATCGGGCTGTCGTGCCGGAGAGGGTTTCTCCCGGATCACAGCCCGAGCGAGCTCACGATCGCCCTTTCGTCGACGACGCGCAGGATCGGATCGCCGAGCAATCTCCTGGCCAGGTCATACGGCGCGACCACCATGGTGGCCCGGCGCTCCTGGGCCAGCACGCGGCAGCCGACCAGGCTCGGCTCGTGGGCGACCACGACGTGGGCGCCGGACATCATCGCCAGATCGACCACCCGCAGCCCACGGAACGGCTCGCTGACCGCGCTGATCACGACGTCGTCCTTGCCGATCACCAGCCGCGCGGCCAGCCTGCGCAGGTCTCCGCTCAGCTCGTCGTGGTCGAACAAGCGCAGGCGGTCGAGCGTGAGCGCCGGCCCCGCCAGCGGGCCGAACTCGACGACGCCGTTGAGCACCAGATCCCCGAACGGCCTGGCCCCCGGCACCGGCTGGAACGAGAAGACCTGCTCGACCTTCACCGCGGCAGGATCGTAGCCGCGCTGCGTGATCATCATGCGGGCCTCGCCGGTGGCGTCGAGCACCGCTATCCCGCCCGCCCAGGCGACGGAGTGGACCGCGACGGGCAGCGTGGCGCCGAGCGGGACGTTGACGATCACATGGTCGCCGTACTGCAGGCCGTGGCGGCGCAGCCCCGCGGCGGCCCGCATGACCCGTCTCACGAACGCGGAGTACGACAACACCTCACCGGTCCTGACGTCGCTCACCGCCGGCTGGTCGCCTTTCGTCGGTGCCGCCTCCATAACCAGCTCTGTCCAGGTCATGCCGTCAATCTAGGGACCACGTCCGGGCTTGCCATGCGCACAATTGTGCAACCCGTTATGTAGGTGGGGACTCCGTCCCCAACCTGCGGCGGACCGCTGGACGCAGCCCGACCATGAGCCGGCGGCCCGCCTACGCTTGCTCCATGCGGGACGACTCCCTCGGGCGCATCCTCGACGCCGCCTACGCGACCGAGCCGGAGACGATCCCGCTCGTCAACGATGAGGACGCCCGCGATTACGCTCGCCGTCACCTCGCCCCGCTCCTGCCATCAGGGGGGATCAACTAGACTTAAGTAGTCGCGACTTCGCGCGGCGGCCCCCACGACACAGAGCGAGACGTCATCATGCCTTTGAACAGCCGCGACGACCTGCGGAACATCGCGATCATCGCGCACGTCGACCATGGCAAGACCACGCTGGTCGACGCCATGCTCTGGCAGTCCGGGGCCTTCCGCGCCAACCAGGACGTCGACGACCGCGTCATGGACTCCAACGACCTCGAGCGCGAGAAGGGCATCACCATTCTCGCCAAGAACACCGCGGTCAAGCACGGCGGCATGACCCTCAACATCATCGATACCCCCGGCCACGCCGACTTCGGCGGCGAGGTCGAGCGCGGCCTGTCGATGGTCGACGGCGTGGTGCTGCTGGTGGACGCCTCGGAGGGCCCGCTGCCGCAGACCCGGTTCGTGCTGCGTAAGGCCTTCGCCGCCAAGATGCCCGTCATCCTGTGCATCAACAAGGTCGACCGCCCCGACGCCCGCATCAAGGAGGTCGTGGACGAGGTCTATGAGCTGTTCATGGATCTCGACGCCACCGAGGAGCAGATCGACTTCCCGATCGTCTACGCCTCGGCCAAGGCGGGCCGGGCCTCGCTGAACCGTCCAGAAGACGGCGGCATGCCCGACTCCGAGGATCTCGAGCCGCTGTTCGACATCATCAAGTCGACCATCCCGGCGCCGACGTACGACCCGAGCGCGCCGCTGCAGGCCCACGTGACCAACCTCGACGCCTCCTCCTACCTCGGCCGCATCGCGCTGTGCCGGATCCACCAGGGCGTCATACGCAAGGGCCAGCAGGTGGCCTGGTGCCGCACCGACGGCACGATCCAGCGCGTCAAGATCACCGAGCTGCTCATGACCGAGGCCCTGGAGCGCAAGCCGGCCGAGGAGGCCGGCCCCGGCGACATCATCGCCATCGCGGGCATCCCCGAGATCATGATCGGCGAGACGCTGGCCGATCCCGAGGACCCGCGCCCGCTGCCGCTGATCACCGTGGACGAGCCGGCCATCTCGATGACGATCGGCACCAACACCTCGCCGCTGGTGGGCAGGGCCAAGGGCACCAAGGTCACCGCCCGCATGGTCAAGGACCGCCTCGAGAAGGAGCTCGTCGGCAACGTGTCGCTGCGCGTGCTGCCGACCGAGCGGCCCGACGCCTGGGAGGTGCAGGGCCGCGGCGAGCTGGCGCTGGCCATCCTCGTCGAGCAGATGCGCCGCGAGGGCTACGAGCTGACCGTCGGCAAGCCGCAGGTGGTCACCAAGATCATCGACGGCAAGGTGCACGAGCCCGTCGAGCGGCTCACGGTCGACTGCCCCGAGGAATACCTCGGCGCGATCACCCAGCTGCTGGCCGTGCGCAAGGGCCGCATGGAGCACATGACGAACCACGGCACCGGCTGGATCCGGATGGAGTTCGTGGTGCCGGCGCGCGGCCTGATCGGCTTCCGTACCGAGTTCCTGACCGAGACGCGCGGCACCGGCCTGGTGCACCACGTGTTCGACTCGTACGAGCCGTGGTTCGGCGAGCTGCGCACCCGCAACAACGGCTCCCTGGTGGCCGACAGGTCCGGCCCCGTGACCGCGTTCGCCATGCTCAACCTGCAGGAGCGCGGCACTCTGTTCGTCGCGCCGACGACCGAGGTCTACGAAGGCATGATCGTCGGTGAGAACTCGCGGTCCGACGACATGGACGTGAACATCACCAAGGAGAAGAAGCTCACCAACATGCGCTCCTCCACCAGCGAGGAGACCGAGAAGGTGATCCCGCCGCGCAACCTCTCGCTGGAGCAGGCGCTGGAGTTCATCCGCGAGGACGAGTGCGTGGAGATCACTCCGGACTTCGTACGCATCCGCAAGGTCGTGCTCGACGCCTCCACCCGCGGCCGCGCCGCCGCCCGCGCCAAGCGCGCGTGATCTGAGGATTCACACCGGCCGCGCTTTGCCCGTCTTTTTATCCCGGCAAAGCGCGGCTTAAGTGTTAGTGCCGTTAGTAAGCGCTGCCATTCGCCCGGGCGCTACCACGTGCGATGGACGGGCGCTCCCGTGCCGGTCCGTAAAGAAAAGTTGTTATGGGAGCAGCTGTAATCACACCGTTATCGCACGAGATAGAACATTCGGGCATGCGCGTGAATCATCCAAATTGTGGGAAAGCTCCGGATGGCAATCGCGTTCGGGCTGGCGCTGGTGTCGTTGGGGGCGATCGTTTGGTGCACCGTTGCTGCCAGACCGGTAGCGGGGCCTGCGCCGCCTAAGAGCACCGCAGGGCCCAACCCGTGGGTGGCCGCCGCCGCCCGCGCCGACCCGCTCGTGGGATGGGCCCGCAGGGCCACGACCGAGGTCCTGCTCACCAAGGCGTCCGAGAACGACCTCGAACCGGTGCCTGAAGGGCGAATCGACCCCCGGCACCGCCAAGTCAAGATCACCGTCGCCCATCGGCTCCAGATGGACCGCAAGGACCCGCTCATCGAGGCGTTACGCCAGGGTGGCGGGTTCCCCGGCACGCTCCAGCAGGTCACCGATGCCGCGTTCGGCGCGATCAAGGTGGACGGTCCCGGGCTGGCGCCCACGAGGCGGCTGGCGCCGATCCTCACTTCCGACTCCCGGCGCACCACGGCCACCTTCACGGTGACGCTGCTGCGGCAGCTCGAGACGGAGCAGCTACTCAAGATCGACTTCGCCGCGCCCAACGCCTTCCCGCTGATCGTCACCTCGCGGTCCATCGCCGTGCTGCCCGGCGAGTGGACCGTGCTGCGGCAGGAGGGGATCACGCCGGAGCGGGAGCAGGAGGAGCGGCTGGAGTTCGCCATCGGGGCCTACCCGGTGAGCATGACGCTGGCGCCGGACTCCTTCGGGTTTCCCGACGTGGTCGTGGAGGACGACTTCTCGTGGGCCACCGCGCTCGGCGTGCTCACCGCGGTCGCGCTGGTCGCCTTCCTGCTGCGCTCGCTCGGCCGCGGGTGGTGGTCATGGCTGCCCAACAGGGAGCTGGTCGTCGGGCTCGCGCTGGCCGCGCCCACGCTGCTGATCCCGCTGTTCGCGAAGGACTGGTCGGCGGTCGCGTACGTGATCCTCTTCGTCGCCGTGCCCGCGCTCGTGCTGCGGCACGCCGGGCGGGTGCTGCCCACCAGCCCGCCGTGGGACACCCGCGACCTGCTCGTCGTGACCGGGCTCGGCGTGGTCGTCGGGCTCGGGATGCTCGTCTGGTCGTGGCTGCACGGGCAGCTGTCCGGCCAGGCCCTGCTCGCCGGCGGGGCGGTGGCCGCCCTCACCGCGGCCGGGTCGGCGATCGCGTTCAGCGTGGACCTCGGGGTCCGGCCGGTGATCGTACGGATGGCCGTGCTGTCCGCCGAGGCCGCGATCGGGCTGCTGGCGCTGGCGCTGTGGCTGCGGGCGCTGCTGGCCGGGGTGTACCCGCCCGACAGCACCCGGCTGGTGCTGGCACTGGGCTGGGCGATGATCCCGATCGCGGCTCTGGCGGTGGCGACCAAGCAGTGGAGCCGCGGCGCGGTCGTGGGCGCCGTGTTCATCAGCCTGCTGGTGCAGGGCTGGCCGACCGAGTGGCTGGACGCCGGGTCGTGGAGCCTGGCCGTGCCGCAGCCGGTGCCCACGATCGGCAGCCTGCCCCTCGACCCGATCGTCCGCGGGGTGCTCGGGCTGCTCCTGCTCGGCTTCGTGATGCTGGTGCTCCGGCTGCGACGGCTCGGCGGTCAACTGTCCGCGATCGACAACCCGGTCGCCGAGTCCACGATGATCGCCGTCCTGATGGTGCTCTACATCACGCCGAGCGGCAGCACGACGCTGGCCGACATCGACGTACCGCTGCCGCTGCTGGCGATCACCTCGATCGTCGCCTGGGCGACCGCCCGCTGGCTGCTCACCGGGCCGCACGTGGCGATCGTCGAGCCCGTCACGCAGGAGCAACACCGGCAGTTGGTCAGGGCGGCCATCCACAAGCGCCTGCTGCTGGTGGCCGAACAGGAGCTCTACCGCATCGGGCGGAGCAGGCTCGGCGCGGGAGACATGTCGATGGCCGACTTCGACCAGCGGCGGACCTCCCTGGAGGGGGCGCTGCGCCAGCACGGGCGGCATCCGGAGACCGCGTTCGCCACGGCCGCGGCCTGCACGCCCTGGCACAACGGCGTGCACGCCTTCACCCTCAGCCTGCTGCTGAGCCTGCCCTTCACCATCGTGTACGGGCTGCCGGAAGGCGTGGACCTGACCACTTTCGTCTTCGACGGGCGCTACCTGATCACGCTGCCCGCCTTCGGCTTCCTGTTCGGCTACTTCTACCCGCGCATCCGCGGCACCCAGCCGATGACCAAGGCGCTCCACCTCACGGCCGCGGCCCTGCTGACCGAGCTGTCCGGGTACCTCTCGACGCTCGTGGAGCCGGACATCGGGGCGCCGGACAAGGCGCAGGTGGTGGGAATCGTGGTGGGGCAGGTGATGATGGTGTGCATCGGGCTCGGGTTGTTCTGGGAGTGGCGCATCATGCACCTGGCCGACGAGCCGTGGGCGCGGGTGCGCAACCTGCGCAGCGTCCGCAGCCTGGCGGCGCCGACGCTGGCCCTCGTCCTGGCGGCGGGCACCACGGCGGCGACGTCGGCGGCGGGGCAGACGGTCGACCGCATCCTCAAGGGCGACCAGGTGACCAGCGCACCCCGCTGACCACGGCCGCCTCCGGCACGCGACCCGCCGCCCGGTGAGCCGGCGCAGGGTGCGGCGGTCGAGCCACCGTAAGCGGGCGGCACGACCGCGGCCCGGTCACCTGGGTGGCAGTTCGCTGCCTCGGACGTGGGAGCAGAGCCATTCGACCAGGGGGCCGTAGGCGCGCCAGGTGCGTTCGACGCGCGCGCGTGCCTCCGTCGTGTGCACCCACGGCTCGGGCTCGAAGCGCATGCCCGCGTAGAGCGACTTGTGCCGCAGCAGCTCGATGCGTGGGTGGCCCTCGGTGAACCCGCGCGGCTTGGTCTTCAACCGCTCCCCCTCGATCGCGTAGCCCGCCGCCACCAGCGAGTCGATGATCGCCGACAGCGGCTTGCCCGTCAGGTCCTCGTCCACCGCCGCCCGATAGCGGGCGACCTGGTCGGACGCCTGCGTGTAGCAGCCGCCCGCCGTGAACAGACCCGACGCGCTGATCTCGACGTAGAGCCCGATCCCGGGCATCAGGTCCACGAACGCGCCCTGGTGGGTCTTGTACGGCGACTTGTCCTTGGCGAAGCGCACGTCACGATAGGGCCGGAAGAGCTGCGCCGGCCCGAACTCGGCGGCCAGCTCGTCGGTGAGCGCGAGCATGGGCGCCCGCACGGCCTCCTCGTAGAGCTGCTTGTGCCGGGTGAAGTATGTCTTCGAGTTGTCCGCCTCGAGACCCTCGTAGAAGAGGAACGCCTCGTCGGGGAAACCGGTGAAACCCATGCCGTAAGGGTGCCACGTGCCACCGACATCCCGGGTCACCGCTCGGTGTACATCATCCCCGGCTCGGGCGTCCTGCCGTACAGCTCCGAGACCGTGACGAACGTGTAGCCCTTCCTGCTGAGCGTGTCGAGCAACGCCGGCACGGCGTCCACGGTGCTGGGGTGGATGTCGTGCAGCAGGACGATCGACCCCGGCTTGGCCTCGCCCGCCCGCTTGGCCACGGTCGTGGAGACCCGGTCGCGCCAGTCGAGGGTGTCGACGTTCCACAGGATCTGCGCCAGCCCCTCGCGGCGGGTCTCCTCGGCGACGTCGTCGTCGGTGGATCCGTACGGCGGCCGCATCACCCGCATCCGGACCCCGGTCAGCCGCTCCACGATGTCGTCGGTGTCCTGGAGCTCCTTCCTGACCGCCTCCAGCGGCAGCTCGGCCAGCGGAGGATGGCTCCAGGAGTGGTTGCCGAGCTCGTGACCGTCGTCCACCATGCGGCGGACGGTACGGCCGCCCTGGTCGGCGGCCACCATCTGCCCGATGACGAAGAACGTGGCCCTGACGTCACGCCGCTTGAGCAGGTCGAGCAGTCGGCCCGTGGGCTCGCCCGGCCCGTCGTCGAAGGTCAGTGCCACGCACTTGATCCGCGAGCAGTCGAACCTGCGGCTGCGCGGCCAGCCGGGCTGCATCGACGCCAGCCGTCTGGCCACCAGGACCGGATCGATCGGTACCGGCCTGGGTAGGACGACCACCGGCGGCTTGGCCTGCCGGCGGTGCGCCACCGACTCGGTGACGCAGGCCACCAGGGCGAGCAGGGCCAGCGGCAAGGCCCACACGCGCATGCTTCCCCCCGAAACGCCGCATGCGGGGGCCTACGGATAGTCCTGGGCCGGTTTCCCCCGCAGTTCCCTGGCCAGGTCGTCCCACCAGAGTGGGATATCCGCCTGCAGTTCCTTGTAGCGGCGCGCCACGCGTATGGCACATCCGACCGGATCCGTACCCAGATGCCGACGTTTCACCGGTCCTTCCTGCCAGCGGTAAAAACCATCCCTGTAGCGAACGACCAGACCGATCCACACCGAGATGGTCGCGTCGTCGCCCACCTCGTACGAGTTGGTGACGCCCAGACCATGGAGCTCCGCCTGGAGCTTCTCCGTCGCCGCTCGGGCCTCACTCACACGCCACCCCCTGCCGACGTTCCGCCGTACACCAGGGATGTACCCAACAATGGGCATCCGCCGTCCAAGACATGGAGTAATCGTCAACCATCAACTCGTGCCCCTCTGCGGCAACCGCCGGTGCCGCCTGTCCCGCAATGTGCGGACGTGCCCACTCCAACCGATGATCCCGAACGTCAGTGGTCGGGGGCCTCGCGGGGTTCGGCGACCACCATCACCAGCCTGAGCGGCTCCTTGCCCAGGTTCGCATAGCGATGGGGCCGGTCGGCGGTGAAGAGCACAGCGTCGTCCTTGCCGATCACATGGCTCTTGCCGTAGACCGTGAGGGTCAGCTCGCCGTCCAGCACGGTCAGCATCTCGCGGGTGCCGGGCGGGTGGGCGTCGCCGTCGTGGTGCTCGCCCGGCGCCAGGCGCCAGTCCCAGAGCTCCAGGATCATCGGCGTGTCCGCGCCGACGAGCAGCCGCGCCTGCACGTCGCCCTGGTGGAACGTGACCACGTCGGCTTTGTCCACGATGCGCACCATGGGGACGTCGGCCACCTCGACCAGCCGGGCCACGGTGACGCCCAGGGCCGAGGCGATCCTGGTGAGGGTGGAGACGCTCGGGTTCGTACGCCCCTGCTCCACCTGCACGAGCATCCCGCGGCTGACACCAGACCTGGCGGCCAGCTGGTCCAGCGTCAGCGCGCGATGCGAGCGCTGGAAGCGGACGTTGTTGGCGATGGCCTGGTTGATCAGCTCTGGGTCCTCCATGGAAGTTCAGTCTAGTGAAACTGATTTGCACTATGTTGCACTCACTGTGTTGTACTAGGCGTGCAATGTATTGAACTATGAAGGGATGACCGGTGACCGCAGTGATCTTGGCGACCGTCTGCGCGGTGGTCTACGGCACGGCCGACTTCTTCGGCGGCCTGGCCAGCAGGCGAACCCAAGTGCTCTCAGTCGTCGCGCTCTCGCAGATCGCCGGGCTGGCGCTGATCCTCGGCCTCCTGCCGGCGCTGCCGGGCGCGTTCACCGACCGCGCGCTGCTCTGGGGACTGGCCGCGGGGCTGTCGGGCGCCGCCGGGCTGGCGCTGTTCTACCGGGCGCTGGCCGCGGGGACCATGTCGGTGGTCGCGCCGACGACGGCGGTCACCTCGGCGACGCTGCCGGTGGTGTTCGGGCTGGCGACGGGTGAGCGGCCGGGGTTCTGGGCGCTGGTGGGCGTGGTGCTGGCGCTGGGCGCGGTGCTGCTGGTCAGCCAGGACGGGTCCGCGAAGGGGCGCGCCTCGCTCGGCGCCCTGCTGACGTCGCTGGCCGCGGGCGCCGGGTTCGGCGGATTCTTCATCCTGCTGGCCATGGCGCCGTCCGACGCGGGCCTGTGGCCGCTGGTCGGGGCGAGACTGTCCTCGGTGACCACGGTGGCGCTGCTGGCCCTGGCCACCCGGCGTACGCTGCGGCCGAGCGCGGGCTCGCTGCGCATCATCGTGGCCGCGGGCGTGCTGGACATGGCGGCCAACGTCCTCTACCTGCTGGCGCAGCGCCAGGGCCTGCTCAGCCTGGTCGCCGTACTGGTCTCCCTCTACCCCGCCAGCACCCTGCTGCTCGCCAGGCAGGTGCTCGGAGAGCGGCTACGGGGGATCCAGGTGGCCGGCGTCGCATGCGCGCTGGGAGCGGTGGCGCTCATAGCCGTTGCGTAGCCCCGCCGGCGCTTGCTACGTTTCGCCCGTGCGCCCTGAGCGGGCACGTACCGATGGCGAGGGTCTGAGGCACGTTGGGGTGCCGTACGACTCTGATGAGTCCTTTCTGGATCTCGCCGTGCCGCGCGTGCGGGCCGCGCTGGACGAGGGCAGGCGAGTGCTGGTGGTCACCTGCGCGCCCAAGCTCGGCCTGCTGGCCGACGCCCTCGGGGGCGACGCGGGACTCATCGACAGCCGGGTCTCCACCGCCTGGTACGGGCACCCGTACCGGACGCTCGCCGCTTACCACGAATACACGCGGGGGCGCCGTACCCTCGTGATCGGCGAGCCCATCTGGAAGGGCAGGAGCGAGCGCGAGATCAGCGAGATGATCCGCTGCGAGTCCGTGGTGAACGCCGCGCTCGGCCCGGCGGCGTCCGTCATGCTGTGCCTGTACGACCGCCGCAAGGTGCCGCCCACGGTGCTCGACTACAACGCGGTGAACCATCCAGTGCTGCTCGGCGCGGACGGCGAGGCGGCGAGCACCCGGTTCGTCCCGCCCCACGAGCTCGTGCTGGACCACGACCGGGCCCCGCTCCCCGAGCCCGGTCCCGGCGCCGTGACCATCCGCTTCACCGCGCGCGAGCTGCGGCGGCTGCGCCAGAGCGTGGGCGACTACGCCCGGGCGGCGGGCATGGACCGCAACCTGATCACGTCGCTCGTCATCAGCGTCTCCGAGATCGCCGCGAACAGCATCGAGCACGGCGCCGGGTTCGGCACGATCACGATGTGGGTGAGCGACGGGGAGCTCGTCTGCGAGATCGCCGATCCTGGGGGCGCCCTGGACGACCCCTTACCCGGCTACATACCACCAGAGCCCGAATCCCCCAGGGGATACGGGCTCTGGATCAGCCGCCAGCTCTGCGACGTCGTGGAGCTGCGCGCGGAAGGCGGCGTGTTACGCGTCCGCCTTCATCTGTCTATGGGGTCCTAAGCCGCCGCACGCTGGGCCGGGAGCCGCAGGGCGCCCTCCTCGCGGGCGTACTCCTCCAGCATGCCGCGCAACTGGCGGCGGCCCCGGTGCAGCCGGGACATGACCGTGCCGATGGGCGTGCCCATGCGCTCGGCGATCTCCTTGTACGCGAACCCCTCGACGTCGGCCAGGTAGACGGCCACGCGGAAGTCCTCGGGAAGGGAGCGCAGGGCGTTCATCACGACGCTGTCGGGCAGCCGGTCGAGCGCCTCGGTCTCGGCCGACCGCAGGCCCGACGAGCTGTGCGACTCGGCGGCGTGCAGCTGCCAGTCCTCGATGTCCTCGGCGGCGGACAGCTTGGGCGAGCGCTGCTTCTTGCGGTAGTCGTTGATGAAGTTGTTGGTCAGGATCCGGTGCAGCCACGCCTTGAGGTTCGTGCCCTCGCGGAACTGGTGGTACGACGTGTAGGCCTTCGCCACCGTCTCCTGCACCAGGTCTTCCGCGTCGGCGGCGTTGCGGGTCAAGCGCATGGCGGAAGCGAACAGCTGCGACGTCACGGGCACGACATCGCGTTCGAACCAATCCTGTCGCTGCTCATCGGTCATAGTGATCAATTCATTCCCCCTTGCGCTATCCCCCGTTTCGGCACAGGCCGCCTGACGGCGCTCCCATCATGGCAAGTCCCGAGTAAGGGACGCGTTAGAGAGGTTCCGCCTTGGTCAGAAGGGGTTTCTGTCCATCTGCTCGCGGCGTGCGTGGTCACGTCCACGGCCGGACAAGTCTCGTTATCATAACACTACCCACCCAATTTCGCTGTAATAGTGGCCAGAGTCACATGGGATAGCGTAAGGACATGGATTTCAGGGACCGCCACGATGCGGGGACACGCCGCTGGGTGGCGGAGGCCATACGCAAGGTCGAAGCCGACGCCAACCGTAGTTGCGACACACATCTGCACGTCTTTCCGCTGCCCTCCGACTGGGGTGTAAACCTCTACCTTAAAGACGAGTCGGTGCACCCAACTGGTTCACTCAAACATCGACTTGCTCGGTCCCTGTTCCTCTATGGCCTGGCCAACGGCTGGATCGGGCCCACGACGACGATCGTCGAGGCGTCCAGCGGATCGACCGCCGTGAGCGAGGCCTACTTCGCCCGGCTGCTCGGCCTGCCGTTCATCGCCGTCATGCCGGCGTCCACGTCACCGGAGAAGATCCACCTCATCGAGTTCTACGGTGGGAAATGTCACCTCGTCGCGGACCCCGGCGCGATCTATGACGAGTCTCACCGTCTGGCCGCCGAGACCTCCGGCCACTTCATGGACCAGTTCACCTACGCGGAGCGGGCCACCGACTGGCGCGGCAACAACAACATCGCCGAGTCGATCTATTCCCAGATGTCCTTGGAGCCCTACCCCGAGCCCTCCTGGATCGTGGTCGGGGCCGGCACCGGCGGCACGTCGTCGACCATCGGCCGCTACATCCGCTACCGCCGCCACGCCACCCGCCTGGCCGTCGCCGACCCCGAGGGCTCGGCCTTCTACCCTAGCTGGCTCTCCGGCGACGCCTCCGCCACCGCTCCCGGCTCCCGCATCGAGGGCATCGGCCGGCCCCGCGTGGAACCGTCCTTCCAGCCGTCCGTCATCGACCGCATGATGGCCGTACCCGACGCCCGCTCGATCGCCGCCATGCACTGGACCCGCGAGGTCACCGGCCTGGACGTCGGCGGCTCCACGGGCACGAACATGGCGGCCTGCGTGGAGCTCATCGACGAGATGCGGCGGGCGGGCGAGCAGGGCAGCATCGTCACGCTGATCTGCGACAGCGGCGACCGCTACAAGGGGACGTACGGCAACCCGCAATGGCTCGCCGGCCAGCATCTGGACATCGAGCCCCACCTGACGCAGCTCCGCGCCTTCCTGCCCCGTTAGGGAGGCGGTACGAAGAACCGTCAGGAGGTCGTCTTGGCCGGGTCGACGCCGAAGAACTTGGCCACGTCGTCCAGGATGGCGTGCGCGCCCTGGATGCCCACGGCGGTCATCCATGTCAGGTCGCTGACTTCGTGCTTCTCGCCCTTGAGCTTGCCCCACAGCGGGTTGCTCACGAACTTCTCCTTCGACTCCTCGATCGCCGGGTCCTCGGGGTCCTCATAGGTCGCGACGAAGATGTGTTCGGCGTCCAGGTCCGAGATCCGCTCCTGGCTCACGTCGACCGCGATCGTGTCCTGCACGGTCGGCTGGCCCTCGGGGCGCGGGAAGCCGATGTCCTTCATCACCAGGCCGGAGTAGGACTTCTCGACGTACAGCCGGACCGTCGGCTCACCGGCGAAGCGCACGATCGAGATCGTGGGCAGCTCGCCGTCCTTCTCCTTGATCGCCGCACCGATCTTGGCCGCCCGGTCCTCGTACTCCTTGATCCTGGTGTCCGCGAGCTCCTGCTTGCCCAGGGCCTGGCCCATGAGCCGGAGGTTCTCCTTCCAGATGGCCCCTGTGGTCTCGCTGAAGACGGTCGGCGCGATCTTGGAGAGCTTGTCGTACAGGGCCTCGTGCCGGACCTTGGCCGAGACGATCAGGTCGGGCTTGAGCGCGATGATCTTCTCCAGGCTCGGCTCCGCCAGCGTGCCGACCGGGGTCGCTTCCTTGCCATTTGTCTCGGCGACCGTCCCCAGGTAGGCCGGCAGCTTGTCGTCGAGCGACCGGTACGTCGTGTAGCCCACGACGGGCGTCTCCAGCGTGAGGACGGCATCGACGAAGCTCTGGTCGAGCGCCACCACGCGCTTCGGCTGGGCCGGGATCGTCGTCTCGCCCATCGCGTGCTTCACGGTCGCGAACGGCGCGCTCGCCGTGGTGGAGGTGGTGGAGGTCGTGGCCGTGGGCTCGGCCGAGCCGCAGGCGGCGAGTCCCACAACGAGGAGAGCACCGACCAGCGCGCGCAACGGTTTCATCAGATCCCTTTCCCGAGGAAGTAAGGCAAACCTAAATTAGGTTAGCCCTGCCTAAGCTGGCATACTTCACCAGGATCGAGCAAACGCTGAGGAGGGAACGGGTGAGCGTAACCGCCGCCGCGCCGCGCCTCCACGGCATCCGTCAGCGCCGGCTCACCGTCCTCTTAGGTCTTTTCGCCGCCGTGCTGGTCGCGGTGGTGCTGAGCATCACGATCGGCGCCAAGTCCGTGCCGCTCGCGGACGCCTGGACCGCGCTCACAGCGCCCACCGGCACCGAGAACGACATCGTCATCCGTTCCCTGCGCATCCCGCGGACTGTGCTCGGCGTGCTCGCCGGCATCGCGCTCGGCGTGGCGGGCGCGCTCATGCAGGGCCACACCCGCAACCCTCTCGCCGACCCAGGGCTGCTCGGCGTCACGCAGGGCGCGGCGTTCGCGATGGTGGCCTCGATCATCCTGCTCGGCGCCTCCAGCCTGCTCGTCTACATCTGGTTCGGGCTGGCGGGCGCGCTGGTCGCCAGCGTGGCGGTGTTCGCGCTCGGCATGGTGGGCGGCAGGGGCGGCCCCACCCCGGTCACGCTGGCGCTCGCCGGCACCGCCGTCAGCGCCTTCCTGTACGCCCTCACCTCGGCCATCGTGCTGCTGGACGAACAGGCGATGGACGTGTTCCGCTTCTGGCAGGCGGGCTCGATCGCGGCCAGGGGCCCCGACGTGGTCTGGCAGGTGCTGCCGTTCATCCTGACCGGCCTGGTCCTGGCGATGATCAACGCCCCGGGACTGAACGCGCTCTCCCTCGGCGAGGACGTGGCCAGGAGCCTCGGCCAGAACATCGCCATGACCCGCACCATCGGCGTCGCCGCCGTCACCCTGCTGTCCGGCGCGGCGGTCGCCGCCTGTGGCTCGATGTCGTTCGTCGGCCTGATCGTGCCCCACCTGGCCCGTCCCATGGCGGGCACCGACCACCGGTGGCTGCTGCCGTACTCGGGGTTGATCGGCGCGGCGCTGCTGCTGGTCGCCGACGTGATCGGCCGCGTGGTGGCCCCGCCGGGCGAGCTGGAGGTGGGTGTGGTGCTGGCACTGATCGGCGCCCCGTTCTTCGTGGCCCTGGTCCGCCGCAGGAAGCCGGTGCGCCTGTGATGACCACTGTTGCGTTAGGGCGATCTCATGCCGGCTTTGAGATCACTGTGTCAGGGCGATCTCATGCCGACTTCTGAGCTTGCCATCCCCCTGCGCGTCGCCGGCCTGTCGTGGCGGCTACGCCTGCGCGGCGTCGCGATCACTCTGCTCGGCCTCGTACTGCTCGCCCTGCTCATGGCCATGAACATGCGCATCGGCGAGATCCAGATGACGCTGGGCGAGGTGATCGCCGGCACCTTCGACCAGAGCAGTGCCGCCCACTTCGTCATCATGGAGCTGCGCCTGCCGCGCGCGCTGACCGGCGCCCTGGTCGGCGCCGCGCTCGCGCTATCCGGCGCGATCATCCAGTCCATCGCCCGCAACCCGCTGGCCAGCCCCGAGATCCTCGGCGTCACCACCGGCGCCTCCGTCACCGTCGTGGCGGGCGTGGTGGCCAGCGGCAGCGTGTACGGCGGCACGAGCGGCCTGCTCGCCGCCCTCGGAATCCCCGCGCTCGCCCTGCTCGGCGGCCTGATCGGCGCAGCCATCGTGTACGGTCTGGCATGGCGGCGCGGCCTCGACGGCTACCGCCTGGTGCTGGTCGGCATCGGCGTGGCCGCCGTCTTCACCAACATCAAGTTCTGGCTCCTGACCATCGGCGACGTGAACGACACCAGCCGCGCCATGGTCTGGATCAGCGGCTCGCTCAACGGCCGTGGCTGGGAGCACGTGGCGCCCACGGCACTGGCCTTGGCTTTGCTGGTGCCGCTGACGCTGCTCGGCACCCGCTCGCTCGACGCGCTGCGCTTCGGCGACGACACGGTCACGTCCCTGGGCGTCCGGACGAACCTGGCGCGTGCCCTGATGATCCTGGCCGCCGTCCTGCTGGCCGCCGTGGCCACCGCCTCCGCCGGGCCGATCGCGTTCGTGGCGCTCGCCTCGCCGCAGATCGCGCTCCGGCTGGCCCGCTCGGGACAGCCGCCGCTGCTGTGCTCGGCGGTCATCGGCGGCGTCCTCACCACGGTCGCCGACCTGATCGCCAGGACCGCGTTCTCCCCGCTCGAACTGCCCGTCGGCATCGTCACCGCCGTCCTGGGCGCTCCGTATTTGATCCACCTCATCTGGAGGGCTCGGAAGTGAGACTGCAGGCCGCCGGCGTCAAGCTCGGGTACGGCGATCGTATCGTCGTCGACGATCTCGACCTGGGCATCGAAGCGGGCACCGTGACCACCATCATCGGCCCGAACGGCTGCGGCAAGTCCACCCTGCTGCGCGCGCTGGGCCGGCTGCTCAAGCCCCACGGCGGCGAGGTGCTGCTGGACGGCAAGCGCATCGACAAGATCCCCACCCGCGAGGTGGCCAAGATCCTCGGCGTGCTCCCCCAGGCCCCCACCGCTCCCGAAGGGCTGACCGTCGCCGACCTGGTGGCCAGGGGCCGGCATCCGCACCAGACGTGGTACCGGCAGTGGTCCTCCGACGACGAGCAGGCGGTCGCGACGGCGCTGGACATGACGGGCCTGGCCGACCTGGCCGAGCGGCCGCTGGACGAGCTGTCGGGCGGGCAGCGGCAGCGGGCGTGGATCTCCATGGCGCTGGCCCAGGGCACGGATCTGCTGCTGCTCGACGAGCCGACCACGTTCCTGGACCTGGCGCATCAGGTGGAGGTGCTGGAGCTCGTACGGCACCTGCACCAGGAGGCGGGCCGCACGGTCGTCATGGTGCTGCACGACCTCAACCTGGCCGCCCGGTACGCCGACCGCCTGGTGGCCATGCGCGCCGGGAAGGTGATCGCGGCGGGCACCCCGCACGAGGTGCTCACCGAGGAGCTGCTGGGCGACGTGTTCGAGCTGGACGCCAAGGTCATCGAAGATCCCGTGGCGGGGACGCCGCTGGTCATCCCGATCCGCCCGCGCTCCCATGCTGGAGCGCAGAAAACCTGACCCGCCGCGGCGGCGAGTGGGCCACGGGTCACACCTCGGCCAGCGCCCGCCCGACGTCCTCGTCGCCCGGGGCGAGCTGGGCGGCCTTGAGCAGGTCCTGCCTGGCCTTGTCCGGCCGGCCCGCGGCGCGATAGACCACCGACCTGTTGAACAGCAGCTCGGCGGTCTCCTCCAGCTTCAGCGCGCGGGTGAGGTCGGCCAGGGCCGCGCCGTTGTCGCCGTGCTCGTAGGCCAGCTCGGCGCGGCTCGCCCAGGCCGCCACCAGGTCGGGGTCGAGCTCCAGCGCCTGGTCGTAAGCGGCCTGCGCCTCCGGGTGCCGGCCCGCGGCCTGCTCCACCTGCCCGAGCACGCACAGCAGGTGGGGGTCGCGCGGCGCCAGCGCCAGCCCGCGCTCCACGTCCTTCCTGGCCAGCTCGTAGTCCCCCATGGCCCCCGCCATCCCGCTGCGGTTGACGTAGGCGGGCGCGAACTCGGGGTCCAGCTCCAGCGTGTGATCCAGGTCGGCGCGGGCGCCCTCGAGGTCGCCCTCGGCGAACCGGAGCTCGGAGCGGTTGTAGTACGCCTCGGGGAAGGGCGGGCTCAGCCGCATGACGGCCTCGTAGTCGGCCAGCGCCTCCTCCGCCCTGCCGAGCCTGTGCAGCAGGTTGCCCCGGTCGAGGTAATAGTCAGGGTAGCCGGGGTCGGCCTCGACGGCGCGCGTGTAGTCGGCCAGCGCCTGGTCCGTACGGCCCGCCGCGGCCAGGAGCTGGGCGCGGTTGGCGTGCAGCACGAGCCGGTGGATCGGGTGCTCACCGGGCAGGTGCGCCTCGGCAAGGTCGATGGCCTGCTGGACGAGGTCCATGGCGGCGTCGTGGCGGCCCCTGCGTACTTCCACCAGGGCCTTGCCGTTGAGGTCGAAGCCGAGGTGGAAGGCGCGCTCGCGGGGGTCGGGCAGCAGGGACGTGATCGTGATCGCCTCGTTGATCCAGGCCAGGGCCTGCTCGGGGTCGCGCCGGGCCGGGTCGTGGTGGCGTACGAGGATCATGGCGGTGGCGTAGGCGACGGTGGCGCGGTGCTTGGGGTCGGTGCTCAGGCGCCGGGCCCGGTCGTAGAGCTCGCGGGCTTCGTCCTCGCGTTCGATGGCCTCCAGGGCGGCGGCGACCCGCTGCAGGAGGTGCTGCCATCCCCCGGGGTCGTCCTCGTACGTCAGGCCGCGCAGCCTCTCCAGGCCCGACTCCGCCATGGCGTGGTGGAAGCCCTCGTCGCGGTAGCGGTCGAAGTCGGCGGGCAGCGGCCCCGTCCCGGGAGCGGACGGCCCATCCTCGATCCGCAAGAGGCCCGGGCCGAGCCTGCGCCGCAGCACGGCGACGAACTCGCCATCGGTGTGGTCGGCCTCGCCCAGGTTCGTCACGATCAGCGCGAGCGCGCCGGCGCCGGTCAGGTGGTCGCGGACGAACTCGGCCAGCCCGTTGGCGATCCTGAGGCTGCGCCGGGCGCCGGGCACGAGCACACGCTGCGCCCTGGGCAGGTCGTCGGCCAGCGAGCGCCGGCGCGCCGGAACGGCGTCGCGCATCCGCGGCGCCGCCGCGCGGATCTCGATGTCGTGGGCGGCCACCAGGTCGGGCCGGCGCTCCAGCGCCGGCGGGACGAGATGCTCGAGGAGTGCAGCGGCGAGCGTGTAGGGGCCGCCGATGCGGCGATCGGCGTCGAGGATGATCGTGTCCACGCGACCCATTTTCCGCGGTGGCCGGCGCCCCGGGCGAGGTGCCGGCCTGCGCGTTCAGCTGTTGTGCCTCGGTGCGGCCGAGGCGGCGGGCCGCACGGTTCCGGGCCTGTGAACAACGATCTTTTTCATTGGCGCCCTTTCGCGTCTTCGCGGGATCGAGCGATCATTGATGACCGGTACATGTCAGCACAGAACGAAGTCGCCGATCAAAGGTTCAACTGGTAAGGGCCATTCCGACGGTGATTACAGCCCGGCCGGAAAGGTCAGTCGCCCAGGATCGCGTCCACGAACACCTCGGGGTCGAACGGCGCCAGGTCGTCCGGCCCCTCGCCGAGCCCCACCAGCTTGACCGGGACGCCCAGCTCGCGCTGCACCGAGATCACGATGCCGCCCTTGGCGGTGCCGTCGAGCTTGGTCAGCGCGATGCCCGTGATGTTGACGACCTCGGCGAACACCTGGGCCTGGCGCATGCCGTTCTGGCCCGTGGTGGCGTCGAGGACCAGCAGCACCTCGTCCACCGTGGCCTTCTTCTCGATGACCCGCTTGACCTTGCCCAGCTCGTCCATGAGCCCGGTCTTCGTGTGCAGGCGGCCGGCGGTGTCGACGATGACGACGTCGACCTTCTCCTCGATGCCCTTGGCGGTGGCGTCGAAGGCCACGGAGGCCGGGTCGCCGCCCTCGGGACCGCGCACCGTGTCGGCGCCGACCCGCTCGCCCCAGGTCTGGAGCTGGTCGGCGGCGGCGGCGCGGAAGGTGTCGGCCGCGCCGAGCACGACCTTCTTGCCGTCGCCGATGAGGGAGCGGGCGAGCTTGCCGGTGGTGGTGGTCTTGCCGGTGCCGTTGACGCCCACGACGAGCACCACCGCGGGCCGCTCGCCGTGCTTCTGGACGTGCAGCGTGCGGTCGAGGTCGGGGTTGACCAGGGCGAGCAGCTGCTCGCGCAGCAGGCCGCGCACCTCCGCGGGCGAGCGGCTGCCCAGCACCTTGACCTTGGTGCGCAGCTCCTCGACCATGACGCGGGTCGGCGTGACGCCCACGTCGGCCGTGATCAGGCTCTCCTCGATCTCGTCCCACACGTCGTCGTCGAGCCGGTCGCGGGACAGCAGCTCCAGCAGCCCGCGCCCGAGCGCGCTCTGCGAGCGCGCCAGCCGCGAGCGCAGCCGCACCATCCGGCCCGCGGACGGCGGCGGCACCTCGACCTCGGGCTTGACGACCACCGGCTCGGCCGGTTTGACCGGCGGCGGGAGCGTGGTGGTCGCGCCCTCCCCCTCCTCTGCCGCGGGCCGCCTCTCCTCGGGAAGGGTGGGCGCCTCGGGCGGCTTGACCGGCGGAGGCGCCTTGCGGCCCGGCCTGAAGAGCAGGAAGAGACCGCCCGCCGCCAGCAGGGCGACGACGGCCACGATCACGATGACGGCGAGATAACCTTCCACAACATGTCAGTTTTCCAGATCGTTCGGCATGCTCACGCACTAAGCCACACCGATCAGGCGGACTCGCGCTCCCGAAGCCGCTGGCTGACGACCTGCGTCACGCCGTCGCCGCGCATCGACACGCCGTAGAGAGCGTCGGCGATCTCCATCGTGCGCTTGTTGTGGGTGATGACAATCAGCTGCGAGCTCTGCCGCAGCTCCTCGAACAGCCTCAGCAACCGCTGCGTGTTCGTGTCGTCGAGCGCGGCCTCGACCTCGTCCATCACGTAGAACGGCGACGGCCGCGCCTTGAAGATGGAGATCAGGAACGCCACCGCGGTCAGCGACCGCTCGCCGCCCGACAGCAACGACAGCCGCTTGACCTTCTTGCCCGGCGGCCTGGCCTCGACCTCGATGCCGGTGGTCAGCATGTCGTTCGGGTCGGTCAGCACCAGGCGGCCGTCGCCGCCGGGGAACACCCTGGTGAAGATCTGCTCGAACTCGCGGGCCACGTCCTCGTACGCCGAGGAGAACATCTGCTCGACCCGGTCGTCGACCTCCTTGACCACGGTCATGAGGTCGCGCCTGGTCTTCTTGAGGTCCTCCAGCTGCGAGGTGAGGAACGCGTGCCGCTCCTCCAGCGCCGCGAACTCCTCCAGCGCCAGCGGGTTGACCTTGCCGAGCTGGTTCATCTGCCGCTCGGCAGCCCTGGCCCGCTTCTCCTGCTCCTCCCGCACGTACGGCACCGGCGGGTCGCCGGGGACCGGGACCTCGGGGCCGTACTCGGAGATCAGGGCCTCGATCTCGACCCCGAACTCCTCCATCGCCCGCTGCTCCAGCTGCTCCAGCCGCAGGCGCTGCTCGGTGCGGGCGACCTCACTGCCGTGTACGCGGTTGACCAGCTTGTCGAGCTCCTGGCCGAGCTCGCGCACGCGCAGGCGCACCTGCTTGAGCTCGGCGTCGATCGCGACCCTGGCGAGGTCGGCCTCGTCGCGCTCCCTGGAGGCGAGCTGGACGGACTCGGCCAGGGCCCTGAGCACCTGCTTGGCGCCCTTGCTGACGGCCTCCGCCACGGCGGCCTGCCGCCGGCGCCTGGCGCGCTGAGCGGCCGCCTGGGCGCGCTCCTCGCGCTCTCGCGCGGCGGCGCGCATGAGCGCGTCGGCGCGGCCGTCGATGCCCTTGACGCGCTCCTCGGCGGAACGGACCTGCAGGCGGGTGTCCATCTCCCGCTGCCTGGCGGCCTCGCAGGCGCTCGCCAGCTCGTCGCGCAGGTCGGTGGTGGGCTCGGACTCCAGCTCCTGGGCGTATTCGGCCTCGGCCAGCCGGATCTCCAGATCGGCCAGCTCCTCCAGGCCCTCGGCGCGGGCCTCCTCCGCCCTCGTGACGCTCCCGGACAGCCGCTCGGCCTCGGCACGGGCGGCGTCGGCGGCGGCCTCGAGCTGGGCCAGCTCCTTGGCGGCGGCCGCGGTGCGCTGGTCCGCCTCCCGCTGGCGGCCCCTGACCTGGTCGAGCGTGCCCTGGGCGGCGCTGACGCCGGCCTGGGCGGTGGTGACGGCGGTCTGGGCCTCGCTGACCTGCGCCTGTGCGGCCTCCAGCGCCGCCTGAGCGGCCTGCTCGGTCTCGATCGCCTCGTCCAGGGCCACGGCGGTCTCTTCAGCCCTGCTCTCAGCCTCCGCCAGGTCCCTGACGGCCTCGTCGAACGCCGCCCGTACTTGGAGCACGGAGATGCCCCCTTCGGACCCGCCGCTGGCCAGGTGCGCGCCGACCACGTCACCCGCCTTGGTGACGGCCTTGATGCCGGTGTGACGCTCGACGAGCGCGCGTGCCGTCTCCAGGTCGTCCACGACGGCGACGTCCTTGAGCACGTGGTCGAGGGCGGGGCGCAGATGCTCAGGAACCGTGACCAGGTCGGCGGCCCACTGACTGCCCTCAGGAGCCGCCGTGCGCGGGCGCCTGCCCCCGCCGGGCGCCGCCGGGGAGCCGCCCGCCGAGTCGGCGCCGGTGGAGTCGTCCAGGACCAGGGGGTGGTCGTCTTCTCCGCCCGCGGGGAGCGCCACCAGGAGGGTGGCCTGGCCCGCGCCCTGGGTGCGCAGCAGGTCGAGGGCCTCGATGGCGGTGTCCAGGGTCTTGACGGTGATCGATTCGGCGATGGGACCCAGCACGGCGGCCACCGCCAGCTCGGCCCCCGGCGTGACCTGCATCGAGGCGGCCAGTGGTCCGAGCACCCCGGCCAGGTCGGCCTCAAGCAGGGCCGCGCCGCCGTCGCCCTTGGCCAGCCCCAGCTCCAGCGCGTCCCGGCGGGCCCGCAGGGCGGCCACCGAGCGCTGCGCCTCCTGGTCGGCGGCCCGCGCCGTCGCGACGCCCGACTTGGCGGACTGGAGGGCGGCGCGCGGTGCGTCCAGGGCCGACTTGGCCTCCTCCGCCGCGACCCGGGCCTCGTCGGCGACCGCCCTGGCCTCCTCGACCAGGGCCTGCGCCGTGGCCAGCTCCTCAGCGAGCGCGGGATCGACCGCGGGCTCCTCCTGCCGCCGCGCCTCGAGGTCTTCCCTGGCCTGCCGCTCGCGCTCGGCGGCGCCGGCCACGGCCTGCTGGAGCCGCCCGATCTCGTCCTCGGCGGCGCGGGCCCGGCTGCGAACGGAGTCGACCTGGCCGCGGAGCCTGGCCAGCCCCTCGCGGCGGTCGGCGGCGGCCCTGGCGGCCAGCGCCAGCCGCTGCTCCTCGGCGCTCAGCTCGGCCTCGCCGGCGGCCCGCCGCTGGACGGCCTCCTCCAGCAGCTCCTGCGCCTGCTCCAGCTCGGCCTTGAGGATCAGCTCCTGCTCGCGCACCCCGGCCGCCTCGCGTTCGAGGTCCTCGGGGTCGCGGCCGCGGCGCTCGATGGCGGCCGCGTCGAGGGCGTGCCGGTGGCGCTCCGCGGCGAGCTGCTCCAGGCCGGTGATGCGCTCGCGCAGCGACGAGAGCCTGAAGTATGTCTCCTGGGCGGCCGCCAGCCTAGGCTGGGCCTCGGCCTCGGCGGTCTCCAGCGCCGTCTCGCGCTGCTGGGCCTCGGCCAGCTCCGTCTCCACCTGGGTGCGCCTGGCCATGATCGCGGCCTCGTCGGCGGCCTCGCGCTCCAGCGTCGTACGCAGGATGCCCATGTCGTCGGCCAGCAGCCGCAGCCTGGCGTCGCGCAGGTCGGCCTGGATGACGGCGGCCTTGCGGGCGATCTCCGCCTGCCTGCCCAGCGGTTTGAGCTGGCGGCGCAGCTCGGTGGCGAGGTCCTGGACGCGGGTCAGGTTGGCCTGCATGGCGTCCAGCTTGCGCAGCGCCTTTTCCTTGCGCTTGCGGTGCTTGAGCACACCTGCGGCCTCTTCGATGAACGCCCGCCGGTCCTCAGGACCCGCGTGCAGGACGGCGTCCAGCTGGCCCTGGCCGACGATGACGTGCATCTCGCGGCCGATGCCCGAGTCGGACAGCAGCTCCTGGATGTCCAGCAGGCGGCAGGTGTCGCCGTTGATCGCGTATTCGCTCTGCCCCGACCTGAACATCAGCCGGCTGATCGTGACCTCGGTGTAGTCGATCGGCAGCGCGCCGTCGGAGTTGTCGATGGTCAGCGTCACCTCGGCGCGCCCGAGCGGCGGCCTCGAGGAGGTGCCGGCGAAGATGACGTCCTCCATCTTGCCGCCGCGCAGCGACTTGGCGCTGTGCTCGCCCATGACCCAGGCCAAAGCGTCGACGACGTTGGACTTGCCGGAGCCGTTGGGACCCACCACGCAGGTGATGCCCGGCTCGAACCGGAGGGCGGTGGCGGAGGCGAAGGACTTGAAGCCGCGCAGGGTGAGGGTCTTCAAATACAAGCGCGGCCCCCTTCTCCTGACACGGACTTCGGAAAAGACTACTGGTCCTCACTGCCCCACGTGGGCATCTACAGTCCGGGACCGTCTTGACCAGGGCTTTCCTTATCAGGAGAAATAACAAGGGACGCCTCTCCGAGACGTCCCTGGGTCTTGCGCTCCGATCACTCTCAGGTGAGTGCCGGCTCGCGCTCTTGCATGCGACTGAGTGCCTCGTCGCGGGTTTGCGCCGCAAGAGCGTCATTCGTGGCCTGAAGTCGGATGAGTTCTGCCTCCAGATCCCGGATACGCTGCTGCAGGCGGCGCATCTCCGAGACCATCCGAGGGTCAGGACCGCCGACGTGGCCGAGTAGAGCCTTCGCCATGGTAAAGGGTCCTCCACGCTGAGTGACCAGACTGGTTCGCGCACTTCGATTCCGCGGGAGGGGTGCGCGTGGTACCTAACAAGAGTCGCACCGGCAGTGTGGGCGGTCAAGTCGAACAAACCGCTGCGCCCTACTGATGGGCACTCCCAACATACAACTATACCCTGTTTGGCCGGTTTAACGAAAGCGGCTACCGCTCTACAAACCCGCCCAAACTACCTCGGGGTTCGCTCCACTGTTCCACTACTCCATCCACCCTGCCCGGCGTGTCGCAACCTCTCAGCAGCTCCAGCAGCTTGACGCAGCCCTCGCGCGGCCCCTCCGCGACGACCTCCACCCGGCCGTCCTCGGTGTTGCGCGCCCATCCCGCCAGACCCAGCTCCAGTGCCCTGGAGCGGGTCCACCAGCGGAACCCCACACCCTGGACCCTCCCCCGGACCCATGCGGTTAGCCTGGTGTTTTCCGGATTTTCTGCCATTTTTCCTCCTACTCGGTCTCAAGCGCCCAGGGCCTCCGCCCCCAGCGCCTGCCCCACCCCCGCCGTGTTAGAGCCGACTTCTGAGACCGCTGCGTTAGAGCGATCTCATGCCGACTTCTGAGACCGCTGCGTTAGAGCGATCTCATGCCGACTTCTGAGACCGCCCCGTCGAACGCCCTCACCGCCGCCGTCTCCGCCGCCCTCACCCAGGCCAGCCCCAAGATCGACGGAGGCAGGCCCGTGACCGGAACGAAACTTATGTCGGGGCGCCTGTGGTAGGCCGCCGTAGGTGCGCATAAGAGCTCGCCGCCTCGGTTGAGCGCCACCTGCGTGAGGCCCTCCTGGGTGGTGGCGACCATACCGGCCCGGGGAATCGGACGGCCGGAAGGGGTTACGGAGGGTGCCAACCGCTCGCGCCACCAGCGTGGAGCCGGGCCCGCCAGTCCGATCAGGGGAACGGAGGCCAGCTCCTCCGCGCCGATGCTCGCGCGCCCGGCCAGCGGATGGCGCACGGAGACGCCGAGCTGGTAGGGGACCCGGTTCAGGGCCGCGCCGGTGACCAGGTCGGGCTCGTCCACCGGCAGCAGCGTGAAGGCGATGTCCACCTGCCCGGCACGCAGCTTGCCGAAGGGGTCGGAGAGCGGGATCTCCACCAGTTCTACCTCGCACCCCGGGTAGCGGCGCTCGAAGGCCCGTACGCTGCCCGTGACGGCGTCCGTGGGCGTGGCCAGGAAGCCGACCCTGATCACGCCCGTCACCTCGCGGGCGGCGGCCTTGGCCCGGCTCACGGCGTCCGCCAGCCCGTCGTAGGAGGGCCTCAGGTCGGCCAGGAAGCGTTCGCCGAGGGGTGTCAGGCGTACGCGGCGGCTGGTGCGGTTGAAGAGCCTGGCGCCGATCCTGGTCTCCAGGGAGCGCATGAGCTGGCTCACCCGGCCCGGTGACAGGTAGAGGCGCTCGGCCGTACGGGCGAAGTGCAGCTCCTGGCTGAGCACCAGGAAGCACTCCAGCTCCCTGAACTCCATCTCCACCTCCGGGATCGCTTAGCTCACCTAAACCAAGCCTTCGGCCTTCGCCATTGTTCCCGCAGGCGGGCGGGCAGAAGGCTGAGCGGCATGACAACCCTTGTTCCCACCCCCGTACGGGCGCGCCGGCTCGCCGTGTCCTCGGTCGCGATAGGCACCTTCACCATCGTGACCAGCGAGATGCTTCCTGTAGGCCTGCTGACCTCGATCGCCTCCGACCTCGGCGTGTCCCCCGGCACGGCCGGGCTGATGATGTCCGCGCCCGGGCTGGTCGCCGCCGTCTCCGCGCCCGTGCTGGCGATCGCCACGCGCCGGCTCGACCGGCGGGCCGTGCTGCTGGGGCTGATGGCGCTGCTGGCGGTGGCCAATCTGGCGGGCGCGCTGGCGCCCGGCTATCCGGTCATGCTGGCCGCCCGGCTGCTGACCGGCGTGAGCATCGGCGGGTTCTGGGCGTTCGCGGCGGGTCTCGGCGCGCGGCTGGCGCCGGAGCGGCACGTCGGGCGGGCCACGTCGATCATCTTGGCCGGGGTGTCGGTGGCGTCGGTGCTGGGAGTGCCCGCGGCGACGTTCGTCTCGTCGTTCGCGGGGTGGCGGGCGGCGTTCGCCGCGATGGGCGTGCTGGCCCTGGCCCTGGTCGCGCTCCTGGCCACGACGCTGCCGCCGCTGCCCGGCGAGGCTCCCGCCCGCAGGGGCGCGCTTCGGCTCTCCGGGCCGCTCAAGGTCGTCCTCGTGCTGACCGTCCTGATCGTGTCCGGCCACTTCGCGGCCTACACCTACGTCCGGCCGTTCCTGGAGCAGGTCTCGCACGCCGGTCCCGGGCTCGTCGGCACGGCCCTGCTCCTGTACGGCGCCGCGGGCGTGCTCGGCAACTTCGCCGCCGGCGCCAGGGCGGCCAGGAACCCCAAGCCGGTCCTGATCACCCTGGCCGCCCTGATGGCCCTGGCCACCGCGGCGCTGCCGCTGATCGGCCTGCCGCTGGCCGTACTCGTGGTGTGGGGGCTCGGCTACGGCGGCGTGGGGGTGACCCTGCAGCTGTGGATCATGCGGGAGGGCGGCGGCGAGCTGGGCACAGCGCTGTTCGTCGGCGCGTTCAACGTGTCCATCGCGCTCGGCTCGCTGGCCGGCGGGCGGATCGTGGACGGCGTGTCGATCTCCGCCGTGATGTGGCTGGGAGCGGTGCTCAGTGTGCTGGCCGCGGCCGTCGCTGGCATCTGGGGCAGGAGTAGGACGACCGGTTCATGAACGCCTCACGCCTGATCGAGGTGCCGCAGCGGGAGCACGGCAGGTCGCGGCGGCCGTATACCTCCAGGGAGCGGTCGAAGTAGCCGCTCTCACCGTTGACGTTCACATAGAGGCTGTCGAACGACGTGCCGCCCTGATGGAGCGCCGCGGCCATGACCGTGCGCACGGCGGCGAGCAGCTCGGTGATCTTGGGGCGTGTGAGCGTATGGGTGGGCCGGGCCCAGTGCAGCTTGGCGATCCACAGCGCCTCGTCGGCGTAGATGTTGCCGACGCCGCTGATCAGCGACTGGTCGAGCAGCGCCCGCTTGATCTCGGTGTGCCTGGCCCTGAGCCTGCGGGCGAACTCGGGCCCGTCGAATGCCGCCTCGAACGGGTCGGGGGCGATGTGGGAGATCGGCTCGGGCACGCCGCCCGCCAAGGAGGTGAGCATGACGTGCCCGAACGTACGCTGGTCGACGAAGCGCAGGTCGGCGCCGCCGTCCTCGAAACGGAGGCGGACCCGCAGATGCTTCTCCGGCGGCGCGTCCTGGTCCACCAGGAGCAGCTGGCCGCTCATCCCCAGGTGGGCCAGGAGGGCCTCCTGGGCACCCGACAGCGGGAGCCACAGGTACTTGCCGCGGCGCTCGGCGGACAGCACCGTGCGGCCCTTGAGCCGCGCGGTGAACTCGTCGGCCCCGGGCACGTGACGCCTGATGGCACGGGGGTGCAGCACCTCCGCCGCGGCGATCTCACGGCCGACGACCCACTGTGCGAGGCCGCGCCTGACGACCTCGACCTCCGGCAGCTCCGGCACCTGGACCTCGCCCT
The DNA here is from genome assembly GCF_005893125.1 of Nonomuraea basaltis. Lineage (GTDB taxonomy): Bacteria > Actinomycetota > Actinomycetes > Streptosporangiales > Streptosporangiaceae > Nonomuraea > Nonomuraea basaltis. The sequence goes on along the minus strand of NZ_VCJS01000001.1, from coordinate 117,316 downwards.
CTGCGCGTGTGGGGTGGCTCAGCCCGTGGGCTGGCTCTCGCGCTGGTTCTCGCGCTGCTCGCGGCGGGCCCTGATGCGGGTCCACGCCGCCTCGGCCGCCTGCTGCTCGGCCTCCTTCTTGCTGCGCCCGGTGCCCGAGCCGTAGGACTCACCGCCGACCCGCACCATCGCCGTGAACGACTTGGCGTGGTCGGGGCCGCTCTCCTCGACGTGGTATTCGGGCACGCCGAGCGCCTCGGAGGCGGTCAGCTCCTGAAGCGAGGTCTTCCAGTCGAGCCCGGCGCCGAGCGAGGCCGAGCGGACGATCAGCGGGTCGAACAGCAGGTGCACCACCCGGAACGCCTCGTCGAGCCCCTTGTCGACGTAGACCGCGCCGATCAGGGCCTCGAGGGTGTCGGCCAGGATGGAGGACTTGTCGCGGCCTCCGGTGCCCTCCTCGCCCCTGCCGAGCCGCAGGAACCGGCCCAGACCCAGGTTGCGGGCCACGTCGGCCAGTGCGCGCATGTTGACCACGGCGGCACGCAGCTTCGCGAGCTGGCCCTCTGGCAGATCGGGGTGGTTGCGGTAGAGGGTGTCGGTGACGACCAGACCCAGCACCGAGTCCCCGAGGAACTCCAGGCGCTCGTTGGTGGGCAGGCCACCGTTCTCGTACGCGTAGGAGCGGTGCGTCAGCGCCCGCTCGAGAATGTCGGGGTCGAGACCGACCGCCAGGACCCGATCCAGCTCGTCTTTGGCGACCTCCACGGCCACCGGCTTAGGACCTGCGCCCACGTGCTTCCTCCTCGGACATCTTCACACGGCGCGCCGGCTGCGGAAGATGCCCGAAAACGTGGTGGGCGTCGGGGTAATGCATAGCCCCGGCGTCCACCACGGCCGCGGGCGAACCGCCGCCGCACGCATCTGAGACGGTAACGCCGACCGAGGCACAATGGCACCCGGTCGGCATCACGTCAATATCAGGCGGACGGCTCGATGACCTGACGACGGTTGTAGGTGCCGCAGGTGGGGCACGCGATGTGCGGCTGCTTGGGCGAACGGCACTGCGGGCAGCTCACCAGGGCGACAGCAGTCGTCTTCCACTGGGAGCGACGGGCGCGGGTGTTGCTCCGCGACATCTTTCGCTTCGGGACGGCCACGTCACTTCTCCTGATCGTTATCTTTGTCGGAAACCAGACCTTGCAACGACGCCCAGCGGGCGTCGATCTTCTCGTGCCGGTGATCTTCGCCGGCCTCGGCCAGCTTGATCCCGCATTCCGTGCAGAGCCCCGCGCAGTCCTCGCGGCACACCGGGCTCAACGGCAGTGCGAGCACCACCGCGTCGCGGAACGTCGGCTCGAGGTCGAGCAGCTCTCCGTCGAGCAGCGAATCATCCTCCGAGGCGTCCTCGTTGGAGTAGAAGAACAGCTCCTGCAGGTCGACCTCGATTTCCGAGGTGACGGGGTCGAGGCACCGCGAGCACTCCCCGGCGAGCGGGGCCTGCGCCGTGCCTGAGACGAGCACGCCTTCCATCACTGCTTCGAGCCGGAGGTCCAGCCCGACTTCGGCGTCCTTGGGGACACCGATCATGTCGACGCCGACATCCACCGGTGCCGGGAGGGTCAGGGTCATCTGCCGCATCGAACCTGGCCGCCTTCCCAGGTCATGCGTGGAGATGACCCAAGGTGAGCGGGGGTCGAGGTGGTGAGTCATCCTGCTCTCGCTAGGCATGGCGAAAACGATCGCCGTCGTACAAGGCCGAAATGAAAGGATAGCAGGCCTGCGGGGGGCATGCCCCCCGCATACCCCCCAAGGGCATCGAGCTTCGCTCGTTTCTCTGAACGCCGAAGCGAGCTTCGGCGTCCCCCAAGGGCATCGAGCTTCGCTCGTTACCCTGAACGCCGAAGCGAGCTTCGGCGTTCAGCCCCTGAGTCGCTCGATGAGCAGCTTGTGGACGAGATCGGGCACGAGCCCCGACACGTCCCCGCCGTACCTGGCGATCTCTTTCACCCGGCTGGAGGACAGGAACGAGTATTCGGGGTTCGTCGGCATGAACAGCGTCTCGACCCCCGACAGACGGTAGTTGAGCTGCGCCATCTGCAGCTCGTAGTCGAAGTCGCTGACCACCCTGATGCCCTTGACGATGGCGGGGATGTCGTTCTGCTTGCAGAAGTCGACCAGCAGGCCGTGGAACTTCCGCACCTTGACGTTGTCGAACTCCTTGGTCACGGTCTGCAGGATCTCAATGCGTTCATCCACCGTGAAAAGGCTGCTCTTCTCGACGTTGATGAGGACGGCCACGGTCACCTCGTCATACAGGTGGGCCGACCGGCCGATGATGTCGAGATGGCCATTGGTGATGGGGTCGAACGACCCCGGGCAGACTACGCGGCGCAAGACGCCTCCCAGGTCTACGGGTTCCCGGCGGCGCGACCGTACCAAACGGACGCTTCACCATAGCGACGGACCCTCTCCTCAACGTACCCTTCAGGCCACATCAGAGCTTTTCCCCTGCTTTCCCGCTCGAATGCCACCAACCCCTCATCAACCAGCCAGCCGTTGTCGCGCAGCAACTCCAGGACCCTGAGGACCTCGCTGTCGGACACGGCGTAGGGCGGGTCGGCGAAGACGATGTCGTACGGGGCGTCGGGGGTCTTGGCCAGGGCCCGCTCCACCTTGTCGGCCACCACGCCGGCGCCTTCCAGGCCGAGGGATTGGATATTGGCCTTGATCGTCCGGACGGCCCTGGGGTCGGATTCGACGAGCACCGCCTCGGCCGCTCCGCGCGACAGCGCCTCCAGGCCGATCGCCCCGGAGCCGGCGTACAGGTCCATGACCCGGGCGTCGCGGAGTCCGTACAGTGAATCGAGCGTCAAGAAGATCCCTTCTCGCGCCCTATCGCTGGTCGGTCTCGTGCCGCGCCCCGGCGGCACGGCCAACCGCCTGCCACCCGCGCTCCCCGCGATGATCCGAGTCATGTGCCCCATTGTTCCGCATGTTCATGCAGGTCAAGAGTGGACAAGTGTCTTCCTCGACTGCGCAAGGATGATTCACATCTGCGCCGTGGGCCCGCAAGATGGGTTCTGCGGCCTTCGAGGTGACCCACACGAAGGCCGACCGGCGTGATCGTGAGCCCTTCCGCACGCCGGTTCCCTCGGCACCTGACCCGAGGGTGGGCCCAGCCGGGGACGGCATTCGGGGGGAGGCCGTCCCCGCGGCTGGGTTTCTTTTTGTCGTCATGGACATCATTTGTTACGGCAGGGCCGAGTTGGCGCCACCCGCCGTACGTCGTCTCCGCGCCGCGTCGGGTCAGGCCTTCTCCAAGTATTCTGCGCGTTCGTCTGCCAGCAGGCGGCCGATCTCGGCGCGGAGGTCCTCGTGGGTCGTCAGGTCCGGGTCATCGGCCAGGAGGGCGGTTGCCTCCTCGCGGGCCGTGGCGATGACGTCCTCGTCACGTAGTAGCTGCAGGAGCTTCAGTGACGAGCGCTTGCCCGACTGCGCGGCACCGAGCACGTCGCCCTCCCGGCGTTGTTCCAGGTCCACGCGTGACAGTTCGAAGCCGTCCAGGGTGGCGGCCACCGCGTCCAGGCGGGCGCGGGCCGGGGTGCCCTCGGAGAAGTCGGAGACCAGGAGGCAGAGGCCGGGGAGGCCGCCGCGGCCCACGCGGCCGCGGAGTTGGTGGAGCTGGGAGACGCCGAAGCGGTCGGCGTCCATGATGATCATTACGGAGGAGTTGGGGACGTCGACGCCCACCTCGATGACCGTTGTGGCGATCAGGATGTCGAGCTCGCCCCGGGTGAAGGAGCGCATGATCCCGTCCTTCTCCTCCGGCGGCAGCTTGCCGTGCAGGGTGCCGACGCGCAGGTCGTGGAAGGGGCCCTGGGTCAGGAGCTCGGCCACGTCCAGGACCGCCAGAGGCGGCCGGCGCTCGTCGTCCGCGGCGGTGGCCGCCATGTCACCCTCGTCGCCCTCGAGATCGCCGATGCGGGGGCACACGATGTACGCCTGCCGCCCCAGCGCCACCTCTTCCCGCACCCGCTCCCAGGTGCGCTCCAGGTAGTGGGGCTTCTCCGCGGCCGGCACGACGTGCGTGGTGATGGGGGCGCGGCCGGACGGGAGCTGGGACAGCGTCGAGACCTCCAGGTCGCCGAAGACCGTCATCGCGACCGTGCGCGGGATCGGGGTGGCGGTCATGACCAGGACGTGCGGGCGCGCGTCCCCGGCCTTCTCGCGGAGTGCGTCGCGCTGCTCCACCCCGAACCGGTGCTGCTCGTCGACCACGACCAGCCCCAGGTCGGCGAACTGCACGTGCTCCTGCAGCAGAGCATGCGTGCCGACGACGATCCCCGCCGTGCCCGAGGCGGCGTCGAGCAGGGCGGAGCGCCGGGCGGCCGCGCCCATCGAGCCGGTCAGCAGCGTGACCGCGGTGCCGCCGAACATGCCGCCCTGCGCAAGGTCGCCCAGCATGGTGGTGATCGAGCGGTGGTGCTGCTGGGCGAGCACCTCGGTGGGCGCCAGCAGCGCCGCCTGGCCGCCCGCGTCGACCACCTGCAGCATCGCCCGCAGGGCCACCACCGTCTTGCCCGCGCCGACCTCGCCCTGCAGGAGCCGGTGCATCGGGTGCTCGCGCGCCAGGTCGTCGGCGATCTCCTCGCCGACCTGCGCCTGCCCCTCCGTCAGCGAGAACGGCAGCCGCTCGTCGAAGTCGGCCAGCATCCCGTCGGCGCGCCTGGGCCGGGGCTTGGCGGGCCAGGCGCTGGCCGCCTGCCGGCGCATTCCCAGAACGGCCTGCAGCACGAACGCCTCGTCGAACTTCAGCCGATTGCGTGCCCGCCCCACCTCGGCGAAGTCCTTCGGCCGGTGGATGGCCACCAGGGCCTCGGACAGCGGTTGGAGGCCGTGGCGCACCCGCAGGCCGGCGGGGAGCGGGTCTTCCAGCGGGCCGAGTGTGTCGAGCACGATGCCGACGGCGCGCCTGATCGCCCACGGAGTCAGGTCTTTGCCCGCCGGGTAGATCGGCACCGGCGCCGCCGCGAATTCCTCCGCGCTCTCCTCGCTCTCCTCGAACAGCTCGAACTCGGGATGCGTGAGCTGCCAGCGCGGCTTGGCCCGCGCCCCGAACAGCCCCACCTTGCCGGCGAACATGCCGCGCCGCCCCGGCTTGAGCCGCGACTCGGCCACGTGGGAGCCCTTGCCGAAGAACGACAGGTAGATCTTGTTGCCGTTGCCGTCGACGACCTCGACCTCCAGCCAGGTGCCGCCGCGGTTGCGCATGGGCTTGCGCATGAGCCTGGTCACCTCGCCGACCACGGTGACGTGCTCGTCGACCTCCAGCGCGTCCAGCGAGGTCAGCTCGCCACGCTCGGCGTAGCGTCGCGGATAGTGGCGCAGCAGGTCGCCGACCGTCTCCAGGCCGAGCACGCTGTGCAGCAGCTTGGCGGTCTTCGGGTCGAGCGCCTTCGTCAGGGGCTCGTCGAAACGGCTCACGGGATTAAGTTCTACCGCCTCCGGCCGACAGGAATCCCGCCGGTGCCGTACGTGTGCCGTTCGCTCTCCGCAATGTCCCGCTCACCCGACCGCGCCGGAGTCACTCCACGCCGATCAGCAGCGGGTAGCCGCCCTGCTCGCCGTCGTAGACGACCAGGTCCACGTCCGGGCGCGTACGTCTCAGGTGCTCCTCGATGTCGGCGGCGAGACGTGCCGGCGCGTCCGCGCCCGTGACCAGGGTCACCAGCTCGCCGCCGCCCGCCACCATCCTGTCCACGATCACGGTGGCCACCCGCTCCAGCGTGTCGCCGATCATCGCCACGTCACCCTCGATCAGGCCGAGCACGTCCCCGGGGCGGCACACCCCCGCGCTCGTGAACGCCTCCCTGTCGGCCACCGTGACATGTCCGTACCTCGTCTGGCCGGCCGCGTCGGTCATCGCCACCACGTCGTCGTCGAAGCGGCGCAGCGGGTCGTGCACGGCCAGCGCCGCCAGTCCCTGCACGGTCGCCTTCGTGGGCAGCACGCTCACCACGACGCCGTCCTCGCGGGCGATCTCGGCCGCGGCGGTGGCGACGGAGCCGGCGCCCTCGTCGTTCGGCAGGACGGCGACCTCGCTGCCGGCCTGCCTGATCGCGGCCAGCAGGGCGGGGATCGCAGGCCGGGTGCCGGGCGCGCGGCGTACCACGACGGCCCCGCACTCCTCGAACAGCGCCGCGATCCCGTCCCCCGCGGCGACCGCCACCACGCCCCGGCCCGCACTGCCGCGGTGGGTCCGCTCGGCCAGGTAGGTGATCCTGATCCGGTGCGGCCGCCCCGCCCGCAGCCCGGCCTCGACGGCGGGACCGGCCTCGGCCACGTGGACGTGGACGTTCCACAGCCCCTCGCCGCCGACCACGACGAGCGAGTCGCCCATGGCGTCGAGCTCCTCGCGCAGCCCGGCGACCGCGCGATCGTCGGCGTCCAGCAGATACATCACCTCGTAGCCCGCCCCGACCTCGGTCATCGGCATCACCCGCGCGGTCGGCGCGGGCACGTCGTAGTGATCGGTGTACGAGTCGGTGATCACGGCGGCCAGGGTCTCGAGCACGATCGCCGCACCGGCGCCACCCGCGTCCACGACCCCGCTGCGGGCCAGCACGTCCAGCTGGCCGGGGGTACGCCGGAGCGCCGCCCGCGCCTCCCCCGCCGCCTGCCGCGCCACCTCGTGCAGGTCCCCGTCCAGCTCCTGCACGGCCCGCGCGGCGGACTCCAGAACGCTCAGCACCGTGCCCTCGACCGGCCTGGCCACCGCCTCCCTGGCCAGCACGGCGGCCCTGAGCAGCCCGGCCCGCAGGTCGTGGCCGTCCTTCAGCACCTCGGCGAGGCCGCGCAGCGCCTGGCTGACGATCACTCCGGAGTTGCCGCGGGCCCCGACCATGGCGCCGTACGAGAGCGTCTGCCACACCACGGCCGCGTCCACGTCGTCGGGCAGCGACTCGACGGCCTCGGCCGCGGACAGCATGGTCAGGTGCAGGTTGGTGCCGGTGTCGCCGTCGGCGACCGGGAACACGTTGAGCGCGTCGATCTCCGTCCGGGCCCGGCCCAGCGCGTCGGCGGCCATGCGTGCCCAGCGGCGCACCGCGGACGGGTCGAGGATCTTCATTTGCGCTCCCCCAACCAACCGACCCCGACCGACTGCGTCCCCGACCAACCGACCCCGACCGCCTGCGTCCCCAACCAACCGACCCCGACCGACCTCCCGGCCTCCCGGCCGGCCCGAATGCGCTACCGTTGTGCGAGGAGGATATCTCCGTGCCGGGCCGAGTCCAGTGCTCGGTCCAGTGCTCCGGTTCGCGTCCAACGGCATGGATCGGATATTCTCGTCTGGCTGGCCGGTCGTCCCGGCACGCCCTCCGCCCGGAAAGCATCCGCGGACAGGGCTACATCGACTGTTTTAAGGAGCGATACCGTGGCTTCCGTCTGCGATGTCTGCCGCAAGGGCCCGACCTTCGGCAACAATGTGTCCCACTCGCACCGCCGCACCCGTCGTCGTTGGAACCCCAACATCCAGACGGTTCGCGCGGTCGTCGGCGGCACGCCGAAGAAGCTGAACGTGTGCACCTCGTGCATCAAGGCGGGCAAGGTCACCCGCTAGTTCCCACTTCCGCGAAGGCCCGCCTCCCGTTCGGGAGCAGCGGGCCTTCGTTGTGCCCGGAACCGGGTCGACGCCGCCCCATAGGGGTCAGCGCCAGCGCCAGGCGTGGTCGACCGGGCCGATGCCGGCGCCGAGCGGGAAGCCGCGGGCGATGGCGCCCGTCACGTACTCCTTCGCCTTGCCCACCGCATCCGGCATCTCGTCGCCCTGCGCGAGCCGGGCGGCGATGGCCGAGGCCAGCGTGCAGCCCGTGCCGTGGGTGTGGCGGTTGTCGAGACGTTCGGCGGCGTAGCGGTATTCGCTCGTGCCGTCCGTGAGCAGGTCCACAGGCGTGCCGGGCAGGTGGCCGCCCTTGATCAGCGCCCACGTGGGCCCCAGCTCCAGAACGGCGTCCGCCGCCCTGCGCAGCCCGTCCTCGTCCTCGACCTTGACAGAGGTGAGCTGCTCCACCTCCCACAGGTTCGGCGTCGCCACGGTGGCCACGGGGAGCAGCCGCGTCCGCATCGTCTCGACGGCCTCGGGTGCCAGCAGCGAGTCACCGTGCTTCGACACCCCGACGGGGTCGACCACCACGGGCGCGGCGTAAGAACCCAGCACGTCCGCCACGGTCTCGACCAGCACCGCTGAGGCCAGCATGCCGGTCTTGATCGCCTGGGCGCCGATGTCGCCGAGCACCGAGTCGAGCTGCGCCCGCACGGCCTCGGGCGGCAGCTCCCAGTAGCCCTGGACGCCCAGCGAGTTCTGTGCGGTCACCGCCGCGATGACGCTCATGCCGTGGACGCCCATGGCCAGCATGGTCTTCAGATCAGCCTGGATGCCCGCGCCGCCGCCGGAGTCGGAGCCGGCGACGGTAAGCACGCGAGGAGGGGTCGAAACCGTCGTCATGCCTCCCATCCAACCATTCAGCTGATGGCACACTCCCCGCCGACCATGCCGCAGGTCCCGGCCTCCTCGCCCCTGCCCGTGGCGGTGAACGAGACGTCGGCCGAGCCGCCCGCCGCCAGCGTCGCCGACAGGTCCAGGATCAGCAGGTCGCCGTCCTGCGTCCACTCCGCGCCGTCCACGTCCAGCACCCGGCCCTCGACGGGTACGGAGACCGTCGGGTTGTCCAGCGTCTCCTGGGAGGTGTTCGAGAGCGTCAGGTCGGCCGAGTAGGTGGTCAGGCGCTGGCTGATCCTCTGCCTGATGTTCACCGAGCCGCCGCTGGGCGCGGACTCGACCGTTCCCCCGCCGCCCGTCGGCGTGACGCCGACGGTCGGTACGACACCGGTGCCGCCGTCGTCCAGCGGCGAGGGGTCCTGGGTCGGCGACACCGTCACGTTGTCCTCGGTGGGCGTCTCTTCCGGCTCCTCCGTCGGCGTCGCGGACGTCTTCGCCCGGGTCGTCTTGGTCGGCTTCAGCTTGGGCGTGGGGGACGTGGTGCGGCGCGGCGCGCGGGCGGCGTACGTGGCCGTCGGCGTCGGGGTCTCGGAGGGCGTCGTCTCCTCCTCGTCCGGTGCCGGCTCCTCCTCGGGCTCGGCCTCCTCCTCCGTGGCGGGGTTGGAGCCGCCGGGGGCCGGCTGGCTGGTGGCCTGTACGGCCGCGCAGGTGTCGCCCTGACAGCTGCCGGCGCCGCTGGACGAGCTCATGAACTTGACGCCCGCCACGGTGCCGCCGAGCACGACGGCCACGGCCGCGACCGACAGCAGCGCGACCCGGGCCTTGCTGCCTCCCGAGGGGGCCGCGAGCAGCTCGTCACCGCCGCCTCGTGCGGCCTTGCGGCGGCCGCGGCGGCGCTTGGGCTCTTCCGGCTCGTCGATGCCGGAGTCGGACGACCAGCCGGAAGCCAGGAATCCGGTCTCCGCCTCCGCCCACGCCGGGGTCTGCACGGCCGTCGGCTCGCCCGCCACCTTGATGTCACCGGGCTCCGGCGGGTGGGCGGGGACGTCGAACCTGCCGGTACGGTCCGCGGGCCCATCGAAGGCACCGTCAGGCCCGTCGAAGGGTCCCGGTCTTCCGCCTGGTCCAGCGAAGGGCCCTTGCCCTCCGCCCGGTCCGTCGAAGGGGCCCTGCCCTCCGCGGGGTCCGTCGAAGGGACCGGCTCCACCGGCCGGCCCGTTGAAGGGGCCACTTCCGCCATGGGGACCGTCGAAGGGGCCGGTTCCGTTGTCGGGACCGCCGAAGGCGCCCGGATGTCCGGGGCCCGGCGCGTCGAAGCCGGGCGTGCCCGGAGGGCCGCCGAAGACGGCCGTGCGCTCGGGCGGCGCGCCGAAGAAGCCGGACCCATCGCCGGGACCCGAGCCGTCGAAGGGGCTTGGACCGTTCGAAGGGCCGGGCCCGGGCGGGAAGCCCGGCTCGTTAGGGGAGCCCGGGCCGGGGCGGTTGGGAGGCGAGTCCCAGTCCTGCGGCCGGGCGAACGCGCCCGTCGTCTCGAAAGGCCCGGCCTGCTCGCCATAAGGGCTCGGTGGCAGCGGGAAGGCGCTCCCAGTGTCGTTGGCCGGCGGGAAGGCACCCGCAGGGTCGTTGGCCGGTGGGAGGCTCCCGGCGGAGTCGGTGGGCAGCGCGAACGCCCCGGTGCTCTCGAACGGCTCGGACCGCGGCTCGCGCGGCGGCGGCTCGCCCTCTCGCCGTGGCATGGGGGCCCACTGCCCCGTTACCTCGGGCCGGTCCGGCAGCGAGGGCCAGCCTGGCGGCTCGATCTCCTCGTCAGGACCCCAAAATGCGCTGCTGCCCTCCCGTTCATCCTCGTCGTCGGATCCACCTGTGCCGTGGCGGCCCATGGCTGCCCTTTCTTCCGGTTACAGTGGCCGCCAATCTTCATAACACCTTTGCTACGCCGTTGTCACAGCAATCCCACTAGTCCTACCCTAAACCGGGCAATTTTCACGTAAATCGGGACAAGTCATCACCGAAAGTGATCCCATCCGCCTTGCCCCATCTCGCGCCCATACACCACAACGCCTTCGCCCGCGACCACCCGGCCCACTACCTGCCACGACGGCGGCAGCCGTACCTCTGAAGGGAACACCGCCGCGAGCGCGTGATCCTCGCCACCCGTGAGAACCCACTCCAGCGGATCGAGCCCCAATTCCTTTGCCGCCGCCACCACCGGTTCGCCGACCACGAACGCCTGCGGATCCAGCTCGATCCGCACCCCGCTGGCCTTGGCGACGTGGCCGAGGTCCTGCAGCAGACCGTCGCTGACGTCGAGCATCGCGCTCGCGCCCAGCTCGGCCGCGCGCGGCCCCTCCGCGTACGGGGGGCAGGGCCGCCGGTGCCCGGCCACGGCCTCCTGGAGTGCGGAGGAGTCCGCCGGCGCGCCGGCGGCGAGCAGCGCCCAGCCGGCGGCGGCGTACCCGAGCCGGCCCGCGACCGCCACAACCTGCCCCGGCGCGGCTCCCGCGCGGGTCACGGGAGGCCGCCCGCCCAGGTCGCCCAGCGCCGTCACACCGAGAACCACCAGGTCGCACCGGGTGATGTCGCCGCCGGCCACGCTCGCGCCGACCACGGCGCACTCGTCGCGGAACCCGTCGGTCAGCGCGTCCAGCCATGCCACCGGGAGGTCGGGCGGGATCCCCAGCCCGACCACGATGGACGTCGGCCTCGCGCCCATGGCGGCCACGTCGGCGAGGTTCTGGGCGGCGGCCTTGCGGCCCACGTCATAGCCGCCGGACCAGTCGCGGCGGAAGTGCCTGCCCTCGATCAGCAAATCCGTGGAAACCACCACGCGCCCGTCGGGCACACTGATCATTGCGGCGTCGTCGCCCGGGCCCAGCATTACCACCTCGCCCTGGGGAAGACGTCCGATAATACGATTTACCACACCAAATTCGCCGAGATCTCCGACTGTGATGACGCACCTCCTGACGCACACAGGGTACGGTGGCCCTTCGGCGTGATCCAATCGCCCGGGAGGACGTAATGGTGCAGGCCTACATCCTTATTCAGACCGAGGTCGGCAAGGCCGCCGCCGTGGCTCACGAGATTTCCGGGATTCCCGGCGTCACTCAGGCTGAGGACGTGACGGGTCCCTACGACGTGATCGTCCGCGCGGAGGCCCGCAACGTCGATGAGCTGGGCAAGCTCGTCGTCGCACAGATTCAGGCAGTGGAGGGGATCACACGTACGCTTACGTGTCCGATCGTCCATATCTGAAGGTAGTCGTCGCATGCGTGCCGCCGCCGTCTTGCTCGTTCTCCTAGCAGTCGCCGGTTGCGGCGGCACCGTACAGGTCGAGCCGCCCGTGCCGCAGGGCCCGGCGGTGGCGGCCTGCGACAAGCTGGCGACGCTGCTCCCCCAGACCCTCAACGGGGCGCCGCGTGGCACGTCCACGCCCGAGTCGCCGTACGTCGCGGTCTGGGGCGACGGCGTCATCGCGCTGCGCTGCGGCGTGCCGAGGCCCGCCAGGATGGCGCCGACCGACCAGCTGCAGGAGATCGACGGGGTGGGCTGGTTCGCCGATCCCGAGAAGCCCGCGTTGTTCACCGCCGTGACCGACTCCGCCTACGTGGAGGTCACGGTCGGCGGCGAGCACACGGCCGCCGAGGTGCTCGCGGACCTGTCGAAGCCGATCGGCCAGATCTCGGCGCAGCCCGGCTGAAGGCGGGCGACACTCACCGCAGGCCCGCCCGCCGGTTCATCGCAAGCTGGATGAGCCGGTCGACCAGCGCCGGATATGGCAGGCCCGAGGCGGCCCAGAGCTGCGGCGCCACCGACAGCGCCGTGAACCCCGGCATCGTGTTGATCTCGTTGAAGATCAGCTTGCCGTCGGGCGTGTAGAAGAAGTCCACCCGTGCGAGCCCCTCGCAGTCGAGCGCCTCGAACGCCCGCACGGCCATCGCCCGCAGCTCCTCGACAGTTTCGGCCGGGAGGTCGGCGGGCACGGTCAGCGACATCTGGTCGGGGTAGTACTTCGCCTCGAAGTCGAAGAACTCGTGCCCCTCCACGACCTTCACCTCGCCGGGCACCGACGCGGCGGCCGGCTCGTCGCCGAGCGACTCCAGCACCGCGCACTCGATCTCGCGCCCCGCGATCGCGGCCTCGATCAGCACCTTGGGGTCGTGCTGCCTGGCGACCTCGACGGCCTCCTCAAGCTGGGCGCGGTCGTGGGCCTTGGAGATGCCCTGCGAGGAGCCGGCCCTGGCGGGCTTGACGAACACCGGCCAGCCCAGCTCCTCCGCCTCCTTGAGCACGAGCTCGCGGTTGAGCCGCCAGTCCCGGTCGCGTACGACCACGTAGCGGCCCGTCGGCAGCCCCGCGGCGGTCATCACGGTCTTCATGTGGGCCTTGTCCATGCCGACGGCGCTGGCCAGCACGCCGGAGCCGACGTAGCGCACCCCGGCCATCTCCAGCAGCCCCTGGATCGTGCCGTCCTCGGCGAACGGCCCGTGCATCACGGGGAAGACCACGTCGACCGAGCCCAGCTCCACGGGGATGCTGCCCGGGTCGTACGCCACCAAAGAGCTGCCGCCGGAGGGCAGCGCCAGCGCCGCGCCCGAGGTGTCGACGGCCGGCAGCTCGCCGGCCTCGATGGAGTAGCGCTGGTCGGACGCGGCCAGCACCCACCTGCCGTCCTGGGCGATCCCGATGGGGATCACCTCGTACTTGCTCCTGTCGATCGCTTCCAGCACGCTGCCCGCGCCCATCAGGGACACGGCGTGCTCAGAATTGCGACCTCCGAAAACGACGGCGACGCGTGGCTTGCTCATGGTGTCCGAATCTACCGGGGTGTCCACGCCACAGCGAGCCAAGCACGCCGCGCAGCGCACTCCATCACACTCCGTAGCGCTCCGGCTTGGGCGAACGGGACATGAGCAGCATCCCGGCCTCGGCCGGCGACATGCCGTCGTGGACGACGCCGACGACGACCTCGGTGATCGGCATCTCCACGTCGTGCTTCCTGGCCAGCGCCAGCACCGACTCGCAGGATTTCACGCCCTCGGCGGTCTGCTTGGTGGCGGCGACCACCTCGGCCAGCGTCATGCCCCGGCCCAGGTTCTCGCCGAACGTGCGGTTGCGCGACAGCGGCGACGTACAGGTGGCGACCAGGTCGCCCATCCCGGCCAGCCCGGCGAACGTGTGCGGGTCGGCCCCCAGTGCGGCGCCCAGGCGGGAGATCTCGGCCAGCCCCCTGGTGATGAGCATGGCGCTGACGTTGTCGCCCATGCCCATGCCGGCGGAGACGCCGACGGCCAGCGCGATGACGTTCTTCACCGCGCCGCCGAGCTCGACGCCGACCACGTCGGGGTTGGTGTACGGGCGGAACCACGGCGGCAGGTGGCAGACCGCCTGGAGGCGCTCGGCGACGGACTCGTCCGTGCAGGCCACGACCGTGGCGGCGGGCTGGCGCTGGGCGATCTCCTTGGCCAGGTTGGGCCCGGACACGACGGCGACCCGCTTCTCCGGCACCTCGGCGACCTCGCGGATCACCTCGCTCATCCGCTTGGTCGTGCCCAGCTCGATGCCCTTCATCAGGCTGACCAGGACCGCCTCCGGCGGGATGTGCGCGCGCCAGACGGCCAGGTTGGGCCGCAGGAGCTGCGACGGCACGGCCAGCACCACGAAGTCCGCCCCGTCGAGCGCCCGCTCCGGGTCCGTCGTGGCGCGCAGCGCGGGCGGCAGGGCCACGCCGGGCAGGTAGTCGGTGTTCATGTGGGAACGGTCGATCACGTCGACCAGCTCCTGCCTGCGCCCCCACAGCGTGACCTCGTTGCCGGCCTCCGTGAGGACCATGGCGAACGTGGTGCCCCACGAGCCTGTGCCGAAAACGGCCACTTTTGTCATGCCATCACCGCCTGGCGGGATCGTAGGGCATCTCGGGGGCCTTCTCGCCACGCAGCTCGGCCAGCTGCTCGGTGATCGCCGCCATGATGTCGGCCGTCGCCTCGCGCAGGACATCGGCGTGCGGCTGCTTGCCTTCGTACTTCGACAGGTCCACGGGCGGGCCCACCGACACGCGGAACGTCTTGCGCGGGAACAGCCGGGGCCTCTTCTCGCCGTACGGCAGCAGCTCGTGCGCCCCCCAGTGGGCCAGCGGGATGACCGGGGCGCCGCTCTCCAGCGCCAGCCGGGCCGCGCCCGTCTTGCCCACCATGGGCCAGAGGTTCGGGTCACGGGTGCAGGTGCCCTCGGGGTAGAACAGGATCGCGCACCCGTCGTGGAGCCGCTGGGACGAGGCGCGCAGCGACTTGGCGGCCTCGGCGCTGCCGCGGTGGACGGGGATGGCCAGCAGGCCCGTCACGGCCCGGCCCAGGAACGGCACCTTGAACAGGGCCGCCTTGGCGAGGATCACCGGCCAGCGCCCGTTGTTGTAGAGGAAGTGCGACAGCAGGACCGGGTCCGTCCAGGAGAGGTGGTTGGTCGCGATGATCACGCCGCCGGTGTGCGGGATGCGCTCGCCATGGCGCCAGTCCCTCTTCACCAGGAGCCTGGACAGCGGTTTCACGATAACTACTGCCAGGGTTTCCCAGAAACGCGATGGTCGCGTGGGGCGGCTCATGGTTTCCTCCTCCAGTATGCGCCCCAAGTCTCCCGGTTGGCCGCATGGGATGTCGAGGCGGGATGCTTAAGGGTATGAGCATCCGCTGGTCACTGGTCATTCCGGTGAAGACGCTGGTCGCGGCGAAGACCCGGCTGGCCGCCGCGACGGGACCGCATCGTACGAAGTTCGCCGTGGCCGTGGCCAGTGACACCGTTGCGGCGGCGCTCGCGTGCCCGCGGGTGGCGCGGGTGATCGTGGTGACGGCCGACCCCGCCGCCGCCGGGCCGCTGGCGGCGTTGGGCGCCGAGGTGGTGACCGACCCGGACCGCGGCCTGAACACCGCCCTGCGCAGGGGTGCCGCCCATGCCGTACGGGTCGCGCCCGGCGACGCGGTGGGGGCGCTCCAGGCGGACCTGCCCGCCCTGCGGCCGGCCGAGCTGGGCGTGGCGCTGGCGGCGGCGGGCGAGTTCGACCAGTCGTTCGTGCCCGACGCGCTCGACGTCGGCACGACCTTCTACGGGGTACGTCCCGGCATGCCGTTCGCGCCGAGGTTCGGCGGGGAGTCGCGGGCCAAGCACCTGGCCGGCGGGGCGAAGGAGCTGTGCGTGCCGGGGATCGAGTCGGTCAGGCGCGACGTGGACACGCCCGACGACCTGCGCGCGGCGATCGCGCTCGGGCTGGGCAGGCACACGGCGGCGGTGGTCGCGGAGCTGTGGCCGGCGCCTTGAGGCCCCTTACCTGAGGCCCGTTCATCAGGTGGTCGTCCGCGCGATCCGCGGGGCCAGGACGACGGCGAGGTACGACAGGCCGAGTCCCGCGACGCCGGCGGCGAAGACCGCGTACCCGCCGAGCCACTCCCCCAGCGCACCGCCGGCCAGTCCGCCCACCGGCATCGCGCCCCACATGAGGAACCGCATGCTGGCGTTGACCCGGCCGAGCAGGCGTTCGGGGGTGATGCGCTGGCGGTGGCTGAGCTGGGCGATGTTGAACACCACGCCGGCGCCGCCGGCCAGTGCCGAGAAGACGGGGAAGGCCAGCAGCCGCCATCCCGGTCCGGTGGCCACGGCGGGCAGGCAGAGCACCATGGTCAGCAGCGCGGAGCCGTACAGGGTGGGGCCGATGCCGAGCCTGGCCGTCACCCGGGCCGCCACCGTCGCGCCGGCCAGGGCGCCGACGGCGGAGGCCGACAGCAGCAGACCGTAGGTGGTGGCGTCGACGCCCAGCTCCGCCACCAGATAGAGCGGGTAACCGACCGCGCAGGCACCCAGCGCGACCCTCGTGAGCGCGCCGCCGATCGCGACCCTGAGCAGGACCGGGTCCTTGACGACGAACGCGACGCCCTCGGCCATCTCGGAGCGCAACCGCCTGGTTCTCTCCCGGGAAGGTGTCTCCTCGGCCCTGATGCCGGACAGCAGATGCGCAGAGACGAGGTAGGCGCCCGCGTCGGCGAGCAGCGCGAACGGCGCTGTGAGCGCGGTGACCAGCCAGCCGCCCACGTCCGGCCCGGCCAGCACGGAGACGTGCCTGGTGACCTCCAGCCGGCCGTTGGCGCGTTCGAGCCGCTCCTTCGGGACGATCGCCGGCACGAAGCTCATCTGGGCCACGTCGAAGAACACCGTGCCCACGCCCAGCACCAGCGCGACGGCGTAGAGGTGTGGCAGCGTGAGCCCGTCCAGCCAGGCGGCCAGGGGCACGGTCAGCAGTGCCGCTCCGCGGATCAGGTCGGCCCAGACGAGGATCGGGCGGCGGCGCATCCGATCCACCCAGACCCCGGCGGGCAGCCCGATCAGCAGGAACGCGACCATCTGGGCGGCGGACAGCAGGCCGAGCTCAATGGCGCCGGCGTCGAGCGTCAGCACGGCGGTCAACGGCAGCGCGACGATCGTGACCTGGGTGCCCAGCTGGGTGATGCCGTTCGCCCCCGCGAACCGCCACAGGTCCCCCGGACGCTCCATGGCTCGCGATCCTCGCCCGCTCGCCGGTCGGAGGCAAACCAATTAGGCTGGTCTGCGTGCAGGCGACGGTACGCAGCTTCGACGAGGCCACCCGCTCGGGCACGGTCTTCCTCGACGACGGGACCGTGCTGGAGTTCGGCACGCCTGCCTTCGACGCCGGCCCGCTGCGGCTGCTGCGCACGGGGCAGCGGGTGAACCTGGCGATGTCTGGCGGGGAGATCACCTACATCACGCTCTCGACGTTCCCGGTCCCGAACCCGTGAATGCGGACGCCCGGGCCGTTCAGCCCGGGCGTGGCCGTCCGCTTGATTTACTTCTTCTTTCCGACTTTCTTGCCACCCTGATTGACCAGCTCTTTGAAATCGGAGCCGGGGCGGAACTTGGGCCCCCAGCTCTCCGGGACGTTGATTTCCGCGCCGGTGGACGGGTTCCTGGCCGTGCGGGCAGGCTTGTGCACCATCTCGAACGCGCCGAAGCCCGTGATGGAGACCTTGTCGCCGCCCGCCACGGCCTTCTGGACGGCGTCGATGACCGCGTTCACGGCCTCGGTGGCCGTCTTCCTGTCGCCCACCCGGTCCGCGATGGCCTCGACGAGTTCTCGCTTGTTCATGAAAGTCCTGCTCCCCCAGTTACGGCTCAGGGTTCCAGCTCACGAGTTCGACGTAGAAACCCCTTACGCGCTCGAAAGTAGGCGGGATCGCGGGGGAACTCAATCACCTAGCGTGTTTCCTCATTACGTGGCGTGTCGGGGGCTGCGTCGAGGCAGGTCAGAAACGCTTCGAGGCGGGCGGCGGCCCTTTCAGGATCGCGCTTTGCCAGATCGCAGATGGCGAGATAGCGGCGGGCCAGCCGCTCCTTATCGCTCGCGGGCAGCATGCGGACACGGCGGTGCGCTTCGCGCAACCGCCGCGCCAGTTCGTCGTCTTCTAGACGGTGGTCGGCAGCCATGGCTGCCGACCATTCTCGTACGCCGCCACATCGTCGGCGTGACGCAGGGTCAGCCCGATGTCGTCGAGGCCCTCCATGAGCCGCCAGCGGGTGTAGTCGTCGATCTCGAACGGCACGGCCTCGTCCGCCCAGCGGACCTGGCGATCTCCCAGGTCGACGGTGATCTCCAGCTTGGGGTCCGCCTCGACGGCCGACTGCAGAGCTTCGACCTTGTCGTCGGGCAGGATGACCGGCAGCAGGCCCATCTTGGTGGAGTTGTTGCGGAAGATGTCGCCGAAGCGGGCGGCGATCACGACACGGAACCCGTACTGCTGCAGCGCCCAGACGGCGTGCTCGCGCGAGGAGCCGGTGCCGAAGTCGGGGCCGGAGACGAGGATCGTGCCGCCCTCGTAGGAGGGGTCGTTCAGCACGAACGACGGGTCCTCGCGCCAGGCCGCGAACAGGCCCTTCTCGAAGCCGGTGCGGCTGACCTGCTTGAGCCAGACGGCCGGGATGATCTGGTCGGTGTCGACGTTGCTGCGGCGCAGCGGCACCGCCGTACCGGTGTGGGTGGTGAAGGCGTCCATCAGCTTCTTTCCTTACAGGTCTGCACATGGGGAGCGCGTCGGTCAGGCGGCCTGGCCGCCTGAGCGCGACGGCGCGCTAGAGGTCCGCGGGAGCGGTCAGGCGGCCGGTGACCGCGGTCGCGGCGGCGACCTGCGGCGACACCAGATGAGTACGGCCACCCTTGCCCTGGCGGCCCTCGAAGTTGCGGTTGGAGGTCGAGGCGCTGCGCTCGCCGGGCTGGAGCGTGTCGGGGTTCATCCCCAGGCACATCGAGCAGCCGGCCTCGCGCCACTCGGCGCCCGCGGCCTTGAACACCTCGTGCAGGCCCTCCTGCTCGGCCTGCAGCTTGACCATCATCGAGCCGGGCACGATGAGCGTGCGGGTCCTGACCTGGCGGCCGCGCAGGATCTCGGCGGCCGAGCGCAGGTCCTCGATGCGGCCGTTGGTGCACGAGCCGACGAAGACCGTGTCGACCTCGATCTCACGCAGCGGCGTGCCCGCGGTCAGGCCCATGTACTCCAGCGCCCGCTCGGCGGACGAGCGCGCGACCGGGTCGGCGAAGGACTCGGGGCTCGGGACGGAGTCGCCCAGCGGCAGGCCCTGGCCCGGGTTGGTGCCCCACGTGACGTACGGAGTCAGCGTCGCGGCGTCGATCTCCACGACCTTGTCGAACACGGCGTCGTCGTCGGTGCGCAGCGACTTCCAGTATTCGACGGCCTGGTCCCACGCCTCACCCTCGGGCGCGTGCGGGCGGCCTTTGAGGTAGGCGAACGTGGTCTCGTCCGGCGCGATCAAGCCGGCCCGGGCGCCCGCCTCGATCGACATGTTGCAGACCGTCATGCGGCCCTCCATGGAGAGCTTGCGCACGGCCTCGCCGCGGTACTCGACGATGTAGCCCTGGCCGCCGCCGGTGCCGATCTTGGCGATGATGGCCAGGATCAGGTCTTTGGCCGTGACGCCGGGGGGCAGCTCGCCGGAGACCTCGATGGCCATCGTCTTGGGCCGGTAGGCCGGCAGCGTCTGCGTGGCCAGCACGTGCTCGACCTCGGAGGTGCCGATGCCGAACGCGATGCCGCCGAACGCGCCGTGCGTCGAGGTGTGCGAGTCGCCGCAGACGATCGTCATGCCCGGCTGGGTCAGGCCGAACTGCGGGCCGATGATGTGGACCACGCCCTGGCCGGCGTCGCCCATCGGATGGAGCCTGATGCCGAACTCGGCGGCGTTCTTGCGCAGGGTCTCGACCTGCGTCTTGGAGACAGGGTCGGAGATCGGGCCGAGCACTGTCGGCACGTTGTGGTCCTCGGTGGCGATCGTGAGCTCGGGCCTTCGCACCTTCCGGCCGGCGAGACGGAGCCCGTCGAACGCCTGCGGACTGGTCACCTCGTGAATGAGGTGCAGGTCGATGTAGAGCAGGTCAGGTTCGCCCTCGGCACGCCGGACGACGTGTTGCTCCCAGACCTTCTCGGCCAGTGTGCGGCCCATGCTGATCTCCTCCTCGAGACTTCCTCCGACTTGCTTTCTCATATGTCGAGACTGCAGTATCGGTGTATGGACAACTCTAGCGGAGTCGGAGTACTCGACAAGGCGGTTCTTGTACTCAATGCCCTCGAAGCGGGACCCGCTTCACTGGCGCAGCTCGTCCAGGCCACCGGTCTGGCCCGTCCCACCGCCCACCGGCTGGCCGTCGCTCTCGAGCACCACCGCATTGTGACCCGTGACACGCAGGGCAGGTTCGTGCTGGGCCCGCGGCTTTCCGAGTTGTCCACCGCGGCCGGCGAGGACCGGCTGCTGGCGGTGGCCGCGCCCGTGTTGACGCAGCTGAGGGATCTGACCGGGGAGAGTGCGCAACTCTACCGCCGTCAGGGCGATGAGCGGGTGTGCGTGGCCGCGGCGGAGCGGGCCAGCGGCCTGCGTGACACGGTTCCGGTGGGTTCGGCGCTGCCCATGACGGCAGGTTCGGCGGCGCAGATTCTGCTGGCGTGGGAGGAGCCCGACCGGCTGCACCGGGGCCTGCGCGGGGCCAAGTTCACCGCCGCCACGCTCGCCTCCGTACGCCGCCGCGGGTGGGCCCACAGCGTCGGCGAGCGCGAGCAGGGTGTGGCCAGCGTCTCCGCCCCGATAAGGGGTAGCGGCGGGAAGGTGATCGCCGCGGTGTCGGTCTCCGGACCCATCGAACGGCTCACGAGGGCGCCGGGCCGGCTGCACGCGGTGCCCGTCATGGCGGCCGCCGAACGCATCACGGAGGCCATGCGCCGCACGTCATGATCAGCAAAAGGATGTATTTGGGGAGCCGACTGCCTCGCGGGCGCACTAGCCTGTGTGCGTGACAGATCGCATCGAGGTAGCCGCCACTGAGCTGCGACCCCTGCTCGAAGAGTTCATCATGTGGGCACGCGCCAACGCGCCGGGAAGCGACCCCGAGCTCGTGGGGCCTGCCGCACTCTGGCACCGTCTCGCCTTCTCGCAGGATCTCGGCACGTGGAAGCGCGCTGACCTGCGCAACCTGCTGCTCGACCGCATGCCCAAGGTCGTGGAGGATCCCGACGCGGCCGCCGACGGGATGCTCCCGGCCGTGGACGCGTACCTCACGTTCCTCTCGCAGACCGGCAGGCTGACCCAGCGCTCGGACTCCCTCGCCGATCTGCAGGCCGAGCTCGACGACGTCGAAGACGAGTTCGTCGATCTCATGGAGGAGCTCCTGGAGGACACCGAGGGCGACGACGTGGAGGATGAGGCCGGAGACCTGGGCGACTTCGAGCTGTTCGCCGACGAGCTGGCCGAGCTCGACACGATCAGGCTGCGGCCGGACGCAGAGCTGGCCGCGGCCGCCCGCCAGGCGCCGCTCGTCGCCAAGGCCCGTGACCTGGCCCTGTGGGTGGGGTCGGGCCGCCGGGTGGGCGAGGACACGCTGCTCAGCGACGCGGAGGTGGAGGAGGCGCTGGCGGCCGTCGGGCTGCCCACGCCGGAGACCGACGGCCCGATCGCCGAGGCCGTGCCATACCTGTGGAACATCTGGAACCTGGCCGTGGACCTGGAGTTCCTTGAGCCGGGCGACGGCAGCACGGTTGCGGTCCAGGACGACACCTCGGAGTGGCCGTTCGACGACGACGAGGACGTGCTCGACGCGTGGATGCTCGGGCTGCACTCGGTCGACTACGGCGACCCCGAGCTGCCCGACGACGATCTCACCATGGCCCTGTCCGGCCTGACGCGGGGCGTGCTGGTCCGCCTGCTGCTCGCGGGCGGCTCGCGCGACCTCGACGAGCTGGCGCAGGAGCTGGCCGAGGCCGCCGCCGACCTCGACGAGGAGCTGGGCGCGGACGCGTGGGAGGCGGCGGGCGACCCGCTGGCGCCCGCGATCGACTGGCTCGTGGGATACGGCATGGTCGAGGTCCAGGGCCGGACCATCAGCCTCACGCCGCTCGGCACCGAGGGGGTCGTCCACCTCGTGGACGACGCCGACATCGAGGTGGACGCGCGGCCCGCGATCGAGTCCATGAGCGCCCACGAGCTGCTGGTGCTCAGCGCGGAGCTGCCCGAGGAGGAGGCCGACGCGGAGTTCGCGGCATGGATGCGGCTGCGCGAGCCGGCCAAGGCCGCCGAGGAGCTGCTCGAGGCGGCGGCCGAGGACGACAGCGACGCACTGATCAGGGTGCAGGCCGCCAGCGTGGTCGGCACGCTGGGCGAGGCGGCGATCCCGGCCTGGCAGGCGGCGCTCAAACAGCCGTCGCTGCGGCCGTACGCGGCCACCCATTTGAGCCAGCTGGAGGTCGAGGGAGCGCCCGAGCCGACGCAGGACGACACGCACTGGCTGATCCTGGACATGTGGACGATCTCGGCCGGGCTGGGGCGGTCGGAGTTCGTGAGCAGCCTGCAGGACATCGGGCCCGACATGGTCAACAGCCTGCTGGAGGTGATCTGGAAGATCCCGCACGCGCACGTGGAGGAGCTGCTGGATCTGATCTCGCAGGTGCACCCGGACAAGCAGGTGGCCAAGACGGCGCGGCGCGCGCTGTTCAAGGCGCGCTCTATGTGACGTCCACCCAGGCCCTCGCCATCCGCGGCGGGGGCCTTCGCCATTCCGGTTCACAGGGCCGGGCGCCGATACGTGCGCGCTGTGGGCCGCCCGCGTGAAAGTCGTGAACCAGCTAAGAGCGAGGGTCGTGAACCGGCTGAAAGCGAGGGTCGTAACCGGCCGGAAAAAGCGAAACGCCCCGGGCCGTGGGCGCCGGAGCGGTGATGCAGATGTAGTCCCGACCGGATTCGAACCGGCGCTACCGCCTTGAGAGGGCGGCGTCCTGGGCCACTAGACGACGGGACCTTCGCAAGCTTGGTGACAGTGGTAGTCCCGACCGGATTCGAACCGGCGCTACCGCCTTGAGAGGGCGGCGTCCTGGGCCACTAGACGACGGGACCCTGTCCACAAGCTGTTGTGCCGGGTCTCCCCGGCGACGTCGGTAACTCTACCGCACCCCGCAGACCACAACCAAACCGCTTATCCGCCCACCAGATGGGGCCGGGTGGGGCGTCACGCGGTGAGGAGGCCGCGGCGGTAGGCCTCGCCGACGGCGGCGGCGCGGTCACGTACGTCGAGCTTGGCGTAGATGTGCAGCAGGTGCGTCTTGACGCTTGCCTCGCTGATGAACAGGCTGGCCGCCGCCTCCTTGTTGGTCGCTCCCCCTGCCACCAGGCGCAGCACCTCCAGCTCGCGCTTGCTCAGCGCGCCCCTGGCGGGCTTCCGCACGTGATCGGCCAGGCGGCCGGCCACGGCGGGCGCGAGCACGGTCTCGCCTTTGTGGGTGGCCCGGACGGCGCGTACCAGCTCCTCCGGAGGGGCGTCCTTCAGCAGGTAGCCGCTGGCTCCCGCCTCCAGCGCGGGCAGCACGTCGGTGTCGAACGTGGTCAGGACCAGCACCCGCGGGCCGGTGCCGCTGAGCCTGCGGATGGCGGCGACGCCGTCCATGCCGGGCATGCGCAGGTCCATGAGGACGACGTCGGGCCGGAGCTCGGCGGCCAGGCGCACGGCCTGGGCGCCGTCGGCCGCCTCGCCGACGATCTCGAGGTCGGGCTCGGCGCCGAGGGCTGCGCGCAGGCCGTCACGCACGATCGGGTGGTCGTCCGCGATCAGCAGCCTCAGCGTCATCGGTCTCCTCCCTGAAGGTCTTGTCTTCCCGAAGGTCGTGTCTTCCCGAAGGTCATCGTCTCATCGAGTGTTCCGGTCGGCGGTGGACGGGCTTGGGTCGCTCTCCGCGGGTATGGCGGGGACGGCGGCGGCGATGGCGGTGCCGTGGCCGGGTTCGGACTCGATGTCCAGGGTGCCGCCGACGCCGCGTACCCGCCGGCGCATCCCGTCCAGGCCGAAGCCGTCAGCGGGCGTCTGCGGGGCGAAACCGGCCCCGTCGTCGCGGATGTCGAGGAGGATGACTTCGTCCGTGTACGACAGGGTGAGGCCCGCCCTGGTAGCTCTGGCGTGCTTTGCGACGTTGGCCAGCGCCTCCTGGGCGACGCGGAACAGCGTGGCCTCCACGTCGGCGGCCAGGGCGACGGGTGTGCCGGTGATCTCCAGGGCGAGGTCCACGCCCGACGCCTTCGACCAGGATTCGGCCATGCGGGCGAGCGCCTCCGGCAGCATCGCGTGCTCCAGCGGCTCGGGGCGCAGCGCGGTTACGGACCTGCGGGCCTCGGCCAGGCCGCGGCGGGCGAGCTCGGCCGCCTGGTCGAGGTGGCGGCGGCGGGCCGGGCCCTGGGTGGCGCGGCCGGCGGCGTCGAGCTGGCCGATCAGGGCGACCAGGTCCTGCGCGACCGTGTCGTGGATCTCGCCCGCCACCCGGTGCCGCTCGTCGAGCACGCCCGCCCGCCTGGCCTGGTCGAGCAGCCTGGCGTGCAGGTCGGCGTTCTCGGCCAGGGCGGACCGCAGCCGCTCGATCAGACGGCGGCGCTTGTCGTGCTCGGCGGAGACGTACCAGCCGGCCAGGACCAGTGGCAGGGCGACGCCTGCGATCACGGTGAGCAGGGCCGTGCGGTCCCCCGGACCGGCCTGGGCGGCCACGTTGACGATGGCGGTGACCGTCACGCCGGCCATGACGAGCCGGGCGGGCAGCATGGCGATGGCCAGCGGATAGCCGACCGAGGCGAACACGGTGAAGGCCGCGCTCTCGGCGGCCAGCGCTCCGGCGAGGGCGATGAGGACGAGGTAGTGGGCCACGACCAGCGCTCGGCGGACGTCGCGGCGCTGGTGGA
Organism: Nonomuraea basaltis; assembly: GCF_005893125.1. Lineage (GTDB taxonomy): Bacteria > Actinomycetota > Actinomycetes > Streptosporangiales > Streptosporangiaceae > Nonomuraea > Nonomuraea basaltis. The sequence continues at coordinate 92,568 of NZ_VCJS01000001.1, read as the reverse complement.
GCCAGGCGATGGGTGCCAGCCACACCCCGGCGGCCGCGGCCAGCGCGGGCCAGAGCAGGCCGCCCCCGGGATCACCCGTCCCGGCCCGCCACCCGAGTATGGACGTGCCGCCCGCGTCCATGAGGATCGCCGCGATCGCGGAGAGCGCGAGCAGCGCGTAGGCGAGTCCCAGGAACGCCCAGCGCTCGCGGCCGTCGAGCCAGCTCATGCGGTCCAGCCTGGCACGCATCCACCGATCGGTGGATGTCCGGCATCCACCGCAAGTCGCGCCGCACGGGCGATGTGCACCCGGGCTGACGTGGGCGAACCTCGCCATATGAACATTCCGAGCAGGAGATCGATGTTCCGGATGGCCGCCGTCGCGGGCGCGGGCGCCTACGCCACCTCGGCCACCGCCGAGCGCAAGGAGGTGACCACGTACGTCTTCGTGACCGGCTCGAACGGCGTGGCCAGCGCCGATGCCGAGCTGATGCTGCGCGGCCACCGCGCCGTGGGCGTGAGCCTGCCGGGGCACGGCCCCGAGGAGCAGTTCCACCTGGCCTACCAGGCGCCGCAGGACCTGGCGAAGCTGGCCACCATCCCGTCCCCGATGGCGGACGTGACGCTGGACGACTATGTGGAGGCGACGGTGAACACCGTTCGCCGGGTCTCCGGCCACGGCCCGGTCATCCTGGTGGGCGGCAGCCTTGGCGGCGCGACGATCACCAAGGCGGCCGACGAGGTGCCCGGCCTGATCGACCGGCTGGTCTACGACGCGGCCTACTGCTGCACGAAGCTGCGCTCGCCGGCGGAGTACCTGGAGACGCCGGAGGGCAAGACAAGCCTGGCGGGCAGCATCTTCTCGGGCATCGTCGGCGATCCCCGGGTGCTCAAGGCGATCCGCGTCAACTGGCGCACGAACGACCGGAAGTTCCTGGACGCGGCCAAGGCGGCGTTCATGGCGGAGGCGAGCGAGGGCGAGTTCCTCGCCATGCTGAACACGCTGCTGCCCGACGAGAGCCTGCAGGTGTCGAGCGCCGACGCCCGGGGCCGCAAGAGTGCCTGGGGGCGGGTGCCCCGCGTGTACATCAGGCACACGCGGGACAGGGTGCTCCCGATCGCGCTGCAGGACCGCATGATCAAGGAGGCGGACGCGGCGACGCCGGGCAACAGGTTCAAGGTCTTCACGGTGGAGTCGTCGCACGCGCCGACGCCCAAGGCCTATCGGCAGATCACCGAAATCCTCGACCGGCTCGCGAAATGAAAAAACGGACGTCTCCTGTGGAGACATCCGTTCAATGCTGGGGTACCAGGACTCGAACCTAGACTAACTGAACCAGAATCAGTCGTGCTGCCAATTACACCATACCCCACCGCTGCGAAACCCCTAGGGGGCGCGCTTGGCGACGTCCGAAAGAATAGCCCAGCTCGGGGGCTAAGACCAAAACGATTCGCCGAGCGGCCCCTCCACTACCCACAGCGTGCCAAGCTGATGGGGACAAAACACCACGTGGAGGAGCCCGAGCGTTGGCCGAGAATCCGTTCTTCGCCCCTAGCAACCTGCCGTACGAGCTGCCGCCCTTCGCGGACATCCGCGAGGAGCACTACCTGCCCGCGTTCCGGCGCGGCATGGCCGAGCAGCTTGCCGAGGTCGACGCGATCGCAGGCAGCGCCGAGCCGCCGGCCTTCGACAACACGATCGCCGCGCTCGAGCGGTCGGGACGGATCCTCGACCGGACGGCCACGGTTTTCTACAGCATCGCCGCGGCCGACTCCAGCGACGGCATCATGGAGATCGAGAAGGAGATCTCTCCGGAGCTGACCAGGCACAGCGACGCGATCCGGCTCAACCGGGCGCTGTGGGCGCGCATCAAGCAGGTGACCACGGAGGCCCCGGAGGAGGCCTGGCTGCTGGAGAAGTACCGGGACGACTTCATCCGGGCCGGCGCCGACCTGTCGGAGTCCGAGCAGGACCGGCTGCGGGAGCTCAACGAGGAGCTGTCGAGGCTCTCGACCGACTTCGCGCAGAGCCTGCTCAAGGCCTCGACGGAGTCGGCACTGGTGGTGGAGGACCCCAAGGAGCTCGACGGCTTCGACGAGGCCAGGATCGAGTCACTGCGCAAGGACGGCAAGTACGTCCTGCCGCTGCTCAACTTCACCGCCCAGCCCGGCCTGGCCCAGCTCACGAACCGCGACGTGCGCCGCCGGCTCTACGAGCTGAGCGTCGGGCGGGCGCCGGGCAACTTCGAGGTGGCCGCCAGGATGGCGACGCTGCGGGCCGAGCGGGCGGCGCTGCTCGGGTTCCCCAGCCACGCCGCCTACTCGGTCGCCGACCAGACGGCCAAGACCGTCGAGGCGGTCGAGGAGATGCTCGGCCAGCTCGTCGGCCCCGCGGTGCGCAACGCCAAGAGGGAGGCCGAGGAGCTGGCCGAGATGGCCGGGTTCGACATCGAGCCGTGGGACTGGCCGTACTACTCGGAGAAGGTGCGCCAGGCCCGTTACGACTTCGACGCCGCCGCGATGCGGCCGTACTTCGAGCTCAACCGCGTCTACCGGGACGGGATCTTCTTCGCGGCGGCGAAGCTGTACGGCGTCACCTTCACCGAGCGGCCCGACCTGGGCGGTTACCACCCCGACGTGACCGTGTACGAGGTGTTCGACGAGGACGGGAGCCGGCTGGGGCTGTTCGTGCTCGACCCGTACGCCAGGGAGACCAAGCGCGGCGGGGCGTGGATGAACAACCTGGTCGACCAGTCGTTCCTGTTCGGCCTGCGGCCGGTGGTGATGAACAACCTCAACGTCACCAAGCCCGCCTCGGGGCCGACGCTGCTGACGTACGACGAGGTGAACACGGCCTTCCACGAGTTCGGGCACGCGCTGCACGGATTGTTCTCGCAGGTGCGCTTCCCGCGCGTGTCCGGCACCAGCGTGCCGCGCGACTTCGTCGAGTACCCGTCGCAGGTCAACGAGATGTGGGTGACCTGGCCGGAGATCCTGGCCAACTACGCCAAGCACCACGAGACGGGCGAGCCGATGCCGGCCGAGCTGGTGGCGAAGCTGACCGCGGCCGAGAAGTTCAACCAGGGCTTCAAGACTGTCGAATATCTGGCCGCCACGCTGCTCGACTGGGCCTGGCACAAGCTGGCGCCCGGCGAGCCGGTGACCGACGCCGAGGCGTTCGAGTCGGCGGCCCTGGCGACCGCGCAGATCGCCGTTCCGCAGGTCAGGCCGCGCTACCGGACCAATTACTTCGCGCACATCTTCTCCGGCGGCTACAGCGCCGGCTACTACTCCTACATCTGGAGCGAGGTGCTGGACGCGGAGAGCGTGGAGTGGTTCAAGGAGAACGGTGGGCTGACCAGGGAGAACGGCGACCACTTCCGCCGCGAGCTGCTCTCCCGCGGCGGGAGCCTCGATCCGCTGACCGCCTTCCGCAACTTCCGCGGGCGGGAGCCGAGCATCGAGCCGCTGCTCAAGCGCCGCGGCCTCGACTAGGTCACCTGAACGCGTCCGCGTGCTCGGCGGCCCACTGCGCGAACGTGCGCGGTGGGCGCCCGGTGACGTTAGGAGCTATTGCGGCAGGTTCAGTTCCTCGATTCGCTGACGGAGCCATTCCTTCTCGGCCTGGCTCGACGCGCGGGCGATCAGCAGCATGCCGCGCCGGTAGGGGTCCGGCTCGTCTTTCGCCCTGACCGGTTTGCTGCCCTGGTAGAAGAAGCTTGCGGGCGCCTCCAGGAACGCCAGCCTGCGGTTGAGCACTTTCGCCTGGTCGGCCGGGTCGGGCAGCGCCGACAGGAACGTCAGCAGCGTGAAGAACCTGGTCTGGTCACTGATGTCCAGGTCCGCAGGCTCGCGCAGGCGCCGCAGCAACTCCTCGCGGCCCGCCCCGGTGATCGTCAGCACCTGCCTGCGCGCGGCCGCGGCGCCCGCCTCTTCGTGCCGTTCGACCAGCTCTTTCGCCTCGAGCCTGGAGATCGCCGGGTAGAGCGCGCCGTCGCTGACCGGGCGCAGATGTCCAGTGAGCGCGGCGAGGCACGACTTGAGCTCGTAGCCGTGCATGGGGCGTTCGTTCAGGAATCCCAGGATGGTGAGGCCCAGGTCGCCGCCGCTTGCCATGGGGTACATCGTAACGCTATACCTCTAATCGATGTATATCGAAACGAGGTACTCGTGATCCGGCTGGCCCTGCCCATCTACGTGGAGTTGCTCACCGCCGTGGTCGCGGTCGGCGTGATCGACCTGCTCTGGGTCTCCTCGCTGGGCGAGGCGGCGATCGCCGCGGTCACTGTGGGGACCACGGCCGAATACCTGGCCTACGGGCTGTTCCTGGCGGTGCCGACCGGCGTCACAGTGCTGGCCGGGCGCCGTGACGGGCACGCGCCGCTGGCTCCCGTGATCAGGACGGCCTGGCTGCTCTGGGCCGCCTTCTCGATCGCCGTCGCCGTGCCGGGCGTGCTGCTGCGCGAACCTTTGGCGGCCCTGTTCACCGACAGCCCTTCGTTGACCGCGGACTTCTTCCTGATCTCTCTCGGCGGGCTGCCGGTGTACTTCGCCCAGACGATCGTGGACGGCATTCTCAAGGGCCTGGGGAACACAAGGCTCCCCATGCGGCACGCACTGATCTGCAACGCCCTGGTGATCGTGCTGGATCCGCTGTTCATCCACGGCCTGGAAATGGGAGTCCAGGGCGCCGCGCTGGCCACCGTACTGGCGCGCGCCGTCACGCTGGCGATCGCCCTCAGGTCCGTGTTACGGCTCCGCGACCGGGGCCGGGGCCTGGTCGCGGGCGAGGTGCTCCGGACAGGGCTTCCCATGTCCGGAGATTTCCTGGCTCGCGCTCTGGTGGGGATGGCGCTGGTGGAGATCGTGGCCGGGTTCGGCACTGCGCAGGTGGCCGGCTACGGGATCGGCCAGAAGATCATGCTGGCCGGCGTCATGGTCTTCTACGCGCTGCGGCAGGCGGCGATGATCCGTACCGCCCGCTCGGAGGCCGTCGGATCGCCGCTCTGGCTCGGGCTCGGGTCGGGAGCGGCCGTCGCGGCCGTGCTCAATCTGGCGGCCGCGCCGGTCGCCGGGCTGTTCACCGCCGACCCCGAGGTGGCCGTGGGGTTCCTGCGGTGGATGGCGCTCTATCTGGTGCCGTTCGGCGGGCTGATCGCCGTGGGCGGAGTGCTCCAGGCGAGCGGAAGGGGCAGTCGCCTGCTCGCCGCCACGCTGGCGGGCTTCGCCGTGCAACTGCCCCTCGCCTATGTGCTGAGCTCGTGGCTCGGCCTCACGGGGGTGTGGTTGTCGATGGCCGCAGGGGCCTTGATCAGCCTTGCAGGCGCGCTAGCGCGGCACGCAGGCGGTCCTGGACGCGCGCGCGGCCGAGCACCTCGATCGACTCGAACAGCGGCAGGCCCACCGTGCGGCCGGTGAGCGCGACGCGGACCGGGGCCTGGGCCTTGCCGAGCTTGAGCCCGTGGGCCGCGCCGACCTGCTCCAGCGCCTCCTTGAGCGACTCCGGATCCCAGCTCACCGCCTCGAGGCGGTCGAGGTAGCCGGTGATGATCTCCACTGGGGAGTTCTTCATCGCCTTGTCCCAGGACGCCTGGTCGAACACCGGCTCCCCGAGGAAGAGGAAGTCGACGTTCTGCCTGATCTCCGACAGCACCGTGATGCGGGTCTGGGCCAGGACGGCGACCTTGCTGAACAGCTCGCGATCCCACAGAGGGTCGAGGTAGGGCGCGCAGCGCTCCTCGAACGTCTCCAGCGGCAGAGCCCGGATGTACTCGCCGTTGAACGCGCGCAGCTTCTTCTCGTCGAAGAACGCGCCGGCGGAGTTGACGTCCTCCAGCCTGAACAGCGGCACCATGTCCGACCACGGCATGATCTCGCGGTCCTCGCCGGGGCCCCAGCCGAGCAGCATGAGGTAGTTGACCATGGCCTCGGGCAGGTAGCCCTCCGCGCGGTAGTCCTCCAGCGCCACCTTGTCGCGGCGCTTGGACAGCTTCTTGCGCTGCTCGTTGACGATCACCGGCAGGTGTGCCCAGACCGGCGGCTTCGCGCCCAGCGCGGGCCAGAGCAGCATCTGCTTGGCCGCGTTGCCCAGGTGCTCCTCGCCGCGGACGACATGGGTGATGTTCTGGGTGATGTCGTCGACCGCGTTGGCCAGCACGTAGAGCGGCGAGCCGTCGGTGCGGGCGATGACGAAGTCCTCCTGCGCCTCGTTGGGGAACTCCACGTTGCCGCGGACGAGGTCGGCCACCACGGTCACGCCCTCGTCGGGAGTGCGGAAGCGGACCGCGCCCTCGGTGAGGTCCCGGTCGCGGCAGAAGCCGTCGTAGCCGCGGTGCTCGGAGCCGGTGCGGGCGACGAGCGTCTCACGTGTGCAGTCGCAGTGGTAGGCCCTGCCGTCGGCCAGCAGCTTGGCCACCGCCTCGCGGTGCTGCGGCTCGTACGCCGACTGGAAGTAGGGGCCTTCGAACACCGGGTTGGTGCCGTTGATGCCGATCCAGTCGAGCGCGGAGATGATGCCCTCGGTCCACTCCGGCTGGTTTCTGGACGCGTCGGTGTCCTCGATGCGCAGCACGAAGCGGCCGCCGGATTGCTCGGCCAGCGCCCAGTTGAACAGCGCCGTGCGGGCACCGCCGACGTGGAACATGCCAGTAGGAGACGGGGCGAACCGCACCCGTACGTCAGTCACGGGAGACCACCTTGTTCGTGAGTGTGCCGATGCCTTCGATGCCGACGCTGACCTCGTCACCGATCTGGAGAGGGCCGACGCCTGCCGGGGTGCCGGTCAGGATGACGTCGCCGGGGATCAGCGTCATGACCGCGCTGACGTAGGCCACCAGCGCGGGGATGTCGTTGATGAGCTGGCTGGTGCGGCCGCTCTGGCGCACCTCGCCGTTGACCGTGGTCGTCAGCGCGAGGTCGCTCGCGTCCAGGTCGGTCTGGATCCACGGCCCGAGCGGGCAGAACGTGTCGAACCCCTTGGCCCGGGTGAACTGCACGTCCTTCTTCTGCAGGTCGCGGGCGGTGACGTCGTTGGCGCACGTGTAGCCGAAGATGACGTCCTTGGCCCGTTCGACCGGCACCTCGCGGCAGAGCCGGCCGATCACGACGGCCAGCTCGCCCTCGTAGTCGACGCGGTCGGACAGCGACGTGGGGTAGGCGATGTTCTCGCCGTGGCCGATCACCGTGGTGGACGGCTTCATGAAGATGAGCGGCTCGTCGGGCACCTCATTGCCGAACTCGGCCGCGTGCTCGGCGTAGTTTCTGCCGATGGCGACCACCTTGCTCGGCAGCATCGGGGCCAGCAGCTTCACCTGGGAGAGCGGGTAGCGCTCGCTGGTGAACTGCACCTGGCTGAACGGATGGCCGGAGATCGCGGAGACGAACTCCTCCCCCGGACCGCCTTCCACCACGCCGAACGACACGCCTTCGCCTGTGGAGAACCTCGCTATACGCACCCGACAAGGCTATCGCCGCCACCACAGGGGTCAGCCCAACGTCGCCGGGCCCACCACGTTCCGCCACTAAACAAGTCAGGAATCATCCATATTTGCCCCCAGAGTCCGTTTTCTTGCGCATCACCCGTATAGGAGGGGTTATTTCTCCCTAAGACGTACAGGGGGGTGATGGACCGTGTCAGACATGATGTCCACGAAGGTCACGGAGGCCGGGCAGGCGGGAACCGTGCCACGGCCCAGAACGCAGGACACCGGCTCGGCGACCTCGCTGGTCACCGACAGGGGCACCACCAGCATCGACGACGGCGTCGTCGCGAAGATCGCCGGTCTCGCCGCCCGCGAGGTGTCGGGCGTGTACGCCATGGGCGGAGGTGCGGCGCGAGCGTTCGGCAGCATGCGCGGCATGGTCGGCGGGGAGCCGAGCATCTCGCAGGGCGTGTCGGTGGAGGTCGGCGAGCGACAGGCGGCCGTGGACCTGGACGTGGTGGCCGAGTACGGCACGGTGATCCCCGAACTGGCGGCGGCCGTGCGGAAGAACGTGATCGGGGCGGTCGAGCGGATGTGCGGCCTCGAAGTGACCGAGGTCAACATCAGGGTCGGCGACGTACACCTGCCCGGCCAGGACCGGGATCGGCAGCCGGAGGGGCCCGGGATGGGCGCCGAGCAGGAGCCCAGGGTCCGATGACGGGGTCTGCCCGGGCTGGGGCAGACCCGATGGCGGGTGGCGATGAGGCCGCTCGGCTCATCGCTGCGCGGGTGCGGGCCTGCCCTGGGGTGGCCGGACTGTCCGGCGGGCCCTTCGGGACGGTGGCCACGTACCTGCCCGGGGAGCGGCTCGTAGGGGTTTCCGTGGACGACGGCGAGGTGGAGATCGCCGTCGTCGCCACGATGGACCGCCCGCTCCCGGAGACCGCCGACGAGGTGCGCCGGGCCGTGGCGGACCTGGCCGGAGATCGCCTGGTGAACGTGCGCATCGACGACATCGTGGAGGGATCATGGACAACATCCAGTTGATGCCGCTGATCGGCATGACCGTCGGCATCATTCTCGGGCTGGTCGCGGCGTTCGGCGGCCTCGGGGCGTTCCTGCTGGTGCTCGTGCTCGGCACGGTCGGCTTCCTGGTCGGGCGGATCGCCGAGACGGGCGAGGTGAACCTGTCCGGCCTGAACGTGAGGCGCAGATGACCACCATCGCCCCCGGCCGCGAAGCGGATGTCGTGACGGTGCCCGCGCAGCGTCTTCCGCCGCCGGAGCGGCGCGGGCGCACCGAGATCGCCGGCCGGGCGGTCACCAAGATCGCGTGCTGCGCCGCCGAGGAGGTCCCCGAGGTGCGCGCGGTGCACCTGCGGGGCCTGCCGTGGACGCATCCGTCGAGCGCCGAGGTCCACGGCGACCTGGCCGTCATCCGCATGGACGTGAGCGTCGCCTACCCGTCCCCGCTGCACGCCGTGGCGGTGCGACTCAGGGAACACGTGATCCGCCGCGTCACCTACCAGACCGGCCTGACCGTCACCCGCCTGGACATCACCATGACCGATCTGGGCGGCGACCCGCGATGACGGTCTGGACGACGCTCTTCAACGGACCCGGCCGCAGGCCGGACATGACGGCGCAGGGTGGCCAGGAGGTTCGCACCGTCCCGGTCGCCGGACCCGGCGCGGACCCGGCGGCGGGTGGGCCCGGCACGCGTCGATCGGCCGGTGAGCCGCCGCCCCGTGACCGGGCGGCCGACCGCGCGACCGTGCGGGCCTTCCGGTCGCACCGCAGGGTCCCGGCCATCGTCGTCGCCGGCCTGCTCACGATCCTGGGCCTGCTCGTCGCCGCCGAGACGATCTCCGCGCTGACCGGCCGCCCGCAGCGCCTGGTCCCGTACGACCGGATGCTCGCATGGGCCTCGTCGACGCTCTGGTCGGACCCGCTGTTCCTGGCCGGCGCGGCGCTCGTGACGCTGACCGGGTTGGCCTTGCTGGCCGTCGCCCTGGTGCCGGGGCGGCCGAGAATGGTGCCGGTACGCGGCGGCGACCCCGACCTGATCATCGGTCTGCGTCCCAAGAGCCTCACCCGGGCCCTGGCCCACGCCGCCGAGGAGGTGTCCGGGGTGCACTCGGCCCGTGCCAGGATCCGGGGCCGTACGGTCACCGTCACGGCCACCACGTCCGGCTGGGGCAGGGAACGGTTCCGCAAGGCCGTACGCGCCGCCGTGCTGACCAGGCTGGCGGGGCTGGATCCCGTCGAGCCGTACCGGGTGGTCGTCGACGTCAAGGAGCGGAAGTGAGCAGGCGGACCAGCCGGGGCAACCGCTGGGGGCTGGCACTGGCCGGCCTGGCGCTGGCGATCCTGGGCGGGGTCGCGCTGGCCCGCGGGCTGGGCGCGTTCCCGCAGGACTCGGCCGCCGCGCGGACCCCGATCGTGGACGACGGCATGCGGGCGTTCTTCGCGCTGCACGGCTGGTGGATCTGGTGGGCGGTGGCCGTCGCGTCGATCGTCATCGCGCTGCTGGGCCTGCGCTGGCTGTTCGCGCAGGGCCGCTGGGAGACGCGTCGCGTCGTGCGACTGGAGGGGGGCCCGACCGGGGTCACGGAGCTGTCGGCGGGCGGGATGGCGCAGGCGGTGGCGGCCGACGTCGAGTCGTGCCCGGCCGTGCTGAGCGCCGACGCCGGCGTGGCGCACTCGCAGGGCCGGCCCGAGGTACGGCTGAGCCTCGTCGCCGACGAGTCGGTCCCGATGAGCGAGCTGACCTGGCACCTGTCCACGGTGACGCTGCCGCACCTGCGCGACGCGCTGGACCGGGATCATGTGCCGGCGGTGGCCCGCGTTAGCCTGGAGCCCTCATCTGCGCCGCATCGGGTGGTGCACTGAGGCGCTCACGAGAGGGGTTCCCGTTGTCCGTCGTGAAGATCAACGTGCTGACCGTGCCCGCCGACATGCGGGCGGAGCTGGAACGGCGCTTCTCCAGCCGGGCAGGGATGGTGGAGTCGGCCGACGGGTTCGAGTGGTTCGAGCTGCTGAGGCCGGTGGAGGGCACGGAGCAGTATCTCGTTTACACGCGCTGGCGCAGCGAAGAGGACTTCCAGAAGTGGCAGCAGAGCCAGGCGTTCCAGCGCGGCCACGCCCAGGCCGCCGCCCAGGCCGCCCAGGCCGCCCAGGGGCACGGACAGGGCCACGGCCATGGGCAGGGGCCGGCGGCGACGGGCTCCGAGGTGTGGACCTTCGAGGTCGCCGAGAGCGCGGGCCCCAAGGCGTAGGCCCGCGCTCGTCTCAGGCGTCCAGCGGGTTGCGCGCGATCCGGTCCACGATGCCGCCCGCCACGAACCGGGCGGCGAAGCTCGCCGGCTTGCGCGCCCCCTGCTCCGAGACGCACACGGCGAACTCTTTGGAAATCTCCAGCCGGGGGTAGCGCTCCAGCACCTCCCGCCGCACGTCGGCGGGGATCTCGTCGGTACGGCGGCCGGAGATGTCCATGCCGGTCGAGAGCTCCAGCAGGTGCCCCTCGGGATCCTCCTCCACCGGCACCTCCTCCCACATGTGCCGGATGATCACCTCGGAGGCGCGTAGCCTGCGCTCGGGCGACCAGCCGGCCCCGGCGCAGAAGGCCCAGGCCACGTGACCGCCCGCCTCCTCGTACGGCACTGTGTGGCTGTCGAACTCGGCGACCAGGCCGATGTCGTGCAGCATCGCCGACACGTACAGCAGTTCGGCCTCGAAGGCGATGCCGTTGTCCCGCGCGTACGCGGCCGCCCACAGGTAGGCGCGGATCGAGTGGTTGAGCAGCGACGGCGAGTGGTAGCGGCTGGCCACTTCGAGCGCGCCGCGGCAGGCGGGTGTGTCCGGGATCACGAGGTCGTCGAATGTCACGGGCACCAGCATGTCGCGGCGGGCCCACCGCTCGCCAGCCAGGGTGCCGGGTGCGAGCATCAGGCGACTGCATCGGGTGGTTAACGAATCAGGCATTCACCTTGACCGGCTGATCGCCATTCGAAAGCATGTCCCACCCTCATCTTTTGTCCCGAAAGGAACTGGCGTGCGCCAGCTCGCGATACCTCTTGCCCTCACACTCGCAATCGGCGGGTTCGTGAGCCCTGCGCAGGCCGACAAGGTGACGCGTACCGCGGAGTGTCAGGGCGACTGGCTGCCCGGCACGCCGACGGCCGGCGACGTCATGCGGGGCGAGATCTCGCTGGTGGGGCTGCCGGCGTACAAGCTGGGCAAGAAGATCAACTGGGGTGCGAGCCCGTACCGGAACCGCTCGTGGGAGTACGTGTTCCAGTCGCTGCGCTGGATGGGCACGCTGGTCGTCGAGTACGAGAACAGCGGCGAGGAGCAGTATCTGGAGCGCGCCAAGGAGATCGCCAAGGACTGGGTCGCGAACAACAAGTACGGTGCCCGCGGCACCAAGGCGTACGTGTGGAAGGACCACCCGGTCTCGCTGCGCAGCCAGCCGCTGCTCTGCCTGAGCAGGCACGTCAAGGAGAGCTGGCTGAAGGACAGCCTGGCGACGCACGCCAGGCTGCTCTCCGACGCGCGGCTCTACAAGAAGGGCCACAACCACGGCATCGACCAGGACATCGCGCTCATGGGCATCGGCTGCAGGTACGGCCGCGAGGACTGGGCGAACCTGGCCTCCAAGCGCCTCACCGGCACGGTCAAGCTCGACGTCGACGCGCAGGGCGCGCTGATGGAGCAGGCGCCGCGGTACGCGGTCTACGTGTACGGCCGGCTCCAGGTCGCGATGACGAACATGAAGTCCTGCGGCCGCAAGGTGCCCGGCGCGATCTCCTCCCGGGCCGAGGCGCTGAAGGACTTCATCGCCCACTCGACCATGCCGAACGGATACATGGTTCCCCTCGGGGACGGCAGCGCCGAGACCGAGCCGAAGATGGAGACCGGCACGCCGAAGCAGGAGGTCAAGGCGTACCGGGCGGGCTACGTGTTCGGCCGGACGGCCTGGGGCAAGCCGGAGTCGGCGTACTACTCGATCAGGTTCGGGCCGGGCATGAAGTACCACGGGCACGAGGACCACCTGGGCGTGACGTACTACGCGCAGGGCCGCGACATCCTCGTCGACGGGGGCTTCCACTCCTACGAGCAGAGCTCCTACCGCCACTGGACGCTCTCACCGGAGGCGCACAACGTCCCGGCGGTGGTCGGGGCCCGGTTCCAGCCGCGCACCTCCTCCCAGCTCACCAAGTCCTCGTACGGGAAGGACCGCCAGTCGTTCCGGGTGACCGACAAGGCGTACGGGGTGAGCCGGACCCGTTCCGTGCTGGTGAACCACGGCGAGGACGTGATGGCGGTGCTGGACACGGCGGGGGGCGGCAAGAGGGTCAGGAACATGTGGCGGTTCGCCCCGTCGTTCAAGTTGATCTCCAACGGCGGCGGCAAGGTCGTGCTGGGCGACGGGAAGTTCAAGGTCACGCTGGTGCAGCTGTCGTCGTCATGCGACCGGGTCGGCGGGCAGAAGGTGGAGCGCGGCGGGAAGCTGGGCTGGGTGTCGCCGACGTACCTGTCCAAGCAGCCGGCCAACGTCGTCGTGTCGCCGGCGGCGAAGTCGCTGCTCACGGTGATCGTGCCGGGCACGGACTCGCCGAAGGTGTCCTGCTCCGGCGGGAAGGTCACGGTCGAGGGCGTCTCGTTCCCGTCCGACCTCTTCTGAGGCCTGCCTGCTGGGGGCGCCGCGCGCCCCCATGCGGGCGGTCAGCAGTCGCGGCCCGCGCGCAGCAGGCCGTACGTGACCGCCTGCTCAAGCGCCTGCCACGAGGCCTCGATGATGTTCTCCGCGACCCCGACCGTTGCCCACTCGCCCGTGTCATCGCTCGAGGTGATGAGCACCCGGGTGATGGCGTCCGTGCCGTGGGTGTCCTCGAGTATGCGGACCTTGAAGTCCACCAGCTCCAGTCTGGCCAGCTCGGGATAGAGCTGCTCCAGCGCCAGCCGCACGGCCCTGTCCAGGGCGTTGACGGGGCCGTTGCCCTCGCCGGTGGCCACGATGCGCTCGCCCTTGGCGTGCACCTTGACCGTGGCCTCGCTGACCAGCTCGCCGCCCTTCGTCCGCTCGACGATGACGCGCCACGACTCGACCGCGAAGTGGCGCTTGCGCTCCCCGAGCACGGTGTCGCGCAGCAGCAGCTCGAACGAGGCGTCCGCGGCCTCGAACGTGAAGCCCTTGGACTCCAGGTCCTTGACCCGCTCGACCAGCGTCTTGGTGTGCTCGGGCGTGAGCTCGTAGCCCAGCTCGCGGCCCTTGAGCTCGACCGAGGCGCGGCCGGCCATGTCGGAGACCAGCATGCGCATGTCGTTGCCGACGGCCGCCGGGTCGATGTGCTGGTAGAGGTTGGGGTCGACCTTGATGGCGCTGGCGTGCAGGCCGGCCTTGTGGGCAAAGGCGGACATGCCCACGTAGGGGGCGTGCGAGTTGGGGGTGACGTTGGTGACCTCGGTGATCGCGTGGGCGATGCGGGTCATGTCGGCGAGCGCGTCCGGCGGCACGAGGTCGAAGCCCCGCTTGAGCTGGAGGTTCGCGACGACGGTGAAGAGGTTGGCGTTGCCGGAGCGCTCGCCGTAGCCGTTGGCGCAGCCCTGGACGTGCGTGGCCCCCGCCTTGACCGCGGCCAGCGTGTTGGCGACCGCGCAGCCGGTGTCGTCGTGGCAGTGGATGCCGACGCGGGCGCCGGCCTGGACGGCCTCGTGGACGATGCCGGCCAGCTCGTCGGGGAGCATGCCGCCGTTCGTGTCGCACAGGGCGATGACGTCGGCTCCTGCCTCGGCGGCGGTTTTGAGGACCTCCAGCGCGTAGGCTGGGTTGGACCGGTAACCGTCGAAGAAGTGCTCGGCGTCGAGGAAGACCCGCTGTCCCTCCGCACGAAGATGAGAGACCGTGTCGCGGATCATCGCGAGGTTCTCCTGGAGAGTCGTGCGGAGGGCCAGCTCCACGTGCCGGTCGTGGCTCTTGGCGACAAGGGTCACGACCGGCGCGCCGGATTCGCGCAAAGCGGCCACCAATGGGTCGTCGGCTGCCTTCACACCGGCCCGGCGGGTCGCGCCGAACGCGGCTAGTTGCGCGTGCTTCAGGTCGAGCTCTGTTTGAGCGCGCCTGAAGAACTCTGTGTCCTTGGGATTGGCGCCCGGCCAGCCCCCTTCGATGAAACCGACGCCCAAGCCATCCAAGTGACGAGCGACGGCGAGCTTGTCGGCGACGGTCAGGCTGAGGCCCTCCTGCTGTGCGCCGTCACGCAGCGTCGTGTCGTAAACGTGGAAGCGGTCGTCGGCCATGGGTCTCACTTCTTTCTGGAAAACAAAAAGACCCCTCACGGACGTGAGAGGTCTGCGCGCTGGCGGTGTCCCTGTATCAGCCAGCGCGCCTGCCGATAATGAGCAGACCGTAGAACATGGTGCCGCCCAGTCTGCCACATGGATTCACCATTCGGCACATCGATCTCAACCGGTGGGACACGGCGCGTCACACCGCTGTGCTGAATGCGATCTCATGCCGACTTCCTAGACCGTCACGCCGCCGCCTCCTGTGATGGCGCGTTCGAGCGCGGCGGCGTCGAGCGCCTCGTTGCCCAGCAGCTGCCCGTCGAGCAGCAGGGTCGGGGTGCCCTCCAGCCGGACCTTCGCGGTCTCCGCCAGATGCTCCTCGGCGTACGACTGGGACGTCACGCACTCGTCCACGGCCGCGCCCGCCTTCCTGGCCGCGCCGGCCAGCTCCTCGACGGTGAACCCCGACGCCACGCCGTGCGGCGCGGGCTGGATGGCGTACAGCTCGTCCCTGAAGGCCAGCCAGTTCGCCTCTGGGACGCAGCGGGCGGCCGCGCCGGCGCGGATGGAGTTGGAGCGCATGGGCTCGTCCTGGAAGATCGTCACAGCATGGAAGACGACCTTGACCCGGCCCTCGCGCGCCAGCCGCTGGATCGTGGCGTCGACCTTGGCGTGCATCTCCTTGCACACGGGGCAGTCGAAGTCCTCGTACACGTCTAGCACGGGAGCGCCGCTCGACCTGTCCGCCAGCACCATGGAGCCGTCCGCCTGCCTGATCAGCCGCACCCCGTCCGACGACACGCCCGGCTCGGAGAACGCCAGGACCGCCAGCACAGCGATCGCCACACATGCCAGCGCGACAGCCACCAACCGCTTCATCATTTGCCCACTCTCACCTCATTGATCGCGCAGACCCTACCTGAAACGGAAACAATGGCCGCATGAAGGCATACCTCCTCGACGCCGCCGTCGCACAGTACGTCCACGACCACTCGACCAAGCCCGACCCCTTGCTGGAGGAGCTGGCGAAGGAGACGGCCGAGGTCGCGGGCGAGAGGGCGGAGATGCAGATCTCCCCCGACCAGGGCGTCTTTCTCACCATGATCACCCAGCTCGTGGCGCCCGCCGTGGCCGTGGAGGTGGGAACGTTCACCGGATATTCGTCTCTGTGCATCGCCCGCGGGCTGTCGGGCGGCCGGCTCCACTGCTTCGACGTGAGCGAGGAGTGGACGTCGATCGCCCGCCGCTACTGGGCGGAGGCAGGCGTGGCCCACCGGGTGACGCTCACGCTGGGGCCGGCGCTGGAGACGCTCGCCGCGTTCGACCAGACCGTCGACCTGGCCTTCCTCGATGCCGACAAGGGCAACTACCCCGGCTACTACGAGCTGCTGATGGACCGCATGCGGCCCGGCGGGCTGATCGTGGTGGACAACACGCTGCGGAGGGGGTACGTGGCCGATCCGGCGCACGACGAGGCCACGACGGTGGAGATCCGCCAGTTCAACGACCTGGTGATCGAGGATCCGCGGGTGACCGTGCTCATGCTGCCGGTCGCCGACGGGATGACGATGATCAGGAAGAACTGATCCCGTCCAGGTTCGCGAAATCAGCCCTTCGCGCGATCTTCCGGAATACGCTGAGTCATCTCACGACTACGCGAGGACGACGGCATGGTCAGGCCACTCGAAGAGCGTTTCCGCACGGTTCGCGATCTGCTCCCCGAACATCGGGTGGAAAGAACCGCGGGCCGGATCGTGGTGAACGAGTCGGGCACCTGGCAGCACAACCGGATCATGTCGCGGCTGCTGTTCCAGATCGTCGGCACGGTCGCCGCGCGGGGCTGGGAGATCTGGCCGAACATCACCGTCTACCTGGGTGAACACGCCGACCAGTACGTGCCCGACCTCGCCGTGGTGCCCTGCTCGCCGCGCATGGAGGAGGACCACGCCGTGCACGGCGATTCGACGGTGCTGCTGGTGGACGTCGTCTCCACCAGCAGCACCTACGACGACTACTTCGTCAAGCCGCGCGGCTACGCGCCGGCCGGCGTGCCGCTCTATCTGCTGATCGATCCGTTCCAGGACGCGGTGCGGCTGTTCAGCGAGCCCGCCGGGCCTGAATACGGCAGGCAAACGGTCGCGGGCGCGGGCGAGCGGCTGCTGCTGCCCGCTCCGTGGGGATTCGCCCTCGACACCGGGGAACTGCTGGACTAGACGATCTTGTGGATCCAGTTGCGGGGGTCGGGGCGGGCGCCGTACTGGATGCCGACCAGCTCCTCGCGCACCCGCATCGTCACCGGCCCGGGGGTGCCGTCGCAGACGGTCCAGGCGCGGTCGGCGCCCTTCACCGAGCCGACCGGCGTCACCACGGCCGCCGTCCCGCAGGCGAACACCTCCGTCAGGTCGCCGGACTCGCACCCGGACTGCCACTCGTCGACCGAGATGAGGCGCTCCTCCGTCTCCAGGCCGAGGTCGTCGGCCAGCTCCAGGATGGAGTCCCTGGTGATGCCGGGCAGCAGGGTGCCGGTCAGCGCGGGGGTGACGAGCTTGTTGCCGAAGACGAAGAACAGGTTCATGCCCCCCATCTCCTCGACGTACTCGTGGGCCTGGGCGTCCAGCCACACCACCTGGTCACAGTCGTTCTCCACGGCCTGCCGCTGGGCGACGAACGCCGCGGCGTAGTTGCCGCCGCACTTGGCGAACCCGGTGCCGCCGGGGGCGGCCCGCGTGTACTCGGTGGACAGCCAGACCGAGACGGGCTTGATGCCTCCCGTGAAGTACGAGGCCGCCGGCGAGGCGATCACCATGTACTTGTACGTCTTCGACGGGTAGTTGACCCCGAGCCCCGCCTGGGTGGCGATCATGAAGGGCCGCAGGTAGAGGCTGTGCCCCTCGGTGGTGGGCACCCACTCCCTGTCGGTCGCGACGAGGAGCTCGAGGGAGTCCACGAAGGTCTCCTCGGGCAGCTCCGGCATGGCCATGCGGGCGGCCGAGCGGTTGAAGCGGCCGGCGTTCTCGTACGGGCGGAACGTCACGATCGAGCCGTTGATCTGGCGATAGGCCTTCAGGCCCTCGAACAGCTCCTGCGCGTAGTGGAAGACCGAGGTGGCCGGATCGAGAGAGAGCGGTCCGTACGGCATGAGCCGGGCGTCATGCCACCCCTGGCCCTCCGTGTAGTCGATCGAGATCATGTGATCGGTGAAGGTCTGCCCGAATCCCGGGTTCGCCAGTACCTGCTCGCGCTCGGCCGCGGTGCGAGCGTGGTCGGATAGCTGCACGTCGAAGCTGAGCTTCTGAGCGATGGTCATGACGGCGATCCTTCTCTCTGCGAATCTGCGAAATCTACCGAATCCTGCGGATCTGCGGATCCACGATGCTGCGGTAGCACTGCCCGGGGGCAGCTTGTACTTCCTATTGTCTCGCTATATGGGATGGCAAGCGGCCCATGGGCTGGTTCACCCGCTTGCACGCAAAAACGCGCCCGGCAGTCCTTCTCGGACCACCGGGCGCGTTTGAGGCTAGGCGGTCCTAACCGGATACTCGCGCGGTGATGTCGTCACCGATCTCGTGGGTGGTGCGGCCCGCCCAGCCGGCCAGCCGGTCCACGATGTCGTCGGCGACCGCCTGCTCGACCCTGCCCGCTTCGGCGTGCAGGCCGAGGTGGTCGAGGAGCATCGCGACGGAGAGGATCGTCGCGGTCGGGTCGGCCTTGCCCTGCCCGGCGATGTCGGGCGCGCTGCCGTGCACCGGCTCGAACATGCTGGGCGAGATCCGCTCGGGGTTGATGTTGCCGCTCGCGGCCAGCCCGATGCCGCCCGCGATGGCCGCGCCGAGGTCGGTGATGATGTCGCCGAACAGGTTGTCGGTGACGACCACGTCGAACCGCTCCGGCTGGGTCACGAAGAACATCGAGGCCGCGTCGATGTGGCAGTAGTCGGTCGTGACCTCGGGGTATTCCTGCGCCAGGCGGTTGACCGTGCGCTGCCACAGGTCGCCCGCGTAGGTGAGGACGTTGGTCTTGTGGACGAGCGTGAGCTTCTTGCGCGGCCGCGCCATGGCCCTGTCGAACGCGTAGCGCACCACGCGCTCGACGCCGTAGGCGGTGTTGAGCGACTCCTGGGTGGCGATCTCGTGCGGTGTGCCGCGCCGCATGGCGCCACCGGTGCCCGCGTAGAGGCCCTCGGTGCCCTCGCGGATGACGATCATGTCGATGTCCTCGGCGGGCGTGTCGGCCAGCGGGGTCTCCACGCCAGGGAACAGCTTGACCGGCCGCAGGTTGACGTAGTGGTCGAACTCGAAGCGGAGCCGGAGCAGCAGGTCGCGCTCGAGGATGCCCGGCGGCACGCTGGGGTCGCCCACGGCGCCGAGCAGGATCGCGTCGTAGCCACGCAGCTCCTCGAGCACCGCGTCCGGCAGCGTCTCGCCGGTGCGGTGGTAGCGGGCGGCGCCCAGATCGTAGTGCGTGGGCTCGATCTTCGTGCCTACGGCCTCCAGGACCTTGAGTCCTTCGGCCACGACCTCGGTGCCGATGCCATCCCCGGGGATGACGGCCAAGCGGATATTACGCGACTCCATGGGCGGTACCTTACCGGCTCGTCTCGACTGACGAACACATCATCTCATGTTTCGGACAAGTGGCCGGAGCTCGACGCGAGGTCGCCGCATCGGCTCATCGGTCACCGACCTGCAATGGCTCGAGCAGGTCCCGGGCGACGCTCCGGCGCTGGTCGTCGCCGAGGGCCTGCTCCACTACCTCGATCCGGCCGAGGGCCGCGCGCTGCCGCGGGCCATCGTGGAACGTGACCGGACGCGCGTTCGGCATCGACGGCTTCGAGGAGCCGTCAGGGGTCCATAGGGCGCGGCCTGGGTCGCCAAGGCCCTGCCGCGGATGAAGCGGACGGCAGTGTTCTACTGGGTTCTACTCGGTTCTACTGGTTTCACTGGCTGGAATTCTGAGGCGCGCCGCCGTTGTCCCGGCGGTCCAGCGCGGTCTGCACGGCCTCGGCGGCCTCGTCGTCGTGGTCTTCGGCACGGTTCCAGGCATACATCTCGTACATGGCTCTCATCTCGTTTCGCGGACGCGTTCCAGATGGGACGTCGGACCCCGGTCGCGAATCCGACCGGGCCTGATCTCGCGGTCCGGATCACGGACCGAACGATGGGACTTACCGGCCGACACAACGCCGCTCACCGCGGCGAGTCGTCGACCTGCCCTAACAGGCCCCGCCGCGGCAGGTAATGAGTACGAGCACCTGGCGCATTTGTAGTTACACTACCTGAGCCATCTCGTTGGATGTCCTAGTATCTCGCATCCTGAGACAAGAAAAAGCCGCCACCCGGAACGCTCCGGGTGACGGCCCTGTCTGATCAAGAGGCCAGAGGATCAGTCCTCGAGGTCCACCGAACGGCCGCTCTCCGCGCCGATCTCGCCCTCGATCTGCTCGACCACGTCGGCCGGGATCGCGGAGTCGACGGTCAGCGCGATGAGCGCCTTGCCGCCCTTGACGTCGCGGGCCACCTGCATCGAGGCGATGTTGATGCCCCGCTCGCCCAGGATGCGGCCGACCACGCCGACGATGCCGGGACGGTCGGTGTAGGTGAAGAAGCACAGGTGGGCCGTCGGCTCGATCTCCATCTCGTAGCCGTTGACCTCGACGATCTTCGTGATCTGGCGGGGACCGGAGAGGGTGCCCGAGACCGAGACCCGGCGGCCGTCGGCCAGGACGCCGCGCACGGTGACCACGTTGCGCCAGTCGGGGCTCTCCGAGCTGGTCACCAGCTCGACGGTGATGCCGCGATCCTTGGCCAGCAGCGGGGCGTTGACGTACGTGACCTGCTCCTCGATCACGTCGGCGAACACGCCCTTGAGCGCGGCCAGCTCGATCACCCGCACGTCATGCGAGGCGATCTCGCCACGCACCTCGATGTCGAGCTTGGTGGCGACCTCACCGGCCAGCGCGGTGAACACGCGGCCCAGCTTCTCCGCCAGCGGCAGGCCCGGCTTGACGTCCTCGGCCACCGCGCCGCCCTGCACGTTGACGGCGTCCGGCACGAATTCGCCCGCCAGCGCCAGCTTCACGCTCCGCGCGACCTGGGTGCCGGCCTTCTCCTGCGCCTCGTGGGTGGAGGCGCCCAGGTGCGGCGTGGCGACGACCTGGTCGAGCTCGAACAGCGGGCTGTCGGTGCACGGCTCCTTGGAGAACACGTCGAGGCCCGCTCCCGCGACCCGCCCCTCCTTGATCGCCGAGTAGAGCGCGGCCTCGTCCACGATGCCGCCGCGCGCGACGTTGATGATGCGGACGGACGGCTTGACCTGGTGCAGCTCCCTGTCACCGATGAGCCCGAGCGTCTCCTTGGACTTGGGCAGGTGGACGGTGATGAAGTCGGCCTGCTTGAGCACCTCTTCGAGGCTGAGCAGCTTGACGCCCATCTGCGCGGCGCGGGCCGGCGGCAGGTAGGGGTCGTAGGCGATCAGCTCGACGCCGAACGGCTGCAGCCGTTGTGCCACGAGCTGGCCGATCTTGCCCAGGCCGAGGATGCCGACGACCTTCTCGTCGAGCTCGACGCCGGTGTACTTGGAGCGCTTCCACTCACCGTTCTTCAGCGCGGCGTGGGCCTGGGCCGTGTTGCGCGCGCTGGCCAGGATGAGCGCGATGGTCTGCTCGGCGGCGCTGGTGATGTTGGAGGTCGGCGCGTTGACGACCATGACACCGGCCTTGGTGGCCGCGTCGACGTCGACGTTGTCGAGGCCGACGCCGGCCCGCGCGACCACCCGCAGCTTGGTCGCCGCGGCGATGGCCTCGGCGTCGACCTGAGTGGCGGAGCGCACGATCAGCGCGTCCACGTCGGCGAGGGCGGGCAGCAGCTGGGAACGGTCGGCGCCGTCGGTGTGGCGGACCTCGAAATCAGCGCCGAGCACGGCGAGGCCGGCCTCGGACAGCTCCTCTGCGACCAGAACGACGGGCTTGTTCACAGGTGTGAATCCTTAGGGGCTTGCGGCGGGTCTTTCGGGGGACACATCCCACGGATCCCCCAGCGGTCCCACAGAGTCTATCCGTCGCTTGTGAACGCGTTCACGAGGGACCCACGATGTGAGACAGGTCCGCCGTACCCAGCAGGCGGCAAACTCATCCACTCTGCGGCCATCTTTGTCTTGATCGGGAGATTTATTAGCCATTAGCCTGATAAGCCGTGACCAACTACCTATCGTTCGTCATATGAGCATCGGGAATCCTGCGCTTGCCGACGTGCTCGCCCAGCATGGCACGCCCCATCGCCTGCTGGGCGCTCTCGCCGACGGTGGTGTCCTGGTGGCAGTGCGACCAGATCGTTCGGTCGTCCTCGGGACGACCCAAGCCGGTGACCGCGTGTTGCTCGGATACACGAGCCCCGCTACCTATGCGAGGCACCGCGGAAGCCATTCCCTGTCGGCGTGCGACGCCGACACCATCCTGGACATCCAGCGCGTCACCGGCGTGCGGGAGATCGTGATCGACGCGGCCGGACCAGCCGCCGCTGCCGTGCCGATCGACGACCTCCAGCGCTTCCTCACTACGACGCGCACGGGGCCGACTCCCGTCCTGTCAGGGGCGGTGCCGGCCGCCTATGCGACGGGCGCGATGGCCACCGTGTCACGCGGTGCCGCGCTGGCCCAGGTGGCGCCCCCGAGCCCGCAGGCGCCGTCGTTCCCGTGGGTGCCCGCGCCGCGGCCGCACCTGTCGGGGCCGATGCAGCAGGTGGACCCGGGCTACCGGCGGTGCACGCACCCGATCCTGCCCGCGCTGCGGCAGGCGATCGCGCAGTTGCTCATGGACTTCCCGCTCGTGCACCACGTCTGGATCTCCGAGGCCCGCACGGCGTCCGGGGCTCCGGGGATCATGCTGCACGTGAAGGTGCACATGTCGGCCGCCGAGGACGTCGTACGCGACCTGCACCGTCTGGTGCGCGCGCGGCTCCCGCAGTTCGCGGCCAGCGGGGCGCCGATCCTCATGGCCAGGGTGGCGGACACGCGCAGCGAGCGACGGATGATCGAGATCGGCGCCCACGTGGTGTGCGCCGACGTGTGCGACTGACGGACCGGCAGGGGCCGGGGCGACCGGGTCCCCTGGCGCATGCGCGAAAACTGGGTCTCCCTGAGCAAGCTCTCGCTCGGCTTCAATGAGAGCATGATCACATCGGCGGTGAGCACGCCCACCGTCCCCCGAGGCGTGCGCCTCGGCTACGGCGTGGGTTCGTTCTGCACGGCCACGGTCAACGCCGTGCCCGGGCTGCTCCTGCTCTACTACATGACCAACTTCCTGGCCGTGCCCGCGTGGCTGGCCGGGGTGGTGGTCACCGCGCCCAAGGTCTGGGACCTGATCATCAATCCGCTGGTCGGGCGGTGGTCGGACCGGACCGTCTCGCGCTGGGGTCCGCGGCGGCCGTGGCTGCTGGCCGGGGCGTGCACGCTGCCGATCGCGTTCTTCCTGGTGTTCGCCGGGCCGCCGCTGACCGGGGCCCCGGCCGCCGCCTACGTGGGCCTGTGCTTCCTGGCGACGGCGACGGCCTACGCGCTCTTCGAGGTGCCGTACAAGGCGATGCCCGGCGAGATGACGCACGACTACCACGAGCGCACGTCGCTGCTGCAGTGGCGGATGGTGTTCATCGGCGTGGCCACCGCGATCAGTGGCGTGCTGGCGCCGGCCATCGCCAACAGCGAGGGCGAGAACGGCACCCTGGGCAGCTACCGGGTGATGGCGGTCACGATCGCGGTCATCCTGTTCGCCGCCATGCTCGGCTCCTTCTTCGGCACCGCCCGCGCTCCCATGACCGGCGCGCCGGAGGCGGACCGGGGCGGGTGGCGCGAGCAGTTCGCGGCGATCAAGGGCAACCGGCCGTTCCTGTGGCTCACCGTGCTGGCCTGCACGCAGATGCTGGCCGTGAGCATGATGCTGGCCGCGGCGCCGTACTTCGCCACCTACACGCTCGGCACGCCCCAGGCCACGCAGACGCTCTTCGCCGCGCTGGTGGGCCCGATCCTGCTGACCATGCCGCTGTGGGTGCGGCTGGCCAGGCGGTTCGACAAGCGCGGCGCGATGATCCTGGCGGCGCTGCTGTTCGGGGGCGGCACGACGGCGACCATGGCGACGCCGCTGTTCGGCGCCGTGTGGGCGCACCTGACGATCCTGCTGGTGGGCGTCGGGTACGCGGGGGTGCAGCTGATGCAGTTCTCGATGCTGGCGGACGTGATCGCGGCGGACGCGGCCAAGACGGGCAAGCGGCGGGCGGGCGTGCTGACCGGGCTGTGGACGGCCATCGAGAACGCGGTCAGCTCATCCGGCGCACTGATCTTCGGCGTGATCCTGTCGATCGGCGGCTTCATCGAGTCGGAGCCGAGCAAGCCGGTCCAGCAGCCGGACAGCGCGGTGACCGCGGTCCTCATCGGGCAGACCATGGTCCCCGCGCTGATCATCCTCGCGTCGGTGCTGATATCAATGAAGTACCGCCTCACGCCACCCGTCGCGCCAGCGCAAGACGCGTCCGCGTGAACGCCCCGGCGACCAGCGCCGCCAGCAACGGCAACCCGATCGCGACCCCGGCCATGAAGAGCCAGGGGATGGAGATCGTGGTGGGGCCGGGGTCGTAGAAGGCCTCCCCCGGCTCCCGGTCGTTCATCCGGGTCAGCGGCCAGGTCAGCGCGATGCCGCTGACCGCGCCCCCGACCACCCCTACCAGGGCGCCGAGGCCCGAGATGTACGCGGCCTGGGCCGCCACCACGAGCCTGCGGACCCGCGGCGGCCCGCCGACCGCCGACATGGTGTCCAGGTCCTGGCGCATGTCGGCCGCCGCCAGGCCGGTGGCCGCGAACGTGCCGCCGAACACCAGGACCAGCGCCGCGCCCAGCAGCACAAAGAGGGTGACGAAGAGGTCCTCATCGTAGGTGCGCTCCACGTCGACGGACGCGATCTCGCTCACGGCCCTGAGGTCGCGGCGCAGACCTTCCTCGTCGGCGGGCAGGTGCGAGGCGTAGACCACGCGCTCGGCCACCTTGAGCCCGGCGGCCTCCACGGCCGACGCCGGGATCAGGGCGCCGGTCTGCGCGGGCTCGGCCGCGCTGGACACCACGGCCGGCACCTTGACCGTCGTGGCCCGCCGCGGACGCTCGCCGTCCCATGCCCGGGTGTCCAGCTCGATCATGCCGTCGTGAACCAGCTCGGGATCGAACGCCACGACCTTGCCCTCCGCCAGCGCCGCGGCGGCCTGCGCGTCATGGCGTCCTTGGAGGAAGGACAGTAGCCGCTCGTCGCCAATCGGCATGGGCATGCTGTAGTGGTCGGGCGGATAGCACCTCTTCTTGTCCGGGCACTTCTCGGGGCTCCAGGCAACGGTCAGGATCACGTTGCCGCCTTGGTCGTTCATCGCCTCCATCCCGGCGACCAGGCTCACTCCAGGCAGCCTCCGCTCGACCGCCGCCCGCAGCCGGGACCACCCCTGGTCGTCCAGGTTGCGCCCCTTGACCGTCAAGGTGCCCGTGGGCACGAGCGATGAGCGGTTCGCCTCGCGTTCGGCGTAAGCGCTGCTGACGCCGATGCCGATGGTGACCGCCGCCATGGTGGCTCCCATGACGGCCGCGGCGGCGGAGGACGTGCGGACGCGGTGGCGGGAGGCGTCGCGGACGGACAGGCGCAGCGGGAGCGGCAGCGACCGGGCGAGCCGGCCCGTGGCGCGCACGAACCATGGCATCAGCGCGACCAGGCCCAGTACGAGGATCGCGGCCGAGGCCGCGACGGACAGGATGCCGTGGCGCACGGCCACGAAGCTCGCGCCGAGCCCGAGCACCACCAGCGCGAGCCCGAGCAGCGGACGGCCGGCGCGCGCGTGCGTGTCCACGGCGGCGCGCCCGGCCAGCACCTGTACGGTGCTCTGCCGGCTCGCCTGCAGCGCGGGCACCAGCGCGGCGGTCAGCCCGCTGACCACGCCCAAGGCCGCCACGCCGAGCACCTGCCGCCACGGGACGTCCACGGGACCGTGCGACCAGTCCAGCGCGCGGGCCGCGGCGGACTCCACCAGCACGCCAGCGCCGATGCCGAGGGCGGCGCCGAGCAGCGCGGCAGCGCCGCCGAGCACCAGGCCGTCGGCCAGCACGATGGACCGGAGCTGCGGGCCCGAGGCGCCCTGTGCCGCGATGACCGCCAGCTCCCTGCGCCTGCGCCGCAGCCCGACGGCGAAGGCGGGCCCGGCCAGCAGGGCGGTCTCCGTGACGATGAGCACGACGGCGATGCCGAGCGAGGCCGCCGCGCGCGCGCCGCCGTCCGGCTCCCATACGTCTTCGGCCAGCTCGGCCGGCGTGGGGTTCTCGGTCACGGCGCGGGAGGCGACGGCCAGGCCCGCCTGGTTCAGCCGCCGGATGTCCGCCCGCTCCACGGGGCCGGGCGTATCGGCGAGCCAGCCGCTGCTGTTGCCATCGTTCTGGTGGGGCAGCACGGTCTCCGGCAGGGCGACCAGCTCGGGCAGGCCGGGCCGGTTCGGGTGCTGGACGACGCCGACCACACGCACCGGCTTGTCCTGCCGGGTCACCTTGATCGTGCCGCCCACCCGCGCGCCGCGATCGGCCAGCTCGGGAGAGACCGCGACCTCGCCGGGGCCGGCGGCGAACCTGCCCTCTTTCAGCTCGCGCAGGCCACGGGTCATCGGGTCGCGCAGGTCCACCTCCAGCACGTCCACCCGGTCGTAGCCGTCGCCCAGGCGGGCCTCCACGACGTTGTTCTGGTAGCGGAGCAGGCGTCCTTCGAGCAGAGTGTTGATCTCGGCGGGCGTCCAGGGCCGGCCGGAGCGCGGTGCGTCGCGCTGCGTGTGGGTCCCGCCCGCGTAGCCCTGCTTGACGGGGGTGCGGAAGGGGAGCGTGATCAGGCGCGCGTCGGCCGAGCCCAGCAGGGAGTCGAGCTTCTCCTGCGGGGTGACCTGGGTGGTGGCGGCGCCGGTGAGCACCGCCGTGATGACCAGGACGGGCAGGCCGATCATCACCATGATCAGCGCGGTGCGGCCCTTGAAGCGCAGCGCGTCCCTGCGGGAGATCCGCAGCGCGGCGCGGAAGGCGCTCATCGGGCGCTCTCCAGTCGCACGGCGTTCGCCTCCGCGATCAGGCCGTCACGCAGGTAGATCACGCGGTCGGCCCAGGCGGCGTAGCGCGGCTCGTGGGTGACGAGCAGCACCGCCACGCCGTCGTCGCAGCGGGAGCGCAGTAACTGGAGGATCTCGTCGCCGGTGGCGGTGTCGAGGGCGCCGGTCGGCTCGTCGGCCAGCAGCAGCCGCCGCTCTCCGACCAGCGCCCTGGCGATGGCCACACGCTGGCGCTGTCCGCCGGACAGCTCCTCGGGGAAGCGCTCCGCGACCGCCTCGGCCCCTACCTCGGCCAGCACGGTCAGCGCCTCCGTCCGGGCCCGCGCCGATCGGACGCCGTCGAGCTCCCTGGGCAGCATCACGTTCTCGGCGGCCGTGAGGGACGGGATCAGGTTGAGGTCCTGGAAGACGTACCCGACGCTGCCGCGCCTGAGGGCGGCCAGGTCCTTCACCTCGGCGAGGTCGCGGCCCTCGATCGTCACGCTGCCGGAAGTGGGCCTGTCGAGGCCGCCTGCCAGGTTGAGCAGCGTCGACTTGCCCGAGCCCGACGGGCCCATGACCGCGACGAGCTCCCCGCTCGACACCTCCAGGCTCACGCCCCTCAGGGCGTGCACCTGGCCGTGCTCGCGGGTCACCTCTCGCAACCTCACCACAGTCATGAGTTCTTCTCCTTGGACTTCTCGGTGGAAACGACCTCGCAGTGGTCCAGCCAGCGCTGCTCCGCCTCGGCCTTGAAAATGAGGGAATCGAGGACCAGCCGCTGCGCGAGCCCTCCGGTGGCGGCCCGCTTGGCGTGGGTGAGCTCCTGCAGCCCGCGCATGGTGGCCATGCGCTGGGTGTGGATGACCTCGGCCACGTCGACGTCCGCGCCGGCCGCGGCCATCGCGATCTTGATGGCGAGCTCGTCCCGAGGCCGGTCGTTCTGGGCGACAGGGGTGCTGAACCATCGCTCCAGCTCCGTACGACCGGCCTCGGTGATCGTGTAGACCGCGCGGCCCTGCTCGTCGGTGCCTCCCGGCGCTACGAGCCCGTCGCGCTCCAGGCGGGAGAGCGTCGTGTAGACCTGGCCGATGTTGAGCGGCCAGGTCGCCCCCGTCGACGCCTCGAACTCCACCCGTAGCTGGTAGCCGTAGCGCGGTCCGCTGCTCAGCAACGCGAGCAGTCCGTGTCTGATCGACATGGATACTGAGTATGCATACCGGGTATGCCCTTGGCAACTGATTCGTATTCTGGACAGGGGACGAGGTTCGGGCCGATACTCGCTACATGAGCTCGACACACCCGCCCTTTCGCGCATCCGACGGGGAACGTGACCGCGCGATCGACGAGCTCAAAGACCGCGCCGTAGAGGGCCGGATCTCGCACGACACCTTCGTGGGCCGCGTGGACCAGGCGCTGCGCGCGCGCAGCCGCTACGAGCTCGACGAGCTGGTGGCCGACCTGCCGCGGCGGCAGACGATCAGGCAGCGGCTGACCGATGCGGTGGCGTCGGTGTCGGAGTTCTCCACCAAGCTGCAGTCGGCCTGGCGGCGGCCGCGGCTGCCCCGGCTGGCGCTGCCCGACGACGATCGCCTGCGTTACGTGGTGGGCCGGGGGTCGGCCTGCGACCTCGTCCTGTCCGACCTGACGGTCTCCCGGGTCCACGCCGAGCTGCGGCGCGAGGGCGACGGCGGGTGGCTGCTGGTCGATCTGGGGTCGCTCAACGGCACACGGCTGAACGGGTGGCGGCTCGTCGGGCCCGCCCGGGTGAAGTCGGGCGACGAGATCTCGTTCGGCGACTGCGGCTTCCTGCTGACGTCGGGCCAGCCGTCCTTCTGATGCCGCGCGCCGTGGCGTACCGGCGGATGCGATGAAGCGATAAATACGGATATTTGCGGATTACAGGCTGACTGCGCTGATCCATGCTCTCATGCGATCCCCCAGTCCTTTGGAGACCCCATGCGGCGCACCTCAGCCTCCCTCGTCGCGGGCGCGCTCGTCGCGGCCCTCGCGTGGGCGTCCAGCCCGTCCTCCCCCGCTGTCGCCCTCGAACCCTCGGCCGGCGTGGCGGACCTGACCCAGGACATCAACCAGATCCTCAGCGACTCGCGGCTCACGATCGCCAGGGCGGGCGTCGTGGTCAAGAGCGCGGCGACCGGCGAGGAGCTGTACGCCACCGACGCCGGCAAGCTGCTCATCCCGGCGTCCAACACCAAGCTGTTCACCTCGGCCGCGGCGGCGGAGACGCTCGGCCTCGACTACCGCTTCCCCACGACGGTCCTGAACACCGGCCGCAAGACCGGCTCCATCCTGACCGGCGACCTGGTGCTGCGCGGCACCGGCGACCCGACCATGCTGGCCGGGGACTACGACGCGCTGGCCGCGAAGGTCGCGGCCGCGGGCATCAAGGTCGTCACGGGCAAGCTGGTGGCCGACGACACCTGGTTCGACTCCCAGCGGCTCGGCAACGACTGGTCGTGGGACGACGAGACCGCCTACTACGCGGCGCCCATCTCCGCCCTGACCGCCTCACCCGACCGGGACTACGACGCGGGCTCGGTGATCGTCGCGGTGGCCGCCGACGGCGACAAGGTCAAGGTGTCCACGACACCGGAGACCGACTACCTGAAGATCGTCAACAAGGCCACCGTGGGCTCGGCGACCAACGTGCTCATCGAGCGGCAGCACGGCACGCGGACGGTCGTGATCACCGGTACGGTGGCCGCCCCGTACCAGGAGTGGGTGGCCGTGGACGACCCCACCGCGTACGTCTCCTCGCTGTTCCGCAAGTCGCTGGCCAAGCACGGCGTCAAGGTGCTCGGGCCGACCGCGGCGGGCGCGACGCCGGAAGGGGCGAAGGAGCTGGCCGGGCACGAGTCCATGACGCTGGGCGAGCTGCTGGTGCCGTTCATGAAGCTGAGCAACAACATCCACGCCGAGATCCTCACCAAGGCCATGGGCCGCAAGGCCGCCGATCAGGGCACGTGGGCGGCCGGGCTCAAGGTCAGCACCGACTTCGCCAAGGCCAACGGGGTTCAGGTGATCAACATGCGGGACGGGTCCGGGCTGTCGCGCCGCGACGGGTTCTCGCCCGGCTCGATCGCGCAGCTGCTGACCGCCGTACGCGGCAAACCGTGGTTCCAGACCTGGTACGAGTCCCTGCCCATCGCCGGCAACGCCGACCGCTTCGTCGGCGGCACGCTGCGCAGCCGGATGCGGAACACGCCGGCCGCGAACAACGTCCACGCCAAGACGGGCTCGCTGACCGGCGTGACGTCGCTGTCCGGGTACGTCACGAGCGCCGAGGGCGAGCCGCTGATCTTCTCGATCATGCTGAACCAGTACCTGTCCGGCTCGCCGAAGGACATCGAGGACAAGATCGCCGTCCGGCTGGCGCAGTTCTCCCGCGCCAACCCGGTCGGCGCCGCCGCCCAGCTCCGCTCGGCGGACGACGCCCCGGCGGGCGACCTCGAGTGCTCGTGGCTGAAGCCCGTACAGTGCTAGCCACCCGCTGACCCCGCGGCCCTCTGACGTCCAGGGGGCCGCTATGGTTTACCGAGCTCGGCGCGTGTCCCATCACAATTCGGCCACTTGGAGCTCCAGGTATGGGTCGACTTTTCGGGACATGGCCGACTTTGGAGGACCAGAATGCGGATTCGACGCAGTGTCGAGCCCTCAACCGGAGGACAAATGCGCAGACAGCTCCAGGCGTTGGCCTGTCTCGGGAGTCTGGCGGCATTGAGCTTCCCCGCGCCCGCCGCGCAGGCGGCGAACGCGAAGCCGCAGACCGCGACGCAGGCGTGCCGCGTGGTCGCGGTCAAGCCGCTCGTGTCCAAGGGCAAGGTACGGGGCTCGGCCGTCAGGACCGGATGCGCGGACAAAACCCGCCTCCGGGTACGCATCACGGTGGCCGTAACGGGCCCCGACCGCGTCGTCAAGAGCGGCTCGCAGATCGTCGGCAACGGGCGCATCACCGCCGGCGCCGGCTGCTCCGGCACCGCGCGCCGCTACTACGTGGTCGCGCTCGACGCGCAGGGCCGGACCAGCCAGTCGCGCCCCGTGAAGCTGTCGTGCGGGCGCCCGGCCGCGAGCGGGGGCTTCGCCTCGGCGGCGGAGACGGCGGTCGTCAAGCTCACCAACGAGGCCAGGGCCAAGAACGGCTGCCGCCCCCTCGTCCACGACGCCAAGCTGCACCTGGCCGCCGACCGGCACTCGGCGGACATGGCGGCGAACAACTACTTCGACCACGACTCGCGCGACGGCCGCACGTTCGACCGGCGCATCCGGGCGACCGGCTTCGCCTTCACCAGGGCGGCCGAGAACATCGCCAAGGGCCAGCCCAGCGCCGCCGCCGTGGTCAGGGCTTGGCTCAACAGCCCCGGTCACCGAGCCAACATCATGAACTGCGCCTTCACCCACATCGGCGTCGGGCACAACGCCAAGGGCCCGACCTGGACACAGGACTTCGGCGCCCACTGAGAGCCACGGGAGCGCAGGGCTTCACCGGCCACACCCCAAGCCGGTTTCCCACCGCACGCCCAAGCGCTCCCCTCCCAGCGGGCCCGGCCGCGTCTCCCCCCGCACACTGGACCGCGGCCGGGCCCGCCTTTCCGCCCGGCGTCTCCGGGCCGGCCCCGCACTTCCGTTCACCTTCTCCGGGCCCGCACCTGCCCTTCCCGCCCGGCGTTCCCCGACCCGGCTCGGGGGCGGGCGCCACACCCGCGCGCCGGCCCATGAGGACGGGCTCGGCCACCGGCCGCCGCCTTCGGTGCCGTGCCGGTCGTCCCGCGGCCACCCTGCGCGTACGGGGCGCGGGGTGTGCGGGCCGAGCATCGGGTTCACGTCACGAGGGGCGGCGATCGGCGAAGCGGGCCAGGACCAGGGACTCGACGACGCCGACCACCGCGTACGCGAGGATGGACACGGCCGTGACCACCACGATGTCGGCCCACACCTCGTCGTACCGGAACCCGCCGATCGCCCGCAGGATCTCGGCGCCGATGCCCTGCCCGGTGGCCAGCCACTCGGCGATGAGCGCGCCGATGATGGAGGCGGGCACGGAGATCCGGGCGGAGGCGAAGACCGAGGGCATCGCGGTCGGCACGGCCACCTTGCGCAGGACGGTCAGGCGCGTGCCACCGTACGCCATGATCAGGTCGCCGGCCTGCGGGGAGGCGGACCTCAGGCCGAAGGCGATGTTCACCAGCGCGGGGAAGAACACGACGATGCCGCCGATGACGGCCACGCCCATCAGGTCCCGGCCGAAGATCAGCGTGATCAGCGGGGTCATCACCACGAGCGGCACCGACCGCAGCAGCATCGCGACCGGCATGAACGTCTGCTCGACGGTCCTGAACAGCACGAAAACCACGGCAACGGCCGTGGCGGCGACCATCCCCGAGGCGAAGCCGACGGCGGCGTCCCTGATCGTGATGCCCAGCGCGCCGAACACGGCCTCCCGGTGGGCGGCCGACCCCGTCAGGTACGCCCAGACCTGCGGCGGCCGCTTCCCCACGAGCGGGCTGATCCCGAACGCCTCCAGCAGCAGCCACCACGCGGCCACGACGATGACCACGGACGGCACGAGGGGCCCGACGATCCTCAGCACGGTGCGGCCGATCACGGTGATTCGCCTCTCGACCAGGGGGTGACCACGCGGGCGACGAGCGCGACGGCGGCGTACCCGAGCCCGGCGATCAGGCCGGATACGAGCGCGAGCCCCCAGGTGCGCGGCACCTGGAACTGCTGCTGGGAGATCATCAGGGAGACGCCGAGCCCCTGGTCGTTGCTGCCGAGGTACTCGCCGATGACGGCGCCGAGCAGCGCGGAGGGCGCGGAGATCTTCAGCCCGGCGAACGTGCTGGGCAGGGCGGAGACGATCTGCACGTAGCGGAGCCTGGCGAGGCGGCCGCCGCCGTACACGGTGATGAGGTCGAGGCTCGCCCGGTCGGCGGAGCGCAGCCCGAGCAGGGCGCCGATGAGCGTGGTGAAGAAGACGGAGATGGCGGCGAGGAACACCACGGTGGCGTCGCCGCCGAAGACGACCAGCACGATGGGCCCGATGGCCAGCAGCGGCACGCAGTAGCTGATCACCGCGAGCTGGGTGGCGACGGCCTCCAGCCGCGGCACGAGCAGCACCAGCAGCGCCACGCCGATGGCCAGCCCGTTGCCCCACAGGAAGCCCTGGACCGCGGCGGACACGGTGGCGGCGGCGTTCGGGCCGTAGAAGGCCCAGCCGTCCTGGCCCATCGAGGCCAGCACCGCCCACGGGGTGGGCACCGCGCCCCCGCCGGCGAACACGGTCACGGCCAGCAGCCACCAGAGCCCGACGAGGGCGACGACACCGGCCAGGCCCTGGGCCCGTCTCATGAGCCGTGCCCGAACAACAGGTCGGTGAGGTGGTCGTGGATGGCGTGGAACTCGGGCATGCGCATCATGCCGGGCGTACGCGGGCGCGGCAGGCCGATCTCCACCAGCTCCACCACGCGCCCGGGGCGGGGGCTCATGACGGCGACCACGTCGGACAGGAAGACGGCCTCGCCGATGCCGTGCGTGACCATCAAGGTGGTGGCCGGCTTCTCCGTCCAGATGCGCAGCAGCTCCAGGTTGAGCCGCTGCCTGGTCATTTCGTCGAGGGCGCCGAACGGCTCGTCCAGCAGCAGCACGCTGGGCTTGACCACGAGGGCGCGGGCGATGGACACGCGCTGGCGCATGCCGCCGGACAGCTCGGCGGGCCTGGCCTTCTCGAACCCCTCCAGGCCGACCAGCTTGATCAGGTCGTCGATCACGCCGGGCTCCGGCCTGATCCCGGCGACCTCCAGCGGCAGCCGGATGTTGGCCGCGACGCTGCGCCAAGCCAGGAGCGCCGAGTCCTGGAAGGCGATGCCGAGATGGTGACCGCGGCGCAGCTCCTCGGGGGTCTCGCCGTTCACCCGGAGCTCGCCGCTGGTCGGCTCCTCCAGGCCGGCCAGGATGCGCAGCACCGTCGACTTGCCGCAGCCGGACGGGCCGAGCAGCGACAGGAACGAGCCCTTCGGCGTCTGGAGGTCCACGCCGTCGACGGCGGTCAGGCCCTTGCCGAAGGTCTTGCTCAGCCCGGTGATGCTGATCCCGCTCATGACGGCTTCAGGCTCGGGTCGGCCTTGTAGATCTCGTCCAGGATCGTCAGGTCGAACAGCTGCTCGGCCTTGATGTTCAGCCCGGCCTTGGCGAGGGAGGCGATGTTCTGCTCGATCAGCTCGGGCGTCATCGTGAACAGGCCGTTGGCCTTGGCGTCGGGGGTGACGACGAGCTCGTTCTGCATCTTGGCCTCCTCGGTCTGCTCCTTGACGTCGAGGTTCTGGTCCTTGCCGTAGACGGTGGCGGCCAGCTCGGCGGAGCGCGCGGGGTCGGCGACGGCGTCCTTCCAGCCCTTGATCTCGGCGGTCAGGAACGCCTTGAGCTTGTCGCGCTCGCTGTCGATGGTCTGCTGGGTCACGGTGAACGTCTCGGCGACGAGCGGCAGTCCGGCGTCGGCGAGCAGCAGGTACGCGGGATCGTGGCCCTGCATCCTCAGCCGTACGGGGCCGCTGGTGACGAAGCCGACGTACCCGTCGAGCTGGCCGGAGGTGAGCATCGACGGGTCGGACTGGAACGGCACCCGCTTGACGCTCGCCGGGTCGATGCCGTTGGCCTTGAGCAGCGCGTTCCAGACCAGCTCGTTGGAGTCCTGCACGCCGATCCGCTTGCCGACGAGGTCCTTGGCCTGCTCGATCGGGTTCTTGCTCAGGGAGACGATGGCGAACGGGTTCTTCTGGAAGGTCGCGCCGACGATCTTCAGCGGGGCACCCTGGAGGATGGCGGGGGCGGTGATGGTCGGCGCGGACAGGCCCGCCCAGCAGCGGCCGGTGGCCAGGCCGGACTCGACCGAGGTGCCGGAGCCGCCGCCGGACAGCAGCTCCACCTGGGAGAACCCGGCCGACGTGAAATACCCCTTGCTGTCGGCGAAGTACTCGCCCGCGAACTCGACGTTCTTCTTCCAGGAGAGCTGCAGCTTCACCGCCCCGAACCCGTCGCCGCCGGAGGACGTGGTGGTGGTCGTGCCGCCGTCACCGCAGGCGGCCAGACCGAGCGCCAGGCCGGCCAGACCTGTTGTCCGCAGGAACGCACGGCGGTCGAAGGTAGCCATAATTCTCCTTGAGCGGCGGTGAACATGCAGGTCAGGACGCTATCCAGGGATTATTACCGTCGTGTGACGGTGATTTGGGGCAGTGCGCCGAGCGGCTCTCCATTGACGGGGAAGTGCGGAAAACCGCTGGCCGAGCCTGTAGGTCCCTACGAGAGGGCAGCGTGAGGACCGTAGATCCCTCCAGCCGCCTTGAGGCTCCGGTAGCGTCGATCGTGAAATGAGACTCGACGGAATCCCCCTCTGGGACGGTACCGAATACCGTGGCCCCGCCGACCTGAGCTGGGAGCCCGACCGGATCATCGACGTCCGGCCCGCCACCGCCCGACACGACGATCTCTGCGTGCTCCCCGGCCTGGTGGACACGCACGTCCACCTCGTCGGGTACGCCGGCGCCGGCGACCCGCCGGACTTCGCGACCTGGCCGCTGGTCACCTCCCGCGACGAGCAGGTGCTGCACGGCGCCGCCCACGCCCAGCAGGCCATGCGGCACGGCGTGACGACGCTGCGCGACCTGGCGGGCGACGAGGCGCAGATCGCGCTGCGCCGCGCGTTCGACGCCGGGGTGCTGCCGGGGCCGCGCATCCAGGTGCACGGCGTGGTGGGCATGACGGCCGGGCACAACGATCTCTTCGTGCCGCCGGCGTACCCGCTGCGCAAGCCCACGGCCGACGGCCCGGACGAGTGCCGCAAGCTCGTGCGTACGTGGGCCCGCGCCGGCATGGACGGCATCAAGCTCACCACCAGCGGCGGCGTGCTGTCGATCGGCGACAGGAACGCCTGGCGCAACTACACCCGCGACGAGATCAAGGCGGTCGTGGACGAGGCGCACGCGCTCGGCATGCGGGTGGCCGCGCACGCCCACTCCGAGGACGGCATCCGCGTCGCGGTCGAGGAGGGCGCCGACTCGATCGAGCACGGCACGCTCATGAGCAAGGACCTTGCCGAGGCCCTGGCCGCCCGCGGCACGCCGGTCGCGCCGACGCTGCTGATCAACGAGGCCATCGCGGAGGGCCGCGTGCCGGTCACCGCCGAGGCCCGGGCCAAGGCCGCCGAGCTGGTCGCCACCCGGGACGTGCTGCTCGCCCAGGCCGCCGCGCTGGGCGTGCGGTTCGTGCTCGGCACCGACGCCAACGGCCACCACGTGCGCTTCGGCGACCAGCTCGCCGAGGTCGTCCACATGACGAAGATCCTCGGCCTGGACGCCGGGGCGGCGCTGCGCGCGGCCACCTCGGACGCCGCCGACGCGATCGGCATGCCCGTGGGCAGGATCGCACCCGGGCTGGGCGCCGACCTCATCGTGCTGCGCGGCCGCCCGTGGGAGCGCGCCGAGGACCTGGCCGCCGGGAACATCGTGGCCGTGGTCTCACGGGGCCGGCTCGTCGCGGGCGCCCTGCCCTGATCTGAGCGCCAGATACAGGTCGGTACGGTCCCGCATCGACGACATCCGCCGCCCGGTCAGCTCCTCGATCCGCTGCATCCGATACCGCAACGTGTTGACGTGCACGTACAGCTCGTCCGCGGTGCGCTGCCAGGACCCGCACGTCTCCAGGAAGGTGTCGAGCGTGCGCAGCAGCTCGGACCCGTGCCGCGCGTCGTACTCCGCCACCGGCCCGAGCAGGTGATCGCGGAAGGACCGGCGCACGCTCGCCGGCAGCGAGGCCAGCAGCAGGTCGAAGCTGTCGATGTCGGCCACCGACAGGATCGACACGGGCCCGGGCCCGTGTCGCGCTGACTCCATGCCGCGCCTGGCGGTCTCCAGCGCCTCCCCGAGCTGCGACACGCTCGCCGCCATCTCGCTGATCCCGGCCGCGATGCTCAGCCCCGGCCGCTCTGCGACCAGGCCGCGCAGCTCGTCGGCCAGGCTCTTGCGCGACGCCCGGCCGTTGACCAGCACCACCGCCTCGCCCGGCGAGCCGCCGACGATCAGGTGCCGGCCCTTCCTGGCCAGGCCCTCGTGCAGCAGCTCCGGCAGGTCGTAGTCGCCCGGCCCGGTCAAGGCGACCGCCATGGCGGCGGTCGGCAGCCCGGGGTCGGCGCCGAGCAGCCGCAGGTGCGCCGACACCTCGCCGGGCGGGATCTGGCCAAGCACGTCGAGCAGGGTCTGTGCCCTGGCCCGCTCGGCCCTGCGCTGCTCGGCGGCGAACCCGTCGGCGGTCACGACCTCGGTGATCGCGCCGAACGACTGCTCGGGCGCGGCCAGGAGCAGCGGCAGCCGGTGCCGTTCGCACGCCTTGACCAGCTCGTCCGGCAGCTCGCCGAGCACGATCAGGCCCACGACCAGGCCGGCGGCGTCGCTGGCCCACAGCGCGCCGGCGAACCGCTCGCAGTCGGACGGCTCGCCGTACCAGACGCCGCTGGTGAGGACGAGGTCGCCGGAGCGCAGGTAGCGCCGGGGATCGGGCAGGTCCGTCGGGTACGCGCGGCGGATCTCGCGATCGATGGACTCGTGACCTGTCACCAGCGTCAGCCGCAGGTCGTCGCGTGCGAGCAGATCCGCCAGCCTCATGAAATCTGATGTTATGCCAGGTAAAGAGGCAACAGTTCAGAGGTTCGCACGATACCTCCCACCAGGCGGGTCCGGTTTACTCGGTCCCATGCGTCCCAAAGCGGAACTCCACCTGCACATCGAGGGCACTCTCGAGCCCGAGCTCGTCGTCGAGCTGGCCCGGCGCAACCGGGTCGACCTGCCGACCTTCGACGTGGAGGCCATCCGCGCGCGCTACTCCTTCGCCGATCTCCGATCGTTCCTGGACGTCTATTACGCGAACATGGCGGTCCTGCGCACCGAGGCGGACTTCTACGACCTGGCCGCCGCCTACCTGCGGCGGGCCGCCGAGCAGGGGGTGCGGCACGCCGAGATCTTCTTCGACCCGCAGGCGCACCTGAGCCGGGGCGTGCCGCTGGAGGTGGTGTTCGGCGGGCTGTCCGCGGCGTTGAAGGACGGCGACGTGCCGGCCGTGCTGATCCTGTGCTTCCTCCGTGACCGGGGCGCTGAGGAGGCCGAGGAGGTGCTGCGGGCGGCGCTGCCGTACCGGGAGCAGTTCATCGGGGTGGGGCTGGACTCGGCGGAGGTGGGATATCCGCCGTCGCTGTTCAGGCGGGTGTTCGACATCGCCGCCGCCGAAGGGCTGCACAGGGTGGCGCACGCGGGCGAGGAGGGCGGGCCCGACTACGTGTGGGAGGCGCTGGACGTCCTGCGGGTGGAGCGGGTGGACCACGGCATCAGGGCCATGGAGGATCCCCGGCTGGTGGCCCGGCTGCGGGAGGAGCGGATCCCGCTGACCGTGTGCCCGCTGTCGAACGTGCAGCTGCGGGTGGTGCCGTCGCTGCGCGACCACATCCTGCCCGCGATGCTGGACGAGGGGCTGGTCGTGACCGTGAACTCGGACGATCCCGCGTACTTCGGCGGGTACGTGGAGGACAACTACGTGGCGCTGCGACGGGAGCTGGGGATGACGGACGAGCAGCTCGACCGGATCGCCCGCAACTCCTTCGACGCCTCGTTCGCGTACGAGGAGTGAGCACGGCGGCGGGCCGCTAGGGCAAGGTGAGGATGACCGGGCCGTCGGCGGTGATGGCGACCGTGTGCTCGACGTGCACGCTCCTGCTGCCGTCGCCGGAGCACACCGACCAGCCGTCCTCGGCCATGTAGTAGCCGTCGCCGCCCCCGGCCATCAGGCTCGGCTCGATCGCGATCACCAGGCCCGGTCGCAGTCGCAGGCCGCGCCCCCGGCGGGCCTCGTTGGGCACGAACGGCGACTCGTGCATGGCCCGCCCGATGCCGTGGCCGCCGAAGTCGTTCTGCATGCCGTAGCCGGCGCCGCGCCCGACCGTGGACATGGCATGGCCGATGTCCCCCATCCGGCCGCCGGGCACGGCCGCCTCGATGCCGGCGGCCAGCGTCTCCTCCGCCACCCTGATCAGCTTCAGGTCCTCCGCGCGCGGCTCGCCGACCGTGAAGCTCACCGTGCCGTCGGCGTGCCAGCCGTCGACGTACGCGGCGCAGTCCACGCTGAGCAGGTCGCCGTCCCGCAGTCGGTACGGCGTCGGCAGGCCGTGCAGCATGACCCCGTTCACGGACGCGCAGATCACGCCCGGATACGGGGTGGCGCCGAACGACGGGTGGTAGCCGAGGAACGACGACCCCGCCCGCGCCTCCTCGATGACCGTCCGCGCCACCTCGTCGAGCCGCTTGAGCGACACGCCGACGGCGGCCTGCTCCCGCACCGCGGCGTGGACGGCGGCGACCACCCGGCCCGCCTCCCGCATCGCGTCGATCTCCCCGGCGCTCTTCAGCTCGATCACGGCCCCTCCCGGCTTCCTGTCGATAACTATACCGGTATTATTATCACGGATCATGGGCATGTCGACGTCCAGGGCGCCCGATCGATGCATGGGGGCATGAGCAGAGCCATCGCGCCGGACGTCAGCCGGGAGGAGCCGATGGGGTGGCTGCCGTTAGTCGAGCCCGCGCCTGCCCGGCGCCCAGAAGGGCTTGGTGCGCACGTCCCTGCGCTGCCAGCCACGCTCCCCGACCAGGTGGGCGCGGACGGCCTGGATCGTGCGGGCCTCGCCGGCGAGATAGGCGACCCCGGGCTCGGCCGGCAGGTCCAGCTTCCGCACCGCGTCCACCAACACCTGGGACGCGGCCGCCGGCGCGCCGTCCCGTGCCACCTCGACCAGCTTCCTGGGCAGCGCGAGGTGCTCGCCGGGCCGGTCGGCCTCCACGGCGCCGTACACCGCCGCCTCCGCCGGCAGCGCCCGCAGCATCGCGCCGAACGCGACCGAGGCCGTCTCCTCCCCCGCGAACACGTGGTACGGCGCCTCCCTCACCACGAAGCTCCCGTCCGGCCTGGCGAAGGAGATCTCCTGGCCGGGCTTGGCGTTCCTGAACCAGGAAACGCCCGGCGAGTCGCCGCCGTGGTCGTGCCCGATCAGGTCGATCGCCTCCCAAGTCGGGTCGTACCGCCAGATCGAGTACGTCCGCAGGACGCCGCCCAGCAGGCCGCCGGCGTCGATCAGGAGCCGCACGTGCTGGCCGGGCGTCCATTTCAGGCCGGCCAGGGCCTCACCCCCGATCCTGATGCGCCGCATGCGGGCGGTCATCTGCTCGATCTCGACGACCTCGCCCGCGACGAGCATCCGGCCGAGCAGCCTGCGGGCCACGGTCTGTCGTGCGCCGGTCATCGCGTCCCCCTCGGGTCGAGCTCCTCGATCCGGTGGCGGGCCTCGACGAAGATCTCCTGGATCCGCTCGATCACCCTCGGGTCGCCGTGGGCGTGGGCGAGCGTCTTCACGGCGGCCTTGACAAGGCGCAGCGCCGGGCCGACGATCTCGGCGGCCTCGGGCTCCCGGAACATGCCCCATTCACCCCGGGTGGCCGCCCGGCCCCAGAGCCGCTCGATCTCGTCGGCCTGCTCCTCGGCGGCGCGCCGACCGTCCTCGGTGACGTGGTGGACCTTGCGGCCGTCCGCCTGCTCGACGCGTACGAGCCCTTCGTCCTCGAGGAGTTGGAGTGTGGGGTAGATGGAGCCGGCGCTCGGCTCGTAGGTGCCGTTGAAACGGTCAGCGAGGCGGCTCATGACCTGGTAGCCGTGGGCGGGCTGCTCGGCGACCAGGGCGAGGACGGCCAGGCGCAGCTCGCCCGGCCCGAAGAAGCGCCCTGTGGGGCCGAACCCGCCGGGGGTGCGACGCGCGTTCATCATGGGTCGGATGCTATATCGAACGATATAACGAAGTAAACGCCGTCTCGGAAAGCCGCACGGTCCGACGCGGCGACGTGCGCTGCGGCGTCCTCACATCATTCGGCGGTACGCCATAGATACATGGCCTCGGACGCATCTAAACAGAGCGAGACCCATCCCAAGGAGACTCGTGCATCCCGATCAGCAACGCGACTTCGCCGAGTTCGTGGTCGCCCGCTCGGACAGCTTGATCAGGCTCGCCTACGTCCTGACCGACGACCAGCACGCCGCCGAGGACCTGCTGCAGAGCGCGCTCGCCAAGACGGCCGGCCATTGGCGGCGGATTCGCGGCAATCCCGAGGCGTATGTGCGGCGGGTGATGTACCACGAACAGGTGGGCCGGTGGCGGAGCCCCCGCTGGGGC
Source organism: Nonomuraea basaltis (assembly GCF_005893125.1). Classification (GTDB taxonomy): domain Bacteria; phylum Actinomycetota; class Actinomycetes; order Streptosporangiales; family Streptosporangiaceae; genus Nonomuraea; species Nonomuraea basaltis. The sequence goes on along the minus strand of NZ_VCJS01000001.1, from coordinate 51,527 downwards.
CGCGAGCGCGTGGTCGATGCCGTCCCCGAGCGGGCGACCGGCGACCGTACCGCCGAGGTGGACACCCGCGTCACCCTCTGCCAGGCGCTTCGTGCCCTGCCCGTGCGCAAGCGGGCGGTGCTGGTGCTGCGCTACTACGAGGACCTCTCCGAGTCGGAAGTGGCCAAGATCATGGGTTGCTCGATCGGCACCGTACGCAGCCAGACGCATCAGGCGATCGTCCGGCTCCGCGAGCTGGTCGGCGGGCCCGTCACCCTGGAGGTCTGACATGACGACCGTCAACGAACGGACCATCGCCGAGGAACTGCGGCGCATGGCCGACGAGGCCCGCCCGGTGGACGCCCGGGCATACGCCGCCCGCGCGACCGCCCGACCGGCGCACCGCCGACACCTGTCGTGGACCCTCGCCGCCGCGGCTCTGGTCGCCGGGATCGCCGTCGCCATCCCCCTGAACGGGGATCAGATGACCGCCAGGGTCGCCGGCCCACCGCCACGCGAGCTGCCGCGGAACACCCCTGAGCAGCTCAAGGCCGTACGCGACTGCATGCCCGCCGGCGGCCCGTCCGTCAACACCAACCCGAACTGGCGCGACCCTGCGCACGGCACCGTGACGGACTTCCGCGTGCTGGCGGAATACCGGGACAAGAACGGTTTCACCGCCCTGGTCGGCAGCACCAAGGGGTTCGTTCTGTGCACGCCGAGCAAAGAGACGCCCGATCCTCCGGTGTTCACCTATTGGGGCAACAAGGCGCCGGGGAATCTGGTCGGGTTCTCCGGCAAACTCAGCGTGGACATCTACGCGGTGCACTACTGGTCCGGCCAGGGCAAGTCACACGACAACTACGTGAACGTCATCGCCGGCCGGGTCGCCCCCGACGTGCGCCGGGTGACGATCGGCTGGTCGGGCGGGCGGCGCACGGACGCCGTGGTGAGCAACGGCTTCTTCATCGTCAGGACGCCCACCAAGTCCGTTCCCGTCAAGAACGGACTGAACGGGCCCCAGAGCGCTATCGACACCCCTCCCGCCACGGTGACCGCCTACGACGCGGCGGGCCGGATCGCGGGCCGGCACCGGAACGTCAGGTTCGACTGGCGCGGCCCAGGAAGTCTCGGATGAGCGGGACGACCTCGCCGAGGTTGGTCTCCAGCGCCCAGTGGCCGGCGTCGAGCAGATGCAGCTCGGCGTCCGGCAGGTCGCGGAGGTAGGCCCGGGCGGATCCCTCGGGCATGTAGCCGTCATGCGGGCCCCACAGGATCAACGTGGGCGGCCGGTGCTCGCGCAGGTACGCCTGCTCTTTCGGGAACCATTCGAGCGTCGTCGCCTGATCCTCGAAGAGGCCGACGACGTTCTCGCGGCGCTGCGGGGTGTCCATCAGCGCCCAATGCAGCTTCCACAGGTCCGGGCTCACGCGCGCCGCGAGGTGAGCGGGCAGGTCGCCGGCGAACTCGTCGCGGAAGCCCTCCTCCGTGACGTTCGCGGCGAGCTTGGCCCGGCCTTCGGGGGTCGGGTGCGCCCAGAACTCCTTGAGCCAGGCGTATTTCGGGCCCAGCTCGTCCTCGTAGATGTCGCCGTTCTGGATGACGAGCGCGGTGACCCGGTGGGGGGCGCGCATGGCCAGGCGCAGACCGAACTGGGAGCCGTAGTCGTGCAGGTAGACGGCGTAGCGCGACAGTTCCATCACGTGCGTGAAGCGTTCCAGGAAGCCGGCGTAGCCGTCGAAGGTGTAGGAGAAGGCGGCGCGGTCGGGCGTGCCGCTGTAGCCGAAGCCGGGCAGGTCGGGCGCGATCAGCCGCCACCGGTCGCCGAGGGCGGGCATGAGGTTGCGGAACTCGTACGAGGAGCAGGGGTAGCCGTGCGGCAGCAGGAAGACCGGCGCGTCCGCCGGCCCGGCTTCACGGTAGAAGATCTCGATCCCGTCAACGTCGATCGTTCTGTGCACCACCGGGACGAGCGCTGTGGTTTCGGTCATGGGATACGTACCTGCCCGCCGCGGCAGAGGACACGCGGCGGGCGAAACGTATCTAGTTCCAGATTCCCGGGACGTCGGCCGGCACGTCGTCCTCGACCTCTGTCTGGTCGATCACATCACCTTCCAGCGGCAGAAGGACGGTGACCTGACGACCCCAATCCGAGTAGCGGGTCTCCGACTCGATCTGGATGGAGCTCTTGGAGAACGGCAGGACGGCCTTGGCGGACAGCCGTTCGACCAGGCCGTTCGGGCCCAGCCAGAGGGTGTAGGAGATCTTGCCGTCGCGGCCGCTCTTGGAACGCATCCCGATGCGGGAAGCGAAGGAGGTGGACACCGCCGCGAGCTTGGTGGCCTTGATCGAGCCCTTCACCACCCCGTCACGAGAGGAAGTGCGGTGGGCCAGCAGCGTCTTGAGCGTGGCGGGCTCCAGGATTTCGAGCAGCAGATTGCTCGCCGGCATGTCCGCGTCCCTGTAGCGGACCCAGCTCGTGTCCTTGGGCAACGCGTCGTCGACCACCGGACCGGAGACGTAGCTCACATGACCGGAGGAGATCATCCTGGTGGGCCCCTCCTGCAGGGCCTCGGTCTCCTCTGGGAACGTCTTCATCAGGCCACGGAGCAGGTTCTCGCTGTACTGCACGGTCTGGGCCAGATCAGCCGCGATCGGGCCACGCGTGCCGAACCCGATCGTGCCCTCCAGAGCGGAGGCGGCGGACATGCCGCGCCCGTACGTCACCTTGGCCGTGGCCTGGACGTTGACGGCCTTGCCGGGTGCTAATTCGGCCTTGAGCACCTTGACCGGGTCTATCTTGGGCGCTGCCTGCGCGGGGGTGGCGGTTAACTGCACCATGCCCGCGATCATCGCAACACCGACGACGGTTCGCTTCATTGGTTTCCTTGGGGGGACGATCCGGAAAGACGCGAACAATCTCGTGCATCTAAGATCGCCAGTCAAACCGGGCATGGATCGTTCCGCGGCGGCCGTCCTCTGCTTTGTCGCGGATCTCCTCCGCCAACCCGCGCAGCGACTGGACTGGCTGCTCGGTTTCCGTCCATGGAGGCGTCAAGTGATTTCACGGCGGCGACGTCTCGATCACCTGAGGCCGGCCGCGGAGGCGCGCCGCCAGGCGGCGTCGCGGAGCAGGCGCAGGCCGTTGAGGCCGACGATGATGGTCGAGCCCTCGTGCCCGGCCACGCCGAGCGGCAACGGCAGGTCGCCGAACAGGTCCCACGCCACCAGCACGGTGATGAACGTGGCGGCGATGGCGAGGTTCGCGACGACCAGGCGGCGGGCGCGCCGGGCCAGGGCGATCACGGCGGGTACGGTGGCCAGCTCGTCCCTGGTGATGACCGCGTCGGCCGTGTCCAGTGCGAGGTCGGATCCGGCCCGGCCCATGGCGATGCCGGTGTGGGCCGTCGCGAGGGCGGGAGCGTCGTTGACGCCGTCGCCGACCAGCGCCACCCGCGCGCCCCGCCCCTGCAGCTCGCGTACCGCCTTCACCTTGTGCTCGGGCAGCAGCCCGGCGCGCACGTCGGCGATGCCGACCTGGACGGCCACCCGGCCCGCCGCGCGCGGGTTGTCGCCGGTCAGCAGCACCGGCGTGGTCCCGGTCACAGCCTGGAGCCGGGCGACGGCGTCGGCCGCGCCGGGCCGCGTACGGTCGGCCAGCGCCAGCACCGCGACGGGCACGCCGTCCACCCACATCACCACAGCGCTGTGCCCACCGTCCTCCAGCTCAGCCACCGCTTCCCCGGCCTCGCCCGGCGGCAGGAGCGCGGTGGGACTGCCGATCTCGACCATCCGCCCGTCGACGCGGGCACGCACCCCGGCCCCGGGCACCGACTCGAACCACTCGGCCCCGGTCCAGGTCAGCCCCGCCTCACGAGCCGCCTGGACGACGGCACGGCCCAGCGGATGCTCCGACCCCTCCTCTGCCGCCGCGGCCAGCGCGAGAACCTGCTCCGTGCTACCCCGCAGAACATGGACCCCGGCCACATACGGCCGGCCCTCGGTCAGCGTGCCGGTCTTGTCGAAGGCGACCTGGGTGACGGTGGCGAGCTGCTCCATCACCACGGCGGACTTGACCAGCACGCCGTGCCGCCCGGCGGTGGCGATGGCGGCCAGCAGCGGCGGCATGGTGGCCAGCACCACGGCGCACGGCGAAGCGACGATCATGAAGGTCATCGCGCGCAGCAGGCTGTCCTGCAGCGGTACGCCCCACAGCAGCGGCAGCGCGAACAGGGCGAGGGTCGCGGCGACCATGGCGACGGAGTAGCGCTGCTCGACCTTCTCGATGAACAACTGGGTACGTGCTTTCGTGGCGCTCGCCTGCTCCACCATGGCCACGATCCGGGCGATCACCGTCCCGGCCGCCGGGCGCGTCACCCGTACCCGGAGGACGCCCACGCCGTTGAGGGTTCCGGCGAACACCTCGTCGCCCGGTCGTTTGTCCACGGGCAGGCTCTCACCGGTGATGTTGGCCTGGTCCACGTCACTGTGCCCGGCCACCACCTCCCCGTCGGCGCCGACGCGCTCCCCCGGCCGTACCAGGATGATCTCGCCGACCTCCAGGTCCGCGGTGTCGACGATCTCCTCGCCGCCCGTCCCGGTCAGGCGGGTGGCCCGCTCGGGGGCCAGGTTCAGCAGCCCGCGTACGGAGTCCTCGGTGCGCTTGGTCGCGACGGCCTCCAGCGCGCCCGAGGTCGCGAAGATGACGATGAGCAGCGCGCCGTCGAAGACCTGCCCGATCGCGGCGGCCCCGATCGCCGCGGCCACCATCAGCAGATCGACGTCCAGCGTCCTTTCGCGCAACGCGCGTAGCCCGGCCAGCCCGGGCTCCCAGCCGCCGGCGGCGTAACAGGCGAGGTACAGCGCCCACCACGACCACGACGGCGCCCCGGCCAACTGCCCGACACCCCCGGCGGCGAACAGTGCGGTGGCGGCCAGCGCCCAGCGGACCTCGGGCAACGACCCGGCCCCGGTCCGCCACCAGGCCACGGCCCTGGACGGCGGCACGGCCTGGGCGGTCGCGGCGCGAGGGACTTCCAGCTCTGTAGTCACCGTAGCATCGTATCTGCGCACTCACGCAGATACGCAAGTAGCAGGGCTCAGGGCTATGCTGGCGGCATGCACACGTCGCTGCCCGACTTCGACATGCCGAACGAGGAACAGGTGCACCTGGCGGCGGAGTCGTTCCGGCTGCTGTCCGACCCCACGCGCATCAAGATCCTGTGGGCGCTCCTGCAGGGCGAGTCATCCGTCGCCTGCCTCGCCGAGCTCGCCGACGCCGCCCCCACCGCCGTCAGCCAGCACCTGGCCAAACTCCGCCTGGCCGGACTGGTCAAGGGGCGTCGCGAGGGCACCTTCGTGTACTACAGGGCTGCGGACGAGCACGTACGCCGGCTCCTGACCGAGGGCCTCTACCACGCCGACCACTTCGACCGCGCCGACCAGCCCTCGGCCGCAGGCCGGCGCTCCTCCTGACGCCATCCGCGCAGGAGGTCACGGAATGGGCCGGGTCAGGGAGTGGGCATCAGGCGGCCCACTACCTGGAAAGGCAACGGGTGGGTGCGCTGCCGCCCCCACCCGTACCACCGAACGAACCGGCTACGCCTTGAGCCAGCTCATCATCGGGCGGAGCTTGGCACCCGTCTTCTCGATCGGGTCCTCGGCGAGCTCCTCGCGGTACTGCGTGAACTTCTTCTGGCCGCTGTCGAACTCCTCGACGAGCTCCCGGGCGAACGACCCGTCCTGGATCTCGCCCAGGATGCGGCGCATCTCCTGGCGCGCCTCGTCACCGACGACGCGCGGGCCGCGGGTGTAGCCGCCGTACTCCGCGGTGTCCGAGACCGACCAGTACATCTTCGAGATGCCGCCCTCGTACATCAGGTCGACGATGAGCTTCATCTCGTGCAGGCACTCGAAGTAGGCGACCTCCGGCTGGTAGCCGGCCTCGATGAGGGTGTCGAAGCCCGCCTTGATGAGCTCCGACACGCCGCCGCACAGCACGGCCTGCTCGCCGAACAGGTCGGTCTCCGTCTCCTCCTTGAACGTCGTGCGCAGCGCGCCGGCGCGCGTGCCGCCGATGCCCTTCGCGTACGACAGCGCCAGGTCCAGCGCCTTGCCGGAAGCGTCCTTCTCGACGGCCACCAGGCAGGGCACGCCGCGGCCGGCCTCGAACTGGCGCCTCACCAGATGCCCTGGCCCCTTGGGGGCGACCATGCACACGTCGACGCCCTCGGGCGCCTCGATGAGGCCGTAGCGGATGTTCAGGCCGTGGCCGAAGAACAGGGCGTCGCCCTCGACGAGGTTGGGGGCGACGTGGTCGGAGTAGAGGTGGCGCTGGATGTGGTCGGGCGCGAGGATCATCGTGAGGTTGGCCTCTTCGACAGCCTCGGCCGGAGTGACGACCCGCAGCCCGTCGTTCTCCGCCTTCTCGCGGCTCTTGGAGCCCTCGGGCAGGCCGACGCGCACGTCGACGCCGGAGTCACGCAGGGAGAGCGCGTGGGCGTGGCCCTGGCTGCCGTACCCCAGCACGGCCACGTGGCGTCCCTGGATGATCGACAGGTCGGCTTGGTCGTCGTAGTAGATCTCGGTCACTTGCTCAAACCTTTCAGGCGGTACGGTCCAGTGCCCTGAGGGACCGGTCAGTAATGGAACGGGCTCCGCGGCCGACGGCCACCATGCCCGACTGGACGAGTTCTTTGATCCCGAACGGCTCGAGGACCTTGATGAACGCCTCGAGCTTGTCGGGGGTGCCGGTGACCTCGATGGTCACGGCGTCGGCCGCCACGTCGACGCAGCGGGCGCGGAAGAGCTGGACCAGCTCCAGCACGTGCGAACGGTTCTCGGCGTCGGCCTTGACCTTGATCAGCATCAGCTCGCGCTGCACGGACTGCGACGGGTCGAGCTCGACGATCTTCAGGACGTTCACCAGCTTGTTGAGCTGCTTGGTGACCTGTTCGAGGGGCAACTCCTCGACGCTCACGACGATCGTCATGCGCGAGATGTCGTCGTGCTCGGTCGGCCCGACGGCCAGCGAGTCGATGTTGAATCCCCGCCGGCTGAACAGCGCGGACACGCGCGCCAGCACGCCCGGCTTGTTCTCCACAAGCACAGACAGCGTGTGCCTACTCATCTTCGCTCTCCCACCTCGGCGCCATGTCCCGGGCGATCTTGATGTCGTCGTTGCTGGTGCCTGCCGCGACCATGGGCCAGACCATCGCGTCCTGGTGGACGACGAAGTCGACCACGACAGGCACGTCGTTGATCTCCATGGCCTTCTTGATGGTCGCGTCCACGTCCTCGGGACGCTCGCATCGCAGACCCACACAACCATAGGCCTCGGCCAGCTTCACGAAGTCCGGGATCCGGCGCGCCGCCTGCAGGTTCGTATTCGAGTATCGCTCCTCGTAGAAGAGCGTCTGCCACTGGCGGACCATGCCGAGGTTGCCGTTGTTGATGATGGCGATCTTGACCGGCACGCCCTCCAGCGCGCAGGTGGCCAGCTCCTGGTTGGTCATCTGGAAGCAGCCGTCGCCGTCGATGGCCCACACCGTGGCGTCGGGCCGGCCCATCTTGGCGCCCATCGCGGCCGGCACGGCGAAGCCCATCGTGCCGAGGCCGCCGGAGTTGATGAACGTGCCGGGGTTCTCGTAGTCGATGAACTGCGAGGCCCACATCTGGTGCTGCCCGACCCCGGCCACGTAGTAGGTGTCCGGCCCGGCGATCGCGCTCAGTCGCTCCATCACGTACTGCGGGGCCAGCGAGCCGTCCTCGAACTCCTCGTAACCCAGCGGGTAGGTCTCCTTGTAGCCGTTGAGCAGCGTCCACCAGTCGGCGTAGTCGCCCTGCAGCTCGGACGCCTGGATCGCGGCGATGAGGTCGCTGATGACCTCCTTGCAGTCGCCCACGATCGGCACGTCGGCATGGCGGTTCTTGGAGATCTCCGCCGGGTCGATGTCGGCGTGCACGACCTTGGCGTGGGGGGCGAACGACGGCAGATTCCCGGTCACCCGGTCGTCGAAGCGCACCCCCAGGCCGATGAGCAGGTCGGACTGCTGCAGCGCGCCGACGGCCGACACGCTGCCGTGCATGCCCGGCATGCCCATGTGCTGCGGGTGGCTGTCGGGGAACGTGCCCCTGGCCATCAGGGTCGTGACCACCGGGATGTTCGTCAGCTCGGCGAGCTGCAGCAGCTCGGCCGAGGCGCGGGCCTTGTGGACGCCGCCGCCGACGTACAGGACCGGCCGCTTGGCCTCGGCGATCAGCTTGGCGGCCTCGCGGATCTGCTTGGAGTGCGGGCGGGTGACCGGGCGGTAGCCCGGCAGCTGCATCACCGGCGGCCACGAGAAGGTGGTCTGGGCCTGCAGCGCGTCCTTGGAGATGTCCACGAGCACGGGGCCGGGCCGGCCGGTGGAGGCGATGTGGAAGGCCTCCATGATCGTGCGCGCGATGTCGGCGGCATCCGTGACGAGGAAGTTGTGCTTGGTGATCGGCATCGTGATGCCGGAAATATCCGCCTCCTGGAAGGCGTCCGTGCCGATCATCGGCGAGGCCACCTGCCCCGTGATCGCCACGATCGGCACCGAATCCATGAACGCGTCCGCAATCGGCGTCACCAGGTTGGTCGCGCCCGGGCCGCTGGTGGCCATGCACACCCCGACCTTGCCCGTGGCCTGCGCATAACCCTCGGCCGCGTGCCCGGCGCCCTGCTCGTGCCGTACGAGCACGTGCCGGACCTTGGCCGAGTCGTAGAGAGGATCGTAGGCGGGCAGGATGGCGCCGCCAGGGATCCCGAACACTGTGTCGACTCCCACGTGCTCCAGTGCCCTCACCAGGGCCTGTGCACCTGTCATGCGTTCGGTCATCGGCTCGTTCCTTGCGTGGCTACTCGCTTAGGACATAAAAAAGGCCCCTCCCCACCGGGCGGCGGGACTGGGGCGGCGCGCAGGTCGTCGTGCTTCGCTATCGGCCTGCGCGCCGGCGAAGTACTACGAGAATCTCACTGCGAAGCATGATGCCACGATAGCCGCTCCGAATGCCCTGATGTCAACTTGGTGGACACAAGTCTCAAACAGTGAGACTCGTCCGCATCAAGGAATCGACACCGCGCGCCGCCATCGGCCGGGCGACGAGGAAGCCCTGCCCCCTGGTGCACCCCATTTCCCGCAGCAACTCCAGCTGCTCGGGACGCTCTATGCCCTCCGCCACCACGATGAGCCCCAGGTCGTGCCCGAGCCGCACGATCGTGCGGGTGAGCAGCGTCAGCGTGTCGTCCCTGCCGAGCCCAGCCACGAACGACGGATCGATCTTGATCATGTCGACGGGAAGCTGCCTGAGGAACGCCAGCGACGCGTAGCCGGTGCCGAAGTCGTCGATGGCCAGGCGCACGCCGAGGGCGCGCAGCTCGGACAGCCGCTTGATGGTCTCCTCGGCGTCCTCGACGAGCATCTCCTCGATCACCTCGAGGGTGAGCGCGGAGGCGGGCAACCCGCTCTCCGCCAGCGCCTCCTCGACCGTCTCGACGAAACGCGGGGCGGTGATCTGGCGGGCCGACAGGTTGAGCGACAGCCCGATGTCCCAGGAGGAGGCCCGCCAGGCGGCGACCTCGCGGCACGACTCGCGCAGGATCCACTCGCTCAGCGGCACGATCAGGCCGGTGTCCTCGGCCGGTCCGAGGAACTGCTCGGGCGGCACGAACACCGAACCGCGCCACCACCGTACGAGCGCCTCCACCGCGGTCACCCGCGAGGTGGCCAGGTCGACCACGGGCTGGTATTCGATCGCGAACTGCTGCTCGATCAGCGCCCGCTGCAGGTCGGCGGCCAGCTCCAGCCTGCGGACGACGTCGGCGTGCATCTGTGCGGCGAACACCTCCACCCGCCGCCCGCCCAGCTCCTTGGAACGCGCCATGGCCACATCGGCGTTGCGGATGAGGTCGCCCGCGGGCATGTCGTCCTCGGTGAAGGCCACGCCCACGCTCGCGGTCAGCGCCACATCCCGGTCGGCGACGCGGAACGGCTCCTGCGAGACCGCGCGGACCAGCCGCTCGGCCAGGTCGACCGCGACCTGCGCCTCACCGCCCGTCTCCACCAGCACCGCGAACTCGTCGCCGCCCCACCGGGCGAGCGTGTCGTCGGCGCGTACGGCGCCGCGCAGCCGCCGGGCCGCCTGCCCGAGCAGGTAGTCGCCGCTGGCGTGCCCGACCGAGTCGTTGACCGAGGTGAACCCGTCGAGGTCGAGGAAGATGACCGCGACGTTGCCCGAGGTGCGCCCGGACAGCACCTCGCGGGTGCGCTCCTCGAAGTAGGCGCGGTTGGGCAGCCCGGTGACGCCGTCGTGGAAGGTCAGGTGGGCGACCTGGTTGCGCAGCGCCTCTTCGTCGCTGATGTCCCTGGTCGTGACCAGCATCAGCTCGTCGCCGCCGACGTGGCGGGTGGCGACGGACTCCGTGGGCCGCCAGGTGCCGTCGGCCCCGCGCACCCGGCAGGCGATCAGGCAGGCGCCCGGGGAGGCGCTCTCCTCCTCGAGGTGCATGGCGCGCAGCGCGACCTGGATGCCGGGCACGTCCTCGGGGTGGATGTAGTCGAAGATCGACCGGCCGACCACCTGCTCGGGGCGGTAGCCGTACGTGACGTCGACCCCGGGGCCGATCTCGTGCACCACGCCCTCGAAGTCGCAGAGGAACACCACGTCGCCCGTGCTCTCGGCCAGCTCCCTGAGCTGCCGCTCGCCGAGCCTGACCCGGCCGCGCAGGCGCACGTTGGCCGCCGACACCGCGAACAGGCGGACGAGCAGGAGCAGCACCACGGAGACCGCGACCACCACGACGCCGGTGACGGGCTGCTCGGCCCGCCCGCCGGCCAGGTGGGCGAGCAGCGTGCAGGCGGCCACGGCGACCAGCGCCAGCGGGATCATCCCGACGAGGTTCTTGGCCACGCGACCGCTCGCCTCCTTGGTCCGCGGTCCCCATGGGACGGCGGCGAGCAGCAGGAACGCCACGGGCGCGAGCATGACGGTCCAGGTCGGCGGCACGCCGCCGTCCAGGCGCGCCACCGCGGTCGCCAGGCCCGCCACGGTCATGGCGGCGAGCACGCAGGCGCCGGCCAGGCCGAGCAGCCAGGAGGACGACCTGCTGGTGAGCACGGACGGGATCACGGCGCACAGCACCAGCAGCGCGACCATCGGCGGCAGCATGACGAGCGTGAACGTCGGCGGGTCGGCCGCGGCGGCGTAGACGTGTCGCAGCTGCACGACCCATCCGATGAGGAAGAGCGAGGCGGCGCACAGGTAGGCGTCGGTGATATGCCGTAACACGATTCCGGCCGGGAGCCTGCGGTCGGCGGCGATCAGCGCGCCGCCCGCCGTGATGATGGTGCCGAGCAGCATGAACATGTCGGCGAAGCTCGCGACGAAGCTCTCGGCGAACGGGCGCAGCGCCACCCCGGCGCCCCAGATGACGGCGCCGCCGCCCATCCAGCGCGCTCCCATCGCCGTCGGACGATGCCCGGCCGACCTGATCGAGGAGATCAGCAAGGAGGCGGCGGCGGCCAGCGCCGCGAGCGCTCCGGCGATGGCGCCGGCGGGCAGGACCTGTTCGTCCCGGAGGAACGCGGCAGCGAGCACCACCGCGCCTGCCGCAACCGCGGCGGTCAGCGGCGCACGTGGATCACGCCAGCGGATCACAGTCGTTGCCCATCCCGTCTCGAACTCTGCACCTGCGACCGCCGAAGTCCGAGCGATCACTTCGCCAGTGTGTGCGGTTACGGGTGCTCGGGTGGTGACAACGCCGATGTCGTCACCGATCTGATAACCAGACAGACCACTTGCCGCCAAGAGTCCCTTGACAGTGAGTCAGGGACTCCCTGCAAAGGCCACCGTACGCACCGAAGGTCACGGAGCAGCCACTTTCCGGGATCCTCTCAGTACGAGTCGGTGATGACGTTGATCAACTGCTCGCCCGCGAGGTAACGCGAGAGCTGGGCACGGATCAGGCGCAACATCCGCCGCCCCGACGCGGGGGTGCTGCCCGCCACGTGCGGGGTGATCAGCACGCCCGGCGCGCTCCACAGGGGGTGGCCCTCGGGCAGCGGCTCGGGCGCGGTCACATCCAGCGCGGCCCGTAGCCTACCGGGTTTCAGCTCCGCGATCAGTGCGTCGGTGTCGACGATGCCGCCCCTGGCGGCGTTCACGAGGACGGCGCCGTCCTTCATCCGCGCCAGGAACGCGGCGTCGGCCATGCCGGCGGTGTCGGACGTGGCGGGCACGAGCAGCACCACGACGTCCGCCTGGGGCAGCAGCCCCGGCAGCTCGTCCATGCCGTGCACACCCTCGCGGGCGCTCCTGGCCACGCGTACGACGTCCACCTCGAAGCCCTCGAGCCGCCTTTCCAGCGCGGCCCCGATGGAGCCGTAGCCGACGATCAGCACGGTCGAGTCGGCCAGCACGTCGGTGTGGTGGTAGGTCCACTCGCCCCGGCGCTGCGCGTCCACGAACCCCGGGAACTCCCTGAGCACCGCGATCATCGCGCCGACCGCCCACTCCGCGGTCCCCGCGTCGTGCACGCCGCGCGCGTTGCACAGCAGCGCGCCCTCGGGCATGTGCGGCCGGTACGGCTCCACCCCCGCAGTAACGGTCTGCACCAGCCGCAACGAGCTCATCCTGGCCAGCGTGCCGGGCACGTCCGGAACCGTGACGAGCGGCGGAATCCAGACCTCCACCTCCTCGATCCCCTCCGGCATCGGGGACGTGCCGTCATAGACGGCGCATTCAACCCCAGGCAGTTCGGACAGAACATCGGCTACCGAATCGGACGGAACCCAGGTCTTCATGCGGAGAACCTTACGACTCCAGGGGAAGTAAGGAACACATGAGAAAGCTCTGGACGATCATGCTACTGACCGCGCTCACCGCCTGCTCCGGCTCCAGCGGCGGAGCAGTGCTCCCCACGTCCGCCGTGGACGGCGCCCCGGCCCCTGGGGAGCCGAAGGACGTGGCGACCGGGCTCGCCGTGCCGTGGGCGATCGCCTTCCTGCCCGGCGGAGACGCGCTGGTGACCGAGCGGGACTCGGCCAGGCTCCTGCGGGTCAGCCAGGCGGGCCGGGTGACGGAGCTGGGGAAGATCGAAGGGGTACGGCCGGACGGCGAGGGCGGCCTGATGGGCGTGGCCGTCAAAGATCAGCAAATATTCCTTTACTTCACCGCCGAAGAGGACAACCGGATTGTCCGCTACCCGTTCGACGGCAACCGCCTCGGCGACCAGGAGATCCTGGTCAAGAGCATCCCCAAGGGCGGCATCCACAACGGCGGCCGGCTCGAGTTCGGCCCCGACGGCTACCTGTACGCCACCACCGGCGAGACCGGCGAGGGCGACCTGTCCCAGGAGCGTGACTCGCTCGGCGGCAAGATCCTGCGCATGACCGTGGACGGCACGCCCGCCCCGGGCAACCCGTTCGGCACGCTCGTCTACAGCTACGGCCACCGCAACGTCCAGGGCCTGGCCTGGGACGACCAGGGCCGCCTGTACGCCTCCGAGTTCGGCGCCAACACGTGGGACGAGGTCAACCTGATCAAGCCGGGCTCGAACTACGGCTGGCCCGAGGTCGAGGGGCGCGGCGACGACCGGCGGTTCGTGAACCCGATCCTCACCTGGACCACGGGCGAGGCCTCCCCGTCCGGTATGGCGTACGCCAACGGCTCCCTCTGGGTGGGCGCGCTGCGCGGCACCCGCCTGTGGCAGGTCCCGCTGGCCGAGGATGGCTCTGCAGGCAAGCCGGTCGCCCACTTCACCGACCGGTACGGCCGGATCCGCGCGGTCACCGCCACGCCCGTTGGCACAGCCCTGTGGGTGGGCACCAGCAACAAGGACGGCAGGGGCTCACCCCGTGAGGGCGACGACCGCCTCTTCTCGGTTCCTGCCGCGCAGTAGGGACGCCCCGCACGCCCGCACCGCCGAGTTGATCGCCTGATCGGGGTGCTGGGACCATCCGGCTGAATTGAACGCTAAGCCTCCCCTCGCAGGTCAAAGGGCGACGTGTCGTTCAACCGGCCGGAACTCCCCGGCCGGCTGCGTGACCTCTGTGATCCCGCCACTGACGACCAAGAGCTATGACGATGGGCCAGGCGCACGGCCGACAAGGCGGGGGTTGAGGAACTCGACGGTGGCCACTGGACGGGCCGGCGAGGCGGCTGTGGTTCCTGTCTTGGCCTGCTACGACGCCAGGCAGTGGCGGACGTCGGTCAACACGTTTGTTCCGATCGTTCGTGAACGCCTCCTTGTGTGATGGTCTTGAATCTCTGACATGGGGATGGTTCGCAAGCCGAGTGGTCGCCTTGTCATGTAGTGGCGGCATGCTGGAGCGCCTGCCGCCAGGGGGTTCGCTCGGCGCAGGGTTTCTGCGGCGGTCAGACCCGCCGCAGAAGCACCCACGACAACGATTCGAGATGGCTGGTTCACGACGGGGTCAGCGTGATCGCCAGGGCTGGGCAGATGCGGGCGGCCTCACGGACGTCCTCCTGTAGCCCGGGTTCCGGGCTGTCCTGCAGGAGCACGACGATGCCGTCGGCGTCGCGCTGGTCGAACACCTCAGGTGAGCTGAGTACACATTGCCCGGAGCCGATGCAGGCGTCTTGGTCGATGGTGATCTTCATGTGCTGCTCCTTGTGTGATTTACCAGGTAACGGGTAGTTCGCGCACTCCGTAGAAGACCGCGTTCTCCTTGAACGTCAGCTGTTCCAGCGGTACGGCCAGGGCCAGTGTGGGGATGCGTCGATACAGGGTGCTGTAGACGACTTGCAGTTCCACTCGGGCGAGTGGCTGGCCCAGACACTGGTGGGCGCCGAAACCGAAGGCGACATGGTGGCGGGCCTTGCGGCGGACATCGAGGGTGTCGGGGTCGGGGAAGGCCGAGGGGTCGCGGTTGGCGATGCTTTTCACCACGATGATGCCTTCGCCTTTGCGGATGAGCCGGCCGCCGATCTCGAGGTCTTCCCGCGCGACGCGGCGGGCTTCGGTATGGGTGATGGACAGGTAGCGCAGGAGCTCTTCGGCGGCGTTGGCCACCAGTGCGGGGTCGCCGCCGTCGCGGACCGCGCTCAACTGGTCCGGGTGCGCCAGCAGTGCGGTCGTGCCCAGCGCGATCATGGTGGCGGTGGTGTCGTGCCCGGCCACCAGAAGGAGTTGACCGGCCGTGGCGATCTCACGCCGGGTCATCGCGCCGGTCCGGTACTGCTCGACGGCCAGCCTGCTGAACACGTCGTCGCCCGGCTCGGCATTCTTCTTGTCCACCAACTCCTCCAGGTAGGCGTTCAGTTCCTCGCTGGCGGCCATGGCCTGTTCAGGGTCGGGTTCGTCCATGACGAGCGTGCGGGACACTCGGTGGAAGAGGTCGCGGGCGGTATAGGGCGCGCCCAGCAGTTCGCAGATCACCAGTGAGGGAACCGGTAGCGCGAACGCCTCCACCAGGTCGACTGGATTCGGGCCGGCGAGCATCTCATCGATAAGATCATCGACGATCCGTTGGATCCGGGGCCGCAACGCCTCCATCCTTCTGATCGTGAAGTCCGAGGTCAGGAGCCGTCGCTGGGCGGTGTGCTCCGGCGCATCCATCTGCATCAGCGTCTTCATGTGTGCGTCGCGTGCCTTGCTCACCGCGTTGGTGTGAGGGAAGCCGGGTTGCGCCACGTCGACGCTGATCCGCGGATCGGCGAGCAGCGCACGCACATCCGCATAGCGGGTGACCATCCACGGGGTGCTGCCATCCCACAGTCTCACTCGTGAAACCGGCGCGTCTTCGAGTCGTCGGCTCAACTCCGGCGACGGGTCGAAGGGACACCCCGACGCGCGGGCCATCGGAAAGGTCGACATCTCTGGCAGGGCGTCAGTCATGGCATCTCCTCGCATCGAACACGGTCATTGGGTGATCTCGGGAACGTGGTGAACAGGCGGTCGGAAACCTGAGCCGGTCATCCCCGGGGGGTGGACGTCATGTCGGTGGATCGCGAGTCACGAGCCCTGTTGGAGCGGAGTGTGGTCGGCGGGCTCCGGGCGGCTCGAACGGTTCGCCGCGCGTGCGGTGATGGCGCCGATCGCGCAGATGATCGCGAATCCGAACAGTACGTACCGTGCCGAGTCGAGCATCGACGGGTCGCCGAGGTTGACCAGGACTCCGGCCACGGCCGTGCCGAACGCGATCGACAGACTCGTCACGGTGGCGATCGCCGCGGCGGCCCTGCGTCCTTCCTCCGGATCCTGGGTGCTGGACATGGCGGCCACGGACAGGTGCGGGTAGGCCAGGCCGATGCCGGAACCCGCGATGAACAACACCGGTACCCAGATGAGTACCAGCCAGGTCGGCGTGTCCTCGCGCTGCAGCAGTCCCTGGAGGAGGAAGCCGGACGCCAGGAGCAGCGGGCCGATGATGCGCAAACGGCGTACCGTGCGCTCCCTGGTGGCCGATGAGCTGCCGAGCTGGGTCAATGACCAGCCGAGCGAGATGGCCGCGCCGAACAGGCCGGCCGCGAGCGGGGGCAGCCCGCCCAGCTGCTGGCCGAACAGCGGGACGAACGACTCGACCGCGACGCCGAAGGCCAGTAGCCCGAGCGTCAAGTAGATCCACTTCAGTGGTGAGCCGGCCTGGTAGGTCGTGCGCGGGAAGACCCGCAGCTCGCTGATCCGTTCGTAGGCGACGAAGACGGCCACCAGCAGCAGTGCCACCACGATGCTGCCCACCATCGCTATGGTGCCGGGCAGCACTCCGGCCAGGCTGACGGCCGCGGTGGCCGCCGTGACCAGCAGCAGCGACACGGCCGGGACCGGCGCCCGCGCGTCACTGCGTTCGCCGCGCGGTAGCACCCGGGGCACGACCGCGCAGCACGCCGCCGCGATCATCGCCATCGCCACGAACGCCAGGCGCCACGAGCCGAACTGGGCGAACAAGCCGCCGAGCGCCGGTCCGGCGAAGTTGCCGACGCCGTACATCGCTGACATCAGGGCGTTGCCGCGGGTCCACAGTCGGCGCGGCAGGGCCGAGCGGATGACGGCGAACCCCAGCCCGGACAGCACCCCCGCCCCGAATCCCTGGACGCCGCGGCCGGCCAGCAGTGCCGGCATCGCCGGGCTCGCCGCACAGGCCAGCGAGCCCACCAGGAACACGGCGAAGCCGAGGCGGTAGGCGCCGACGTTCCCCCACCGGGCCAGGAGCCGACTGACCAGCATCGTCGCGATCACCATGGCGACGAGGTAGATCGTCATGTTCCACGCGTAGAAGCCGGCACCGCCGATGTCGGCCACGGCGGTCGGCAGCAGACTCGAGGCCAGATAGATATTGACCGCACCGACGAGCACGCCGCCCGCCAGCACGATCGCAGCTCCGAGATGTTCGGGGCCCAGCAGTTCCCGCCAGGAAGGCGGGGCGGGGGTTGAATCAGGAATCACGCGGTCATCTCCCTCAGTTCGTCGGGGCTGCGGTGAGCTTTCCGGGTTCGGACTCGCTGGCCACGGCCATGGAGGCGTTCCGCGCATCGATCCGTCCGCGGCGCGGGCCGCGGGTCTCGATGGCATGCTCCGCGCCGGGCTGCTCGTTGTCACCAGCACTCATGACTTCAAGGCTGTCGTTGAACCGACCCCGGAGACTTTTCGCCGTCTTTCGTGGACGGTTCTGGGCCGGTAGCCGGGAAAGCCTCAAGCCCTGGTCGAACCATGCCGCTCTGCTCCCCGTGGTCGAGGCCATGCGAGCAGCCGGCACCGCCGACCCCGCCCGGCACCTGGAACGCCGGAAGATCACCCAGCGGGAAACCAGGCCGTGCCGCAGGCGCGACTGGAAGCGCTATTCACCGGCGACCGCAACGCTCTTCGCGAGCGGGTGCTGTACATGCACTGGGCCACCGCCCGGCTCCTGCCCCGGCTGCTGGCCGGCCGCACCGCGGGGCCGGTGTTCCTGGCCGACCCAGCTGCGGCATCCGGGTGAGCTGCTGGCGCAGGCCGGCGATGCGTTCACGGGCGTCGGGTCCGGCGATCCCGATCGTGATCCGCTCATCAGTGGCGTGGTAGCTGGTCCGCCGGTCACCAGCGGCCACACGGCACGCCGCATTGATACTGGCGCGCAGCCGGATGACCTTGCGGAGATCGTCCTGGCCGCCGATGATCTCAGGCCCCCCTGACCCTCCTCCCGCACTGCCAGCCACATGGCCGCAATCTCACCCAGAAGCCCTCAGGCCCGTGTGGCGGGATCTGGCCTGCTCCTTCCCAGCGCCCCGCCACATCCCATCCCAAGGGTGCCAGCCCCGCACGGCCGGCAGAGCGAGCAGGCCAGGGCCGTCACAGACCGGAATCCCACCGACCACCACCCAAGGGACCCCAACCCCGTCCGGCCCGCACAGTGGCCGGGCCGTACCCGTCACTGACCGGTGCCGGTGCAGGTGATCTGGGCCTGGGGCCGGTACTTCGTGGTCAGCTTCGGGTCCTTCTTGACCACCTTGCCGCCCTTGTAGAACACGCGGGTGACGTCAATGGTGAAGCCCTGCTCACCCACCGTCGGCAGGCACCCGGGCTCGGAGCTGACCTCGCGCCGGAACGGGGTGTGGTTGCGCCGCTCCGACTCGACCGGCTCGACCTTGTCGTACCGCTTGGTGCTCCACAGCGTCACCGAGACCGAGGTGTCGGTGAAGGCGGTCTTGACCAGCACGCCGTGCTGGGAGTCGTTCCGCCACTTCAGGTCCGTGTCGGGATAGAGCAGCGCCACGTCCCGCCCGGCCGGGTAGCGCGGGGCGAAGTAGTCCATCGGCTGGTGCTCGACGTCCTCGAACCCGCCGAAGAAGGCCGCGTTGTACATGGTCGTGGCGAACTGCGAGACGCCGCCGCCGACGATGTTCACCATCCGGCCGCCGACGATCTGCCCGGCCTCGACGTAGCCGTCCTCGACGGTGCGCTCGCCCACGACCTCGTTGATCGAGAACGTCTCCCCCGGCTGCACCAGGTGGCCGTCGAGCTGCTGGGCCATGCGCTGGATGTTCTTCGCCCGCGGCAGGCAGCAGTCGAACGTCGTGGTGAACGTGCCCACGATCTCCTTGATGCCGAGGCCGCGGACCCGCTGGGTGGTGACGGTCGGCTCGACTGCGCCCAGCCGCACAGGGATCGTGCGGTCGCCGCCCGTGTCGAACACCTTCTCCATGTACCTGGCCAGCAGCTTGTCGTTCACGCCGCGGCCGGTGCGCGCGGGCACCAGGACCGGCTTGCCGTCCACGATCTCGTACGTGGCGTCGCGGGGCTGCTGGGCGGTGTCGACCAGGCTGGTCTCCAGGCTGGCCAGCACCGCCTTGGCGTTGAACTCGGGCGCGAGCGTGCCATCGCCGTCCGGGTTGTAGGTCAGGTTCGCGGCGATCATGGCCGGGGAGACCTGCGCCGTCTTGTCTCCGACGGTCAGCGTGATGGGCGCGGCGACGGCCTCGCGCGCCTTGGCCAGGCCCGCCTCGACGGTCTCTGCCGTCGTGACCGGCTTGGCCGGCCTGAGCGTGAGCGCCACGGTGCCGCCCCCGCGCAGGAAGGCGTCGCCGATCCGGCGGACGGCGTCCTCCCTGTCGAGCAGCACGCCGTCGACGGGCTCGCGGGCCTTCGGCTGCAGCCCGGTGAAGACCACGCGGCCCTCGACCGCGGGCTTGTCGACGCTCTCCGCCAGGCCCTCGACGGTCCTGGTGAGCTGCGCTGAGTCGATGCTGACCTTCGGCTGCAGCTCGGTCGTGCCGGTCAGGCCCCGCCACACCTCCACCGGACTGGGGAACCCGCTCGGCGCCTGCCCGATCGTGCCGACCACATCGAGCTCGAGCCCTGCCTCGTCGGCCTGCACGCTGTCCTGTTTGCTGCCGATGTCGACCACGACCGGCTTGCTGAGCTTGGCGCCCAGGTCGGTACGGAGCTTGTCGGCCGCCTGGGTCACGGTCAGGCCGCCGATGTCGACGCCGGCCACGTGGGTGCCGCGCAGCACGGAGCCCGACATGAGCACGGCGGGCACGACGTACGCGAGCGCCGCGAGGACCACGATGAACATGGCCAGGCCCGGCAGGAGCCGGCGCCGTCTGGACGACTCGGAGTCGTCGAAGGCGGGCGACGGTTGCGGCCCGGCTGTCCCGAACACGGGGGCCGACGGCTCCTTGCCCTTCATGGGCCATGGCTGCGCGGGCGGCGCCACCGGCGGCAGCGCGCTTCCCGATGGACCGCCCCGCGCGCTCGGAGCCTGCGCCGGCCGGGGCTCCTGCCTGTCCGGCGGCCCGAAGATGTCCCGGGAGACGCCCGGGGGCAGTCCTTCGATCCGCGGCTTCTTGGAGACGGCCGACGATGGCAGTGGCACCGAGGCGAACGGGTCGGTCGGTGATTCGATCGGTCCGGCGTTTCGCACGCCTCAATCTCCTCCCGGTCCGCAGCCAAGTCTCAGGCAACAGTAAGGCACGAGGATCCGCATATGTCACGGGAAATGACTACGGAAGTGTGTCAACCAAGCCACCTATAGCGATGTTCCGGTCGACCGGCCGTACCGTAGCGCGGCCGCAACACGGCCTGACCCGCGGCGCACAGATATTCGAGATAGCGGCGGGCGCTCACCCGCGACAGGCCCGTGAGCTCGGCGGCCTCGGCCGCCGAGAGGTCGCGACCCGCCTCCCGCAGCGTATCGGCGACCAGCGCACACGTGGCCGCGGACAACCCTTTCGGCATGGGGGCGGCCGACGTTGGCGTGCCGAAGAGGCGGTCCACGTCGTCCTGCCGGGCCTCGGGTCCGATGGCGGTCAGGCGCCTGCGGGTGTCGGCGTACTGCTGGAGGCGCTCGGTGAGCGCGGCGGCGGTGAACGGCTTGATCAGGTAGTTGACCGCGCCGCCGCGCATGGCCTCCTGGACGGTGGGCACGTCACGGGCGGCGCTGATCATGATGACGTCCACGCCGGTGAGCGCCTTGAGCACCTCCAGGCCCGACATGTCCGGCAGGTAGATGTCGAGCAGCACGAGATCGGGCCGCAGCTCCGCCACCGCGGCCAGGGCGTCCGCGCCGCTGTGGACCATGGAGACGACGCGGAAGCCCGGCACGCGCGACACGTAGCCGCTGTGGATTCGCGCCACCATGAAGTCGTCGTCGACGACCAGCACCCGTATTCCGGTCATGAATGAGCCTCCGCCGGCAGCAGGGCCGTGAAGACCGCGCCGCCCGAGTTCCCCACTCGCACCCAGCCTCCCCTGCGCAGGCACGCCTGCCGGGTCAGGGCCAGGCCGAGGCCGCGCGGCCCCGAATGGGCGGCCTTGGTGGTGAAGCCCTCCCTGAAGACCTCGTCCACCAGGTCCGGGGCGATGCCGGGGCCCGAGTCGCCGACCCGCACGCGCAGCCCTCCGGCGTCGGCCTGCACCGACACCTCGATCGTGCCCTTCACGCCGTCGAGCGCGTCGATGGCGTTGGCGACCAGGTTGCCGACCACCAGGACGGCGTCCTGCGGGTCGCCGAGCACGCCCTCGGGCACGGAGGAGTCCTCCGACAGCACCAGCGTGGCGCCGCGCTCGGCCGCCTCGGCGGACTTGGCCAGCAGCAGGGCGGCCAGGGTGGGGTCCTGGACGCGTTCGCGCAGGCCGGTGGCGTAGGTGCCGCGGGTGGTGCGGGTGATGAAGCCGATCGCGGCCTCGTGCTCGCCCAGCTCGAGCAGGCCGACGACGGTGTGCATGCGGTTGGCGAACTCGTGCGCCTGTGCCCGCAGCGCCTCGGTCGCGCTGCTGGTGTCGTCGAGCTCGCGGGCCAGGCGGACCAGCTCGGTGCGGTCTCTGAGGGTGACCACCCAGCCGCGGTGCTGCTCGCGTACGGAGACCGGGGTGCGGTTGAACACCAGCACCCGCTCGCCGTGCAGCACGACGCGGTCCTCGCCCGGGTCGGCGCCGCCGAGCACGTCGCGCATGCGGTCGGAGACCGGCATCCGGGTCAGGTCCTCCCCCGAGAGCACGTCGCCGAGCAGCTCGCGGGCGGCGTCGTTGACCAGCGTCACCCGGCCCTCGAGGTCGAGCGCGAGCACGCCCTCCTTGACACCGTGCAGCACGCCCTCGCGCTGCTCCAGCAGCTCGGCGATCTCCCCGGGCTCCAGGCCGAACGTCTGCCTGCGCACCCGCGCGGTGATCAGCGCGGCCAGCCCGAGGCCGGCGACCATGACCGCCAGCGCCGTCCAGACCAGCGGCGGGAGCGCGGCGCCTACCTGGCCCATGACCGTGGTCTCCAGCACGCCCACGGAGACGAGGCCGATCACGGTGCCGTACTCGTCGCGAATCGGGGTCTTGCCCCTGACCGTGGTGCCGATCGTGCCGGTCTCGGTGCCGACCCAGCTCTTGCCCGTCATGAGCACCGTGGTGCCGTCGGTCGACAGCTGCTTGCCGATCAGCGCGGTGTTGGGGTGGGCGTAGCGCTTCTGCTCGGCGTTGGCGATCACGACGTAGTCGGCGCCGGTCTCCTGCTGGACGCTCATGGCCAGCGGCTGCAGAACGGTCTCGGGATTGGGCAGCTTGAAGGCCTCGCGGACCTGCGGGAGCGCGGCCACCGACTGGGCGATGGCGAGCGTCCGCTGCTGGTGCAGCGCGTCGAGCTGATTGCGGGTGTGCCCGGCCCACACGCCCGCGGTGCCCCCGACGGCGAGCAGTACGATCACCATCTGGAGCGCGAACAGCTGGGTCCCTAGGGATGCGTCCCGTACCCGTCTCACCCTGCACATGGAAACAAACGCAGGTCACGGCCAGGTCGCGACCAATACGACCACTATGACGGCAAGCGTGCAAAGGCTCGACGCGGACGGGCTGGGGATTCACCATCCCAGTTTTATAACCGTGAAATCCCCCCATTGGAGTGATCATGCGCCTGCGCATTCTCGCCGCACTCGCGGCACTCTCCCTCGGCGCGCTGACCGGCTGCGGCGAGACCGGCGGCACCGCCGCCTCCGGCACGCTCCGCATCATGGCGCCGGCCGCGCCCGGCGGCGGCTGGGACCAGACCTCCCGTACGGCCGAGCAGGCGTTCAAGACCGCCGCGCCCGACCGCAAGGTGGAGGTGTTCAACGTGCCCGGCGCGGGCGGCACGATCGGCCTGGCGCAGCTCGCGGGTGAGAAGGGCAACGGCAACCTGCTGATGACCATGGGCCTGGTCATGGTGGGCGCCATCGAGCAGAACAAGTCGAAGGTCACGCTGGCCGAGACGACGCCCATCGCCAAGCTGACCGAGGAGTACGAGATCGTCGTGGTCCCGGCCGAGTCCCCGTACAAGACGCTGGCCGACCTGGTGGCGGCCTGGAAGGCCGCCCCGGCGAAGGTGTCCATCTCGGGCGGCTCGGCGGGCGGCACCGACCACATCGTGGCCGGGCTGATGGCCAAGGCCGCGGGGGTGGACCCCAAGCAGGTCAACTACATCGCCCACTCGGGCGGCGGCGAGGCGCTCAACGAATTGCTCGGTAACAAGGTCAGCGCGGGCATCTCGGGCGTCGGCGAGTTCGCCGAGCACGTGAAGTCGGGCAAGCTGCGCGCGCTGGGCGTGACCTCGGGCGAGCGGCTGCCGGACCTGGACGCGCCCACGCTCAAGGAGGGCGGCCTGGACGTGCAGCTGGCCAACTGGCGCGGCTTCGTCGCCCCCGGCGACCTCTCCGACGCCGACAAGAAGGCGCTGACCGACCTGGTCACCAAGATGCACGACTCGCAGGCGTGGAAGGACGCGGTGGCCAAGAACGGCTGGATCGACTCCTTCCAGACCGGGCAGCAGTTCGCCGACTACCTGAGCGCCGAGCAGACCCGGGTCAAGGCCGTCATCGCCGAGATGGGGCTCGTCTCCTGATGGCTCGCTGGTGGCGGCCCGAACTCGGGCTGGCGGTCGTGGTGCTCGGGCTGGGGATGTTCGTGGTCGTCGGGACGCTGGACGTCTCGGCGGCGGCCTCCCAGCTCGGCATCGGGCCGCGCTTCTTCCCGATGCTGGTGGGCGGGGCCATGGTGCTCGTCGGCCTGTTCTACGTGATCGACGTGGTCCGCGGCGGGCACGGCGACCCCGAGGAGAGCGAGGACATCGACGCGAACGCGCCCGCGGACTGGCGCAGCGTCGGGCTGGTCAGCGGGATCTTCCTGGCGTTCGCGGCACTGCTGAACGTGCTCGGCTGGATCATCGGCGCGAGCCTGCTGTTCTTCGGGCTGTCGGTGGCGCTCGGCGCCGAGCACAAGGCGCGCGCGGCCGGAGTCTCGGTGATCATGGGGATCGTCACGTACCTGCTGTTCGTCAAGGGCCTCGGCGTGACGCTGCCGGGCGGCCCGCTCGAGGGGGTGATCTGAGGTGTCGTCGTTCCAGTTGCTGCTCGACGGGTTCGCCGCCGCGCTCACACCCGTGAACCTCATGTACGCGCTGATCGGCGTCACGCTCGGCACCCTGGTCGGCGTGCTGCCCGGCATCGGGCCCGCGATGACCGTGGCGCTGCTGCTGCCGATCACGTTCACGGTGCCGGCGGCCAGCGCGTTCATCATGTTCGCGGGCATCTACTACGGCGGCATGTACGGCGGCTCCACCACGTCCATCCTGCTCAACACGCCGGGCGAGTCCTCCTCGATGATCACGGCGCTGGAGGGCAACAAGATGGCCAGGCGCGGGCGGGCCGCCCAGGCGCTGGCCACCGCCGCCATCGGCTCGTTCGTGGCGGGCACGATCGCGACCGCGCTGCTGGTCGTGGCGGCCCCGGCCGTGGTGGCCTTCGCGATCTCGTTCGGTCCCGAGGACTACTTCGCGCTGGCGATCCTGGCGTTCACCGCCGTGTCGTCGGTGCTGTCCCGCTCGATCGTGCGCGGCCTGGCCTCCCTGGGCCTCGGCCTGATGATCGGGCTGGTCGGCATCGACCAGCAGACCGGGCAGGCGCGGCTCACGCTGGGCATCCCGCAGTTGCTCGACGGCATCGACGTGGTGATCGTCGCGGTCGGCCTCTTCGCGCTCGGCGAGGCTCTTTACGTGGCCTCGCGGCTGCGCCACGCCCCGCCCGAGATCGTGCCCGTGGGACGGGCGTGGATGGGCCGCGCGGACTGGCGGCGCTCCTGGCGGCCCTGGCTGCGCGGCACCGCGCTGGGCTTCCCGTTCGGCGCGCTGCCGGGCGGTGGCGCGGAGATCCCGACGTTCCTGTCGTACGCGGCCGAGCGGCGTCTGGCCCGCGGCGTGGCCCGCGAGGAGTACGGCAAGGGCGCCATCGAGGGCGTCGCCGGCCCCGAGGCGGCCAACAACGCCTCGGCGGCGGGCACCCTGGTCCCGCTGCTCACGCTGGGCCTGCCCACGTCGGCGACGGCTGCGATCATGCTGGCCGCCTTCCAGCAGTACGGCCTGCAGCCCGGGCCGCAGCTGTTCAACCACAACCCGGCGCTGGTGTGGGGCATGATCGCGTCGCTGTTCATCGGCAACGCGATGCTGCTCGTGCTGAACCTGCCCCTGGCGCCGCTGTGGGCCAAGGTGCTGCGGATCCAGCGTCCGTACCTGTACGCCGGGATCGTGCTCTTCGCCGCCCTCGGCGTCTACGCGCTGAACGGCACGGTGGTGGACCTGTTCGTGCTGTTCCTTCTCGGCCTGCTCGGGTACGCCATGCGCCGCTTCGGCCTGCCGGTCGCCCCCGCCGTGATCGGCATGATCCTGGGCCCGATGGCGGAGATCCAGCTGCGCCGGGCGCTGGCCATCGGCGCGGGCGACATCAGCGTGCTGGTACGCAGCCCCGTGGCGGCCGTGCTGCTGGCCCTGGCGCTCCTGGCCCTGTTCACCCCCGTGCTCAAGAAGGTGATGGCACGGCGGAACATCGATGAGGACGTGCCGCCGGCACACGTCAAGGCCGACGACTAACCGGTTTCCCGCCGATCCGCCCGGATCGGCGGGACCGCTCTCGTTCAGGCCGCGGCCATGTCCTTGACGGGCAGCTTGCTCCCGATCGCACGGGGCGCGATCGCCAGCCCGGCCAGCGCCATGGCCAGCGTGGCCGCGAACACCGCCCAGTAGCCCGACCCGACGGCCGTGAACAGCGCGCCGGTGACGGCCACCGACACCACCGAGAACACCGACTCGCCCACCTGCAGCGCCGAGCTGTTCTCGCCCTGCTCGCCGGGGGTCGACAGCTCCAGCGTGAGCACGGACAGCGTCGGGTAAACCAAGCCCATCCCGAACCCGGCGACGATCCAGGACGGGTACGCCAGCGCCACCGGCACGGCCGTGAACGTCACCGCGCCCATGAGCAGGACGCCGAGCGCGATCATGGCCGAGCCGAGCCGCAGGTTCGTCGTCCGGCTGAAGATCTCACGCCCCTGCAGCCAGGACGCGAACGACCAGGTCAAGGCGCCGCCGGTGAGCGCGAGGCCCGCTGCCCACGTGGACAGGTCGCGCTCCTTGACCAGCATGAGCGGCACGATCACCTCGGCCGCGAAGAACGCCCCGGTGGCCAGGCCGCGCAGCCCGACCACGGCGGGCAGTCCGCGGGCGGCGCGAAGCGTGCCGGCGGGAATGAGCTTGGGCAGCGCCACGGCCAGCACGACCAGACCGGCGATCAGCAGGGGCAGCCGCCCGCCGCTGCCGTACTGCATGAGCCCGGCGCCGACGGCGGTCACGGCCGCCCAGGCGATCTTGCCGGCCAGGCCGGGCGCGGGCCCGCTCTGGCCGCCGCTCACCGGCTGCCCGGCCAGCCCGCGCAGCAGCACCAGGCCGGCGACCACGGTCAGGATCGGCACCAGCAGGAACACCCAGCGCCACCCGAGCGTCTCGGTCACCACGCCCACGATGGCCGGCCCCACCATCGAGGGCACCACCCACGCGGTCGCGAACAACGAGAAGATCTTGGGATGCAGGCGCTCGGGATAGACCCGTGCCACCACCACGTACAGCGCCACACTGACCAGCGCCCCGCCGAATCCCTGCAGGAACCGGCCTGCGATCAACACTTCCATGCTCGGCGCCAGACCCGCGACCATCAGCCCGGCCCCGAAGCCCGCAGCCCCGATCCACAGCGGCGCCCGGGGCCCGCGCACGTCCGACCACCGGCCGCCGAGCACGGTGCCGACCACAGCGGCCGCCATCGCGCCGCTGAACGCCAGCCCGTACAGCTCGAGCCCGCCGAGCTCCTTGGCCACGACCGGCATGGCGATCGCGACCGCCATGTACTCGAAGGCCACCAGCGACACCATCGCCACCAGCCCCGCCGTCAATGCTTTCCTCGTCATGCCGCGAACGCTACGGCGACCTGGGCCTCCACACCTCCAGCGGGGGCCTTGGACCGCATCGGCAATTGGACCTAGGACCGCCGCCCCGCCATCAACGGGACGCCCCGCCACTCACCGCGGACGCGCCCGCCCACCGAGAACCGGCATCACACGCCCGCCCGCCGGGAGAGCCCCCGCCACGCCGAAGGGCCCCGACACCGAGGCGGCGGGGCCCTTCAGGGAATCAACGGCGGGGTCTACTCCGAGACGCCCAGCTTCTCCAGGATCAGCTGGCGGGCCCGGCCCGCGTCGGCCTTGCCCTTGCTGGCCCGCATGACGCCACCCACCAGCGCCCCGGCGGCGGCGATCTTCCCGGCGCGCACCTTGTCGGCCGCGTCGGCGTTGTCCGCCAGCACCTGGTCGATGATCGTCGCCAGCTCGCCCTCGTCGCTGACGATCTGCAGCCCGCGCCGCTCGACCACCTCGTCGGGCGTGCCCTCGCCGGCCAGCACACCTTCGAGCACCTCGCGCGCCAGCTTGTCGTTGAGCGCGCCCGAGGCCACCAGCTCGGCAACCCGGGCAATCTGGGCCGGCGTGATGGGCAGGTCGGCCAGCGGGACGCCGGTCTCGTTGGCGCGCCGCGCCAGCTCGCCCATCCACCACTTGCGCGCGTCCGCGGGCTGCGCACCCGCCGCGACCGTGGCCTCGACCAGGTCGAACGCGTCGGCGTTGTGCATGGCCTGCATGTCGAGGTCGGACAGCCCCCACTCGGCCTGCAGCCGCTTGCGCCGGATCGACGGCAGCTCGGGCAGGGCCGCCTTCAGCTCGGCCACCCACGCCGGGTCCGGCGCGATCGGCACCAGGTCGGGCTCGGGGAAGTAGCGGTAGTCCTGCGCCTCCTCCTTGGACCGGCCGGTCGTGGTGGTGCCGGAGTCCTCGTGGAAGTGCCGGGTCTCCTGGACGATCTTCCCGCCGTCGGCGAGGACCGCCGCCTGCCGCTCGATCTCGCTCCGCACGGCCCGCTCGACGCTGCGCAGCGAGTTGACGTTCTTGGTCTCCGTGCGGGTGCCCCATTCGGACGCGCCGCGCGGCATGAGCGAGACGTTGACGTCGCAGCGCAGCGAGCCCTCCTCCATGCGCACGTCGGACACGCCGAGCGTGCGCATGATCTCGCGCAGCTCGGTGACGTAGGCCTTGGCCACCTCGGGCGCGAGCCGGTCGGTGCCCGGGATGGGCTTGGTGACGATCTCGACCAGCGGGATGCCGGCGCGGTTGTAGTCGACGATCGAGTAGTCGGCCCCGTGGATGCGCCCGGTCGCGCCGCCCACATGGGTGGACTTGCCGGTGTCCTCCTCCAGGTGGACCCGCTCGATCTCGATCCGCACGGTCTCGCCGTTGACCTCGACGTCGATGTAGCCGTCGAAGCAGAGCGGCTCGTCGTACTGTGAGATCTGGTAGTTCTTCGGCATGTCCGGATAGAAGTAGTTCTTCCGGGCGAAGCGGCACCATTCGGCGATCGAGCAGTTCAGCGCGAGGCCGATGCGGATGGTCGACTCGATGGCCATGACGTTGGCCACCGGCAACGCGCCGGGGAACGCCAGGCAGGTCGGGCAGACCTGGGTGTTGGGCGGGGCGCCGAAGGCGGTCTTGCAGCCGCAGAACATCTTCGACCTGGTGCCCAGCTCGACATGCGTCTCCAGACCGAGCACCGGCTCGAACCGGTCGAGCGCTTCGTCATAGACCATGGTCATAGCGACGGGGCCTCCTTCAGCAGCGGGCCGCCCCAGCGGCTCTCCAGGGCCTTCTCCACGGCGGCGCCGACACGGTAGCAGCGGTCGTCGGCCAGCACCGGCGCCATGATCTGCAGGCCGACCGGCAGGCCGTCCTCGTCGGCCAGGCCGCACGGCACGGACATGGCCGCGTTGCCCGCCAGGTTGGTCGGGATGGTGCACAGGTCGGCGAGGTACATCGCCATCGGGTCGTCGGTGCGCTCGCCGATCGGGAACGCCGTGGTCGGCGTGGTCGGCGACACCAGCACGTCGACCTGCTGGTAGGCGGCCTCGAACTCGCGGGAGATGACCGTGCGCACCTTCTGCGCCTGGCCGTAGTAGGCGTCGTAGTAGCCGCTCGACAGCGCGTACGTGCCGAGCATGATGCGCCGCTTGACCTCGGGGCCGAAGCCGGCCGCCCGGGTCAGCGCCATGACCTCCTCGGCGCTGCGGGTGCCGTCGTCGCCGACGCGCAGGCCGTAGCGCATGGCGTCGAAGCGCGCCAGGTTGGACGAGCACTCCGACGGCGCGATCAGGTAGTAGGCCGGCAGCGCGACGGTGAACGACGGGCAGGAGACCTCGACGACCTTGGCGCCGAGCGACTCCAGGAGCTGCACGGCCTCGTTGTAGCGGGCCAGCACGCCGGCCTGGTAGCCCTCGCCGCCGAACTCCTTGACGACGCCGATCCGCATGCCGGCGATGTCAGGGTGCTTCGCGGCCTCGACCACGCTCGGGACCGGGGCGTCGATGGAGGTGGAGTCCATCGGGTCGTGCCCGGAGAACACCTCGTGCAGCAGCGCCGCGTCGAGCACGTTGCGCGCGAACGGGCCCGGCGTGTCGAGGGAGCTCGCGAACGCGATGACCCCGTAGCGGGACGAGCCGCCGTACGTCGGCTTCATGCCCACGATCCCGGTCACCGCGGCGGGCTGCCGGATGGAGCCGCCCGTGTCGGTGCCCGTGGACAGCGGCGCCTCGTACGCGGCCACGGCGGCGCTCGAACCGCCCGACGAGCCACCCGGCACCTTCGTCAGGTCCCACGGGTTGTGCGTCGGGTGGAAGGCGGAGTTTTCCGTCGAGGAGCCCATGGCGAACTCGTCGAGGTTCGTCTTGCCCAGGATGACCAGCCCGGCCTCGCGCAGCCGCGCGGTGACGGTCGCGTCGTAGGGCGGCCGCCACCCTTCGAGGATCTTGGACGCGGCCGTCGTCGGCATGTCACGCGTGGAGAAGATGTCCTTGTGCGCGATCGGCACGCCGGCCAGCGGCCCGAGCTTCTCGCCCGCCCTGAGCCTGGCGTCGACGACCCGCGCCTGCTCCAGCGTGACCTCGCGGTCGACGTGCAGGAACGCCCTGATCTTGGGCTCCACCTCGGCCATGCGGTCGAGATGCGCCTCGGCCACCTCTGCGGACGACACCTCGCCGGCGGCGATCATCGAGCCCAGCTCGGCGGCGGTCTTGTGGATAAGACTCATGCGCCCTCCTTCGTCGGGCACGTGAGCCTGACAGAGCTGTGTTTGATGGTTCGCTCGCTCATGCCTCCTCCTCGAGGATGCGCGGCACCTGGAAGCGGTCGTCCTCGACGGCGGGCGCGCCCGAGAGCGCCTGCTCGGGGGTCAGGGACTGTCGCACCTCGTCGGCACGGAAGACATTGGTCAGCGGAAGTGCGTGCGACGAAGGCGGCACATCCTCGGCGGCGACCTCGGCCACCTTCGCGACCGACTCGATGATGGCATCGAGCTGGGTGGCGTAGTGGTCTAGCTCGTCGTCCGTGAGCGCCAGCCTGGACAACCGGGCCAGGTGTGCGACCTCGTCGCGGGTTATGGCGGACATGAGTCGTTGAACCCGTTTCGTGGATGGAGTCTTTGGACACTGCCATCCTAGGGGGCTTGACGGAGCGCCCCCGAACCATTAACCACCTGGCGCGGAAGCACCGTCTCTCCTGCGGCCGACCGGGGTCAGGCCGAGCGGCTCACCTCGGGCTGGTAGCCGTAGTCGGCCCCGGCAGCCGCCTCGGCGTGCTCGCGCAGCCAGACGGTGGCGTCGGCGGCCGGCATGGGCCTGCTGAACAGCCACCCCTGCCCCACATCGCACCCCATCTCGGCCAGACGCATGGCGACCTCGTCCGACTCGACACCCTCGGCCACCGAGCGCAGGCCCAGCGAGCGCACCAGGTCCACGATCGAGCGCACGATCCTGTCGTCGTCGTCGGAGTCGGCGATCCGGCGGACGAACGAGGCGTCGATCTTCACCTCGGACACCGCCAGCCGCTGGAGCCTGATCAGGGAGGAGTAGCCGGTGCCGAAGTCGTCCAGGGCCAGCGGCACGCCGAGCGTGGCCAGCGCCTTGATCGTCTCCTGGGTGTAGGCCTGGTCGCCGGTCAGGATCCGCTCGGTCACCTCCAGCTGGATGGCGGTGGGCGGCAGCCCGTATCGGGCCAGCCCCACCTCCAGTTGCTCGGGCAGGGCCGAGTCGAGCAGGTCGCGGGCGGAGATGTTGACGGAGATCTGCACCTGGAGGCCGGTGTGCCACCAGCGGGCCGCCTGTTCCAGCGCCTCTTCGATGACGTACGCGGTGAGCTGCCGCATCAGGTACGACTGCTCTGCCAGGGGGACGAAGTCGGACGGCGCGATCGGCCCGTGCAGCGGGTGGTGCCAGCGCAGCAGGGCCTCCACCCCGTGGACGGCTCCGCTGTCCAGGCTGACCTTGGGCTGGTAGTGCAGCCGCAGCTCGCGGCTGTCGATGGCGCGGCGCAGGTCCCCGAGTAAGGTGAGGCGCTCGGGCGAGTTGCGGTCCTTGTCCGGCTGGTAGAGCTCGACGCCGGTGCGTCCCTCCTTGGCCAGGTACATCGCCACGTCGGCCCGCTGGAGCAGCAGCTCGAAGTCGGGGGCGTGGTCGGGGTAGATTGCGATCCCGACCGAGGCGTCCACGTCGAAGGTCATGCCCTCCAGCCGCACCGGCTCCGTCAGCGCCGCCCGAAGCCGGGCCGCCACCTCCCTTGCCGCGTGGGTGTCCCTGATCGAGGGCAGCAGCACGGCGAACTCGTCGCCGCCCAGCCTGGCCACGACGTCGCCGGGCCGTACCGAATGGGTGAGCCGGTGCGCGACCATCTGCAGCAGCCGGTCGCCCACGGGGTGGCCCATCGTGTCGTTGACCTCCTTGAACCGGTCGAGGTCGAGCAGGAACAGGCCGACCCGCTCGTCCTGCCGGGCCTCGGCGAGCGCCTCCTCGGTGCTCACGATGAGCATCTTGCGGTTGGGCAGGCCGGTCAGCTCGTCATGCAGGGCCTGGTGGTCACGGCGCATGGAGAGCGTGGCGGTGAAGTAGACGGCGGCCAGGGGGGCGACGAACAGCGGCACGAGGCCGGGAGAGTGGTTCATGACCACGACGACCAGCGGCGCCAGGCCCAGCAGCGCGGCGTACACGAGGCTCTGCGGGCCCGCGGTGACCTTCAGCACGCGTACGATCGAGCGCCGCTCGTGCAGCGCGACCGCCCCGCAGACCAGGGTGGCCCTGGAGGCGAAGTAGGCGACCCCGGCCAGCGCGATCGCCAGCAGGTCGGCCCCGGTCGGCTCCCAGGGCGCGGCCGGGCTCGGCACGATCCCGAACGCCCCCAGCACCACGGCCGCCGTGGTGAGCGCGAGGGTCGACTGGGCGATGTTGAACATGACCCGATGCCACGCCTTGCGCGTCACGACTCCGTTCATGGCGACGGCGACGGCCTGCATCAGCACCGCGACCGGCAGCCCGAAGTGCAGCAGCACGGCGAAGGTGAACATGGTGGACGGATAGGTGCCGCCGACCGAGCTGGCGGAGGACACCATCACGGGCCTGAGCTCGCCCAGGATCACCAGCACCGTCAGCACCCAGAACAGGGGCGTGCGGGCGAGCTCCATGAGCGCCGCCGCGTCCAGCCTGAGCATGGCCACCACGAGGGCGGTGAAGCCGATCACGGTAACGCCCGCGAGGAACGCCCACAGTGGTGTGCCGACGCGTGGTCCGGTATCGCGGGTGTCAGTTGGGTCAGTCATCGGTAACAGAACCCCCATTAGGTCACTATGGGAGGGTACGACCTTCACCCCACTTCGCGAAACCAAGCGCGTACGGTCCGTAGTTCTCCTTTCCGACATATACCCAAAAACCACCCTGCGTAGCAACAGTTCACCCATGCGTGCGCATCACCCCGCCCCAAAGCGCCCCGCAGGCCGGTCCCTGAGCCGATCATGGCGCAGGCCGTCCGCCGCCCATGCGCGCAAGCGCCCCTCCGATGCGCGCAACCCGGTCGGCGACTCGACACCCCACCGGCCACTCCGCGAACGCCCGCTACGCCTCCGGTGGGACCGCCACCCGCGCCGCCGCCTCCGGCCCTTCCTTCAGCAGGACCTCGAACCCGGCCCCGTCCAGGATCGGCACGCCCAGGCTCACCGCCTTGTCGTACTTCGATCCCGCGTTCTCCCCCGCCACCAGGAACGACGTCTTCTTCGACACCGACGAGGCCACCTTCCCGCCCTGGCCGGCGATGGCGGCCGAGGCGGAGTCCCGGGTGTAGCCCTCCAGGGTCCCCGTCACCACGAACGTCAGCCCCTCGAGGATCTGCGGCCCCTTCTCCGGCGCCGGCTCGTCCTCCATCAGGACCCCGGCGGCCCGCCACCGTTCGATGATCTCCCGATGCCAGTCGACCTCGAACCACTCCTTGATCGTGGCCGCCACCTTGGGCCCGATGCCCTCGACCGCGGCCAGCTCCTCCTCCGAGGCGTTCATGATGGCTTCGATCGACCGCATCTCGTTGGCCAGGTCGCGGGCCGTGGGCGGGCCGACGTGCCGGATCGACAGCGCGACCAGCGCCTGCGCGAGCGGGACCTGCTTGGCCCGCTCCAGCTCCTCGATGAGCAGCCGGGCGTTCGCGCTGGGCTCGCCGTTGATGTTGGAGAAGAAGGACACGACCTTCGGCTCGCCGGTCTTGGGGTCGATCTTGGGCAACCCGGTGTCCTGGTCGCGGACCACCGACTTGATCGGGAGCAGCTGCTCCAGCGTCAGGTCGAACAGGTCGGCCTCGGTGCGCACCACCGGCTGCTGCGGCGGGAGCGGCTGGGTGAGCGCGGTGGCCGCGACGTAGCCGAGCCCGTCGATGTCGAGCGCGCGCCGCCCGGCCGCGAAGTAGATGCGCTCGCGGATCTGCGCCGGGCAACTGCGCGCGTTGGGGCAGCGCAGATCGGCGTCGCCCTCCTTCTCGTACGCGAGCTTCGTCCCGCACTCCGGGCAGTGCGTGGGCATGACGAACTCCCGCTCGGACCCGTCGCGCAGCGCCACCACCGGCCCGACGATCTCGGGGATGACGTCGCCCGCCTTGCGCAGCACGACGGTGTCGCCGATGAGCACGCCCTTCTTGATCACGATGGCGGCGTTGTGCAGCGTCGCCCGCTCGACGGTCGACCCGGACACCACCACGGGCTCCATCACCGCGTACGGCGTGACACGCCCGGTCCGGCCCACACCCACCTGGATGTCGAGGAGCTTGGTGTTGACCTCCTCCGGCGGATATTTGTACGCGATCGCCCACCGCGGCGCCCGCGAGGTGGAGCCCAGCTCCCGCTGCGTGCGGAAGTCGTCGACCTTCACGACGACCCCGTCGATCTCGTACGCGGGATCGTGCCGGTGCACGCGGTAGTGCTCGATGAACTCGTTGATCTCGTCGAGCCCCGGCAGCACCTTGTAGAGATCGCTGACCGGCAGCCCGAACTCCCGCAGCCGGTCGTAGACCTCCGACTGGGCCCGCGGCTCGGTCGCGCCCTCCCAGACGCCGATGCCGTGCACCAGCATCCGCAGCGGCCGCTGGGCGGTGATGCGCGGGTCCTTCTGGCGCAGCGTGCCCGCCGCCGAGTTGCGCGGGTTGGCGAACGGCGCCTTGCCCTGCTCGACGAGCTGCTCGTTGAGCTTCTTGAAGTCCTCGACCGGGATGTAGACCTCGCCGCGCACCTCGACCAGGCTCGGGACGCCCTCGCCCTTGAGCCGGTGCGGGACACCCTTGATCGTGCGGACGTTGGCCGTCACGTCGTCACCGGTGCGCCCGTCGCCCCGGGTGGCGCCGCGCTCCAGCCTGCCGTCCCGGTAGACCAGCGCGATCGCCAGCCCGTCGATCTTCAGCTCGCACAGGTAGGGGCCGGGGTCGCCCTCCGCCAGCCGCTCAGCGCGCGCCATCCAGGCGGTCATGTCGTCGGCGTCGAAGGCGTTGTCGAGGCTCTCCATCCTGGCCAGGTGCCGGACCTTGGCGAAGTCGCCCGAGACCGGCGGGCCGACCTTCTGCGTCGGCGAATCCGGCGTCTGGAGCGACGGATGGGCCTCCTCCAGCGCGAGCAGCTCCTTGAACCACTCATCGAACTGCGCGTCGCTGGCGGTGGGCTGGTCGAGCACGTAGTAGCGCCAGCGAGCGTCCTCGACCAGCTCGCTCAGCTCGGCATGCCGCTTGAGCGCGGCCACGGGCACACCGCCGACCTCAGTGCCTGTCTCGCTCACGCAGGTCTCCTCTCGTCCAGCACCCTCAGCAAACGCTACCGCCGAGCGCCGACAAGGACACCTCTCAGCCGCCCTGCGCCCAGACCCCGTCCCAGGCCGAGCAGCTGCCGGTCATCTTCCTGGCCGTGCCGCGGCAGACCTTGCCCTCGATGGAGAGCATGAAGCCCGTCTTGAGGGAGAACGTCAGCGGCTTCGTCCCCGAGCAGTTGCGGTACGTCTTGTACCCCTTGCCCCCGTTCTCCTTGACCCACCGGAACTTGAGCCACGAGCACCCCTTGCGCCCGGGGAAGTCGTACAGCTTGCCGTTGACCACGAACCCGGGCCGGTCGAGCACGACCTTGCCCTTGGCCTTGCCCGCCCGGTCGGCGGAGTAGATCGCGCCCCAGCTCCACGTCTCCGGGTTGGCGGAGGTGGCGGCCATGGCGGGCGCGGCAAGGGAGGCGGACGCGATCAGGAGGGTGGCACCGGCGGCCAGGAAGCGGAGAATCATGATCTGGAGGCTACTGATCACCCTTGCATGCCGCTTGCAGGATCGTCCCTGAGCACCTGAGCGGCCTTGCGGCAGGCCGCCAGCGCCGCCCGCGCGTATCTCGGCGACGCCCCCGCCAGCCCGCACGCCGGAGTCAGCACGACCTGCCCGGCCAGCTTGTCGGCCGGGAACCCGAGCCGCCGCCAGAGGTCCACGGCCGGTTTGGCGATCACCCTGACGTCCGCCAGCCGGGTGTCCGTGCCCGGCACGACGCCCAGGAACAGCGTCGTCCCAGCCTCAAGGACCTCCCCCAGCGCCTCGTCGTCCCGCCGCCGCAGCCGGGCGGCGTCCACGGAGATCCCGCGTACCCCGGCCCGCCGCAGCAGGGTGAACGGCACAGAGGGCGCGCAGCAGTGCACGATCGGATCGTCGAACAGCCGCAGCGACTCCTCCGCCCGCCACTCCTCCACGGCGGCGAGCCGCCCGAACCCGGAGGCGGTGGGCACGGTGCCCGCCAGCACCCCCGGCAGCCCGGGCTCGTCGAGCTGCAACACGATCTCCGTCACCCCGGGCAGCCGCCGCCGCACCTCGGCGCAGTGGTCGGCGACGCCCTGCGCCAGCGACGCGGTGAGGTCGCGTACGGCCCCCGCGTCGCTGAGCATCTTGTCCCCGTATTTGAGCTCGATCGTCGCGGCCAGCGTCCACGGCCCGCACACCTGCAGCTTGAGCGGCCCCGAATAGTCGTGCCCGAGCTCCTCCAGCGCGTCCAGATCGCGCCGCAGATGATCGACGGCCCGCTGGTGATCGCGCCCCGGCCGGTCGGCCATCCGCCACCCGGACGGCTGCACCTCGACGGGCAGCTCGATCAGCAGCGCCGCCGTCCTGCCGATCATGTCGGCGCCGACGCCCCTGGCCGGCAGCTCGGGCAGGTAGGGCAACCCCGGCACCTCACCGAACACGACCCGGACCGCTTCGAAATGATCCTCACCCGGATGCGAGCCGACCCCGGTGGCTTCCCACGTTGACATGGATCCAAGCGTAGGCTCTGCGGAGTGGAACTCACGAAATACGGCCACGCCTGCGTACGCCTCGAGAAGAACGGCAAGATCCTGGTCATCGACCCGGGCGCGTTCACCGAGGACCCGGTGCTCGACGGCGCCGACGCGGTGCTCATCACGCACGAGCACTTCGACCACGTGGACCCCGGCAAGCTGAAGGCCGCCCCGCCCGACCTCGAGATCTGGACCTGCGGGGCCGTCGCCGCCGAGCTGTCGGACGTGCCGGCCAAGGTCCAGGTGGTACGGCACGGCGACGGCTTCGAGACGGCCGGCTTCGGGGTGAAGGTGTTCGGCGAGTGGCACGCCAAGAACCACCCCGACGTGCCCATCGTCCAGAACGTCGGCTTCCTGGTGGACGACGAGGTCTTCTACCCCGGAGACGCGCTCACCGTCCCCGAGGCCGAGGTGCCCACGCTGCTGGTGCCGACCAACGCGCCGTGGCTGAAGATGATGGAGACGATCGACTATCTGCGCACCGTGCGCCCGGCGCGGGCGTACTCCACGCACGACGGCCTGCTCAACGACCTCGGCCTCGGCCTGGTGGACAACTGGCTGAAGATGGAGGCCGACAAGCAGGGCGCCGACATCCGGCGGCTGGGCGTCGGCGAGTCGGTCACCCTCGGCTAGCGGAGACGATGGTCGCCGAGCCGATGACGGTGGAGCCGGAGTAGAGAACCGCGGCCTGTCCGGCGGCGACTCCCGTGGCGGGGCGGTCGAGGTCGATGCGGAGCCCGCCGGCGACCTCCTCGAACCGGCACCCGTACACCTCACCGTGGGCGCGTAGCTGCACGGTGAGGTCGCCCTCGGCCGCGGGGCCGTTCCAGACCGGCGCACCGCAGGTGATCGAGGTGACCTCCAGCGCCGCCCGCGGCCCGACCGTGACCGTGTTGGACACCGGCTCGATCGACAGCACGTAGCGCGGCCGGCCGTCGGCGGCGGGCCGGTCGATGTGCAGGCCCTTGCGCTGGCCGATCGTGAACCCGTGCGCGCCGTGGTGGTTGCCGACGACCGCGCCGCTCTGGTCGACGATGGGCCCCTCCGCCTCGCCGAGCCGCTTGGCCAGGAAGCCGCGCGTGTCGCCGTCGGCGATGAAGCAGATGTCGTGGCTGTCGGGCTTGTCGGCGACGGTCAGGCCGCGCCTGGCGGCCTCCTCCCGCACCTGGGCCTTGGTCGAGTCGCCCAGCGGGAAGATCGCGTGGCTGAGCTGCGCGCGGGTGAGCACGCCGAGCACGTAGGACTGGTCCTTGCCCTGGTCGACGCTCCTGGACAGGACCCCGTCGGCCAGCCTGGCGTGGTGGCCGGTGGCGACCGCGTCGAAGCCCAGGGCCAGCGCCCGATCCAGCACCGCCGCGAACTTGATCTTCTCGTTGCAGCGCAGGCACGGGTTGGGCGTGCGGCCCGCCGCGTATTCGGCCACGAAGTCCTCGACCACGTCGCGCTGGAACCGCTCGGCCATGTCCCAGATGTAGAACGGGATGCCGATCACGTCGGCGGCGCGTCGCGCGTCGCGCGAGTCCTCGATCGTGCAGCACCCCCGGGCGCCCGTGCGGTGGGATTGGGGGTTGGCGGACAGGGCTAGATGAACACCGGTGACGTCGTGGCCCGCCTCGGCGATCCGAGCGGCGGCCACGGCGGAGTCGACGCCGCCCGACATGGCGGCAAGCACACGCAATCCCATGACCATCCCAGCCTACTGTCCGGTGGGGAGTGCGCGACCATGGCGGGAGTCTGGAAGTATTCAGGCCATGCGACTGTTCGGGCGCAAGGACGCAGACGACGACGGGGACG
Source organism: Nonomuraea basaltis (assembly GCF_005893125.1). Taxonomy (GTDB): domain Bacteria; phylum Actinomycetota; class Actinomycetes; order Streptosporangiales; family Streptosporangiaceae; genus Nonomuraea; species Nonomuraea basaltis. Next base: position 12,773 of record NZ_VCJS01000001.1, on the reverse strand, counting down.
GCGAGCCACTCGGTGACGGGATCGCCGAGTTCTGGACATGGTGGCAGGAGGCCAGGCCGCGACTCGATTCGCTGGTGGCGGCGGGCGACCCCGCGGGGCTTGAAGACCTGCTCGCCCCGGCTGTCGCCGCCGTCGATCCCGGCCTGGTCTGGGAGGTGGCCCCCGGCAGGAACGCCGCGCATGCCCTGGTGGTGACCTCGGCGGGCGACGCCGAGCTGCGCCCGCTCGCGCATCGCTGGGCCAAGAGCGCTCCTGACTCCGACCTGCTGTGGGAGTTCCATCCGTCGCGGCAGGCCAATTCGCAGGCGCTGGAGCTCACGCTCGACGTGGGCGGCTACGAGTTCGCGCTCGACAAGCTGATGCTGGGCCTGCGGGTGCCGCGGGACGCGCCGCGGGTCGACGTGGCCGCGTACCATCCGATCTTCGGCGAGCTCGACGAGGACACCAGGATGGAGACCACGCTGCTGGCGCTGGACTGGCTGCTCGGCGAGGACGACGTGGCCAGGTGGGTGGGCGAGATCACGGCGGCCACGTTCGAGCCGATCGACGCCGTGGCCGCCGCGCACCTGCCCGCCGTGGTCGCCGACCTGGCCTCGGGCTTCGACGAGGAGCAGTGGGTGCTGCTGGAGGGCCAGACCGCGGGCGGTGCGCCGCTCATCGCCACGGCCCGCTATCCGCTGCGCCCGGTCGACCATCCGCTGTTCGACCAGCACATCGCGATCGCTCTGCCGTACGCGCACCGCGACGAGGCCGGCCTGCCGATCGGCGAGTCGCTGGCGGCGCTGCGCGACTTCGAGGAGCGACTGGCCGCCCGCCTGCTCAAGCTGCGCGACGACGCGGTGCTCGCGGCGCATCTGAGCGCCGAGGGGCAGCGGGTCATCCATGTGTACGCCGACCCGACCGGCGACGCCGCCATCCACGCCAAGGAGCTGATCGTGAGCTGGGAGGAGGGCGAGCCACGGGTGGACGTGACGAGCGATCCCGCGTGGGCCGCCGTGGTGCCCTTCATCACCTGACGATCAGCGTCAGCTCAGCACCCGCCGTCAGCTCAGGCCGGCCCGGCGGGCGCGTTCGACGGCGGCGGGGAGCACCTCGATCAGGCGGTCGACGTCCTCGCGGGTCGAGGTGTGGCCCAGCGTGAACCTGAGTGAGCCGCGTGCCGCGGCCGCCTCGGCCCCCATGGCCAGCAGCACGTGCGACGGCTGCGCCACCCCCGCCGAGCAGGCCGAGCCCGTCGAGCACTCCACGCCCTTGGCGTCGAGCAGCATGAGCAGTGCGTCGCCCTCGCACCCGGGGAAGGAGAAGTGGGCGTTGCTGGGCAGCCGGCCCGGCGAAGCCGAGGCGGTTCCTCGCTGTTCACTCCGGGGGGCATGCGGGGGGCTTGCCCCCCGCAGGTCCGGGTCGCCGTTGAGCACCACGTCGGGCACGGCCTGGCGGACGCGCTCGATGAGCTCGTCGCGCAGCGCCGTCAGCCGGCGGCCCAGGGCCTCCTGGTGCTTGACGGCGGTGCTGACGGCGGCTGCGAGCCCCGCGATGGCGGGCGCGTCCAGCGTGCCCGAGCGCACGTCGCGCTCCTGACCCCCGCCGTGCTGCACGGAGACCGGCGTCAGCCCCCTGGCCAGCAGCAGCGCGCCGACCCCCATCGGGCCGCCGACCTTGTGGCCGGTCAGCGTGAGCGCGTCGGTCCCCGACTCGGCGAACGACACCGGCAGCTGCCCGATCGCCTGCACCGCGTCGGTGTGGAACGGGATGCCGTGGTCGTGGGCGATGGCGGCCAGCACGGGCACCGGCTGGATGGTGCCGACCTCGTTGTTGGCCCACATGATGCTGATCATGGCCACGTTGCCGGGGTCGCGCTCGATCGCTTCCCGCAGCGTGTCGGGGTGCACCCGGCCGTGCTCGTCCACCTCCAGCAGCTCGACCTCGGCGCCCTGGCTGTCGGCCAGCCACTGGGCCGGGTCGAGCGCGGCGTGGTGCTCCACGGAGCTGATCAGCAGGCGCCGCCGCGGCCGGCGCGCCCAGTAGAGGCCCTTGATCGCGAGGTTGTCGGCCTCGGTGCCGCCCGAGGTGAACACGACCTCGCTGGGCCGGGCGCCGAGCGCGTCGGCGATCGTCTCGCGCGACTCCTCGACCACCCTGCGCACCTGGCGGCCCGCCGCGTGCAGCGACGAGGCGTTGCCGACGCGTTGGAGCTGCTCCGTCATGGCCTCGATCGCCTCGGGCAGCATCGGGGTGGTCGCCGCATGATCAAGATAGGCCGACGGTCTGGTCACGCGCCCAGGGTATCTCGTTTGCCGCTGTACCGTCCGGACGGTACAGTTGAGGCATGCGAAGGGACGAGCTTTTGGACGCGGCGGAGGAGCTCCTCTGCGACCAGGGCTCCTCCGCGCTCACCCTGTCCGCCGTGGCGGATCGGGCAGGCGTGAGCAAGGGCGGCCTCCTCTATCACTACGGCTCCAAAGAAGCCCTGATCAAGGGCATGGTGGAGCGGTTGATCGAGGACTTCGACGAGCTCATGGCGGCCCAGCCCGGCGAGACCTACACCGAGCGCTACGTGGGCGCGACCCTGGCGGCCGTGCGATCGGGCCGGCTGCGACGATGGGCCGTCGTCACGGGGGCGTCGGGAAACCTCTTCCTGCTCGCACCGCTGCGCGATGCGATGAGCCGATGGCATCGCGAAGGGTTGAGCGAGGAGCCGGATCCGCTGGCCGCACAGATCGCACGGCTCGCCTGTGAGGGGCTCTGGGACGTGGCCAGCCACGACCCGGAGCTGAACACGGAGGACGACCTGCAGGCCCTGGAGGCCCGGCTGAGAGCCCTGCTCAAACCGGCCTGACCGCCCCGGCCCGCCCCGCCGCCGGAAGGACCACAGCCGCACACCTGCCCGGCGAGGGACCGCAGCCGCACGCCCTGCCCCACCGAGGGAGCACGGCCGCGGCCTGGGCCGTCAACCGCACCACGGCCGCCCGCCGCAGGACCGGCAGCCACGCCCGCGCGGCGCCGAGCCGGCGGGACGGCGTGCGGCGCAGCCCGGCGCAACATGCACGGCGCCCAGCCACAGATCCCCCACCACGGCACATCCGCAGCCCCACGGCCGGCATCCGGTCCCGATTCCCTACCCCACGTCCCGTTCGCTGGGCGCCGAGGCGGTGGGCGGTGAGCACGTCCACCCCCATGCGCACGGGGCCTCCTGCGCCCGAAAATAACCAAAAATTACGATCTTGTGTGAGGTGTTGCCGTATGACCCGCGACCTGAGGAGTGCCCGCTACGGGGCGGTCCTCACCTTCGTCCTTGGCGGCCTGATGGTGGGCACGATGACCGTGCGCATACCGGCGCTGACCGACAAGCTCGGTCTGTCCGAGTCCATGGTCGGCGCCGTCCTGCTGGCATGGGGCCTGGGCGCCCTGGTGACCATGCAGTCCATGCGCCGGGTCATGGCCCGCGCGGGTAGCAGGGCGGTCCTGCGGGTCGGCGGCCCACTCACCGCGCTCGGCCTCCTGGCCGTGGCATTCGCCCCGAACCTCCCCATGCTCATGATGGCCGTGGCGTTCTTCGGCATGGCGTTCGGCACGGTGGACGTGGCCATGAACGCCCAGGGCTCCACGGTCGAGCGGGCGTACGCGCGCCCGCTCATGAACGGCATGCACGCGGGCTGGTGCGTCGGCGCGATCTCCGCGGGCGCCCTGGGCAGCCTGTCGATCGCCCTGGGCCTGTCGTTCACCGCCAACCTGGCGCTGGTCGGCCTGGTCTCGCTGCCGGTCATGGTCGTGCTCGGCCGCACGTACCTGCCCGAGGCCCCGGCCGCGGGAACCACCACGAGGACCCGCCACCGCATGCCGCCGATCGTCTACCTGCTCGGCGCGATCATGTTCTTCGCCTTCATGGTGGAGGGCACGGTCGCCGACTGGAACGGCCTGTACATGCGCGACGAGCTCGGCGCCCCCGAGGCCCTGGCGGCGCTCGGCTACCCGGTGTTCGAGGCAGGCATGCTGATCGCCAGGCTCACCGGCGACCGCCTGCGGACCAGGTTCGGCGTGCGTGGCATGCTGACCGTCTCCGGACTGGCCACGGCCGGGTTCTTCGCGGTCGTGCTGGTCGCCCCGGCGGCGCTGGTGGCCGTGTTCGCGATGTTCTTCGTCGGCCTCGGCGTGGCGACGATCTCCCCGCTCACGCTGTCGCTCGCCGGAACCGCGACCGGCACCCCGGGTCCGGCGATCGCCCAGGCCGGCGCCATGGGATACGCGGGCCTGCTGCTCGGCCCGGTGGCGATCGGCTTCCTCTCGGACGCCACGTCCCTGCGTACCGCCCTCGGCATCGGCGTCGTCCTCGGCGTGCTGATCGCACTCGCCTCCCGCCTGCTCCCCCACGGGGAACCGGCCGCGATCAGCCCGCTGCCGGTCATGGAGCCCGAACCCGCCAAGGCGGCCGCCTGAGAGTTTCCTGTGGATCGCGGCGGGCAGCTCCCGCGCGCCCCCGCATGGGAGTGCCGCCGCTCACAGAGAACTCACAGATCCTCCCAGGACGCCCCCAACCGGTCACCGCACGCTGGACCCATGATCCAGCTCACCGGATTGACCAAACGCTACGGCGAGGTGCTCGCCGTGGACGATCTCACCTTCACGGTACGGCCGGGCCTCGTCACCGGCTTCCTCGGCCCGAACGGCGCAGGCAAGACCACGACCATGCGCATGATCCTCGGCCTCGACCTGCCCACCTCGGGCACGGCCACCGTCAACGGCCGCCTCTGCCAGGACCTCCCGAACCCGCTGCGCGAGGTCGGGTCCCTGCTGGAGGCGCAGGCCGTGCACCCGCGGCGCACCGCGCGCAAGCACCTGCTCTACCTGGCCCAGACCAACGACCTCCCGGCCACCCGCGTCGACGAGGTGCTCGACCTGGTCGGGCTCACGGACGCGGCGGGCAGGAAGGCGGGCGCGTACTCGCTGGGCATGAGCCAGCGGCTGGGCATCGCCGCGGCCCTGCTCGGGGACCCACCGGTGCTGCTGCTCGACGAGCCGGTCAACGGCCTGGACCCCGAGGGCGTCCTGTGGATCCGCACGCTCATCCGCGGCCTGGCCGCCGAGGGCCGTACGGTGCTGGTCTCCAGCCACCTGATGAGCGAGATGGCGCTGACCGCGGACCGCCTGGTGGTGATCGGCAAGGGCCGGCTCATCGCCGAGGCGGACATCGGGGAGTTCACGGAGGAGGGCGCGGCGGTGGTCGTACGCACGCCCGAGGCGGCCTCGTTCGCCCGGCGGCTGGAGCTGTCCGGCGCGCACGTGCAGGTGGGGCGGGACGGGGAGCTGGTGGTCACGGGCATGACGGCGCCGGACGTCGGGCGGCTCGCCGCAGCCGAGAGCGTGCCGCTGTTCGAGCTCACCCCGCGGCGCACGTCCCTGGAGGACGCGTTCATGGAGCTCACCCGCGACAGCGTCGAATACGGAGCGGCACGATGATCGGCGCAGAGGTGCTCAGGGCGGAGTGGACCAAGTTCAGCAGCATCAGGGCCACCATGGTGCTGTCGGCGGCGGCCGTCGCCGTATCGGCGGCGTTCGGGTTCCTGTTCAGCAACGCCGCGGCCAGGCAGTACGCCACGGCCACCCCGCAGGAGCGGCTGGACTTCGCGCCGCTCGACATGGGCATGCGCGGGCTGTTCGTCCTGCAGTTGCTGATCTCGGCGCTGGGCGTGCTGATCGCCTCCTCCGAGTACGGCTCGGGCACGATGCGGGCCAGCGTCGCCGCCGTGGGCCGGCGGGGCCGCCTGGTGGCCGCCAAGGCCGGGATGACCGCGCTGACGGCACTGCCGGTGAGCGTGGCCGGGGTGTGGCTCGTGTACGTGACCAGCCAGACGACGCTGGCCTCGGGCGGAGCGCCGTACGTCATGCCCGGCGACCCCGCCGCGCTGCGCCTGCTGCTGCTCGGGCCACTGGTGTTCACGCTGCTGGCGCTGTTCGGGCTGGCGCTCGGCCTCCTGCTGCGCGGCACGGCCGCCGCCGTGAACGTCAGCACCGCCTTCCTCCTGGTCCCCATCCTGTCCACGGCCTCGCCCGACCCGATACGGGGCTTCGTCGCCACCTACTGGCCGAACATGGGCGCCTTCAAGGCCGTCTCCGGAACGTCCGAGCTGCCGGCCTGGGCGGGACCCGGCATCCTCGTCGGTTTCGTGACGGTCATGCTGATCGCCGCGTATGTCCAGTTCAAGAAGCGCGACGCCTGACTACGCTGTCCGCAGGGAGGTGCGCCACATGGGCGAGCGGCTGCTCGTGGTCGACGACGAGCCCACCGTCAAGGAGTTGCTCTCCGCGACCCTGCGGTTCGCGGGCTTCACGGTGAGCTCGGCGGAGAGCGGCGCCCAGGCATTGGAGGCGGCCCGGCGCGACCCGCCCGACCTGGTTCTGCTCGATGTCATGCTGCCCGATCTCGACGGGTTCGAGGTCATCCGCCGGCTGCGGAGCCTGCCCAGGGCCGGCGGGCGTCCAGGGCCGGTGCCCGTGCTGTTCCTGACGGCCCGCGACGCGACGGCCGACAAGATCAACGGGCTCCGGCTGGGCGGCGACGACTACGTGACCAAGCCGTTCGACCTGGAGGAGCTGCTGGCCAGGATCCGGGCCATCCTGCGGCGCACCGGCGCGATCCCCGACGACCACACGATCGTCGTGGGAGATCTCGAGGTCGACCCCGACGGCCACCAGGTGACCAGGGCGGGCCGGCCGGTGCGTCTGTCGCCGACCGAGTTCCGGCTGCTGCACCACCTGGTGCTCAACGCCGGCCGGGTGCTGCCCAAGTCGCAGATCCTGGAGCACGTGTGGCGCTACGACTTCGCCGGCGACACGAGCATCGTGGACACGTACGTGAGCTACCTGCGGCGCAAGCTCGACACCGGTGAGCCCAAGCTGATCCACACCGTTCACGGGGTCGGCTACGTGCTCCGCAAGCCGAAGCGATGATCGGCCGGCTGTCGCTGCGGGCCAGGCTGCTGGCGATCACGGTGGGGCTGCTCGTGATCGGCCTGGTGGCGATCAGCTCGGTCGTGCTGCGACAGCTGGAGACGCAGCTCATGACCCGCGTCGACGCGCAGCTTGCGCCGATGGGCAGGGCGATGTCCGCGATCCCGCCCGACTTCGTGATCAGGCTGCGGCGGCAGGCGGGCCAGGTGCCGCTGGCCACGGGGCAGCTCGACCTGATCGAGAAGTGGTACGCGGCCTACCTGTCCCCCGACGGCACGCCTCTCCGCGAGCTGGGCGACACCGCGGGACCCGACCTCCCCCGGCTCGACGCCGCGACCGTGACGGCCCGCGCGGGGCAGCCGTTCACCGTGTCCGGTCGCGACGGCGGGGAATGGCGGGCCGTCGCGCTGCCGTGGACGGGCACGGGCGGAGGCGGCCATTCCGCCGTCGTCGCGGCCGTGTCGCTGGAGGGCATGCACTCGACGATCAACCGGCTCCGCGGGGCCTCCCTCATCGCAGGCTCCGTGCTGCTGGCGATACTCGCGCTGACGGGCGGGATCGCGATCAGAGCGGGGCTGGCGCCGCTGCGCCGCGTGGAGGAGACCGCCGCCGCCATCGCCGACGGCGACCTGTCCAGGCGCGTACCCGAGCCGACCGCGCCGAACACCGAGGTCGCGCGGCTGGCTCGCTCGCTCAACAAGATGCTCACCCAGATCGAGCTGGGGGTCGCGGCGAGCACGGAGTCCGAGGCCCGCATGCGCAGGTTCGTCGGCGACGTCAGCCACGAGCTGCGTACCCCGCTGTTCGGCATCAAGGGCTTCTCGGAGCTGTACCGCATGGGCGGCACGGAGGCCGGACCCGCGCTGGCCCGCATCGAGAGCGAGTCCGGCCGCCTGGCCCGGCTGGTTGAGGACCTGCTGCTGCTCGCCGGTCTCGACGAGACCGACGGTCCGGGCCTCGACCTCACCCCCATGGACCTGCGTACGCTGGCCGCCGACGCCCGCCACGATTTCGCCGCTCTCGACCCGTCCAGGCCGATCGCGTTCACGGGGCCCCTCGGCGGCGCGGCGGCGAGCGCCCCGGTGCTGGGCGACGAGGCCCGGCTGCGGCAGGTGGTCAGCAACCTCGTCGGCAACGCCGTCACCCACACGCCCGCGGGCACGCCGGTGAGGATCGGCGTGGGCACCTCTGAAGGGGAGGCGGTGCTGGTCATCGAGGACGAAGGGCCGGGGCTCAGCCCCGAGGAGGCGGCCAAGGTGTTCGACCGGTTCTACCGGGCGGACAGCTCGCGCGCCCGTACGACGGGGGGCGCGGGGCTCGGCCTGGCCATCGTCCGCTCCATCGTCACCGCCCATGGAGGCCGCGTGGAGCTGCGAACTTCCCCGGGCCGGGGAGCGGCCTTCCAGGTCCGCCTCCCCGCCGCCGACCCGCGATGAACAGCCTTCACGGGAGTCTGTCGGAGCGGGTCTAGTGCGCCGACGCGCCGCAGCACCTCGGCAGTGGGTATAGAGCGCCGCTGACCGTGGTGCCCTCTCCCGGCACGCCGTTGACGGTCAGGCGGCCTCCCAGGCCCGTGAACTCGGCGCACCTGCCGAGCAGGCGTGCCCGCAGCGCCTCGGCCGACCTTCCCCCGCCGTCGTCGCTGACCGTCAGGCGCAGCCCGCTGGGGGCCACGGTGAGGGCGATGGAGACGGTACGGGCCCGCCCCTGCCGCTCCACCTCGTCCAGGACGTCGCGTATCGTTCCTCGGACAGTCTCGCCGACGTGGCAGGGAAGCGGCTCCTTCGGCAGCGCCCACGCCTCCACCGCGATCCCAGTCCGCTGGGACCACTCCGTCAGGTCGTCGTCCAGTTCGCGCGCGTACGCGGACCGTACGTCCAGCCGGAGTTCGTTACCTGACATGCTCTTCCCCATCTCCCCGTGCTCGCTGGAGCTTGCCTTCGTTCGCCACGGCGGTTGCCAGCCGGAACGCGACACCCTGACTCCAACATGGGCATCTTGCGATCTTCTTGACATCCGCTGTAAGCGACTTTGAACAGCCCCAGGAGGCTCTGGGTCGAGCATGACATTGGACAGACGAATAGCGTTGATCATTCGGCCGCTCCCTAACGGGCCGCCGAATCGGCGAAGCGCTTTGAGCAGGGGTTTGGGGGGCCGTGCCCCCCAATGTCACAGCCTGGGCTCCTTTCGCGCGAAGCGCTGCCTAGCGAAGACTGTGCTCGTCCCCCGGCCCTACTTACGCTTCTTGATCTCCTCAGCGAGCTGCGGGACGACCTGGTGGAGGTCACCCACGACCCCATAGTCCGCCAGCTCGAAGATCGGCGCCTCCGGGTCCTTGTTGATCGCGACGATGGTCTTCGCGGTCTGCATGCCCGCCCGGTGCTGAATAGCACCGGAAATCCCCGCCGCGATGTACAGCTGCGGCGACACCGTCTTACCCGTCTGCCCCACCTGGAACTGGTGCGGGTACCAGCCCGCGTCCGTGGCGGCGCGCGAGGCGCCCACGGCCGCGCCCAGCGCGTCCGCCAGGTCCTCGATGAGCGAGAAGTTCTCCGCCGAACCCACACCACGACCACCGGAGACCACGATCGCGGCCTCGGTCAGCTCGGGCCGGGCGCCCTTCTCCTGCTTGACCCGCTCCACGACGCGGGCCGCCTTGGCGGAGTCGGACAGGGTGAGCGAAACCTCCTCCTCGGTGCCCGCCCCGGGGGAAGCCTCGGGGGCGGTCGAGTTGGGCCGCACGGCGACGATGGGCGTGCCCTTGCGCACCTTGGAGTGCACGTTGATGCCGCCGCCGAAGATGGACTGGTCGGCCACGAAGCCCTCGCCGAGGCCCACGGCGTCGGTGATGACGCCGGAGTCGGTCTTGATGGCGAGGCGTCCGGCGATCTCCTTGCCCTCGGGCGTGGCGGCCACGAGGACGGCGGCAGGGGACTTGGCAGCCACCAGCTGGGCGAGCAGCTCGGCCTTCGGCGCGACCACGTAGTCGACGATGTCGCCGGAGCCGGCGACGTAGATCTTGTCAGCACCGTACTCGGCCAGCCTGGCCTTGGCCTCCGGCGTGAGGCCGGGGCCCGCCCAGACGGCGGCGGGCGTGCCGAGGGAGCGGGCCAGGGTCAGCAGCTCAAGGGTGACCTTCTTGACCTGGCCGTCGACCTGCTCGACGAGAACGAGAATCTCCGACATTTCAGTAAACCCCCGTTCTCAGATGAACTTCTTCGACGCGAGGAACTCGGCGGCGTTCACGCCACCGTCGCCCTCGTCCTTGACGATCGTGCCGGCCGCGCGCGGCGGGGCCGAGGCGAAGTCGACGACCTCGGACCAGGCGGCGGCCAGGCCGACCTGGGCGGCGTCGATGGAGGCGTCGCCGATGGCGAGCGTCTCGACCGGCTTCTTCTTGGCCGCCATGATGCCCTTGAACGAGGGGTAGCGCGGCTCGTTGATCTTCTCGACCACGGACACGACGGCCGGCAGCGTGGCCTCGACCTTGTCGAAGCCGTAGTCGGTGATGCGCTGGACCTTGATCGAGGAGCCCTCGACGTCGACCTTGTTGGCCAGCGTGAGCTGCGGCGTGCCGAGGCGCTCGGCAAGCATCGCGGCCAGCATGCCGGTGCGCGCGTCGGTGGACTCCGAGCCCAGGATGACCAGGTCGAAGCCGATCTTCTTGAGCACCTGGGCCATCGCGTACGAGCTCGACAGCGCGTCGGAGCCGTGCAGGGCCTCGTCGCTCAGGTGTACGGCCTTGTCGGCGCCCATGGCCAGGGCCTTGCGGATGGTCTCGGTGGCCTTGCCCGGGCCCATGGTGAGCACGGTGACCTCGCCACCGTGGGCCTCCTTGAGCTTCAGCGCCTCCTCGACCGCGTACTCGTCAAGCTCGTTGACCACGCCGTCGGCGGCGTCGCGGTCGAGCGTCTTGTCATCGGACCGCAGCTTGCGCTCGGTCGCCGTGTCGGGGACCTGCTTCACGCAGACGACGATGTTCATGGCCGGTGGCCGACCTCCCGTTTCGCGTGCGCCACCGCGTCGCTGCGGTGGCCGCCGGATGCAATGCTTTCCAGACTGCCGGATGCCCTCCGGGCCCCCGGCAGAGGGTGCCTTGTCGCGGTCATGTTACCCATGAGTAGCTTGCGTGCAAACCGCAGGAGAACGCGGCCGGCGCGAAAGCCCTTGCCGCCCACACCCTACCGAGCTTCATTCTGTTGCCGCCCATCACCCCCTGGTCGAAGGGAATCAGGCCGACAGCAGGAACACGATCCCGAGGACCAGCGCCGTGCCCGCGAACAATGCCAGCGTGAACGTGCTGAACAGCGCCGCCAACCCGAAGCAGAGACCGGCCACCCCTGCCACACTGACCATATCCGTGATCATGCGAACGCGTTTGTACGGGCTGCGCGAGAACAGCGCCACCCCGGCGTCCGAAACCACGGCCAGCGCGTACGCCGCCAGCAGGAACAACGCGACCTCGGGCAGCGGCTCGCGCGCGGCGGCGGCCAGCAGCGACACGAGCAGCCCCGAGCCGATCACCCAGCGCCTGCGTACCTTCTCCCGGTGCCTGGCCCTGGACTCCTCCACCGACCGCCGATGCTGCTCCCTGCCCGGCCGCCACTCCCTGGTGGTCATCTCGTCGGCGACGTGCACCGCCCGGCGAGCGGGCCGGTGGGGTACGTGGGTGACCGGTTCGACGCCCAGCCTGGCGCAGATCTGCGCGGCCGTCGGGCGCGCTGCCGGATCGGTGGACAGGCACTCCCGTAACAGCGGCTCCAGCCACGCGGGCACGCCCTCCAGGTCGGGCGGGTGGTGCACGACCCGGTAGGCGACCGCGGAGGCCGGCCCCTGCCCGTACGGCTGCCGCCCGGTCGCCGCGTACGCCAGCGTCGCCCCGAAGGAGAACACGTCGGCCTCCCTGCCCGCGGGACGGCCCTCCAGCACCTCGGGGGCCAGGTAGCCGGGCGTGCCCACCACCGCGCCCGAGGCGGTGACCGACAGCGAGTCGAGGGCGCTGGCGATGCCGAAGTCGATGACGACGGGCCGGCCCTCGGCCATCATCACGTTGGCCGGCTTGAGATCGCGGTGCACGACCCCGGCCTCGTGCATGGCCAGCAGCGCGTCGGCCAGCCCGGCGGCCAGCTCGCGCAGGTCCTCGACGGGCACCGGCACGGCGCTGAGCGGGCGGCCCTGGACGTAGCGGGTCACGAGGTAGGGCCTGGCGACCTCCAGCGAGGCGTCGAGCACCTCCGCCACGTGCGGCCCGCCGACCCTGCGCATGGTCTCCACCTCGCGCGCCAGCCGAGCGAGCGCGCCGCTGTCGGCCGCGACGTGCGGGTGCAGCACCTTGACGGCGACGGTGCGCCCCTCGGCGTCGAGCGCGAGGTGCACCTCACCGAAGCCGCCCGCCCCGAGCCGGGACAGTAGCTCATAGGAGCCGAGGCGCTCGCTCATATCTCTACTGTCCCCCCGGGAGCCAGTGGGGACACTCAGAACCAGTTGGTCAGGAACCCCAGCCCGAGCCCGTCCATCAAGCTGCCGATCAACCCGGTGATCAGGCCGATCGTGCTCTGCCTGGCATCGCTGGCCAGGTCGTCGATGACCGACTCCGGCGCCCGCCACGGCGACCACACCGGCTCCTGGCCCAGCGCGAACATCACCGCGAACAGCGCCGCCGTGCCCACCAGCACGACCGCGACCAGCGCCGCACCCGGGCTGCGGAGCACGCTGGTGAGCGTGCGGGTGACGGCCTTGCGCGGCGCGCCGCCGCCGGGCAGCACGAACAGACCGGCCACGAACGCCCCGGCCGCGTAGGAGGCCGCCTCGTTGACGCCCATCCCGCC
>NZ_VCJS01000019.1 GCF_005893125.1 Nonomuraea basaltis | reverse complement strand
CCCCCGCCCCGCGCCGGCCACCACACCGTGCAGCTGCTGCGCACGTACCCGGCCAGGCGCCGCGGCTACCCGTTCGCCCCCCACGGTGAGCGCAGCATCGCGCACGCCTACCGCAAGGTGCTGGCCCGCGCCCGCTCGCTGATCTACCTAGAGGACCAGTACCTGTGGTCCACGGACGTGATCGAGCCGTTCGCCCAGGCCCTGGAGCGCTACCCCGGCCTGCGCATGATCGTCGTCGTGCCCCGCCACCCCGACCAGGACGGGCGGCTGGCCGCGCCCGCCAGCCTGATCGGCCGCGCCGACGCGCTGAACAGGTTGCGGAGCGCAAGCGGCGACCGGGCCGCCGTCTACGACCTGGAGAACCACCACGGCACCCCGATCTACGTCCACGCCAAGGCCTGCGTGGTGGACGACGTCTGGGCCGCGGTCGGCTCCGACAACGTCAACCTGCGCTCCTGGACGTACGACTCCGAGCTCAGCTGCGCGGTCCTCGACGAGCACGAGGACCCCCGACCGCCCCACGGCGCGCTCAGATACGCCCGCGACCTGCGCCTGGCGCTCATGGCCGAGCACCTCGACCTGCCCGAGGACGAGCGCGACGCGCTGTGCGACCCGGTCGCCGCCTTCGACGCGTTCGCGCGGTCCGCGTCCCGGCTGGAGGACTGGCACCGGGGCGGCCGCACGGGGCCGCGCCCGCCGGGGCGGCTGCGGCCCCACCCGGCCCCGAGCCTGTCCCGCTTCCAGAAGCTGCTGGCCCTGCCCCTCTACCGGCTGGCCATCGACCCCGACGGCCGGCCACCGGGCATGCGCCGCTCGGGGACGTTCTAGACCGCTGCTAGTGTGCGGCGGATGAGCGGACGTGGAGTACTCGTCACCGGCGCGTCGAGAGGGATCGGGCGCGCGATCGCGGCGGCGTTCGCCGGCCAGGGGGACCGGGTGGCGGTCCACCACCGCGACTCGGCCGACGAGGCGCACAGCCTGCTCGGCGCGCTGCCGGGGCAGGGCCACGCCGTCGTCCAGGGTGACCTGGCCGACCCCGAGGACGTGCGGCGCATGGCCGGCGCGGCCGCGGAGGCGCTCGGCCGGATCGACGTCCTCGTCAACAACGCCGGCGTCTTCCTCCACCACCCCGTCACCGAGCTGACCTACGAGGAGTGGCAGGCCGCCTGGCGGCGGACTCTCGACGTCAACCTCGTGGGCGCGGCCAACGTCATCTGGTGCGCGCTCAAGCACATGCCCGCCGGCGGCCGGATCGTCAACGTCTCCTCGCGCGGCGCCTTCCGCGGCGAGCCGGACAGCCCGGCCTACGGCGCCAGCAAGGCCGGCCTGAACGCCCTGGGCCAGTCCCTGGCCGTCGCGCTCGCGCCGCACGGCATCGCCGTCGCCACCGTGGCGCCGGGCTTCGTCGAGACCGACATGACGAACGAGCACCTCAAGGCGCCGCGCGGGGACGCGATCCGGGCGCAGAGCCCGTTCGGGCGGGTGGCGCGGCCTGAGGAGATCGCCGCGGCCGTCCTGTACCTGGCCTCGCCGGCCGCCGAATGGGCCAGCGGGGCCGTGCTCGACCTGAACGGCGCCTCGTACCTGCGGTGACGTACGCGGGACGCTCGGGGAGCGCCCAGCGCCGATCGCGACACTCATCGCAAAAGTCGTGATCCCCGCGAAAGTGGCGGCTATTGTGACTCTCAGGGCACTTCGGAACTCGCTTCGAGGAGGGACGGCGTGGCCAGAGGCTGCGGCTGGGCGCTGGCGACGATCTCGGTCTGCTCCGCGGTCCTCGTCACCGGAGTCACCCTCTACGTGCGGCTCGGACCCGCCGCCGCGGTCGTCGCCGTGCTGCTCGCCCCCATCGCCCTGTGCGGCTTCGTCCTCGCGCACGACGTGACCCGCCGCAGAGCCCTCACCGCGGAGGAGGCGCGCCTGCTGGCCCAGGAGAGGTTCCAGGTCAGGCGCACGGTCGACCTCGTCATCGACCCGGCGCTGACCGGCGCGGAGCGCCTGGCCGTCCTCGACTGCTTCATCCCCAGGCTCGCCCGGGACGTCCCGAGCTCGCCGTACCGGGACAGGTTCGTGGTCGTCGCCGAGCTCTCCCCGCCCGCGCGGGCCCTTCTGGAGCGCGCCAGGCGCGCCGTCGCGATCGTCTACCGGTCGGAGGTCATGCGCCGGCGCCTGCTGGACGACCTGGCCAACGAGGTGCTGCTGCCCAGCCAGATCTGGGAGATCGCGAGGCTGCTGCGGATGCAGACGGAGCTGCAGGAAGAGCAGCGCCGCGCCCGCCGGGGCGTGGTGACGCCGGAGCTGCTGGCCGTGTTGCGGCCCCAGCAGGACGCGCTGGATCGCTCGGTCGCCGCCGTGACGGCCAGGGTCGAGGGCCTGGAGCAGTACGCCCGCCGGGTCCAGGAGGCGGACGCCGCCCTGAGAGCGCGCGAAGCGCTGGGGAACAACGACAAGTACCGCGAGCTGCTGGCCCACACGGACGACGCCGAGGGGATCGGCGCGCTCACCGCCCACGGCGACGCGCTGGAGGAGACCCTGGCCAGGAGCGTCCGCGAGGCCATCGAGGCAGGCCAGACCCTCGCCCTGTGAGATGAGGCCGCGTCGCGCCGCGATCGCGTGACACCCGTGGTCACTTCGCCGCCCGGCATCCTGCAAGCCGGTCGCAAGCGACCCCTTCTACGCTCGAGGCCGGTCCGGTGGTCACGGGGAGGCAAAGCCGGCCGCCGGCCTGTATCTGACGCCCCTGGAGACACTCTTACTCCTTGAGGCGACGGGACCAGCAAACGGGAGACCCCATGTCCGACACTCCGATGACCGCGGACGACGTGCTGCGCATCGCGGCCTACAAGGACCGGAGTCCGGCACTCGAGGCGATGGTCATCGCCTACAGCTACCACCGCGTCGCCGGCGACCTGGCCGAGCATCTCGGCAAGGAGTCCAACAACTGGTACTGCTACGCCACGTGGACCTCCAAGGCGGTGGGCGAGAGCCTCGACCTCACCCCCGACTCGCCCTTCATCGAGGACTTCGGGCGCCGGTTCCGGGTGCCGCGCCGCTTGCGGCGGCTGTTTCGCGCGACGTTGCTGACCCTGCTGGGCCCCAGCTACCAGCTCGGGCTCGCGCTCGCCAACCGCGCCATCTTCCTGGAGACGGCCAGCCTCGCGGTCAACCTGTGGAACGACACGCCTGACCGGTTCCTGAAGGTGAGCCCGGAGTCGGAGCTGACGCCGACGCCGCCGGAGTTCCTGACGGACCTGCTGGAGAAGGCCGACGCCCGCTACCTGAAGGAGGCCGCGCAGCTGCTGCATGAGGCGAAGCAGGCCACCGACCCGGCCGTCCGGGCGGAGCTGATGCTGGGGGCCAACATCGCGCTGTCGGCGTACGAGCAGAAACGTGCGCAGAAAGCCCTGGAACTGGTGCTCTACCGGCCCGTCAGGTGGCTGACCCGGGTGTCGTGGCGGTCGCTGCGCTCCCTGGCGACCCGCCGCCCCTTCCCCCGGTTCCGCCTCTACAGCGCCCGGCACGAGGACCAGCCGTGGCTGACCCGCAAACTCGAGGAGCTGTGGGCCTCGCTCTACACCCGCCACCTGTTCTACGTGCGCACGCCGCTGAGCGACATCAAGGTCGGCAGACCGCTCACCGCGCCCGAGGGCGTGGACCTGGCGAAGGTGTGGGCGCCGATCCAGAACGAGCGCGTGCGCAAGCTGGCCGAGGAGTTCATCACCGAGGACCAGGAAGCGTCCATGGCCGGGGTCGCCGACTGGGTCTCCTACCCCGACCGCATGCGCTTCATCGTCAGCTATTTCCGCGTCTACCAGCATGTGGGCGCGCTCTACGACGTCCCCTTCGACAAGAAGGTCGCCGACGGGCTCGCGGAGGAGATGAAACGGGGACTGGTGCCCGAGGCCATCAGCGACCTGTTCAAGAGCAACCCCGACCTGCCCGCCATCCGGCGCAAGGTCTACCGCTACCCGGCCGAGACCGACCCGGACGCGTACGAGATGGCGCACTTCGACTTCGAGCCGTTCCTGGAGGCGATCCTGCTTGACACGCCGGCCGAGTAAGTCAGTCCAGGAAGTCCCTGGTGATCTCGCGGGCCTGGAGGAGCCCGCGTAGCTTCGCGAAACAGCGGGCTCGGGTGGGCCCGATGCTCCCGACCGGCCTGCCCAGCCTGCGTGCCACGTCCACGTAGTGCGGCTCGGAGGTTTCCGTGAGCGCCCTGAACAGGACCCGCTGCGCGTCCGGCAGCTCCTCGACCAGCTCGGCGAGCGTGCCGGCCAGCCAGATCCTGGCCAGTTCCCTGTCCACGTCATCCGTGCTGCCCAGCGTGTCCAGGTCGGGGGTGCAGATCTCCTTCGTTCTCTTGGTCAGCTTCAGGCACTCGCGGAAGGCGATCGTGGCCAGCCAACCGGCCATCCGCTGCCCGTCGGTCACGCTCTTGAGGTTCTGCCAGGCCAGCAGCCAGGTGGTCTGCAGCACGTCCTGGGCGTCCTCGTGGCTGAGCCTGAAGCGGCGGATGCGCGCCCTCAGCATGGGGGTGAACTCCTCGACCAGCCGCTTCCAGGCTCCGGCGTCGCCGTCCTGCGCGGCAGACACCAGCGCGCCCGTGTCGAGGCGTTCGATGGTATCCAACTGCATGTCCGTCTCCCTGCCGGTCCGGGTACTCGGGGGGCCATTTCCGGCCGGCACCCCTACGGTCCGCCTGAGGATCCGCGCGGTCTGTTCCGGACATGACAGTCCCGGTGTGTTCCTCGTCACATTCGCGACATACGAAAGATCGCTTACCGCATACTGCCCGGGCGCCGATTGCGGCCTAAAGTTCTTTCATGAGCGGGCGCAGCGGGGTTCCACACGACGTCCGGCCGGTCGCCGCCGTGCTGGCGGAGATCCCCCTGTTCCGCGTACTCGGAGAGAGCGGCATCCAGAGCACGGCGCGGGCCGGGCACGCGCGGAGATACCGGTCCGGGCAGATCATCTTCCACCAGGGGGACCCGGGGGAGTCTCTCTACGTGCTGCTGGACGGCCTGGTGAAGGTGGTGTTCACCACGGAGCACGGCGACGAGATCGTGCTCAACATGCTGACCCGCGGCGACACGTTCGGCGAAATGGCGCTGCTGGACGGCTCGCCGCGCTCGGCCTCGATCGTCACCGTGCGGCCGGCGTGGGTGTTCGCGCTGCCCAGAGCGCGGCTGCTGGAGCTGATGCGGGAGCATCCCGGCCTGGCCGACGAGTTCCTGCGCCTGCTCGGGCACATGGTGCGCAGGCTCACCGGCCAGGCGGCCGACCTGGCCTTCCTCGACCTGGGCGGGCGGCTGGCCAAGCTGCTGCTGCAGCTGGCCGACAAGAGCGGCGGGACGCAGGGCGTGGTGGACCTGCCCGGGCTGACGCAGTCGGACCTCGCCGCGCTGATCGGCGCGACCCGGCCGGCGGTGAACCGCGCGCTGCAGTCACTCGTGTCGCGGGAGCTCATCGCCATCGAGGGCCGGACGATCACGCTGCTGGATGTCGCCGCCCTGCGCAAGCGGGGCGGTCTCTGACCGAATCTGGAGTACGGGGCACATGAACGATCGCAACGGCGCCAATGAGCGCTGGCCGGAAGAGAGGTTCCGGCACCTCAGGCAGATGGCGGACCCGGACATCGACGAGGTGGTGGCCCGCTATCTGAAGGAGCAGCCCGACGGGAGCGGGCCGCTGGAGCTGGTGAAGGCCGTCGTCGAGGAGCTGGGGCGGGCCAAGCGGGAGGCCAGGGCGCCCTCGGGCGAGCCGCCCGCCTCCACCATCTTCGACGCCCTCGACTTCGCCAAACACCTGCCCGGCTGGGGCGACGACACCGAGCTGCTGGCCAAGGGCCAGGCCGTGTTCGCCGACTACGGGCTCTACCAGTCGGCCGCGCTGTTCTGCAAGTGCCTGCCGATGGCGTACGTCGAGGTGTCCAGCGCCAAGGTGCTGGCCGGCGTGTCCAACCTGGCCACGCACAGCCTCACCCGCCGGGTGGCGGAGACCGGGCAGATGCTGGTCGACGTCATGGGACTGAAGGCGACCGGCAGCCTGCGGCCCGGCGGCCCCGGCCACACCACGGCGATCGGGCTGCGCATCCTGCACTCGTTCGTGCGCGCCCTCGTCGACGAGCGCTTCGGCGACCACTGGGACACCGAGCGGTTCGGGCCGCCCGTCAACCAGGAGCTCCTGCTGGCCACCATCTTCGACTTCTCCGTGGTGACGTGGGAGGCTCTGGAGAGCATGGGCGTGGTGCTGACGGACGACCAGCGCGCCGCCCACCTCTACACGTGGAGCGTGTTCGGCCACCTCATGGGCGTGGAGGCGTGCCGGGAGCGGCCGCTCACGCTCGACGACGTCGACCCGGTCAGCGAGCGCCTGGGCCGTCTCTACGAGTCCAGCGATGAGGGCCGCCGGCTGATGGCCAGGCTTCTGGAGGAGATGGAGGAGTTCATGCACCTGGGGTGGCGCAAGCTGCCGCGCAGCCTGGTGCACTGGGTCTTCCGCGACGCCGCCCACGGGGCCGACCGGGTGCCGGAGCTGCTCGGCGTGCCGCCGGCCGCCTGGTGGTTCACCGCCCTGTTCAGCGCGGCGCGGGCGGCGCACCGGCGCCCGTGGCTGGGCCGGCCGGTCGACGGTGTGGTCCGCTGGCTGATGCGCAGGGCCGGGCGGCACATCGTGGTCGCCCTGATCGACCGCCACTCCGGCGGGCAGGCGGCGTTCCGGATCCCCGGCGAGCTGGCCCGCGCGTGGCGGATCAGGCAGTCGAAGACCGCCGTGAAGACGCGCGAGCTGCGTGCCACCGTCCGGCAGAAGGTGCGAGCGCCCGCGCGGAAGGGGCTGGTCGCGTGACCGCTCCACACGATCCGGGCACGCTCACGACGGCGACGATCCTGTTCACCGACGTGGTGAGCTCCACCGCGCTGCGGATCAGGCTCGGCGAGGAGCGCGCCAACGTGGTGTTCCGCCGCCTCTACCAGCTGCTCCACTCCGTGGTGACGACGAGCGGCTCGACGTTCACCAAGAGCCTGGGCGACGGGCTGATGGCCGTGTTCGACTCGGCGACCGCGGGGCTTGACGCGATCATCGCGGTGGAGCAGGCGGTGGCCGACGAGAACGAGCGGGCGCTGGAGAAGATCTCCATCAAGGCCGCGCTCGCCGCCGGCGACGTGTGCTGGGGGCACGACGACGTCAGCGGGCTTCCGACGGTGGAGGCGGCCCGGCTGGTCGCCGTCGCCGAGGGCGGCCAGGTGCTCTGCACCGACCTGGTGCGGCGGCTGGCGCAGGGGCGGAGCCGGCACGAGTTCAAGGACCTGGGGCGGCTGCCGGGCAAGGGGCTGCGCGAGCCGATGCACACGTACGAGCTGCACTGGCAGAACGCCGACCACCACCAGAGCGGCGGGCTGCCCACGTGGCTGGACAACGGCCACGTGCTGTCGTTCGTCGGCAGGGAAGAGGAGCTTCGGGCGCTGGACGGGGACCTGGCGGCGGCCGAGTTCGGCAGCGGGCTGGTGATCCTCGAGGGCGACCCCGGGGTGGGCAAGACGCGGATGGCGTCCATGGTGGCCAGGCAGGCGCTCAAGCGGCAGTTCACGGTGCTGGCGGGGCGGTGCACGGATCCGGCGCGGCAGGCGTACGAGCCGTTCGCCGGCGCGGTGGAGCGGCTGGCCCGCACCTCGCCCGCGCTGCTGCTGCGGGCCGGGGTCGACCAGCAGTGCGGCCAGCTCGTCCGGCTGGCGCCGTCGCTCGGCGCGCCGCCGCTGTCGCTGCAGGTGCCGCCGGCCACCGAGCCGGTGTCGGAGCGCTACCACCTGATGGCGGCGGCGCGCACCCTGATCGAGCGCCTGACCACCGTGCGGCCGGTGCTGCTGGTGATCGACGACCTGCAGTGGGCGACGCTGGAGTCGCTGCAGATGCTGCACGCCCTCATGTACGACGCCGACGCCATGCCGCTGCTCATCCTGGCCACGTCGCGGCCGGTGCCGGTCGAGTCGGCCATGCCGGAGCTGCACAAGCTGACCGCCGACGGCCGCGTCGTCCAGGTCTCGTCGTTCGGCCTCGACGAGGTCGCCGACGTGCTGGCGGAGGTCCGCCCCGGCGGCGACGCCGCGCTGCTGCACCGGATCACGGGCGGCAACGCGTTCCTGATCAGCGAGGTGGCCAGGGAGGTGGCCGCGGGCAAGGACCTGGACGCGCTGACCGTGCCCGACTCGGTCACCAGGATGGTGCTGGCCCGGCTGGCGCAGCTCCACCCGGACGCCAGAGACCTGGTCAGCCTGCTGGCCGTGGGCGAGCGGATGGAGTCCGCGGAGCTGCGGCTCGGCCTCGGCCTCGACGAGGCCCGCTTCGTGGCCGCGGTGGAGGAGGCGATGGGCGCCGGCCTGGTCACCATGTCGAACGGCGCCACCTGCCAGTTCTCCCACGAGCTGACCAGGAACGCCCTCTACGCCACGCTCTCCACGCCGCGTGCCGGGCTGCTGCACGGGAAGGTCGCCGACGCGCTGTGCCTGGCGGACCCGAAGGCCATGGAGTCGCGGCCGTACGTCGTGGCCGCTCACCTGCTGGCCGCCGCCGAGCACGGCCGCGACCCGGCCCGGGTGAGCGCGGCCGCGGACGCGGCGGTGCGCGCGGCGCAGCACGCCCTGGCCGGGCTGGCGCACCGCGAGGCGGTCACCTGGTACCAGCGGGTGCTGGAGCTGCTGAAGGACTTCCCCGGCGCCGACCTGGAGCGGCGCGCGGAGCTGCTGATGGAGTGCGGCCGGGCGATGTGGCTGGCGGGCCACCCGGACGCCCGGCCGACCCTGGTGGCGGCGGCCGATCTGGCCAGGGAGTGCGAGCGCGGCGACCTGATCGTCACGGCGGCGCTCGGCGGTGACCGCGCCTTCACCAGCGTCGCGGCCGCGCCCGACCCGCAACGCATCGCCTTGCTGACCGAGGCCAGGCGGCTGGTCGACTCCACCGACGTGAGCACCAGGGCGCTGCTGGCGGCCCACCTCGCCGCCGAGCTGATCTGGGCCCCCGACGGAGAGCGGCGCTTCGCGCTGAGCGACGAGGCGGTGGCCCTGGCCCGCAAGTCGGGCGACCCGCGCACGCTCGCCCTCGTGCTGTGCCTGCGCAGCCTGACCATCATCCCCGCCGACCCGCTGCACCAGAGGCACCGCGACGGCGACGAGATGCTGGAGGCGGCCCGCAGGACGGGCGACGACCTGGCGCTGTTCCACGCGTACGTGCAGCGCACCCCGCCGGTGCTCGACAGCGGCGATGCGGCCCGGGCGGCGACGCTGCTCGACCAGGCCGACGAGCTGGCACACCGGCTGGCGCAGCCGCACCTGCACTGGCTGATCGGCTACTCCAAGGCCGGCCTGACCCTGATGCAGGGCGACCTGGCACAGGCCGAGGCGGAGGCGACGGCGGCCCTGCGGCTCGGCTCCGAGATCGGCCGCCGCCTGGAGGCCGTGGTCATCTACGCCGAGCAGATCGCCGAGATCCGCCGGCTCCAGGGGCGGCTGTGGGAGCTGCGCGACCGGCTGCGCCGCGCCGCCCAAGCGCCCCGCGTGGACCCCGTGCACGCGGTGCTGCGCTACCTGTGCGAGCTGGACGACGAGGGAGCCGGCCCACTGCTGGAGCGCATCCTGGCCGGCCAGGGCATGGTGCCGCCGCGGAACATGGCGCACCGGCCCGCACTGGACAACCTGGCCGTGGCCGCCAGCCGGCTGGGGCGGGCGGAGCTGGCCGGGCGGCTGTACGACTCGCTGGCCTCCGACGGGGAGACGTTCGGGCACGGGACCGTGGCGCACCACTGCGGGCACCACTACCTGGCCCACCTGTGCGTGACGATGGGCGACCCGCGGCGCGCCGCCGAGCACTTCGAGGCGGCCGCCGAGGTGCACGAGCGGCGCGAGGTGCCGCTCATGCTCGCCGAGTCCCTGCTGGACTGGGCAGACCTGCTGGACGGTGGCGAGGTGAGCGGGCCCAAGCCGGCGGACCTGCGCGAGTGGTGCGCGTCGCTGCTGGCGGGCCGCGGGGCGCTGCTGCTGGAGCGCCGCCTGCGCTGAGCTGATGAGCCCGGTGCGGCGTCACTCCTTGACCACGACCTTGCTGATCACCACGAACCCGCCGAGCGCCCCCGCGGTGCCGGCGGCGGTCGTGGTGGTGAGGTTGACCACGAGGTCATAGGTGCCGGGGGCGAGCTGGCCACGCATCGGGACGGAGGCGGTATATCGGCCCGAGCCAGGGGTGAAGGTCATCTCCACCGGGGGCGACGGATGCCGCGTCTCGCCTCCTCCCAGCAGATCAGCGATGATCTCCAACTGCCAGCGGCCGGCCAGCCAGTCGACCAGCTCACCCGTGACCTCCCAGCTCACATCCACGGTCCAACCCTCGCCGCGCCGCACCACGTCGGTGGGCTGCGCGCCCGGATCGACAACCTGACCGTGAAGAACCCCGGCCAGCTGCTCAGCCGGCACCTTCATCACTTGAAATTCTCCGGTTGCCATCGCGCTCTCCTTTCCGGGCGAGGACCAGGTCCCCGTGTGAAGGAGCAGAGCGGCGACAGCACCGGCCAAATACCGTCCCATCTGACAATAAATGGCGGGTCTTGGTCAGCCGCCGGCCCGAGGCCGCTCGCGCGCATCCGCTCGTGGAAGGCCGGCGGGCGTCTTATCGGAGGCGCACGGAGTCGCGGTCCAGGCTGCCGACGCCGCCCACGCCGAGCAGTTGCAGCGTCCGGCCGAGCTCGGCGCGTATCAGGTCCAGCGCCCGGGTCACCCCCTGCTCGCCCCCGGCCATCAGCCCGTAGAGGTAGGCCCTGCCGATGAAGCACGCCCTGGCGCCCAGCGCGACCGCGGCGGCCACATCGGCCCCGCTGCGGACGCCCCCGTCCAGGAAGACCTCCGTGCGGTCGCCCACGGCGTCCACCACCTCGGGCAGCAGCTCCAGCGGCGTGGGGGAGCGGTCGAGCTGCCGCCCGCCGTGGTTGGACACGACCAGGCCGTCCACCCCGACGGCGGCCAGGTCCTTGGCGTCGTCCACCCGCTGCACGCCCTTGACCAGCAGCGGTCCCTGCCACGCCGACCGGATCCACTCCAGGTCCTTGATCGTCATCGACGGGTCGAACATCAGGTTGGTGATCCCCGCCAGGTCGCCGGGCGCGCCCTCCACGGTGGCGAACCTCAGCGGCTCGCTGGTCAGGAAGTCGAACCACCACGCCGGATGCCGCGCCGCCTGCAGCACGCTGCGCCAGCGCAGCGCCGGCGGGATCGTCAGGCCGTGCCGCACGTCGCGCAGCCGCGCCCCGGCCACCGGCACGTCCACGGTCACCACCAGCACGTCCATGCCCGCGTCCCGCGCCAGGGACAGCATCTCCAGGCTGCGGACGCGGTCACGGACGACGTACAACTGGAACCAGTTCCACCCACCGGGGGCCGCCTTCGCCACGTCCCCGGCCGTCGTGGTGCCCATCGTGGACAGCGTGTACGGCACGCCCGCCCGCTCCGCCGCCCTGGCCACGGCCCGCTCGCCCTCGCGATGCATCATCCTGGTGAACCCGGTGGGCCCGAGCACGACCGGCATCGCGATCCGCCGGCCCAGGATCTCGACCGCGGTAGGGGCCTCGGCCACGTCCCGCAGCACCCGCGGGCTGAACTCCACCCGCTCGAACGCCTCAACCGCCCTGGCCATCGACCGCTCGCCCTCGGCGGCACCGTCCACATAGTCGAACACCATCCGCGGCGCCCGCCTCCTGGCCAGCAGCCGGAGATCGGCGATGTCGGCGGCGTCCGCGAGCTTCTGCGCCCTGGACAGCCGGGGCCGCCCGGGCAGCACCTCCCGCAGCTCCCGCCACCGGGGCAGGCGCCTGGGGTCCTTCGGTGCCGTGTCGATGCCCAGGACGCTATCAAATGCCGTCGGCGCGTACGGTGGGGTGATGATCGACGACCAGACCATCCTCCCCGGCGACGCGCCGGGCGGTGCGGTGGCGGGCTCGGGCGGCGCGGTGGCGGGCGATGCGGCCCGCAAGAGCGCGCTCGCGGGCGACTGGATCGTGCTCGCCGGCGACTCGGCCGCCTCGCGTGCCGTCGGTGCCGAGCTGATCGCCCGCTGGGCCGAGCCGCACCGCCGCTACCACACCCTCGACCACCTGGCCGCCGTCCTCGACGCCGCCGCGCACCTCGCCGGCGAGGCCGACGACCTGGCCGCGGTGCGGCTGGCCGC
Organism: Nonomuraea basaltis; assembly: GCF_005893125.1. Lineage (GTDB taxonomy): Bacteria > Actinomycetota > Actinomycetes > Streptosporangiales > Streptosporangiaceae > Nonomuraea > Nonomuraea basaltis. The sequence goes on along the minus strand of NZ_VCJS01000019.1, from coordinate 93,438 downwards.
CTGGTTCCACGACGCCGTCTACGACGGGAGGCCGGGCTGGGACGAGGAGCGCAGCGCCCAGCTGGCCCAGTCCAGGCTGCCCCGCTGCGGCGTGCCCGCGGCCCGGATCGCCGAGGTCGCCAGGCTCGTACGCCTCACCGCCGCCCACGACACCCTGGCCGACGGCGACGCCAACGGCGCCGTCCTGTGCGATGCCGACCTGGCCGTGCTGGGCGGCCCCGGCTACGAGGCCTATGCCGCCGCCATCCGCCAGGAGTACGCCCACGTGCCCGGCGAACTGTTCAGGAAGGGCCGCGCCGAGGTGCTGCGCCGCCTGCTGGCCACGCCGCGCCTCTACCGGACCGCCAGGGCGCGCGAGCTGTGGGAGGAACCGGCCCGCGCCAACATGACGGCCGAGCTGGCGATCCTGCAGGGACCCGCCCCGGCGCGGTGAGCGGCGCCTGCGAAGGCGTAGCTCAGCGCGATGGGCGGCGGGGCCTCAGCGCGGTGGGTGGCGCTTGCGAGGGCGTGGTGTTCAGCGCGATGGGCGGCGGCGCCTCAGCGTGGTGAGTGGCGCTTGCGGCGGCGCAGCCCGGCGGCGATGAGACGCCGTAAGAGCTCCCGCGAGCTGACCGCCTCCGCCCCCAGCGACACCGCCCGCGCGTGCACGGTCTCCGGCACGTCGTAATGATCCCGGTCGAACGCCCGCCCGGGTGCCCCGAGCCGGGCCGCGAAGTCGTGCAGCTCCTCCAGCGAGTGATCGCTGACCAGGTGCGACCACATCAGGCCGCGCGGCCCCGGCCAGTCGGGTGGGTCGATGAGAACGGTCACGTGCTCAAGGGTAGGACCCTGCCGCGCACCTCGATCTCGCCCAGGTCGGACACCACGACATCGGCGCCGCGCGCGTGGAGCTCGGCCGGGCCGCCGCCGTCCCTGACGACACCCACCACGAGTCCGAACCCGCCCTTCTTGCCGGCCTCGATCCCGGGCAGCGCCGCGTCCACCACCGCGACCTTGGCGGCGGGCAGGTCCATGCGGCGGGCCGCCTCCAGGAACAGGGCGGGATCGGGTTTGCCCGGCAGGTTCATCAGCGCCGCGTCGTTGCCGTCGACCAGCAGGTCGAACAGGTACGTGACGCCCGCCGAGTTCACCAGCTTGCGGCCGTGCAGGCTGGCGGAGACGGCCGCCGTACGGGCGCCGCGCCGGCGCAGCTCGTGCAGGAGGGACACCGTGGCGGGGAACGCGGCCACCCCGTACTTGTCCACCTGCGCCATGAAGCTGCGGTCCTTGGCCAGGCCGAGCCCGTGCACCGTGGGCGCGCCCGGCTCGTCGTCCGCAGAGCCCTCGGGCAGCGTGATGCCGCGCGAGGCCAGGAACGTGCGGATGCCGTCGAGCCGCGGCCGCCCGTCCACGTGGCGCAGGTAGTCGTCGCGGATGTCGAACGGCGCCGAGCGGCCGCGCAGGAACACGTCGAAGACGTGCTTCCAGGCGGCCGCGTGCCCCCGGGCGGTGTCGGTGACCACCCCGTCGGTGTCGAACACGACGGCGCTGATCCTGGCCAGGTCGATGACAGGCTCGCTCACACTGTGAACGTAACCGCTCTACCAGGCGACGGGTAGCTCTTTGACCCCGTACACGATGGCCAGCTCCCGGAACGGCACCTCGCCCGCCACCTGCAGCGTGGGGAAGCGGCGCAGCAGGGCGCGGAAGGCGATGCGCATCTCCATCTGCGCCAGCGGCGCGCCGATGCAGCGGTGGATGCCGTGGCCGAACGCCAGGTGCGAGGCCTCCCGGCCCGGCCGCACCTCGTCCACGTCCGCGCCCATGGCCGCCGGGTCCCGGTTGGCGCCGACCAGCGAGCACAGCACCAGCTCGCCCTTCTTGATCGTCACCCCGTGCAGCTCCAGGTCGTCGCGCGCGAAGCGGGGGAAGGCCACCTGCACGACGGTCATGTAGCGCAGCAGCTCCTCGACCACGTCGTTGACGTACCCATCGACCTCACGCACCTTCGCGGCCTGCTCCGGGTTCCGCAGCAGCCACAGCGAGCCCAGGGCGAGCATGCTGGTGCTGGTGTCGTGCCCGCCGGTCAGCAGGCCGTCGGCCATGCTGGCGAGCGTGCGGTCGTCCAGCTCGTCCCCGTGGTCGCGCAGCAGCTGGCCCAGAAGGCCCTCGCCGGGGTTCTGCCGCTCCCTCGCCACCAGGTCCGTCAGGTACGTCATCGCGTCGTTGATCGCCTGCAGCGACGCCTCGGGCCCGGCCGTGAAGTCGAAGCGGTCCTTGCTGATCTTCACGAAGTCGGCGCGGTCGTCGTACGGGACGCCCAGCAGCTCGCACACCACCAGGGACGGGATGGGCAGCGCGAACTCCTGGAAGAGGTCGACCGGCATGCTCTCGGCACCCTTGGCCTCGATGCGGTCGAGGGCCTCCGCCACGATGGCCTCGATGCGCGGCTCCAGCCTGCGCAGGCGCCGCATGGTGAACTCGGGCGTCAGGAACCGGCGCAGCCGCGTGTGCTCGGGCGGGTCGCGGAAACCCAGGCCGCCCGGGTCCTCCTGGTTGGAGCCCAGGCCGATCACGCCGGCGAAGTCGTTGCTGAAACGCTCATGGTCGCCGAGCACCGCGCGTACGTCGTCCCAGCGGGTGACCAGGTACACGGTCTGGTCACCGGGGATCTCCATCGGGAAGACCGGGTGCTCGGCGCGGATGCGTCCGAGCTCGCCCACCGGGTCGAACCCGTCGCGCATGAACTGGACGAGCGGGAACTGATTGTCTGACATCGATATCCGTCCTGCTGGGATACATCTCACCATGTTGGGATAAATCCCTCGATAGATGGTCCCATCCGGAGCGGCGTTCGGTCGCCCTCCGAAAGGACGAATCTACATCTCGGCCCATGAGCTGACCAGCGTGACGGCGGCCATTCCGGCCGTCCTGGGGCGGCCTCGGATGGCGCCTGTAACCCTCAAGACGGCCGTACGACAGAGTTGATGGTGGGAAACACGGGCAAAGTGGGGCAGCAGATGGCGTTTGGCGTACAAGATGGCGACAGTCTGCGATGATCTCGTCGCATAGAGCCGGAGTTAGAGCCATCACGGATAGTGACTGATGCCGACATTCGAGGAAATAGCAGCTTTCGTCGTCGAGAAGCCGCTCGCCACCGCTGTCATCGCGCTGCTCGGCCTGGCCGGGCTGGCGCTCGCGTTCTTAGTGATCAGGATCGCCTGGCGGGCCGTCTCCTGGCTGTTCGCCAGGTACGTCGCCCAGCGCCCCATTGAGGACGTGCTGACCGTCGTGGCCGCGTCCATCGCCACAGGCGTGTCCGCGCAGGGCATGTGGCGCTTCTCGGGCGACGTGCTGGGGCTCGACGGGCCACTGCGCCTGCTGCTGTTCGCGTTCATCGAGGTCGCGATCATCACGTCGGCCGTCCGCGCCCGCCGCAACATGCGCGAGAACTTCTCCGCCGGGATCGACGGCATCGCCGTGTGGGCGCTGACCTGCCTGACCGCCGTGCTGTCCAGCATGGACGCGCGCAGCCTGCCCGAGGCGGTGTTCAGGCTGGCCGCGCCCCTGGTGGCCGCGTGGCTGTGGGAGCGCGGCATGGCCATCGAGCGTCACCGCATCCGCGGCACCGGGCGCATCAACTGGCGGCTCACCCCGGAGCGGCTGATGGTCAGGCTCGGTATCGCCGAGGTCAGCGATCGTACGGCGAGCGAGGTCGACGCCCACCGCAGGCTCACCCGGGTCGCGCTGGCCGCCAAGCGGGCCAAGGCGCTGCGCGAGGGCGGCGCCTCCGAGCGCAAGACGCGCGCCGCGCTGGCCAAGCTCGACAAGGCCATGGACCAGGCCGTCGAGCACACCGGGCTGGCCGTCGACCCGGCCCGCCAGGAGGCGCTGCTGGCCCAGATCGCCGCGCTCTACAACACCTCCGCGCTCATCGACGCCGACCCGCGCGTGCCGTGGGAGCCCCAGGCCGACCACCACCCGGTGCCCGCCCGCCCGGCGCTGCCGTCCGCGCTGGTCGAGCTCGTGGATGACGAGGACGAGGACGTCGAGGTGTTCGACACCACCCCGCAGGTCGTCTCCACCGCCGAGCGCGCGGCGCTGATGCGGGCCGCCCGCGAGTACTGGGACCGGCAGATCGCCAAGGGCATCGTGCCGCGTACCGTCGACATCGCCCACGAGATCGGGATCTCGCTGGCCACGGCGCGCGAGTATCGTGCCCTGTGGAAGCTGGAGCCGCAGGCGCACGCCCTCATCGAGGCGCTGTACCACCAGCACGGCATCGTCGACACCGGCGCCTTCCCCGTCATCGGGGCCGACGGGAGGGTGCTGACCAAGCACTGAGCACCACCGGGAGCACGTTTGCGGGAGCGCACGCTCGAACGCGTCAGGAAACTCCTGGCCAAGGCCGAACGCACCGACAACGAACACGAGCGGGCCACGTTCATGGCCGCCGCGTCGGCGCTCATGGCCAAGCACGGCATCGACTCGCTCCCGCCCGCCGGCGCCCGGCAGGTGCCCGGCGACCGGATCGTCACCCTGCCCAACCCGTGGGCCAGGGAGAAGGCCCGCCTCGTCAGCCTGGTCGCGCAGGCCGTGCGGTGCCGGCCGCTGCTCATCGGGCGGGGGGACGGCGGGCAGCGGGTGCACGTGTTCGGGTTCGCCGCCGACCTGGAGCGCGCCGACCTGCTGGCCACCTCGCTGCTACTGCAGATGGCCTCGGGGCTGGCCCGCGTACGGCTCCCCGACGGGGTCACGGCCGTGCGGGCCTACCGGCGGTCGTGGCTGCTGGGGTTCACCGACGAGGTGTATCGCCTGCTGTGTGAGGCGGAGTCCCGCGCAGAGTCCGAGTCCGCCGGCACGGGTGCCGCGCTCGTCCTGGCCGACCGCCGCGCCGAGGTGGAGCGCGCGGTGGCGGCACACTATCCCACCATCCGGATGAGCGTGCCCCGCACCAGCGGAACCGGCTACCGCGACGGCGTCGCCGCCGGCCGGCGCGCCGACCTCGGCCGTACCGGGATGACCACCGCCACGGCCCGCGAGCTAGGCCGGTAAGCCCTTTCCGGAGATCCGTTTGGGCGGGCGTGGAGCGGGGCATAAGCGCGCACACGGAACGCAGTCCTAACAATGGGGACAGGTGGCCCGTGAACGCATCCCCCCGCCTCATCGCCGACGGCCGGCTCCGCGACCTGGCCAGGGAGCTGCTGGTCGCGGCGGGCGTCCCCGGCGACATCGCCGCGACGGTCGCGGAGTCCCTCGTGGAGGCGGACCTCGCCGGGCACGGCTCGCACGGCGTGCGGCGGATCATGCCGTACCTCGAGAGGATCGAGGCGGGTGTGATCGTGCCGGTCGCGCGGCCCGAGGTGGTCTCGCGGCGCGGTGCCACCGCCGTCGTTTCCGGGCGGCGGGGCTTCGGGCAGGCCGCCGCCCGGCTGGCCGCCGCCGAGGCGGCGCGGCTCGCCCGGGAGCACGGCACCGGCGTCGTCGCGATCAGGGAGTGCAACCACGTCGGCAGGCTCGGCGAGTACGCCGGGACGCTGGCCGAGCAGGGCCTGATCGCGCAGGTCGTGGGCAACGCGGACCCGACCGTCGCCCCGTACGGCGGGCACCGCAGGATGCTCGGCACCAACCCCATGGCCTGGGCCGTGCCGCGGGCCGGCGGCACGGCCGTGGTCATGGACTGGGCGACCGCCGCCATGGCCGAGGGCAAGCTGGGCCTCCTGCGCGCCGCCGGCTCGCCCGCGCCGGAAGGGGTGCTCGTGGACCCCGAGGGCCGCGCGTCCACCGACCCGGCCGACTTGTACCGGGGCGGGGCGCTGTTGCCGTTCGGCGGCCACAAAGGCTATGGCCTGAGCGTCCTCATCGAGCTGGTCGGCGGCCTGCTCACGGGCACCGGAACCGCCTGCTCACCGGAGTACGACGGCACGTTCGGCACGGTGATCACGGCGGTCGACATCTCCGCCTTCGTCCCCTTGGAGACGTACGTCGCCCAGGTCGAGTCCTTCTGCGTGGCCCTGCGCGCCGCCGGCCCCGGTGTGGTCGTTCCGGGGGAGCCCGAGGCGGTCGCGCGCGGGACGCGGCTGAAGGAGGGCATCCCGGTGCCCGCACTGGTGTGGGCGGAGCTGGCGGCGCTCGCCTCGCGGCTCGGCGTTCCGTGGACTGACACGCCCCCTGGAGGTTAGATGTCCGCCACACCCGAGTTAAAGCGCGTCGTCCTGGGCGCCCTCGTCGGCACCGCCCTGGAATGGTACGACTTCTTCATCTACGGAACCGCCGCCGCTCTCGTCTTCAACCGCCTGTTCTTCACCGACGCCGACCCGGCCGCGGGCACGATCGCCGCCTTCGCGACGTTCGGCGTCGGCTTCGTGGTACGGCCGTTCGGCGGCGTCCTCTTCGGCCACCTCGGCGACAAGATCGGCCGCCGGTCCACCCTGATCATCACGACGGTCATCATGGGCCTGTCCACCGGGCTGATCGGCCTGCTGCCCACCTACCCCGCCATCGGCGTGGCGGCGCCGATCCTGCTCACGCTGCTGCGGGTCTGCCAGGGCCTGGGCGCGGGCGCGGAGTTCGGCGGCGCGGCCACGCTGCTGGCCGAGCACGCCCCGCCGGGCCGGCGCGGCTATTACGCCTCCTACGCCCAGACCGGGGTGCAGATCGGTCTCGTGCTCGGCACCTCGGCGTTCCTGCTGGTCCAGCTCATGCCGGAGGAGGACTTCCTCGCCTGGGGCTGGCGGCTGCCGTTCCTGGTGAGCTTCGCGCTGATCGGAGTGGCCCTGTACGTGCGGCTGCGGGTGGCCGAGTCGCCGGTGTTCCGCGAGATGGAGCGGACCCGGGAGATCGTCCGGCTGCCGATCAGGGACGCGATCGCCCGCTACCCGCGCAACTTCATCGTCGGCGTCGGGGCGCACATCTGCGACACGGCCGTGGTCTACACGCTGGCCACGTTCAGCGTCGCGTACGCCGCCGGCGAGCTCGGCCTGTCGAACCGGACGGCGCTGCTCGGCGTGATCCTCTTCGGGCTGACCGTCATCGTGCTCCAGCCGATCTACGGGCATCTGTCCGACCGGGTGGGGCGGCGGCCGCTCAACCTGTTCAGCGTGGTGTTCGTGGCGGTCTTCGCGTACCCGTACTTCCTCATGGTCGACACCGGCGTGACCGGGGTGGTGTGGCTGGCGATGATGATCATGGGGGCGTTCGGGTTCGCGCCGCAGGTGGCCGTGCAGCCGGTGTTCTACGCCGAGCTGTTCGGCGCGCGGGTGCGCTACACGGGGTTCGCCGCCTCGCGCGAGCTGGGCGCGGCGCTGGCCGGGTTCTCCCCGCTGATCGGCGCGGCGCTCGCGGCGCGGCTGGACGGGGAGCCGTGGCTGGTGGCGGCGTTCCTCATCCTGACCGCGATGATCTCGTTCGGGGCGTTCTGGGCCTCGCGCGAGAGCAAGGACATGGACATCGCGGCCTTCGACCCGCTGCGGAGACCTCTGGTGGAGGAGTGAGGGAGCAAGGCATGGACATCAACGGTACGGTCGCCGTGGTCACCGGCGGCGGCACCGGCATCGGCGCCGCCGTCGCGGAGAGCCTGGCCAGGAAGGGCGCCGCGGCCGTGGTCGTCAACTACTCGCGCTCCGCGTCGGAGGCCCAGGCGACCGTCGCCCGCCTGGCGGACCTCGGGTGCAAGGCCGAGGCCATGGCCGCCGACGTGTCCGATGACGCCGCCGTGCGCCGCATGGCCGGGCGCGTGCGCGACAGGTACGGGCGCGTGGACGCGCTGGTGTGCAACGCGGGAATGACCAAGTGGGTGCCGTTCCCGGATCTGGAGGGGCTCACCGACGAGGTGTGGAAGCAGGTCATGGGCGTCAACCTCATGGGCCCCTTCTACTGCGCCCGCGCCTTCGCCCCAGACCTGCGGGCCGCCCGCGGCGCCATCGTCAACGTCTCCTCCATCGCGGGGCTCCTCGCCACGGGCTCCTCGATGGCGTACGGGGTCAGCAAGGCGGCCCTGCTCCACCTCACCCGCGATCTGGCGGTCGCGCTCGGGCCCGAGGTCCGGGTGAACGCGGTCGCGCCCGGCATCGTGGCGACCCGCTGGCACATCGACCGGGTGGGGGAGCAGGGTTTCGCCGAGATGGTGGCGCGGGAGGAGGCCAAGGCGCCGCTGCGGCGCACCGCCCAGCCCGAGCACGTCGCCCAGACGGTGACCGCGCTGCTGGAGTCGGACATGGTGACGGGGGAGGTGCTGGTGGGCGACGGCGGCCGGCACCTTGGGTACTGATGCGGCTGTCGGTGGCGGCGCTGCCCGCGATCCCGGCGGCGGCCAGGCCCCGCATCGGGCGGGGCGACCTGCGTACCGGGATCGTGCACCTGGGCCTCGGCGCCTTCCACCGGGCCCACCAGGCGCTCTACACCGAGGACGCCGGCGATCCCGCGTTCGGTGTGTGCGGGGTGACGATGCGCAGCATGGCCGCGGCCGAGCTGCTGTCGGCGCAGGACCTGCTGTACTCGGTGCTCGAACGCGACGGAGCTCGCGGCGAGCACGCCTCGATCCGGGTGTGCGGCATGCTGACGGACGCCGTCGGCCCCGAGAACGGGATCGCGAGGATCGCCGATCCCGGGGTGCGGGTGGTCACCATGACCGTGACCGAATCCGGCTACCGGCACGACCCGGCCACCGGGCGGCTGAGCGCGAAGGACCCCGACGTGGCCGCGGACCTGGCCGGCCGCCCGCCTCTCACGCCGGTGGGGCGGCTGGTGGCCGGGCTGCGTGCGCGTCGCGCCGCCGGCGCCGGGCCGGTGACCGTCATCTGCTGCGACAACCTCGCGGGCGGCGGCCGGCTGCTGGGCGGGCTGGTGACCGAATTCTGCGAACTGGCCCGCGACGAGGCCCTGCTCTCCTGGATCCGCGACGGCAACGTCGCCTTCCCGTCCGCCATGGTGGATCGGATCGTGCCCGCGCCCACGGACGCCGACAGGGCCGACGCCGCGCGGCTGCTCGGCGTCGAGGACCGGGCGGCGCTGGCGACCGAGCCGTTCCGGCAGTGGGTGATCGAGGACGCGTTCGCCGCCCGCCGGCCTCCGTGGGAGCGGGCGGGGGCGGTGATCACACCGGACGTGGAGCCGTACGAGACGATGAAGCTGCGTCTGCTCAACGGCGTCCACTCGGTGCTGGCCTACCTGGGTGCGCTCGCGGGCCTCGGCACGATCGCCGGCGCGATGGCGCGGCCGGAGCTCGCCGAGGCCGGCCGCCGCTATCTGGGGCTCGACGCCGGGCCCACGCTCGTGCCGCCGCCCGGGGTGGATCTGGACGGCTACCGGGAACGCTTGCTGTCCCGGCTGTCCAACCCGGCACTGCGGCACCCGATCGCGCAGGTGGCCGCCGACGGCACCCACAAGCTGCCCCAGCGGCTGCTCCCGGTGATCCGCGACCGCCTCGCCCGGGGCGCCGAGCCGCGGTGGGCGGCGCTGGGGGTGGCCGCCTGGATGCGGTACGTCTCCGCCGCCCGGGCCGACGACGGCACCCCGCTGACGGTCATGGATCCGCTGGCGGGGCGGCTGCGCATGCCCGATGCCCCGCCTGGGGAGGTGGTGGATCGGCTGCTGGGGCTGGCGGAGGTCTTCGGCGAGGACCTGCCGAGCGATCGGACCCTGCGCGCGCTCCTGCTGGACTGGCTCACCCGCCTGACGGCCGACGGCGCGCTCGCCACCGCCCGCGAGCCCTGACCCCTGCCCGGCAGCGCCCGCCACAGCGCGGCGGCGGGTGGTGAGCGCGGGCGGGTGCGGGGTCAGCCGAGGGTGGAGGACACCAGGGAGCGGGCCTCTTCCTGCACCTTGGCCAGGTGGTCGGGGCCCCTGAAGGACTCGGCGTAGATCTTGTAGACGTCCTCCGTTCCGGAAGGCCGGGCCGCGAACCAGGCGCTCTCCGTCGCGACCTTCACCCCGCCCAGCGCGGCCCCGTTGCCAGGAGCCGACGTCTGCACCGCCGTGATCGGCTCGCCGGCCAGCGACGACGCCGTCACCTGCGCGGCCGACAGCTTCCCGAGCACGGCCTTCTGCTCGCGCGTCGCCGGGGCGTCCACCCGGGCGTACGCGGGCTCCCCGAACCGCCCGACCAGGTCCCGGTAGTGCGCGCTCGGCGACTCGCCGGTGACGGCGAGGATCTCGGACGCCAGCAGCGCAAGGATGATCCCGTCCTTGTCGGTGGACCACACCGACCCGTTCCGCCGCAGGAAGGACGCCCCCGCGCTCTCCTCGCCGCCGAACCCCAGCGACCCGTCCAGCAGCCCTGGCACGAACCACTTGAACCCGACGGGCACTTCGTACAGCCGCCGCCCCAGCGACTGCGCGACCCGGTCGATGATGCCGCTGCTGACCATCGTCTTGCCGACCCCGGCGCCCGACGGCCAGCCGTCGCGGTGGGCGTACAGGTAGGAGATGGCGACGGCGAGGTAGTGGTTGGGGTTCATCAGGCCGCCGTCCGGGGTGACGATGCCGTGCCGATCCGCGTCAGCGTCGTTTCCTGTGGAAATATCGTATTTGTCCCGGTTTGCGATGAGCGAGGCCATCGCGTACGGCGACGAGCAGTCCATCCGGATCTTGCCGTCCCAGTCGAGCGTCATGAACCGCCACGCCGGATCGACCTGCGGATTCACCACGGTCAGGTCGAGGCCGTGCCGCTCGGCGATCTCCCCCCAGTACGCCACGCTCGCCCCGCCCAGCGGGTCGGCCCCGATCCGCACCCCGGCCGACCGGATCGCGTCCAGGTTCACGACCGACGGCAGGTCGTCCACGTACGCGCCGAGGAAGTCGTAGCGCCCCACCATGCCCAGGGCCTTCGCGTACGGGACCCGCAGCACGTTCTTCAGCCCGCCCGCCAGCAGTCGGTTGGCCCGGTCCTGGATCCACGTGGTGGCGTCGGTGTCGGCCGGCCCGCCGTGCGGCGGGTTGTACTTGAACCCGCCGTCACCGGGCGGGTTGTGCGACGGCGTGATCACGACGCCGTCGGCCGGCCCGGACGGCCGGTCCTCGTTGTGCCGCAGGATGGCGTGCGAGACCGCGGGAGTGGGCGCGTAGCCGTCCCGCGTGTCGATCAGCACCTGGACCCCGTTGGCCGCGAACACCTCCAGCGCCGACACCCGCGCGGGCTCCGACAGCGCGTGCGGGTCGATGCCCAGGTACAGCGGCCCGCCGGTCCCCTGCGCGTGCCGGTATTCGCAGATGGCCTGGCTGGTGGCCAGGATGTGGTCTTCGTTGAACGCCGTGTTCAGCGCCGACCCCCGGTGCCCCGACGTGCCGAACGCGACCCGCTGCCCCACCTCGTCCGGATCGGGATGCAGGGCGTAGTAGGACGTCACCAGCCGGGCGACATCGACCAGGTCGGCGGGCTGAGCGGGCTGTCCTGCGCGATCGTGCGTCATGTACGCCACTTTACAAACGCGGTGCCGCCGGGCGGGTGACCGCGCGGCGCGTGGGAGGGTACATTCGCGTCAGCCACCAGAATGGAGTTCTGTTGCCATGCGTTACGGATATTATCTGAATCAGCCAAAGGGACCCGATCCGATCGGCGCGCTCCGTGACGAGATCACGCAGTTGGCGGAGGAGGGCTTCACCTCGGCCTGGCTCGCCAACATCTTCGGTCTCGACGCCATCACCGCCCTGACCGCCGCCGGCCTCCAGGCGCCCCCCATCGAGCTCGGGACCGCCGTGGTGCCGACATACCCGCGCCACCCTGCCGCGCTGGCCCAGCAGGCCATGACCGCCAACGCCGCGCTCGGCGGACGGTTCGCGCTCGGCATCGGGCTGTCGCACCAGATCGTCATCGAGGGCATGTACGGCTACAGCTTCGAGCGTCCCGGCCGGCACATGAAGGAGTACCTCGACATCCTGATCCCGGCCAGCCGCGGCGAGCAGGTCAAGTACGCGGGCGAGACGCTCAAGGCCGATCTCAGGCTCACCACGCCCGGCGCGGGCTTCCCCGTGCTGGTGGCCGCGCTCGGCCCGCGCATGCTCAAGCTGGCCGGCACCGTGGCCGACGGCACCGTCCTGTGGATGACCGGACCCAAGACCGTCGCCGACCACGTCGCGCCCACGATCAAGGCGGCGGCGGCCGAGGCGGGCCGGGAGCCGCCGCGCATCGTCTGCGGCCTGCCCGTCTGCGTCACCGACGACCCCGACGCCGCGATCAGGCGCGCGGACGAGATCTTCGCGGTGTACGGGCAACTGCCCTCATACCGTGCCATGCTCGACAGGGAAGGCGCGGCGAACCCCGGCAACGTGGCCATCGTCGGCGACGAGAAGACCGTGCGGGCCAAGCTCGAGGAGCTGGAGGCGGCAGGGGTGACCGATTTCGTGGGCTCCGTGTTCGGCAACCGCGAACGCACACGGAACCTGCTAATCGGCGCGGCGAAGGGCTGATCTGCAGACATCTCAATAAAATCCGGCAAGGTGAAACGCGTGCTCCAAGGCATTGATGTGTCGAACTGGCAGGGTTCCGTCGACTGGGCCGGCCACGCGGACGCGGGAGTGGCCTTCGCCTTCGCCAAGGCGACGGAGGGCGGCGGCTACACCGACAAGTGGTTCGCGCGTAACTGGAACGGCATGCGCGAGAGCTGGATCGTCTCCGGCGCGTATCACTTCGCCAGGCCCAAGGGCGACCCCATCGAGCAGGCCCGCCACTTCCTGGCCACGATCAGGTCGGCCGGCGGCCTGCGCCGCGGCGACCTGATCGCGCTCGACCTGGAGACGGACGACGGGATGCGGCCCGAGCAGGTCGCCAGGTACGCGCGCCGCTGGTGCCACTTCGTCGAGCGGCACGCCCGGCTGCGGCCGTTCGTCTACACCTACCTCTCGTTCGCACGCAGCGGAAACTGCGCGGGCCTGGCGGAGTTCCCGCTGTGGATCGCCGGCCCGGAGCGGCCCCGCGGCCAGCCCGTCGTGCCCAGACCCTGGCGTGACTGGACCATCCACCAGTACGCCAACAGCCCGATCGACCGCAATGTCTTCCACGGGAGCAGGAAGGAGCTGACAAAGCTGGGGTTTCACCCGCGATAGCATCGGTGTTCACCATCGAAGCAGCGCCGGTGCCGAGCGCCGGAGCGCGATCTCAAGGGAGACACCGTGTCAGCCGAGCTACGCATCACCCTCGCCGGAGCCGAGCGTGTGGTCGCGGCCGGCACGACGGCCGGTGAGGCGCTCGAGGCCGACGGCCGCACGGTCATCGCGGCCCGGGTCAACGGCGAGCCGCGCGACCTGGCCTGCGTCCTGGCCCAGGACGACGTGGTCGAGCCGATCGAGGTCTCCAGCGAGGACGGCCGGGCCATCGTCCGCCACTCCACCGCGCACGTCATGGCGCAGGCGGTGCAGGAGCTGTTCCCCGAGGCCAAGCTGGGTATCGGGCCGCCCGTGGAAAACGGGTTCTACTACGACTTCGACGTCGAGCAGGCGTTCCACCCCGACGATCTCAAGCGCATCGAGAAGCGCATGCGGGAGATCGTCAAGCAGGGGCAGCTGTTCTCCCGCCGGGCCGTCTCCGACGACGAGGCGCGCGAGGAGCTGGCGGCGGAGCCGTACAAGCTGGAGCTGATCGGCCTCAAAGGCGGCGCCGCCGAGGAGGAGTCGGTCGAGGTCGGCGCGGGGCAGCTGACCATCTACGACAACCTCGACGCCAAGACCGGCGAGCTGTGCTGGAAGGACCTGTGCCGCGGCCCGCACGTGCCGTCCACGCGGTCGATCCCGGCGTTCAAGATCATGCGCTCCGGCGGCGCCTACTGGCGGGGCAGCGAGAAGAACCCGCAGCTGCAGCGCATCTACGGCACCGCGTGGGAGTCCCGCGACAAGCAGGACGAATACCTCAAGCTCCTTGAGGAGGCCGAGAAGCGCGACCACCGCAAGCTGGGCGCCGAGCTGGACCTGTTCAGCTTCCCGCCGGAGCTGGGCAGCGGCCTGCCGCTCTTCCATCCCAAGGGCGGGATCATCCGCAAGGAGATGGAAGACTACATGCGCGGGCGGCAGGCGGAGGCGGGCTACGAGTTCGTCAACACCCCGCACATCACCAAGTCGTCGCTGTTCGAGACCTCGGGGCACCTTCCCTGGTACGCCGACGACATGTTCCCGGCGTTCGAGCTGGAGGGCATCGAATACCGGGTCAAGCCGATGAACTGCCCGATGCACAACCTGATCTTCAGAGCGCGCGGGCGTTCCTACCGCGAGCTGCCGCTGCGGCTGTGCGAGTTCGGGTCGGTCTACCGGTACGAGAAGTCGGGCGTGGTGCACGGGCTGACCCGGGTGCGCGGCATGACGCAGGACGACGCGCACATCTACACCACCCGGGAGCAGATGGCCGATGAGATCAAGTCGCTGCTGAGGTTCGTGCTCAGCGTGCTGCGCGACTTCGGCCTGTCGGACTTCTACCTGGAGCTGTCCACCCGCGACGACTCCGACAAGTTCATCGGCGACCCCGCCGAGTGGGAGGAGGCCACCCAGGCGCTGCGCCAGGTGGCCACCGAGTCGGAGCTGACGCTGGTGGACGACCCGGGCGGCGCGGCCTTCTACGGGCCCAAGATCTCCGTGCAGGCCAAGGACGCGATCGGCCGCACCTGGCAGCTGTCCACCATCCAGCTCGACCTCAACCAGCCCAAGCGCTTCGGCCTGGAATACCAGGCGGCGGACGGCAGCCGGCAGACCCCGGTCATGATCCACCGGGCCCTGTTCGGCTCCGTCGAGCGGTTCCTCGGCGTGCTCACCGAGCACTACGCGGGCGCGTTCCCGCCCTGGCTGGCGCCGGTTCAGGTGGTCGGCATCCCGATCGCCGACGCGCACGTGTCCTACCTGCAGGATGTGACCAAGAAGCTGCGCGAGCGCGGCATCCGGATCGAGGTCGACGCCTCCGACGACCGGATGCAGAAGAAGATCCGCAACGCGCAGAAGGCCAAGGTCCCCTTCATGCTGCTGGCCGGTGATGAGGACATCGCCAACGGGGCGGTCTCGTTCCGCTACCGCAGTGGCGAGCAGAAGAACGGCGTGCCGGTGGACGAGGCGATCGCCGAGATCGTCAACGCCGTGGAGCGCCGCGTCCAGGTCTGACGGGCCGGCACGGCGGAGCGGCCACGCTGCTCCGCCGTGCATCCGCGACCCGGCTACTTGGCCAGGGGCTGACCCTGCTTGTCGGTGAACTTGCCGACGAGGATCATGATGAAGTCGATCAGCACCCATACGCCGAAGCCGCCGAGGGTGACGATCATGAGAATGCCCGTCCCGATCTTCCCGACGTAGAAGCGGTGCACGCCCAGCACGCCGAGGAAGAAGCAGAGCAAGACGGCGACGAGCCATGACTTGGTCATGACGGATTTCCCTTCGGATCGGGGGATCGGCCGGGGCGGGTATGTCGCGCCCGACCGGCGGACCTGCGGGAAGGATCACCGCAGGGCACGAAACCCTAGCAAGATCTCCAGGTCGTCGCAGACGCTTCGCGGATGATGCGTCCAATATCCAGGAATATCTGGAAGATTCCGAAATAGCCCTTGTTTGTTGAATTAGCAGGGAAATAGGCGGAATGTAACGGCTGGGCGGCCGCCGAAGCGCTCCGCCTCCTGCCGGGCGAAGCCCTCGATGAGGTTGCGCGCGTAGGCCTCCGGGTTCTCTGTGGTGAGCGCCTCGATGTACGCCCGGTGCTCCATGAGTGACCGCACGCCCCGCTCCAGGCCGTCCGTGACGTCCACGGCGTGGGTGGGGGAGTCGACGCCCGCGACGGCGACCCAGCGGACGCCCTTCCAGGGCTCGGCGTCGGTGTCAGGAAATATCCATCGATTTCCGGCGTCTCCGGCGGCATCCAGCACCGCTCTGCCGACCGCCCGGTGGTCCGGCGTGTTCCAGTACGCGCCGCCGGCCCACGTGTCGTCCGGGTTCAACGTGATCAGGAGTTCCGGTCGGTGCCTGCGGATGGCGGCGGCGATGTCCCTCCGCAGCGCGGTGCCGTACTCGATCACCCCGTCCTGATGGTCGAGGAACTCCACGCTCCTCACCCCGACCACGGCGGCGCTGGCCCGCTCCTCGCGTTCGCGCACCGGCCCGCTCTCGGCGGGTTCGAGGGTGTCGATGCCGGCCTCGCCCCTCGTGGCGATCACGTACGCGACCTCGCGGCCGGCGTCGGTCCAGGTCGCGATCGCCGACGCGCAGCCGTATTCGAGGTCGTCGGGGTGGGCCACGATGGCCAGGGCCCGTTGCCAGTCGCCGGGTACGGGTTCGAGCTGATCAGTCGTCATCGGACCTCCTTCGTGGACACTCCGGCCTTCAGACCGGACAGGAAACGAACTCCCGCGCAGGGGGACAAGGAGAGGTGGTTCGCGGTCAGGGTGTGCACGGGTGTGCTTCCTTCTTGATCGTGCAAGCGTAGCCGTCGGCTCGGCCACGCCACTGCGATCACTGGGATTGCCCTCGACCCAGGCAGCGGAAGCGGCTCAGCGAGATGCCGCTCCCTTCAGGGAAACGGAGGAGTCAATGTGCGGATGATCGTCACCCACTGTCCTTCGCCGGACCCGGGCCGACACGGTGATCGCGCTCAGTCCGCGGCGGAACCCTCGAGCTCGTCGATGAGGCAGGCGAGGTAGACGCTGAGGCAGGTTCGCGCGTCCCGGAAGCTCGGGCCAAGCAGGGCTTCAATCTTGTTGAGCCGGTAGACCAGGGTGTTGCGGTGGATGTGCAGCGCGCTCGATGCCTGAACGAGGTTGAAGCCCGACTCGCACCATGCGGTGATGGTCTTCCTGGTGAGCTCCCAGCCGGGTTGCTGCCGCAGTGGGCCGAGGAGCGCCTGGGCGAATCTGGCCCGCGCCCCGTGCGCTACCGTGGCCAGCAGATCATGGACCCGGACGTCCGCGATGTGCGTGACATGTTCGCTACGGCCCAGGCGATTCATCAGATACAGGGCATTCGTCGCGTCCCGGTAGGAGTCATGGAGCTCCGCGACCGAAGCCGCGATGCCTCCGACCCCGATCCGGCAGGCGACGCCGTGGGGCCGCACGAGGTCGTCGGCCATGCCTCTGCACCTGGTGAGCAGGTCGGTGAGCGGGGCCTCGCCGTACGGCATGGCGAGGTAACGGAGGACGACGAATCGCCCGGGGGCGATGCTGCCGACGAGATCCCGCGGATCAGGGAAGGTACGGCGGAGCGCCCGGAGCATGGCCGCACGGAACGAGCCGGGCTCTGAAGGCGAGTGCGCCTCCTTGGGAGCGTCGATGTCCATGACGACGACGGAGCGGCTGAGCCGGAAATCGTAGCCCAGTTCGTGGGCCTTGAACGCGATGAGGTCTGGTTCGGTGATCTCGGGATCGAAATGGGCGAGGTCGCGCAGCACATCCTCTATCGCGCTCTCGCGAAGCAGGAGTGATCGCTGGAGCAGGGACTCCCGTAAAAGGATTTCCGTCTGGTTGCGCACCACTCGGCCGAAGCGCTCGACCTGGTCCGGGTCGCCGGTGATGCCGACGGTTCCGACGGATTCGTCGTTCAGCAGGATCGGCAGCGTGATGCCCGGTTGCACGCCGATGAGCCGGTAAGCGGCCTCGGTGCCGTGGCTCGCCGAGCGCAAGGTGCGCATGACATCGACCGACGCCTCGTGAAAGGTGCCGAGCCGATCGGTGTCCCCGCTCCCGATGACGATGCCTTCTCTATCGGTAATGAGGACGTTAAATCCAATGATCGTGCTTGTTTCTCGGGCGATCTCTTGGGCGATCAACGGCGTCAGCATTGACGTCCCCCAGCGCGGAGCGAGATGGAGATGTACGCATCATATGATGATTTCCTCAGAATCTCGTAGGGATTCGTATGAGTCGACCAATGACGCAGACCCGATGTCCACTTAGTGTTCACCCATCAGTCGGGAGTCGCCGACCAGTCGACCAGAGCGCCGATCGAAAGCGGCGCCGGTGATCTACAACCCCCCATTTCTCCCCTGAAGGGTGAAGCCCAATGTGGACCTCTCGAGTACCCCGTCCGCGGCTGGCGCGACTGGTCGCCGGGCTGGCCGCGGTGTTTCTGGCCGCGGCCTGCTCCTCCTCCACCGCCTCCTCGTCCGATACGCCGGCCACCTCCCAGGACAACGCCCTCGGCACCATCGAGCCCGGGGTGCTGACGGTCGCGATCCAGCCGTACGCGCCCTACACCGACAAGCAGGGCGACGGCATGTCCGGGCTCGACGCCGACATCGTCAACGCGATCGCGGCACGGCTCAAGCTCCAGGTGAAGGTCGAGGTCACGGACTTCGCCGGCATGCTGGCCGGGGTCCAGTCGCAGCGCTACGACATGACCGTGGGCGGCATAGCCTGGACCGCCGAGCGCGAGAAGTCCGGCCTCTTCACCGATCCGCCCTACTACTCGCCGCCGGCCATGGCCGTAGGCTCCGGCAAGACGTACCAGACCGTCAACGACCTCAAGGGACTCGAACTCGGCACGGTCGAGGGATATGTGTGGGTCAAGTCCATCCAGGAGGTGCCCGACGCCAAGCTGCACGCCTACCCCGACGGCAACGGAGTCCTCGACGACCTGGGCGCCGCCCGGATCGACGTCGGCTTCCTCGACCCGCTGATCATCCTGGCCGCGCAGAAGGCCCGTCCGGAACTGAAGATCGCGACGCAGTACCTCACCCCGCCCACCGATGATGAGGTCAAGGCGCATCCGGCGTACGACTACTTCCGGCCGTACATGACCGCTTTCTATCTTCCGAAGCAGGCCACCGCGCTGGAGAAGGCCTTCTCCGAAGAGATCGGCAAGATGTACGCCAGCGGTGAGATGACCACGCTGGTGCAGAAGTACGGCGCCGACCCCAACCAGTTCCTGAAGCCGGCGCCCACCATGGCCAAGACCCGCCAGGGCGTCGACCGCCCGGCCGAGTGGGCCCCGCCGTCCATCTGAGCCTTTCGGAGATCACACATGTTCCAGGTGCCCTGGCCGGATTATGCCGGCGAGCTGTTCGGCGGGCTGTTGAAGACCGTGGAGTACACCGTTGCGGGCTTCGTGGGCGCGATCGGTCTCGGCCTGCTCCTCGCGCTCATGCGGTTGAGCGGTGTCCGGTCGCTCCGCTGGCCCGCGGCCGCGTACACGGAGCTCTTCAAGAACATCCCGCTGCTCGCCATCATCTTCGTGACCTACTTCGGTCTGGGCTCCATAGGCATACGGCTGGACGTCTTCACGGCAGGGGCGCTCAGCCTCGTGATCTTCTATGCCGCCTACCTTTCCGAGATCTTCAGATCGGCCATCTCCGGCGTCCATGACGGGCAGCGGGAGGCCGCCGAGGCGCTCGGGCTGAGCCGGGTCAGCACCTTCTCCTGGGTGATCTTCCCGCAGGCACTGCGGCTGGCTCTGCCCGGGACCAACACCATGCTCGTCGACCTGCTCAAGTCCACCTCCCTCCTGGTGACGATCTCGGCCGCGGAGCTGATGTCCGAGGCCCGCCTGATCACCTCGGCGACGTTCCGCGCGCTGGAGGTGTACCTGGTCATCGCCGGCATCTACTTCCTGCTGTGCTATCCCCTGTCCCAGGGCCTGCTGTGGTTCGAGCGCCGCATCCGCGCCGGGACGCCGCTGTCCTGGCGGCGGCGCCGGCGCCTGCACGCCGCGGCGGCCCTGCTCGCCGACGGCGGCCTGCTCGATGCGCCGCCACCGTCCAGTACGGCGGGCGGTCGCTCCACATTGGAGACCGTTGTCCGGATTGAGCACCTTCGCAAGTCGTTCGACGGACGCCAGGTTCTCGACGCGGTCAGCCTGACGGTGGACCGCGGAAAGATCGTCAGCATCATCGGCCAGAGCGGCGGCGGCAAGACCACGCTGCTGCGCTGCGTCAACCTTCTGGAACAGCCCGATCGCGGGCTCATCGAGGTGAACGGCGATCCGATCTTCTCGGGTGAAGGCGTCGTGAGCCGCGATCTGGCCCAGCTGCGCCGGTCGGTCGGCATGGTGTTCCAGCGGTTCAATCTCTTCCCGCACCTCACCGCGGTGGAGAACGTGATGCTCGCCCAGCTGCGGGCAGGCGTGCCGGAGCAGGCGGCCCTGGAGCGGGCGGTACGGCTGCTGCGCCGGGTGGGGCTGGCCCATCGGGGCACGGCCTATCCCGAGCAGATGTCGGGCGGGGAGCAACAGCGCGTGGCCATCGCCCGTGCCCTCGCGCTGCAGCCCTCCGTCCTGCTGTTCGACGAACCCACCTCGTCCCTGGATCCCGAGTCGACCTCCGAGGTGCTGAGGGTGATGCGGGAGCTCGCCGAGGACGGGATGACGATGATCCTGGTGACCCACGAGCTGACGTTCGCTCGTGACGTCGCTGACTGGGTGGTCTTCGTCGACGGAGGCCGCATCGTGGAGGAAGGGCTGCCGGGAGACCTGCTGTCCAGCCCACGAGAGGCCCGCACGCGTACCTTCCTGGCGAGCCACCTCTCGATCAGCGCGGAGGCGTGAGGTGGGAACGACCGACCATCCCGTCCTCATCATCGGTGGCGGCGTCGTAGGACTGTGCGCGGCGCACTACCTGACCGCCGCCGGGGTCGCGGTGGAGGTGGCGGAGCGGTCCAGCCTCGCCTCCGGTGCCTCGTGGGGTAACGCGGGCTGGGTCTGTCTCAGCCACTCCACGCCCGTATCGGCTCCCGGAGTGACCGCGTACGGCCTGCGGTCGCTGGGACGCCCCGACTCTCCCCTCTACATCCGGCCCTCGGCGGACCCCAGGTTCCTCGCCTGGCTGTGGCGGTTCTGGCGCAACAGTGGCGAGACCACGTTCCGGCGCGGCTACGCGGCCCTGGCGGATCTGAACCAAACCACGTTCGACCTGTACGACGAGCTCGCGGACGCGGGCGTGGACACCACCCTCCAGCGTCCCGGACTCGTGCACGCCTTCCTGTCCGAGTCGAAGGCCCGGCACCACCTCCAGGTCCAGAAGGTGATGGCGGCCGGACGTTACGACATGCCAGAGGACGTCGTCGTGGGAGACGACGCGCACAAGCTCGACCCCGCGCTGTCCCCCGAGGTACGAGCCGCGTACCTGGTCCGGGGCGAGGGCGTCCTGGACCCGCGGCGGCTGGTGGAGTCGCTCGGCGACGTGGTACGCGACGCCGGCGGCCGGATCCACGAGCACGTCGAGGTGACCGGTTTCCGGACGACCGGCGGCCGGGTGACCGCCGTTCGCACCAGCACCGGCGAGATCGCCTGCCGCGCGGTGGTCATCGCCGCCGGCATGTGGTCGCCCCGGCTGTTGCGGCTCCTCGGGCTCCGCCTCACCATGCAGGCGGGCAAGGGGTACAGCTTCACTGCCGAACTGAAGTCGGCGCCGCAGCACTCCCTCTACTTCGGCGATCACCGGATCGTGGCCTCCGAGATCGGCGGTACGACGCGGCTCGCCGGGACCATGGAGCTCAGCGGCGACAACCGCCGCTTGAACTGGCAGCGCATCGTCGCCATCGCCCGGGGCAGCCGGCGCTACCTCGGCGACTGGTTCGACGACCAGGACGATCTGCCGAGGCTGATCCGCGACCCGTGGGTGGGAGGCCGGCCCCTGCTGCCCGACGGCCTGCCCGTCATCGACCGGCTTCCTGGGCGCGACAACGTCTTCCTCGCCACCGGGCACGGCATGCTGGGTGTCACGCTGGGACCTGCCACCGGCCGCGCCCTGGCCGACTTGGTGCTGACCGACCGCCGCCCGGCGGTCCTCGCGCCCTTCCAGTTCAACCGATGACCTCGCCGGCTTTCGACCGGCTCAGGTGGCCATGGGCCCCTCGTCGGCAGGGTCCTCGGCGGGCTCGGGGCGGCCCTCGCCGGGGAGGCGGACGTCGTCGACCGTGACGTTGACCTCCATGACCCGCATGCCGAGCATCCGGCCGACGCTCCTGGCCACGTTCGTCTGGACCTCCGAGGCGACCTCCATCACGACGTGGCCGTACTCCACCACGATCGTCAGGCTGATCGCCACCTGCCGGTCCTGGATCTGCGCGCTGACCCCCTGGGTGCCGCGCCGCGACCCGATGCCGATGCGGTCGCGTACGGACTCGAACGCCCGCGCCAGGTCGCCGCCCATGTCGGCGACGCCGGACACCTCGAGGGCCGCCAGGGCGGCGACCTTCTCCACCACCTCGTCGGCGACCTTGATCCGCCCTTTGACGGTCGCCCCCGGCGGGTACGAGGGCGATCCGTCCGCGGGGGCGGTGACCGGGGCAGGGACTGGGTTGTCGGCGGGCGGGACGGAGTGCTCGGCTAACGCGTCGCTCATCGCGGCCTCCTGTAGGCGGGTCCTCAGGATTGTGCCGGAAGAGCACCCCGTTTGTCCGTGGTCCTATGCTGCTAGTTATGCACGATCAGGCAGGGGCAGGGGCCCCCGACGGCTTCGAACGTCTGTGGACCCCCCATCGCATGGCCTACATCAAGGGTGAGAACAAGCCGACGGGCACCGGCCCCGACGACGACTGCCCGTTCGACGCGATACCCAAGATGAGCGACGAGGACGGCCTGATCGTCGCCCGCGGGGAGAGCGTCTACACGGTGCTCAATCTCTACCCGTACAACTCCGGCCACCTGATGGTCGTCCCCTACCGGCACGTGTCCGACTACGACGAGCTGCAGCCGGACGAGCTGGTCGAGATGGGGGATTTCACCCAGAAGGCGCTGCGCGCGCTGCGCAAGGCCAGCGGCGCGCAGGGCTTCAACGTCGGCATGAACCTCGGCCACGTCGCGGGCGCGGGCATCGCCGCGCACCTGCACCAGCACGTGGTGCCCAGATGGGGCGGCGACACGAACTTCATGCCGGTCGTCGCCCAGACGAAGGTCCTGCCGCAGCTACTTCGCGACACGCGCCAGCTGCTCGCCGACGCCTGGGGCTGACTCCTCCTCCCGCTGCAAGAGCGCGCCGATGCCGGTGGCCAGCAGCAGCGGTATGGCCAGCGCCAGCGCCATGGACAGCACGGCCGCGCCCGAGTCGTTGACGAGCATCCCGACCACGCCGCTGACCAGCGTGCCGATGAGCCCGGCCCGCAGCGCGGGGGAGTGCTCGAACGCCGCCGGCACCACCCCGGCCGAGGCTTGCTCGGGGCGCAGGATGGCGTACACGAGGAACGCCACGGCCACGATCACGATCGGCATCAGGTTGGGGCTGAGCAGCGTGGCCAGCATGGCCTGCAGCTTGCGCAGGATGACGTCGAACGCCTCGCCGGTCAGCACCTGGCCCACGAACCTGCCCAGGTGCGTCTGCTCGTTGGCCGGCTTCAGATAGTTGATCCAGGCGAACGTCATCACGATCACCCCGCCGGCCACGCAGAACAATCCCAGCTTCACCAGCGACACCCGCTTGCCCGACAGGATCAGCGCGGTCACCGCGATGCCCGGCACGAACGCGATGACGCCGCCGAAGTCGCTGCCCATCCCGGACCCGCCGAGCACCATCGCGAAAGCCCCCAGCCCCACGATCGCGGCCAGCCCTGGCTTGCCCGGCCAGCGGTGCGCGATCGCCGTCGTGGCCAGCAGCGTGCCGGTCGCCAGCAGCGCGAACGGGATGTTGCCCAGGCCGAAGTAGCGGGCCCCCTGCTCGGCGCTGTAGCCCATGAAGCTGTTGAGCTGGAGCGTGGTGCCGGTGAGCAGGTCACCGGCGAGCGTGAGCGCGGTGATGCCGGCGACCACGGCCAGCGGGCCGAGCGGCCGGCGCCGCCAGGGCCCGGCCAGCGCCAGCGCGGTGATCGCCGCCCACCAGGCCAGCATGCCGCCGAACAGCTGCAGATGATTGCTCCAGGGCAGCAGGTTGACCAGGAACGAGGTGACGGGCAGGGCGGCCAGGGCCACGGCGGCCCGGCGTATCCAGGGCAGGTGCTGGTGGCGGCGCAGCAGCAGGAAGGCCAGCACGTAGAACAGGACCTGCAGGACCGCCAGGGTGGTGAAGTATTGCCCCTTCGCCGAGCGCATGGTCTGGGCGGTGGCGTCGGCGCGCTGGAGCCGCTCGAACGTCGCGCCGTGCTCGCCCACCTGCAGCGGCACGCCCACGACCGTGCTGGGCACCGCCACGCCGAGCTTGGTCAGCGCGGTGGCGGTCAGGTCGGTCAGGATCGAGATGTCCTCGCGGCGGGTGGAGGCGGCGCCGAGCAGCCTGCCCTGCGCGCCCGGCTCGCGCAGCGCCGCCACCCGCAGGTGCGGTACGGAGCCGTGGTCCGACAGGCCCGCGAGCAGCACGGTCGTGTCGGCGGGCAGGACCGATAGCAGCGCGCCGGCCTTGGCGTCGGCCAGGCGCAGCGCGGCGCGGCGCTCGGCGGGGTTGAGCAGGTCGGGCACCTTGGGCAGCCGGTCGCCGGTCAGGTAAGGGCGGATGAGGTCGTCCACGTCCATGGCGATCATCGGGCACCGCTCCAGGTCGGCGGTCCTGACCTGGAGCGGCGAGGCGTGGTAGTTCTGCACCGCGCCCTGCCGGTCGGCCAGCGCCAGCGCGGCGCCCGGGCCGATCGCGATCGAGCACTTGCCGGCCGCCTTCAGCGATTCGCCCAGGGTGCCGGCGTTGCGCTGCCCGGCCACGTCGATGAGGTAGCGGTAGTCGGGGATGATCGCGCCCGCGCTCTGCGACTCCGGCATCGGAGGGGCCCCGCAGCCGTAGCCGACGGCCGCCCTGTTGCCCGTCGACACGGTCAGCCAGCCGTCGTAGGGGCAGGTCACGTTGCCGACCGTACGGACCGACAGGGAGCCGACCGCGCTCGCCCCGGCCAGCTCCCACAGGTTGGGCGTGTCGGCCTGAGTGAGGTCGTTCCAGTGCAGCCCGGACACCCCGATGAGCGCCACCCGCCCCGCGCCGTCCTGCGCCGCCTGGCCGGTGCCGTCCTGGGCCATCCGCCCCGCGCCGTCCTGCGCAACCTGGCTGGTGCCGTCCGGCGCCATCCGGCTCGCGACGTGTCGCCCCGCCCCGCCCGCTCCGTCGTCGGCGCGCGCGGGCCCGGCGAACAGTCCCTGGCCGGACAGCATCTGGCCGAGCAGCACGGCCAGCACGACTACCGCGCGCCTCACCCCGATGACCTCCCGCGATCGATGATGTCCGTGGCACGGTAGAGCAACGTCACATCCCGGCGCCACCGGTCTGAACTACCCTCTCACGACCCGAGCGCATCTGATGAGGATCTCGGCGGTTTCAGGCGGGTGCCCCCATCGACCCCGCCTCCCTCCTGCGCTCACCCGGCGGCCACGGTTACGACGCCATGGGCGACGCTCCGCCGCGTGATGCGCTGTGACGTGGCGCGCTCGTCAAAGGCGCCGTGCTGTGGCGCGGTCGCCAAACGTCCTGTGACGTGGCGCGCCCGTCGTCACGCCCGGGTGGCAGCCGGGGCCGCCGATGTCATCGGCGGTCCCGGCGGCGAAGGACAGGCGGTGGTCAGACCGGGTCGACCTTCACCTGGACCGGCTTGCTCTCGTTGTGCAGGCGGTCGAGCGAGGTGATCAGATAGGTCCCCGGCGACCTGGTCGCGAAGGACGGGTCGGCGACCACGGCGATCAGGCTGCGGGCGTCGGACGCCTGGCAGTCGTTGCCGGACTTCGGCACCTGGTACACCGCGTACGCCCGAGCTCCGGCCGAAGGCGTCCACGACAGCGTCGCGCCAACGGCCTTCGCCCCCGCCGGCTGCGCGGCCCTCGCCCCCGACGGGGCCGCGGGGGCCTGGCCGCCGCGTTCCTCCATGAGCGGCAGCAGGGCGGGACGGCCGTAGTGCTCCTTGGCCACCCGGTCGATCGCGCCCAGCGGGTTGGTGAGCAGCTGCTTGGCGCTGAAGTAGACGTCGCCGTCCACCTGCTTGTACTTGCGGTTGAGGGTCAGGTGCGCGGACAGCTCGCCGGGCTTGGTCCAGGCGTTGTCGTCCTTGGCGCCGACCCGGTAGAGGGCCTGGCCGATGTAGAGCTGCACGCCTGAGCCCTCGACGGCCTCCGCCCACCACGGCGCCAGCGCCCGGTAGTCGGCCGCCTTGAAGCCGCGCGACCAGTAGAGCTGCGGCATCACGTAGTCGACCGTGCCGGACTTGATCCAGGCCTTCGCGTCCGCATAAATCGCGTCGTAGGCGGACATCCCGGTGGTGTTGGACCCGGACGGGTCATTCGACTTGTTACGCCAGATGCCGAACGGGCTGATACCGAACTTGACGTGGTTCTTCCGCTCGTGGACGACCTTGTCCACCTGGGCGATGAGCGTGTTGACGTTGGAGCGGCGCCAGTCGGCCAGGCTCTTGCCCTTGCCGTACTTTGTAAAGGCGGCCTTGTCGTTGAACTGCCCGCCCTCACCCGGGTACGGGTAGAAGTAGTCGTCGAAGTGCACCCCGTCCACGTCGTAGCGGTCCACCACGTCCGTGATGACCTTGGTGACGTGTTCGCGCACCTGCGGCAGGCCCGGGTTGAAGTAAACGCGGTCGCCGTACTTGACCGTCCAGTCCGGATGCTGCCGCGCCGGGTGGTTGGCGGGCAGCTTGGAGACGTTGGCGTCATAGGACGCCCGGTACGGGTTGAACCAGGCGTGGAACTCCAGGCCGCGCTTGTGGGCCTCGTCGATGAGATACGGCAGCGGGTCCCACCCGGGGTCCTTGCCCGCCGTGCCCGTCAGGAACTGCGACCACGGCTCGAGCGACGACTTGTAGAGCGCGTCGGAGGCGGGCCGCACCTGCACGAAGACGGCGTTGAAGTTGCGCTTGGCGGCGCTGTCGAGGATCTTGACGTATTCGGCCTTCTGCCGCTCGGCGGACAGGCCCGTGCGCGAGGGCCAGTCGATGTTCTTGACGGTGGCGATCCAGACGCCGCGAAGCTGGCGCTTCGGGTAGCGGGCGTCGGACTTGCAGGCGGCCACGCGAGCGGCGGTGGCGGTGGTCGTCTTCTTCTCGCTCGCCGCGGGGCTCTCGGTCGCACCGGGGCCGAACGTGTATGCGGCGGCGGTGGTGACGACGGCGAGGGCTGCGGCGGCTAGGAGTGGGCGTCCAGTTCGCATAGTGCCACCTAGTGTGACAGCTGCTCCCGGATGCTCGGAACGAAAAAAAGAAATAGAGTCGTGATTCATTTGTGATAGAAAGAAACGGCTGGGCCGGGAGGGGCCTGAATTCTCCCTCCCGGCTCCTCAGCGCATTCCGCTCATTCCGTGGCCGTCACCTTGCCGGCGAGATTCGGCGGCAGCGGCTCGTAGCGCAGGAACGAACGGGTGAACGTGCCCGTGCCGTGTGACATGGATCTCAGGTCGATGGCGTACCGCGTGATCTCCAGCTCCGGCACCTCCGCCTTGACCAGCGTGCGTCCCGTGCCGACGGGCTCGGTGCCGAGCACCCGCCCCCGCCGCGACGACAGATCGGACATCACCGACCCCACGTAGTCGTCGGCGACCAGCACCGACAGCTCGTCCACGGGCTCCAGCAGCAGCGTTGACACCTTCGCCGCCGCCTCCTTCAGCGCCAGCTGGCCGGCGATCTGGAACGCCATGTCGGATGAGTCGACCGAGTGGGCCTTGCCGTCGAACAGCGTGACGCGCACGTCCACCATCGGGTAGCCGGCGACGACGCCGCGCTCCATCTGGGCCCGCACGCCCTTCTCCACCGACGGGATGAACTGGCGCGGCACCACGCCGCCCACGATCTTGTCCACGAACTCGAACCCGCCGCCGGACGGCAGGGGCTCCACCTCGAGGTGGCAGATCGCGTACTGGCCGTGGCCGCCGGTCTGCTTGACGTTGCGGCCCATCGCCTTGCACTTGCCGCCGAACGTCTCGCGCAGCGGCACCCGCAGCTCGACCCGCTCGACCTCGACGCCGTGCCGCTTGGCCAGCCGGTCCAGCAGCACGTCGGTGTGCGCCTCCCCCATGCACCACAGGACGAGCTGCTTGGTCTCGGCGTTGTTCTCCAGGCGCAGCGTGGGATCCTCGGCCACCAGCCGCCCGAGGGCCTGCGACAGCTTGTCCTCGTCGGCCTTGGACTTGGCCCTGATCGCCACCGGCAGCAGCGGGTCGGGCATGGTCCAGGCGGTCATCAGCAGCGGCCGGTCGACGTCGGACAGGGTGTCGCCGGTCTCGGCCCGCGACAGCTTGGCCACCGCCACGATGTCGCCCGCCATGCCCTTGGCCGCGGGGCGCTGATGCTTGCCCAGCGGGCAGGTCAGGGTGCCGATGCGCTCGTCCAGGTCGTGGTCCTCGTGCCCGCGGTCGGCCAGGCCGTGCCCGGAGACGTGGACGGTCATGTCGGGGCGCAGCGTGCCCGAGAAGACGCGTACGAGGCTGATGCGGCCCACGTACGGGTCGCTGGTGGTCTTGACGATCTCGGCCACCAGCGGGCCGTCCGCGTCGCAGGTGATGTCCTTGACCGGCTTGCCGGACAGGTCGGTGATCTCGGGCATCGGGTGTTCGAGGGGCGACGGGAAGCCCTGCGTGATGACCTCGAGCACCTCGTGCGCGCCGATGCCCAGCCCGCTGCACAGCACCGGGTAGAAGCTGCCGCGTGCGACGGCCTTCTCCAGGTCCTCGATGAGGACCTTGGTGTCGATGGGCTCGCCCTCGAGGTACCTCTCCATGAGAGTCTCGTCTTCGCTCTCCTGGATGATGCCCTCGATGAGCGTCCCGCGGTGTAGCTCGATCTGGGCCTCGTACTCCGCGCCCGGCTCCTTCTCGGTACGGGTGCCCGTCGCGTAGTTGTAGAACTTCTGTGTCAGCAGCCCGATCAGACCGTTGACGTGCCCATTGGTGATCACCGGCAGGTAGAGGGGCGCGACGCCGTCGCCGAAGACGTCCTGGCAGGTGGCCAGCACCTCGTCGAAGTCGGCCCGCTGGTGGTCGACCTTGGTGATCACCACCGCGCGCGGCATGCCGACCTGCGCGCACTCCTCCCAGAGCATCTGGGTGAGCCCGTCGATCCCGTCGGAGGCCGCCACCACGAACAGCGCGGCGTCGGCCGCGCGCAGCCCGGCCCGCAGATCGCCCACGAAGTCGGCGTAGCCGGGGGTGTCGAGAAGGCTGATCTTGATGCCGTTGTGCACCAGGGGCGCCACGGCGAGGTTGACCGACCGTTGTTGCCTGACCTCGACCTCGTCGAAGTCGCTGACCGTGTTGCCGTCCTCCACCCGTCCCGGGCGCTGAATGGTGCCCGTGGCGGCCAGCAGCTGTTCGACGAGTGTCGTCTTACCTGCTCCTGAGTGGCCGACCAGCACGACATTGCGTATCGCATCCGCCCTGTCGGCCGTGGGTGCCCTGCCCGCGGCTCCCACGGCGCCGCCCGAACTTCTTTCCGCCACATCGCCTCCCGCGTCGTCGGTTGTTTTCCCAACGCCGCGCCCGCGCGGAACGTGACAGAAACCGCATGGACGCGGTGTGTTCACCAAATACCCGCGTGGCGGATATCACAAGGGGGGCGGGGCAAAGAAAGTTGTCAGGCTTGCAATGGCCTACGATCGGACGGCGATGCTCAAACTCCTGCGCCCGGCCATGACCCGGATACTCACGCCGTTGGGCAGGGCCCTCGTGGGCCGCGGGATCGGCCCGAACGCCGTCACGGCGATCGGCACCCTCGGCACCGTCGTGTCCGCCCTGACCTTCTTCCCCCTGGGACTGCTGACCTGGGGAGCCCTCGTGATCACTGTCTTCGTGCTGTTCGACCTGCTGGACGGCCTGGTCGCCCGGCTCGGCGGCAAGGGGGGCAGCACCTGGGGCGCGTTCCTCGACTCG
Organism: Nonomuraea basaltis; assembly: GCF_005893125.1. GTDB lineage: Bacteria > Actinomycetota > Actinomycetes > Streptosporangiales > Streptosporangiaceae > Nonomuraea > Nonomuraea basaltis. The sequence continues at coordinate 63,812 of NZ_VCJS01000019.1, read as the reverse complement.
ACGCTCGACCGGGTGGCCGACGCCGCCATCTTCGCGGGCCTGATCTTGTATTTCATCTCCAGAGACGACACCCTGATGGCCGCGGTGACGCTGGTGTGCCTGATCGCGGGTGCTCTGGTCTCCTATGCCAAGGCCAGGGCGGAGGGGCTCGGGCTCACCGCCGACGTCGGGCTGGCCGAGCGGCCGGAGCGGCTGGTCGTGGCGCTGGTCGCGACCTGTTTCTCGGGGCTCGGCGTGCCGTACGTCCTGCCCGCGGGGATGTGGCTGCTCGCGGCGGCCAGCGTGATCACCGTGGGACAGCGGGTGAAGCGGGTGTACGAGCAGACGAGGAGCGATGAGCGATGAGGAGAAATGAGCGATAACGCGTCATTCGGCGATCGCGTCGTGGCCGCGGGCTTCGCAGCCGGCTGGAAGCTCGTGCCGCTGCTGCCCGAGCGCCCCACGGCGGCGGTCTTCCGCCTCCTCGCCGACCGGGTGTGGGCGAAACGCGGCAAGTCCGTGCGCCGGCTGGAGTCCAACCTGGCGCGGGTGACCGGCATGGACGCGGACAGCCGTGAGCTGCGCGAGCTCAGCAGGGCGGGCATGCGCTCCTACCTCCGCTACTTCCACGAGATCTTCCGGTTGCCGTCCATGAGGACCGAGGAGATCGTGCGCCGCACCCATGTCATCGGCGCCGAGCACGTGCACGACAACGTGGCGGCAGGGCGGGGCGTGGTGCTGGCGCTGCCGCACATGGGCAACTGGGACCAGGCCGGGGCGTGGCTGGTGGGCGTGGGCCATCCGTTCACGACCGTGGCCGAGCGGCTCAGGCCCGAGTCGCTCTTCCGCCGCTACGTGGCCTTCCGCGAGGGGCTCGGCATGGAGGTGCTGCCGCTGACCGGCGGCGACGGGCACAACTTCGGCACCCTGGCCATGCGGGTGCGCAAGGGCGGCGTGGTGTGCCTGCCCGCCGAGCGCGACCTGACCAAGAGCGGCATCGAGGTGCGCTTCTTCGGCGCCACCACGAAGGTGCCCGCGGGGCCGCCGCTGCTGGCCGTGCAGACGGGGGCCGCGCTGCTGCCGGCGACCGTCTACTTCGTGGGCGACGACTGGGGCATCCACATCCACGAGGAGGTCCCGGTGCCGCAGGAGGGCACCCGGCAGGAGAAGGTCGCGGTGGTGGCGCAGCGGCTGGCCGACGTGTTCGAGAAGGGCATCTCCGAGCATCCGGAGGACTGGCACATGTTGCAGCGGCTCTGGCTGGAGGACCTGCCGCGATGAGGGTCGGCATCGTGTGTCCCTACTCGTGGGACATGCCGGGCGGGGTCAAGCAGCACATCGACGACCTGGCCCAGGCGCTGATGGTGCAGGGGCACCACGTGTCGGTGATCGCGCCGGCGGCGGACGACGTCGAGCTGCCGCCGTATGTGACGGGTGCGGGCCGGGCGGTGCCGGTGCCGTACAACGGGGCGGTGGCCAGGATGTCGTTCGGCTTCCTGTCGGCGGCGCGGGTGCGGCGGTGGGTGCGCACGGGCGAGTTCGACGTGCTGCACATCCACGAGCCGCTGATCCCGAGCCTGGGCGTGCTGGCGTGCTGGGCGGCGAAGGGGCCGATCGTGGCCACGTTCCACGCGTCGTGGTCCCGCTCGCGGGCGATCGCGGTGGCCGAGCCGCTGCTGCGCAGCGCGCTGGAGAAGCTCAGCGGCCGCATCGCGGTCTCCGACGCGGCCCGTAAGAGCCTGGTCGAGCAGTTCGGCGGCGACGCGGTGCTCATCCCGAACGGCGTGACCGTCTCCCGCTACACCGAGGCCGAGCCCCTCGACGGGTGGGGGCCCGACGGCGCCACGCTCGGCTTCCTGGGCCGGATGGACGAGGAGCGCAAGGGCCTGCCGATCCTGCTCGACGCGTTCGGCACGCTGGCGGCCGAGCGGCCCGGCGTGAAGCTGCTCATCGCCGGGCCGGGTGACGCCAAGGACGTCTACGAGCAGGTGCCGAAGCGCTTCCACGACCGGGTGACGGTGCTCGGCATGGTCAGCGAGGCCGACAAGATCCGCGCGTACCACTCGGTCGACGTGTTCTGCGCGCCCAACACGCGCGGGGAGAGCTTCGGCATCGTGCTGGCCGAGGCCATGGCGTCCGGGGCCACGGTGCTGGCCAGCGACATCCCCGCCTTCCGCAAGGTGCTCGGCGAGGGGCAGGCGGGCGCGCTGTTCGCCAACGGCGACCCCGGCTCGCTGGCGCGCGAGGCGGCCGCGCTGCTCGACGCGCCGGAGCGGCGGGCCAAGCTGGCGGCGGAGGCGCTGGTGGCGGTCAGGAAGTACGACTGGTCCACGGTGGCGCGGGACGTCGTACGCGTCTACGAGACGGTTACCACCAGCGGTGCCGGGCGGGTGGAGGAAGACCTGTGACATCCACCATGATCGTGCTGATCGTGGGCATCGTCGTGGTGCTCATGGCCGTCTACGTCTCCTGGCGCGCGGGCCGGCTCGACCGCCTGCACATCCGCCTGGAGCTGGCCCGCGAGTCGCTGGAGGCGGCGCTGATGCGGCGCCGGGCGGTGGTGCTGGAGCTGGCCGGCGCGCGCCTGCTCGACCCGGCCACGTCGCTGGTGCTGGCCGCCGCCGCCCACGAGGCCAGGATCGCCGGGCCGGAGGAGCGCGAGCACGCCGAGAGCGACCTGTCGCGGGCCCTGCGCGCGGCCGTGGACCAGGAGCGGTTCAGGGAGAAGCTGTCGGAGGCGCCCGGCGGGGGCGACCTGCTGGAGGAGCTCGACACGGCGGTGGCCAAGGTCGTCTACTCGCGCCGCTTCTACAACAACGCCGTGTCGGTCACGCGTACGGCGCAGCGCCGCTGGCTGGCCCGGACCCTGCGCCTGGCGGGGCACACGGAATACCCCCAATTCTTCGAAATTGATGACAATCCGCCGGCGACTATGGCAACTGAATGACCTGATTTGGGGAAACCAGTAAGCTTCATCCCGTTTTCGGGCTGAAGCGAGGAGAGTTACACGTGCGGCTACCCCGGATCATCACGGTCACGCTGGCCGGAGCGGCCGTCCTGCTGCCTGTCGCGGCCTGTTCCTCGGACGAACCCGCACCGGGTAAGGCGCCGCAGGCAGCCACGGTCGCGCCCAGCGAGGAGCCCGCCGAGGCCCCGGAGCACCCGTTCACCGGCGAGCCGTACGACAAGCTCAAGCCGGTGCTCGCCGTGAAGATCGAGAACACCGCGGCAGGGAAGCCACAACTCGGGCTGAAGAGCGCGGACATCGTCTACATCGAGCAGGTCGAGGCCGGACTGACCCGGCTCATGGTCATATTCTCCTCCAAGCTGCCCGCCAAGGTGGGCCCGGTGCGCAGCGCCCGCGTCTCCGACCTGCACATCGCGCCGCAGTTCGGCAAGCCGGCCTTCTCCTACTCGGGCGCGCAGACCAAGATGCTGCCGCTGATCGCGGAGGCGTCGCTGTTCGACGTGGGCGACACCCGCAACCCCGGCGCGTACTTCCGGCAGCCGGGCCGCTTCGCCCCGTACAACCTGTTCGCCGGCACCAAGCAGCTGCTGGCCAAGGCCCCCAAGGCGAGCAAGGCCAAGGACATCGGCTTCACCTTCGGCGACGCCCCGGAGGGCGGCGTGGAACGGAAGGCGTACACCGTCAAGTGGCCCGCCGCGCGCTTCACCTTCGCCTGGTCGGGGCAGCGCAACAAGTGGATGATCTGGCAGGACGGCAAGAAGAACCTGGCCGCCGAGGGCGGCCAGCTCGGCGCGCCGACGATCGTCATCCAGTACACCAAGACCGAGCGCTCGCAGTTCCACGACAAGAACGACAGCTACACGCCGCTCGTGCACACCACGGGCAAGGGCACCGCGATCGTGCTGCGCGACGGTAAAGCTTTCAAGGCGAACTGGGAGCGGGAATCGGAGAAGGACGGCACGACGTTCACCACGGAGAGCGGCGAGCCGATGAACTTCGCGCCCGGCCAGGTCTGGGTGGCCCTCGCCAGCCGCAAGCCCGTCATCCCCTAGGTCCTACGTGTACAAGCTGGGGGGCAAATCCTGACATCTTGGCATGTCGGGGGAGCGGTCCTTCAGGACCTACGATGGGCTTGATAACTTACCGACCGCCGTGAGAGCCGTGAGGATGACCGTGTCCAGCAGTACGCCAGAAAACTCCCCCGTCACCGGAACCGCCCGCGTCAAGCGCGGCATGGCCGAGATGCTCAAGGGCGGCGTCATCATGGACGTCGTCACCGCTGAGCAGGCCAAGATCGCCGAGGATGCCGGAGCGGTCGCCGTCATGGCCCTTGAGCGCGTGCCCGCCGACATCCGCGCGCAGGGTGGCGTGTCCAGGATGAGCGACCCCGACATGATCGACGGCATCATCAACGCCGTGTCGATCCCCGTCATGGCCAAGGCCCGCATCGGCCACTTCGTCGAGGCCAGGGTGCTGCAGTCGCTCGGCGTGGACTACGTCGACGAGTCGGAGGTGCTCACCCCCGCCGACTACGCCAACCACATCGACAAGTGGCAGTTCACCGTGCCGTTCGTGTGCGGCGCCACCAACCTGGGCGAGGCCCTGCGCCGCATCACCGAGGGCGCGGCCATGATCCGCTCGAAGGGCGAGGCGGGCACCGGCGACGTCTCCAACGCCGTCACCCACATGCGCACGATCCGCGCCGAGCTCAAGCGGCTCGCCTCGCTGCCCGAGGACGAGCTCTACGTCGCCGCCAAGGAGCTGCAGGCGCCGTACGAGCTGGTCGCCGAGGTCGCCAAGACCGGCAAGCTGCCGGTCGTGCTGTTCACCGCCGGCGGCATCGCCACCCCGGCCGACGCCGCGATGATGATGCAGCTCGGCGCCGAGGGCGTGTTCGTGGGCTCGGGCATCTTCAAGTCGGGCGACCCGGCCAGGCGCGCCGCGGCCATCGTCAAGGCCACCACGTTCCACGACGACCCCGACGTCATCGCCAAGGTCTCGCGCGGCCTGGGCGAGGCCATGGTCGGCATCAACGTCGACGACATCCCGCAGCCGCACCGCCTGGCCGAGCGCGGCTGGTAAGCGGCGTGTCGTCGCAGGTCACGGGGCCTGATCGGGTGACATGATCATCTGAGGCGGACGGGACGCGCCCGGTGAGGGCGTCATGATGTGACGACGGAAATTTCCGAAAGAGGCGGCATCCGCGAAAGATGTCGCCTTTTTTGTGTTGTGTGGTGTTCACCACGCAGTCATGATCCTGAGTCAAGCTACGTCCCGTCCCGCACGCTTGATCTTCCCAGGAGTCACCCGTGTCCAAGCTGAACCGCCGGCATTTCCTCGTCACAGGATTAGCGGCAGGCGCGGCCGCGGCCATCCCGGCCACCGCCGCGCGCGCCGACGAACCGGACCCCGCCGCCGAGACTGCCCAGAGCCTGGCCTCGCGCGGGCTGCGTACCGACCCGTTCACGCTCGGCGTCGCCTCCGGCGACCCCGACCACGAGGGCTTCGTGCTGTGGACCAGGCTCGCCCAGGAGCCTCTCGCCGAGGATGGGCTCGGCGGCATGCCGCAGCGGCCGTTCCCGGTGCTGTGGCAGGTGTACGCCGACGAGCGCGGCCGCCGCGTCGTCCGCTCCGGCGTGAGCGTGGCCGCGCCCGAGTGGGGCCACAGCGTCCACGTCGAGGTCCAGAACCTCGGCTCCGACCGCGAATACTGGTACCGCTTCCGCGTCGGCCCGTACGTCTCCCCGATCGGCCGCGCCCGCACCGCCCCGCACCCCCTCTCGTACGGCGGCGCGCTGGCCATGGCGTTCGTCTCCTGCGCCCAGTTCGAGCACGGCTACTTCACGTCCTACCGCCGGCTGGCCGATGAGCACCCCGACCTGATCCTGCACCTGGGCGACTACCAGTACGAGTACACCAAGAACACCTACAACATCCCCGGCGGCAACATCCGCCACCACGAGGGTCCCGAGACCGAGACCCTGGCCAACTACCGCCAGCGCCACGCCCAGTACAAGGCCGACCCCGACCTGCAGGCCGCGCACGCCGCAGCGCCGTGGCTGGTCGTGTGGGACGACCATGAGCTGGACAACAACTGGGCCGACGAGGTGCCGGAGAAGCCCGAGGTCCCCCAGCCGAACTTCCTGTCCAGGCGCGAGGCCGCCTTCCGCGCCTACTACGAGAACATGCCGCTGCGCCGCAGCTCCATCCCGCGCGGCGTCGACATGCAGCTCTACCGCCGCATCCGGTGGGGCCGGATGGCCACCTTCCACATGCTCGACACCCGCCAGTACCGTGACGACCAGGGCTGCGGCGACGGCTACAAGGACTGCCCGGCCTCGATCGACCCGGCCCGCTCGATCACCGGCGGCGAGCAGGAGGCCTGGCTGCTGGACGGGTTCCGCCACTCGCGGGCGCAGTGGGACATCCTCGGCCAGCAGGTGTTCTTCGCCCAGCGCGACAACAACGCCGGGCCCGCCAAGGTCACCAGCCAGGACGCCTGGGACGGCTACGTCGCCTCCCGCCGCCGCATCACCCAGGGCTGGCTGGACGCCAAGGTGCGCAACCCCGTGGTGCTGACCGGCGACGTGCACGCCCACTGGGCCAGCGACCTCAAGCTCGACTACGACGACCCGACCGGGCCGTCCGTGGGCTCGGAGCTGGTGGCCACCTCGATCTCCACCGGCGGGAACGGGACCGACTCCGACCCGGCGACGCATCCGTTCCTGAAGATCAACCCGCATCTGAAGTTCTACAACAACCAGCGCGGGTACGTGCTGACGAAGATCGAGCGCGAGCAGCTGTCGGCCGACTTCAAGGTGGTGCCCCGGGTCTCCGAGCCGGGGGCCGAGGTCTACACCCGGGCCACGTTCGTCGTCGAGGACCGGGTGCCCGGGGTGCAGCAGACGTACCTGAGGCCGCTCGACCCGGCGCTGCGCAGCCCGCAGCAGATGACGGTGGAGGAGACGGTCCGCCTGGAGACCGAGCGCCCCTGACCCGTGAACCCCGGGACCCGGTCACCCGCCCGGTCCCGGGGTTCCGCCTGTACAAGGCCGCGTACGACGCCGTGTGGTTGGATTTCCGACCATGGTGGGACACGTGTTACTCGCGGCCGGAGTATTCGCCGCCGGAGCGCCCGCGGCTCCGGCGGCTGCCGGCCTGTCGGTGATGACCTGGAACGTCTGCACGGGCACCAACTCCGCCTGCCGCCTCTACCGCGCCGGCGCCGTCGAACTGGCCGGGAACATCGGCACGTACGCGCTCAACCAGCCCGTCAAACCCGACGTGATCTTTCTGCAGGAGTTCTGCACGGGCGCGGCCGGCACGCTCGAACTCTGGCTGGAGCAGCGCACCGGCCGGAAATGGACGATCGGCTCGTGGGACCTGGTCTCCCACGACGGCACCCCGTACGCATGCCACCCCGACCGCCTCGGCCGCCCGCGCGGCGCGCAGAGCATCGCCGTCGCGGTGGCCGGCGACGCGGCGACGTTCGAGACCCATCCGCTGCCCGCGCCGCCCTGGTTCGTCAAGCGCGCCGCCCTCTGCGCGACCATCCCCGCCAGGAAGGTCCACGCCTGCGGCACCCACCTGTCCTCCGGCGCGCAGTACGACGACCGCCAGCCCGGCGCCCCCTACCGGACCAGGCAGATCAAGCGGCTGCTCGAGATCGCGGTCAAGCCCGGGCACCGGACGATCGTCGGCGGCGACCTCAACGTCGCGCCCCCGGACAGCGGGTACGGCAGCGCCGCGGGCCGCCGCGCCATCGCGCCGGTCTACCGGGCGTACCAGGAGTGCGACCAGCGCGGCGCGCGGCGTACCGGACGCCGGACCCGCGAGAGCAGGAAGATCGACTACCTGTTCGCCCCCAAGGGCACGGTGCGGCGCTGCCACGTCGAGCACAGCGTGACCCTGTCCGACCACCAGCCCGTCTACGTCAAGACGGCTCTATAGGAAGATGCCACGCCATCCTGGTGTTGAATGGACGGAACCCGCACCCAGACGGAAGGATCGACTGTGCCCACGATCGGTGTACTCGCTCTCCAGGGAGACGTGCGCGAGCATGTGCGCATGCTTCAGGAGGCAGGCGCGTCGGCCGTCGCCGTACGCAGGCCCGCCGAGCTGGACGCGGTCGACGGACTGGTCATCCCCGGCGGGGAGTCGACCACCATGTGGAAGCTCGCCGAGACCTTCGACATGCTCCAGCCGCTGCGGATGCGGGTCAAGGAGGGCATGCCCGCCTACGGCTCCTGCGCCGGCATGATCATGCTGGCCGACAGGATCGAGGACGGCGCCGCCGGGCAGCAGACGATCGGCGGCATCGACATGGTGGTCAGGCGCAACGCGTTCGGCCGCCAGGTGGACTCGTTCGAGGAGGATCTGGACTTCGCCGGCGAGCGGGTGCACGCGGTGTTCATCCGCGCTCCCTGGGTCGAATCCCTCGGCGACGACGTCGAAGTTCTGGGCCGGTGCGAGCCTGGGGATAGGATCGTCGCGGTCCGTCAAGGTCCGTTGCTCGCGACCTCGTTCCACCCCGAACTGACCGGGGACACTCGCGTGCACCGTTACTTCGTAGACATGGTTAGGGAGCTCTAAGTAATGTCCGGCCACTCCAAATGGGCGACGACGAAGCACAAGAAGGCCGCGCTCGACGCCAAGCGGGGCAAGCTGTTCGCCAAGCTCATCAAGAACATCGAAGTGGCGGCCCGGACCGGTGGCCCTGACCCGGACGCCAACCCCACCCTCTTCGACGCCATCTTCAAGGCGAAGAAGAACTCCGTGCCCAACGACAACATCGAGCGGGCGCGCAAGCGGGGCGGCGGCCTGGAGGCCGGCGGCGCCGACTGGCAGACCATCATGTACGAGGGCTACGCGCCCGGCGGCGTCGCGGTCCTCATCGAGTGCCTCACCGACAACCGCAACCGCGCCGCCTCCGAAGTGCGCGTCGCGCTGACCCGCAACGGCGGCTCCCTGGCCGACCCCGGGTCCGTCTCCTACATGTTCAACCGCAAGGGCGTCGTGATCGTGCCCAAGGACGGGCTCGACGAGGACACCGTGCTGATGGCCGTGCTGGAGGCGGGTGCCGAGGAGGTCAACGACCTGGGCGACTCCTTCGAGGTCGTCTCCGAGGCGGGGGACCTGGTGCCGGTGCGCAAGGCGCTGCAGGAGGCCGGGATCGACTACGACTCGGCCGAGTCGGGCTTCCTGCCGACGATGAGCGTGCCGCTCGACGAGGAGGGCGCCAAGAAGGTGTTCCGCCTCATCGACGCGCTGGAGGACAGCGACGACGTGCAGAACGTCTTCGCCAACTTCGACGTCAGCGACGCCGTCCTGGAGCGCCTGGGCGCCGAGTAGGCGTTCGCTCAACGGGCTGGTTCCCGCTGCTCAAGGTTCGGTTCTCCGCAAGGGCCCGGTTCGCGCCGGGCCCTGCTCATGCATGCCTGACGACCCTCGTTCCGTTGGTTTCTTCGCGTGCGTGGAGGGCTCGGAGCGGCGTAGGGTCGGGCGACGTGACTTCCCCCAACCAACCAAAGCCCACCTACCGGGCGATCGGCTGGCTGCTGGCCGTGCCGGCGCTCCTCGGCACCCTCATCACGCTGGTGCTGCCGACGGCGCAGACGATCTGGTTCAGCCTCCAGAGCGGCGGTGTCTTCAAGGAGAGCACCTTCGTGGGGACGGCGAACTACCTCAAGCTGCTGGGCGACGAGCTGTTCTGGCAGGCGCTGGGATTCACGTTCTCGCTGACGGTCATACCGCTGCTCGTGGCCGTGGTGGTGGGGCCGCTGCTGGCGCTGGCCCTCGACCGGGCGGGCACCTGGCCGCGCCGGGCCGGGCGGATCGTGCTGTCCCTGGCGATCGTCACGTTCTCCCCGGTGGGCGTGGCGGCGGCCTGGTTGTACTGGCTGACGCCGGACGCCTCCGGCGTGAGCGCGCTGGCCGAGGGGCTGCGCGCTCCTGACACGGCGCCGGGTGTGCTGCGGCTGATCGTCGCCGCCGCCACGTTCGGCGTGGTGTGCGCGCTGGCGGTCACCGCGTTCCTGCCGGCTTTGCGCGGCGGCACCGTCAGGCCCGCCATGTTCGTCGTCGGCGCGCTCGTGGCGCTCGCCACGGTCGCCGTGGGCCTGCAGACCTTCTCGATCGGCCTGGTGCTCACCAGGGGAGGGCCTGAGCGCTCCACGGAGACGCTCGCGGGCCTCCAGTTCGACTACGCCTTCAGATTGGCCAAATTCGGCTCTGGGGCGTCCGTTGCGGCCCTCACAGGGGTGATCCTCGGCGTGCTCGGCGTCGCCGCGACCCTCATCGCCGTCCTCTCCCGGATGCGCATCACGCTCACCCGGGCCTCCGCACCCTCCGGCTCTGTGCCGCCGGGTGCGGTGCCGCCTTCCGGCTCCGCGTCTGCTGGCTCCAGCCGTCAGCCGACGGCCGCCGGGGTGGTCGTCGGGGTGTCGGCGCTGGTCATCTTCGTGGCCGCCGGCGCGCTGCTGGCCTGGCCGTGGATCTTCGGCGTGCTCACCTCGCCCGGCACCGCGGCGGCGGGCCTGCAGACGCAGGTCAACACGTGGGTGCCCGCCGTCGCGGGAGCGTTCGTGTCGGTCGGGGTCGCCTACCTGGCCGCGCTCGGCATCGGCGGCCTGCGGCCGCTCGGGCGCGGGAGCGAGTGGCTGCTGCTGCTGTTCGCGCCCTGGCTGTTCGTCAGCACCGGCCCCCTCGGGGTCGCGAACTGGCAGAACATGCGCAACCTCGGCCTGATCAATACCTTCGTCGCCCTCTTCCCGCCCCTGCTGGTGAGCGTGCCCGCGCTCTTCGTGCTCACCCTGCTGTGCAAGGGACTGGCCGAGCGCAACGGCCGGGATTTCTTCAGCGGCGTCGTCATGCCCTCGCTGCCCATGGCCGGCATCCTGACCGGCGCCGTCGCGCTGGTGAACGCCCAGGACCTGCTCTGGCCCCTGCTGATCGCCCAGGAGCCCGCCATGTTCACCGCCCCGCTCGCCCAGATGAACCAGCTCGGCGGCTACGCCACCGGCGCGCCCGACGTCGGCGCGGCCACGCCGCTGCTCGTGGTCGCCGTCGCGCTGGTCGCCGTCGTGGCCGCTCAAGTGCTCTACCTCGACAGGCTCGCGGTCACCACAAATGGCTCGCGGTCCCGTACGCCCGCTGCATAGGTTTGGCCGTTGTGGAAATTCGCGATCTGACTGCCGGCGACCTCGACGACGTCCTCGACCTCCGCAAGCGCTCGTTCGGGCTGCTGTCCGCATCCGACACGGAGCGGTGGTGCCAAGCGGCGGGCTCCATCCTCGGTGAGGGCCGCTACCTGGGCGCGTTCGACGGTTCCAGGCTCACCGCCGCCGCCCGGCTGCGGCGGTTCACGCAGTGGTGGCACGGCAGGCCGCAGCCCATGGCCGGGATCGCGGGGGTCACCGTCAACCCCGAGGACCGAGGCCGCGGCGTCGGCACGCAGATCATGAGGGCCGTCATCGACCGGGCCGCCGCGCTCGGCGACGCGGTGTCCGCGCTCTATCCGGCCACCACGCCCATCTACCGCGCCCTCGGCTACGAGCACGCCGGAGCCCAGAACAACGTGCGGCTCCCCGCCGGCGCGCTGCGCAGGATCCGGCCGTCCGGGCAGGTCAAGCTGCGCAGGATGGGCCCCGGCGACGCCGCCGAGCTCGTCTCCGTGCTCCACCGCGTACACGGCGCCGCCCGCGCGAGCGGGCCCGTCTCCTTCGACGCGCGCACCTGGAGCCTGTGGCTGGACGACGAAGACGACTTCCGCTACCTCGCCGACGACGGCTTCGTGATCTACCGGTGGCAGGGTGAGGACATCCAGATCGGCACCCTCGTCGCCGGATCCGCCGAGACCGCCAGGGCGCTGTGGTCCCTGGTCGGCACCTCCTCCTCGATCGCCCAGCACGTGACCGCCCCCGTGGCGCCCGACGACCCGGTGCTGTGGCTGCTGCCTGAGCGGTCGAAGGAGCAGGTCAAGCAGGTCCGGTGGATGTTCAGGGTGCTGGACGTGGCCTCCGCGATCGAGCGCAGGGGCTACCCGGCTCCCGTGGCCTGCGACGCCGTCGTCACCGTGGACGACCCGGTGCGGGGCGGCGGCACCTGGCGGCTTGAGTTCTCCGGCGGCTCGGGCGCGGCCACGCCGATCGGGGAGTCCGGGGCCGGCGCGCCCGGCGCGGTGCTCAGCGTGAACGGCCTGTCCGCCCTGTACGCCGGGATCCCGACGGCCACGCTGCGGGTCACCGGGCTCATGTCCGGCGACGAGCGCTACGACGAGGCCCTCGACATGGCCTTCGCCGCGAAGCCGTACATGCTCGACTACTTCTGACAGGCTTTACGCCAAGCCAGGCCCGACCGCCTGCGCGTTTCACGGTGCGCGGCCACGTCGGCCGGGGTAGAGTCTCGTGCCGAACAGGTGTTCGGCGGCGGTGTCGGAGAGGGGCAGGCCAGGTGCGGGTGATGGGCGTCGATCCGGGGCTGACCCGGTGCGGCCTGGGTGCCGTCGAGGGGCGTCCGGGCGCGCCGCTGACGCTGGTGGCCGTCGGAGTGGTGCGCACCGGCGCGGACGAGGAGCTCGGCGCGCGGCTCGTCGGCATCGAGGCCGGGATCGAGCAGTGGCTCGACGACGTCCGGCCTGACGCGGTCGCGGTCGAGCGGGTCTTCAGCCAGCACAACGTACGCACCGTCATGGGCACCGCGCAGGCCGCCGGCATCGCCGTGCTGTGCGCGGCCAGGCGCGGGCTACCTGTGGCGCTGCACACGCCGTCCGAGGTCAAGGCCGCCATCACCGGCAGCGGCACCGCCGACAAGAAGCAGATCGGCGCCATGGTCACGCGCCTGCTGCGGCTGACCGAGATGCCCAAGCCCGCCGACGCCGCCGACGCGCTCGCTCTGGCCATCTGCCACGTGTGGCGCGGCGGCGCGCAGAGCCGCCTCGCCGAGGCGCTGGCCAAGGCCACACGAAAGGACGTCAAGCGATGATCGCGGGGTCGAGCTGTGATCGCGTCAGTGACCGGGGTCGAGCTGTGATCGCGTCAGTGGCCGAGGTGGAGCTGTGATCGCCTCGGTGGCCGGGAAGGTGGCGGCGATCGCCCCGGACGGGGCCGTGATCGAGGTCGGCGGCGTCGGCATGCTCATCCACTGCACCCCGGGCACGCTCGCCACGCTGCGCGTCGGCGAGGAGGCGCGCCTGGCCACGTCGCTGGTGGTGCGCGAGGAGTCGCTCACCCTCTACGGGTTCGCCGCCGACGACGAGCGCGCCGTGTTCGAGCTGCTGCAGACGGCCAGCGGCGTCGGGCCCAAGCTGGCCCTCGCCATGCTCGCCGTGCACACGCCCAATGCGCTGCGCGTCGCCATGGCCAGTGCGGACCTCAAGGCGCTCACGCAGGTGCCGGGCATCGGGCAGAAAGGCGCCCAGCGCATCGTGCTGGAGCTCAAAGACCGGCTCGGCACGCCCGAGGAGGCCGTCAACGCCGCGCTCAACGGGCAGCGGCGGATGGCGGCGTGGCGGGAGCAGGTCCACTCGGGGCTGGTCGGGCTGGGCTACTCCGGCAAGGACGCCGACGAGGCGATCGCCATCGTGGAGCCCGACGCCGACGCCGAGCTCGTCGCCGGCCGCCAGCCGCAGGTCGCCGCCCTGCTCAAGGCGGCTCTGCGCGCCTTGAGCGTCCGATGAGCACGGTCCCGGCCGGGCACCGTCCGGGTCGTGCCGCGCCCCGCTGCACCGCCTCCCACCGTCGCGGCGCGGTGATAACTTCGGACCCCGCGGTTCGGTCCTGCGGCGGCGCGGGAGAGCGCGGCGCTCTGTGGGCTCGGCGTGGGATGCTGCTGACGCCGGGCGGTTTGGGGCAGGGCGGTAATGGTGTGGTCCGGGTGAGGAGGCGTGGTCGGCGTGGGGGTTGAGCGAGAGCTCGTGTCGCCCGATGCCGCCGGCGACGAGCTGCAGATCGAGGCGGCGCTGCGGCCCAAGCGGCTCGGCGAGTTCATCGGCCAGGGCCGCGTGCGCGAGCAGCTGTCGCTCGTGCTCGAGAGCGCCCTGCGCCGGCAGCGGCCGCCGGACCACGTGCTGATGAGCGGCTCCCCGGGACTCGGCAAGACCACCCTGGCGATGATCATAGCGGCGGAGCTGAACGCGCCCCTCAGGATCACCTCCGGCCCCGCGCTGGAGCGGGCCGGCGACCTCGCGGCCATCCTGTCCACGCTGGCCGAGGGCGAGGTGCTGTTCATCGACGAGATCCACCGGATGGCCAGGCCCGCCGAGGAGATGCTCTACCTCGCCATGGAGGACTTCCGGGTCGACATCATCGTGGGCAAGGGCCCGGGCGCCACCGCGATCCCGCTCGACATCGCGGCGTTCACGCTGGTCGGGGCCACCACGCGGGCCGGGCTGCTGCCGGCGCCGCTGCGCGACAGGTTCGGCTTCACCGCGCACATGGACTTCTACGAGGTCGGCGAGCTGGAGCAGGTGCTCTACCGGTCGGCCAAGCTGCTCGGTGTCGACCTCCCCGCCGAGGGCGCCCACGAGATCGCCAGGCGTTCGCGGGGCACGCCCCGCATCGCCAACCGGCTGCTGCGCCGCGTGCGCGACTTCGCCGACGTGCGCACCGGCGGCGTGATCGACCGCGAGATCGCCTCCGCGGCGCTCAACCTGTACGAGGTCGACGCCGAAGGGCTCGACCGGCTCGACCGCGCGGTGCTCGGCGCGCTGCTGAGGAAGTTCGGCGGTGGTCCGGTCGGCCTTTCCACGCTGGCCGTGGCGGTGGGGGAGGAGCCGGAGACCGTCGAGGTGGTGGCCGAGCCGTTCCTCGTACGCCAGGGGCTGCTGGCCAGGACGCCCCGCGGGCGGGTCGCGACCGCGGCCGCGTGGACCCACCTCGGCATGACACCGCCCCCAGATGCGTTCGGAGCCTCGCTTTTCGACTGATTACGAATCGGTTGCAACCGTTTCAAATCGGGAACTTCCCCGCGCGCCGAAACGCTGCCTCGTTGCCGCGTTTCGCAACAAGCGCCTACACTCCGTGGCTTGGCTGGCTGTGTAGGCTGACGTGCTGAGCGGCGCGGCCCGACGCAACGCACGGAATTTCCGGCGCGAGGCCGGTGTCAACTCCTTGTACGACAATGGAAGGTCGCCCCTTATGGACATGGGACAACTCGGAAGCATCCTGCCGCTGATTCTTTTGGTGGTGGTGTTCTACTTCCTGCTGATCCGCCCCCAGCGCAAGCGCCAGCAAGAGGCGGTCCGGATGCAGAACTCCTTGGCGCCCGGCGCGCGTGTCATGACGACGACAGGTCTGTTCGCCACCGTGGTCGCGGTGGACAATGATGACGTCGTTCTCGAGGTCGCGCCCGGCATCGAGACCCGCTGGGTGAAGGCCGCGATCGGCCGCGTCGTCACGCCCGGCGACGCCTCCGCGACGGACGAGGCGGGGGAGGATGACAAGGAGTCCGAGACCACCGTGGACCAGAACGGAGACCAGGACTCCAACACCAAGCAGTCCTGACTAAGCTCTGCGACAAACCTCTATCCGAAAGAACTGACGACCAGTGGCCCGACCGACCAGCCGCCACAGCCGACCGGGGCGAACGCTCCTGGTGCTGCTGGCGCTCATCCTCGCCCTGGGCGGGACGATGCTCCTGCAGAGGGCGTTCACGCCCAAGCTGGGGCTCGACCTCGCCGGCGGCACGACGGTGACTCTGTCTCCCGTGACTCAGAACGGCAAGGCTCCGCCCGAGGAGATCCTTGACCGCGCGGTCAACATCATCCGGGACCGAGTCAACGGCACCGGCATTTCCGACGCGGAGGTCGCCAAGTCCGGCGACAACATCATCATCTCCATCCCGGGCGTCGGGCAGAGCGAGGCCATCAAGCTGGTCGCCACCACCGCGGAGCTGCGCTTCCGCCAGGTGCTCGCGATGGCGGCCACGCAGGTGCCGCAAAACCTGGCCACCAACGCGCCCACGCCGACCGCCTCGCCCTCCGCTTCCGCGACGGGCTCGGCCAAGCCGTCCCAGTCCGCGGGCACGCCCAGCGCGTCGCCGACGGGCAAGGCGCTGTCGTCGGCGCTGACCGCGCCGACCCCTAGCGCGTCGGCCTCGGCGCAGCCGTCGGCCACGCAGAGCGCCCAGGGCAAGAAGCAGGACGCCAAGGCCACGCCGGCCGCGTCGCCGACCGGGTCGGCCGGCCCGCCGCCCGCCGAGGACCCGAACGCCGGCATCAACACCGAGGGCATCGACCCGGCGGTGCTGGCCCAGTTCAACAAGCTCAACTGCGCCGACCCGGCCAACCGCGGCCAGGGCGTCCAGGACGACCCGGCCAAGCAGTACGCCGCCTGCGAGACCGACGGCAGCTACAAGTACGTCCTCGACGTCGCCAAGGTCGTCGGCACCGACATCGACACGGCCACCGCCGGCATCCAGCAGGGCACCACCGAATGGGTCGTCCAGCTCGACTTCAAGAGCAAGGGCGCGGGCGCCTGGGGCGACCTCACCACGCAGGCCTACAACTCGCAGGAGCCGCGCAACAAGGTCGCGGTCGTCCTCGACGGCGTGGTCATCACCGCCCCCAACATCATCAGCCCGATCACCGGCGGCCGCGCCGAGATCACCGGCGGTTTCGACCAGATCAGCTCCACCAACCTGGCCGACCAGCTGAAGTACGGCGCGCTGCCGCTGAAGTTCAACCGCAGCTCGATCGACACGGTGTCCTCGACCCTGGGCCAGGACCAGCTGGAGGGCGGCCTGATCGCGGGCATCATCGGCCTGGCGCTCGTGGTGCTCTACTGCCTGTTCTACTACCGGGGCCTGGGCATCGTGGCGGTGCTGAGCCTCGTCGTGGCCTCGGTCATCACGTACACGTCGGTGGTCGTGCTCGGCCACAACGCCGGCTTCCGGCTGTCGCTGCCGCACATCATCGGCCTGGTGGTCTCGATCGGCATCACCGCCGACTCCTTCATCGTCTACTTCGAACGCATACGTGACGAGATGAAGGAAGGACGGCGGTCGCTCCGCGCGGCCATCGAGGTGGCCTGGGTCCGCGCCCGCCGCACGATCCTGATCGCCGACGCCGTCATGTTCATCGCCGCGATCGTGCTCTACTTCCTGGCCGTGGGCGGTGTGGCCGGCTTCGCGTTCGCGATGGGCCTGACCACGCTGATCGACGTCGTGGTGGTGTTCCTGTTCACGAAGCCGTTCATCGCCATGCTGGCGAAGCTGAAGTTCTTCGCCAAGGGGCACCCGCTGTCCGGTCTCGACGCCGAGCGCATGAGCGAGACCGGCACGGCCGCCCGCACGACCACTCCGCAGGAGGCCTGAGATGGGACTGGGGCGTCGCCTCTACCGCGGCGAGATCGACGTCGACTTCGTCGGCCGCTGGAAGCTGTGGTACGGCCTGTCCGGCCTGCTGCTGGTCATCTCGCTCGCCGGTCTGCTGATCAACGGGCTCAACCTGGGTGTGGAGTTCAAGGGCGGCTCGGTCTTCTCGTTCAGCGCGCCGAGCGCGAGCATCGAGCAGATCCGCGAGACCTTCCAGGACGAGGGCGTGCATCAGCCGATCGTGCAGACCGCCGGCGAGCGCTGGCGGGTCACCACGGAGACCCTCTCGGAAGGCACCCTCAACCAGGTGCAGACCGCGATCTCCAAGGACTTCAACGCCCCCGTCAACCAGATCGACGTCCAGTCGATCGGCGCGTCCTGGGGCGGTGAGGTGTCCCAGAAGGCCTGGATAGGCCTGGGCGTGTTCATGCTGGCGATCATCTTGTACCTGTCGATGGCGTTCGAGCCGAAGATGGCGCTGGCCGCCATCGTCGCGCTCATCCACGACCTCGTCATCACCGCCGGCGTCTACGCCTGGTCGGGCTTCGAGGTCACGCCGGCGACGCTGCTGGGCTTCCTGACCATCCTCGGTTACTCGCTCTACGACGCGGTCGTGGTGTTCGACATGATCAAGGAAGTCACGGCCAAGCTGGGCCACACGTCCAAGCAGACGTACTCGATGGCGGCCAACAACGCGCTCAACCACACGCTGATCCGGTCGCTGAACACGTCGCTGGTCGCGATCCTGCCGGTGGCGGCGATCCTGTTCATCGGCACCACGCTGCTCGGCGCGGGCACGCTGAAGGACCTGGCGCTGGCCCTGTTCGTCGGCATGATCGTCGGTACGTACTCCTCGCTGTGCGTGGCCACGCCGCTGCTGGTCACGCTCAAGGAGCGGGAGCCGAAGTACCAGGCCATCGCCAAGAGGCTCGCCTCGACCGGCGGCGGCAAGGGGGCGAAGGGTTCCAAAAGCGCGGCCGTAGCCAAGCGGTAGCCGGGACGGCGCACGCACGGACGACGCCCTCGCCCTTCACCGGGGCGGGGGCGTCGTCGTGTGCGTGCGGGCCGCTGGCGCCCGAGGTGGGACTCGGGGACGTCCCGGGCGCCGGAGGACGTCCAGGCCCCCGTCCGGGCCGGGCCGGTCCGGACGGGGGCCGGGATGCAGCATCATGGAGCCCGGCACACGGCCCGGTTGAGAGATGCGAGGGAAGCGCCATGAGCGAGCTGAGCACGTTGATCCTGGAGCGGATCAGGGACGTCCCCGACTACCCCAAGCCGGGTGTCCTGTTCAAGGACATCACCCCGCTCCTGGCCGACCCGGTGGCGATGGCGGCCGTGGTGGACGAGCTGGCCGGGCTCCACCAGGCCGACAAGATCGTCGGGATCGAGGCGCGCGGGTTCATTCTGGCGGCGCCGGTGGCGTATCGGGCGGCGGCCGGGTTCGTGCCGGTGCGGAAGAAGGGGAAACTGCCCGCCGCGACCCTGGAAGAGTCCTACGATCTGGAGTACGGCTCCGCGACCATCGAGGTCCACCGGGACGCCTTCACGCCGGGTGACCGGGTTCTCATCGTCGACGACGTGCTGGCCACGGGCGGCACGGCGAAGGCGACCGTGGAGCTGGTGGAGAGGGCGGGCGCCCAGGTCATCGGCATCGCGGTGCTCATGGAGCTGGGCTTTCTCAAGGGACGTGAGCGGTTGACAGGAGTGGACCTGCACTCCCTGGTGATCGTCTGAGTCCGGCCCGCGACGGCCCCGGGTTCGCGGCCTGGATACACTGAGGGATCTGGACTCGAACGTGAGGAGCCAATTGCGTGAGGAGCCATTGCGGGAGGAGTCCGTGTGCCCCGTGATGCGGTCGTGCCCGATGTAACCGACTCCGGCAGTGCCGAGCCGTCCGGCGTGCCAGCGACGCGCCGGCGGCGGTTTGGGGGTGGGGCCATGAACCCGGTGCTGGAGCCGCTGTTCCGCACGGTCCGCGCCACCCACCCCAAGGCAGACCTGCGCGTGATCGAGCGTGCCTACGACGTCGCCGCCTACCACCACCGCGACCAGAAACGGAAGTCCGGCGACCCGTACATCACGCACCCGCTCGCCGTGGCGACCATCCTTGCCGAGCTGGGCACCGACGACGAGACGTTGTGCGCGGCGCTGCTGCACGACACGGTCGAGGACACCGCCTACGGCCTCGACGAGTTGCGCGGCGACTTCGGCGAGACCATCGCGTCCCTGGTCGACGGCGTGACCAAGCTGGACAAGGTCAAGTTCGGCGACGCCGCGCAGGCCGAGACCGTGCGCAAGATGGTCGTCGCCATGTCGCGCGACATCCGCGTGCTGATCATCAAGCTGGCCGACCGGCTGCACAACATGCGCACCATGCGCTACCTGCCCGAGCACAAGCGCCACCAGAAGTCGCGCGAGACCCTGGAGATCTTCGCCCCGCTGGCCCACCGCCTGGGCATGAACACGATCAAGTGGGAGCTCGAGGATCTCGCCTTCGCCATGCTCTACCCCAAGCGCTACGACGAGATCGCGCGCATGGTGTCGGAGCGGGCGCCGCGCCGGGACCTGTTCCTGCAGGAGGTCATCGAGAAGGTCTCCGGCGACCTGCGCGAGGCGAAGATCCGCGCGGTGGTCAAGGGCCGGCCGAAGCACTACTACTCGGTCTACCAGAAGATGATCGCCAGGGACGTCGCGTTCGACGACATCTACGACCTGGTGGGCATCCGCGTGCTGGTCGACAGCGTGCGCGACTGCTATGCGGCGCTCGGCACCATCCACGCCCGGTGGAACCCGGTGCCCGGGCGGTTCAAAGACTACATAGCGATGCCCAAGTTCAACATGTACCAGTCGCTACACACGACGGTGATCGGCCCCGAGGGCAAGCCGGTGGAGCTGCAGATCCGCACCCACGCGATGCACCACCGGGCCGAATACGGCGTGGCCGCGCACTGGAAGTACAAAGAGGAGGTCGGCGCCCCGGGCCCCACCGGCAAGGTCAAGCCGGGCAGCGACATGGCCTGGCTGCGCCAGCTCCTCGACTGGCAGAAGGAGACCTCCGACCCGGGCGAGTTCCTCGAGTCGCTGCGGTTCGACCTGTCGGTGTCCGAGGTCTACGTGTTCACCCCGAAGGGCCAGGTCATCCCCCTGCCCGAGGGGGCGACGCCGGTCGACTTCGCCTACGCCGTGCACACCGAGGTGGGCCACCGCTGCATCGGGGCCCGCGTCAACGGGCGGCTGGTGCCGCTGGAGTCGCGGCTCGGCAACGGCGACACCGTCGAGATCTTCACCTCCAAGTCGCCCGACGCCGGGCCGTCGCGTGACTGGCTGAAGTTCGTCAAGTCGGGCCGGGCCCGCAACAAGATCCGGCAGTGGTTCTCCAAGGAGCGCCGCGAGACCGCGATCGAGGCGGGCAAGGAGGCCATCGGCCGCGCCATGCGCAAGCAGGGGCTGCCGCTGCAGCGGCTGATGTCCGGTGAGACGCTGCTGGCGCTGGCCCGCGACCTGCGCTACCCCGACGTGTCCGCGCTCTACGCGGCCGTGGGGGAGGGGCACGTCGCCGCCCAGTCCGTCGTGCAGAAGCTGGTGGCCTCGATCGGCGGCGTCGACAGCGCCGAGGAGGACATCGCCGAGACCGCGCTGCCGACCCGGCTGCGCGGCCGTCCCCGTGGCGCGGGCGGCGCGGGCGTGGTCGTGGCGGGCGACGCCGACGTGTGGGTACGCCTGTCCAAGTGCTGCACCCCGGTGCCCGGCGACGAGATCGTCGGGTTCGTCACGCGAGGGCACGGCGTGTCCGTGCACCGGGGCGACTGCACCAACATCCAGCAGCTCAAGGCACAGCCGGACCGGCTGGTCGAGGTGAGCTGGTCGCCGAGCGACGACAGCGTGTTCCTGGTGGCCATCCAGGTGGAGGCGCTGGACCGGCCGCGCCTGCTCTCCGACGTCACCCGGACGCTGTCCGACCAGCACGTCAACATCCTGAGCGCGTCGGTCACGACGTCACGGGACCGGGTCGCGATCAGCAAGTTCACGTTCGAGATGGGCGACCCGAAGCACCTGGGGCACGTGCTCAAGGCCGTGCGTAGCATCCAGGGGGTCTTCGACGTCTACCGGGTCAGCGGCGCGGGCAGCTGACCCCGGTCGCCGCGCACGTGTCCCGGCGGTCGGTGTCGCGAGATGGCCCGCCCGCCGAGGGCCCGGCGCGCCACGACCAGCGCTCACGTGACGCGCGCAGTGGTGCGATGTGCCGCGTCAGCGGGGGCGGAGGTCGGGGAGGTTGACCACGATGGCCTCCTGGGTGCTGCGGGCGATCACGACCACCGCCTCCTGCGACGGGTCCGGGTTCTCCTCGCGGTGCGGCACGTACGGCGGCACGAAGACGTAGTCGCCGGGCTTGGTGTCCAGGCGCACCTCCTGCGAGCCCTCCAGGAACACGAACGACGGGGTGCCGCTGACCACGTAGATCGCCGTCTCCGACGCCCCGTGATGGTGGTCGGACGAGCGGGTGGCGGGCGCGACGTGCGTCTGCCCCATCCAGAGCCGGTCCGACCCGGCGGTCGTGCCGCTGATCGCGGCCAGCCGGCGCATGCCGGAGCTCTGCGCCGTCTCGCCCGAGAGCGCCCCTGAGGCGATGTGACGCAGCGGCCGGTGGAAGGGGTCCCCCTCGGCCCTGTAGCCCTCCCAGAGGCGCCCTCCCGCCCGCTCAAGCACGTCCGAGGCGACGGCCGCCAGGCGCGCCGGATCGTCGAGCGCGGCGAGCAGTTCCTGGGCGAGCTCCGGGTCGTGCGCGCGCAGCTCCCGCAGCAGCCACTTTCCGCTGCCCTGCCACCTGCGCCCCAGCCCGAGCGCCATCCTGGCCGTCTCGTGCACGACCTGCCAGCGGATGAACGTCCGCTCGCCGGGATCCGTGGCCCCCGACAGGTCGTCCAGCAGGTCGGACAGGGCGTATCTGGCCCGCTCCGCCTCCGTGCTCGTCAGGCCGCCGGGACCGGCGGCCAGCCGCTCGCCGAGCGCCGCCTGCAGGTCGCTGGCCCGCCCGCCCGTCCGGTCGGCCAGCACCGCGCCATCCGCGCACATGCGGGCCAGGCTGGGCTGCCGCCGGTCGAAGTCCTTGTCGAGGTAGGCGTGCAGGCTCGTCTCGCTGTGCACGAACAGCTCGACGGGCCACTCGCGCCACCGCAGCGACTCGCGGTAGGGAGTGGGCAGGCCGTCGAGCACCACCACGACGTCGAGATCTGAGGTGCTGGTGCGCTGCTCGGTGAGCACACTGCCGCCGACGAAGGCGTACAGGGCCCCCGGGAACATCTCCTCGACGAGGGCGCGCGCGACGCTGACGGGATCCATGCCGCCAGCCTAGATCTCAGGCCCCCGCGCGTGCCGCCCGATTCCCCGTTATCGGGCGGGAAGGCGCAGGCGAGGGGGCCACGGCTCAGCTGAACTCGGCCAGCGTCCGCTCGGCCTCCTCCAGCCAGGAGCGGCGGGCGTCCAGCGCCTCCTCGGTCTCCTTGATGTCCTTGGCGCGCCCGGCGGCCTGCGCCTTGGCCAGCCGCTTCTCCAACTGCTCGATGGAGGTGCGCAGCTGGTCGACCGCGCTCTGCGCACGGGCCCTGGCCTCGGGGTTGGAGCGCTTCCACTCGGCGTCCTCGGCCTTGCGCACGGCCTCGTCCACCTTGCGCAGCCCGCCCTCGAGCCGGTCGCGCTGCTCGCGCGGCACGGGACCGGCGGCCTCCCACCGCTCCAGGATGTGGCGCAGCGCGCCCCTGGCCGTGCGCACGTCGGTGACAGGGAGGATCTTCTCCGCCTCGGCCAGCAGCTCCTCCTTGACCTGCGCGTTGGCCGCCAGCGAGGCGTCGCGCTCGGCGAAGACCGCGGAGCGGGCCTGGAAGAACTGGTCCTGGGCGCTCTTGAAGCGGGTCCACAGCTCGTCCTCGACCTCGCGCGAGGCCCGGCCCGCGCTCTTCCACTGCTGCATCAGCTCGCGGTAGATGGCCGCGGTCGTGCCCCAGTCGGTCGAGCCGGCGATCGCCTCGGCCTCGGCGACGATGCGCTCCTTGGCCGCGCGCACGCCCTCGCGCTGCTCGTCCAGCCCCGCGAAGTACTGCTTGCGCCGCTTGGCGAATGCCGTGCGGGCGGCCGACAGCCGCTTCCACAGCGCGGCCTCGGTGACCCGGTCGATGCGGTCGGCGGCCTTCCACTCCTCGATCAGCTGGCGCAGCCGCTCACCGCCCGACTTCCAGTGGGTGGTCTCCTCGGCGATGCGCTCGGCCTCGGCGACGATGCGCTCCTTGACCTCCCTGGCCTCGGCGCGCGCCTGCTCGCGGGCCGCCTTGACCTCCTCACGGCGCTGGGCGACCAGCTCCGTCAGGCCGTCGAGCCGGGCGGTCAGCGCGGCCAGGTCGCCGATGGCGTGGGCGTCGGCGACGGCCTCGCGCAGCTTGGCGATGCTGGCCTCGGCCTGCGCCGGAGCCAGATCGGTGCCTCTGACCCGCTGCTCGAGCAGCTGAACCTGGCCCGCCAGCTCGTCGTATTTGCGATGGAAGTAGGCCAGTGCCTCTTCGGGTTCACCGGCCTGCCAGGAGCCGACGGCCCGCTCTCCCTCAGCCGTACGCACGTAGACGGTGCCGTCGTCGTCTACCCGGCCCCACGGGTCGGTGCTCACCGTGTCCTCCCGCACTATCCATCAGACCCTTCGGGACTACTTCGTCCCTAGTTTGTATTACGTCAGCTCTTGCCGGCGATTGTCACGTCTTTGATTTCGACGGATTGCTTTGGTGCCCCGGTCCCATCTCCCATGTCGGCGATGACGCCCGCTTTGTTCACCTTGTCGAGGATGTCGAGCCCCTTGGTGATCGTACCCACTGGGGTGTAATCCGGGGTGAGCCCGATGTCTCCGTAAACGAGGAAGAACTGGCTTCCCGTGCTGCCTGGCGCCTGCGTTTTGGCCATCGCCATCACGCCGCGCTTGTACTGGGCGCCCTGGAGGTTCTCCTCGGCCATCACGTAGCCGGGGCCGCCCGAGCCGTCCTGGCTCTTCCCGTCGGCCTTGGCCGTCGGGTCGCCGCATTGCAGCATCGGGAACTTTTCGTTGCCGAGCCGGTGGCACTTGCTGCCGTCGTAGTACTTCTTCTTCGCCAGGAACTCGAGCGAATTGGTCGTGCAGGGCGCCTTGGCGTTGTTCAGCTCGACCACGATGTCGCCGAGGTTGGTCTTGAACGTCATCGTCTTCACGGCGGGCTTGGTCTCGACCTTCGTCGGCGGCGTGCCGACGTCTTTGACCTGTCCGCCGGAGCTGTCGGCGACGTAGTCGCACGTGCCGGTCGCCGCGTTGTACGGCTTGGGTCCCGTGGTCGGCGGCGCCGTGGCGGTGTCCGCAGGGGACGCCGAGGGCGATGCGGCCGCCTCCGTGCCTCCGTCGTTGCCGCCCAGGAGCGCGACCGCGGCGACGATGCCGCCGACCACGATCACCACACCCACGGTCGAGCCGATGATCGCCGCGCGCTTGGCCTTCTGCTCGCGCTCGAGACGGCGCTGTAGCTGCCGCTCGTAGTGCTCGCGTGCCAGCTGCTTCTGCCGGTCCTTCCCCGTGGCCACCGCTTTGCCTCCCATAGTGAATCAACTGAGGTGGGCGAATCGTATCGGCCAACGGGTAATGATTCGCAGCCCGGCGACCCGCACCGGTACCCTTCGGTTACATTCCCATTGGCTTTTCGACGAGATCACCTGAGGCAGATGCTCATCGCAGGCTTCCCCGCAGGGGCCTTCCAGACCAATTGTTACGTCGTCGCGCCTGCCGCCGGCGAGGAGTGCGTGATCGTCGATCCAGGTCAGGACGCGACCGACGGTGTCGACGAGCTGCTGCGCGAGCACCGGCTCAAGCCGGTCGCGGTCCTGCTCACCCACGGCCACCTCGATCACGTCTGGTCGGTGGCCCCGGTCTGCGGCGCGCGCGACGTGCCCGCGTGGATCCACCCCGAGGACCGCCACCTGCTGAGCGACCCGGCCGCGGGCTGGTCCGGCACGAGCGCCTCGCTGTTCGGCGGCCTCACGCTGAGCGAGCCCGACGACGTTCGCGAGCTGTCCGACGGCGCCGTGCTCAAGCTCGCCGGCCTCGAGCTCGTGGTCGACCATACGCCCGGCCATACCAGGGGGTCGGTGAGCTTCAGGTTGACGGACGACGGCGGCGCAGCCGCCGGCTCCGGGGTTGACCTTGCGGTTGACCTTGGGGGGTTCTCGGGGCGCGAAGCCCCCCGCGGGATCTTGTTCTCTGGCGACCTGCTGTTCGCCGGCTCCATCGGACGCTCTGACCTTCCCGGGGGCGACTACCCGACGATCCTGCGCAGCCTGGCCACCAAGTGTCTGCCGCTGCCTGACGATACGGTCGTACTGCCGGGCCACGGACCACAGACCACGATCGGCCACGAGCGCGCTGCCAACCCATACTTGAAGGAAGCAGCGCCGCACGCCGGTCCCACACGAGGGATCTAATGAGCTTCCAAGCACCCAAGGGCGTCAAGGAATACGTTCCACCACAGGCGTCGACGTTCTACGCGATCCGCGGAGCGTTCGCGGAGACGGCCAGGCGCGCGGGATACTCCTACCTGGAGACCGCGGTCTTCGAGGACACTCAGCTGTTCGCCCGTGGCGTCGGAGAGTCCACCGACGTCGTGAGCAAGGAGATGTACACCTTCACCGACCGCGGCGGCAGGTCGCTGACGCTGCGCCCGGAGTTCACCGCCGGGGTGCTGCGCGCGGTCCTGGAATACGGCATGCACCGCGGCCAGCTCCCGGTGAAGGTCTGGACCGACGGGCCGGTGTTCCGCGCGGAGGCGCCCCAGGAGGGCCGCTACCGCCAGTTCTACCAGCTCGACCTGGAGGCGATCGGCAGCGAGGACCCGGCCGTCGACGCCGAGACCATCGCCTTGGCCTGGCAGTGGTATTCCACGGTCGGTCTCACCCAGGTGCGGTTGCTGCTCAACTCGCTTGGTTGCAAGGAGTGCAGGCCGATCTACCGGGCGCGGCTGCAGGAGTTCCTGCGGGCGCTCGACCTCGACGAGGCGACCAGGGCGCGGATCGAGATCAATCCGTTGCGCGTGCTCGACGACAAGCGTCCCGAGGTCCGCGCGCAGCTCGAGGGCGCCCCGCTCATCCGCGACCACCTCTGCGCCGACTGCAAGGCCTACCACGACCGGGTCAAGCAGCTCCTGGCCGACCTCGGCATACCGTGGCAGGACGCGCCCAGGCTGGTGCGCGGACTCGACTACTACACCCGCACGACCTTCGAGTTCGACCACCCGCTGCTGGGCGCGCAGTCCGGCATCGGCGGCGGCGGCCGCTACGACGGGCTCTCCGAGGCCATCGGCGGGCCGCCGTTGCCCGGCATCGGCTTCGGCCTGGGCCTGGACCGCACCGTGATCGCCCTGGAGCGGGAAGGCCTCGCGCTCGACACCCCGCCCCGGTGCGAGGTGTACGGTGTGGCGCTGGGTGACGAAGCCGCGCGGGCCATGTTCAAGCTACTGAACGAGCTGCGCGCGGCCGGTGTCGCCGCGGATATGGCCTTCGGCGGCAAAGGGCTCAAGGGCGCGATGAAGGGTGCCGACCGTTCCGGCGCCCGCTTCGCACTGATCCTGGGCGAGCGTGATCTGGCGGCCGAGGCCGTACAAGTGAAAGACCTGACCACCGCTGACCAGACCGAGGTGCCGCTGGCCCAGGTCGTCGACGTCTTGAAGGGCAAAGTGCAGTGATCCGCGAGTCAGCACGCGCCGGGTCGCTGCCGCCCTTCCTTTATCCGTACGAAGGGAAAGTGCAGTGATCCGCGAGTCAGCACGCGCCGGGTCGCTGCCGCCCTTCCTTTATCCGTACGAAGGGAAAGTGCAGTGATCCGCACGCATACGGCCGGGTCGCTCCGCGAGGAGCACGCCGGGCAGCAGGTGACGCTCGCGGGATGGGTGGCCCGCCGCCGGGACCACGGCGGCGTGGTGTTCATCGACCTGCGTGACGCCTCCGGCTCGGCGCAGGTGGTCTTCCGCGAGGAGGACCACGCCCACGACCTGCGCGCCGAATACTGCGTGAAGGTCGTCGGCCAGGTCCGCGTCCGCCCGGAGGGCAACGAGAACCCCGACCTGCCCACCGGCAAGATCGAGGTGGTGGCCGACACGGTCGAGGTGCTGAGCGAGTCGGCGCCGCTGCCGTTCCCGGTCGAGGGCAACGTGGGCGTGTCGGAGGAGGCGCGGCTGAAGTACCGCTACCTCGACATCCGCCGCCAGCAGGTGGCCGACGCGATGCGCACCCGCTCCAAGGCCACCTACCTGGCCAACGAGGTGATGCACGAGCTCGGCTTCGTCTACGTCGAGACGCCGACGCTGACCCGCTCCACGCCCGAGGGCGCGCGCGACTTCCTGGTGCCGGTGCGGCTCCAGCCCGGCAACTGGTACGCCCTGCCGCAGTCGCCCCAGCTGTTCAAGCAGCTGCTGCAGGTCGGCGGGCTCGAGCGCTACTACCAGCTCGCCAAGTGCTACCGCGACGAGGACCTGCGGGCCGACCGTCAGCCGGAGTTCACCCAGATCGACGTCGAGATGTCCTTCGTGGACCAGGAAGACGTCATCGAGGTCGGCGAGAAGCTGATCGGCAGGCTGTGGCGGGAGATCGCCGGTTACGAGGTGCCGGCGCCGCTGCCGCGCATGACGTACGCCGACGCGATGGCCCGCTACGGCTCCGACAAGCCCGACCTGCGCTTCGGCCAGGAGCTGGTCGAGATGACGGACTACTTCGCGAACACGTCCTTCCGCGTCTTCCAGGCCGAATACGTGGGCGCGGTCGTCATGCCGGGCGGGGCCTCGCAGACCCGCAAGGAGCTCGACGGCTGGCAGGAGTGGGCCCGCTCGCGCGGCGCCAAGGGCTTGGCCTACGTGCTGGTGCAGGAGGACGGCACGCTCGGCGGCCCGGTCGCCAAGAACCTGTCGGAGGAGGAGACCTCCGGGCTCGCGGCCAAGGTCGGCGCCGTCCCCGGCGACGCGGTCTTCTTCGCGGCCGGCCCCAGGCAGGCCTCGCGCGACCTGCTCGGCGCGGCCCGCTTGGAGATCGGCCGCCGCTGCGGCCTGATCGACGAGTCGGCATGGTCGTTCCTGTGGGTGGTCGACGCCCCCATGTTCGAGCCCGTGCACGACGAGGTGGGCCGCGAGATCGGCTGGACGGCCGTGCACCACCCGTTCACCGGGCCGAAGCCGGAGTGGGCCGACAACTTCCAGGACCACCCCGGCGAGGCGCTGGCCTACGCCTACGACATGGTCTGCAACGGCATGGAGATCGGCGGCGGTTCGATCCGTATCCACCGGGCCGAGATGCAGCAGCGCGTCTTCGACGTGCTCGGCATCTCCAAGGAGGAGGCGGAGAGCAAGTTCGGCTTCCTGCTGGAGGCGTTCAAGTACGGCCCGCCGCCGCACGGAGGCATCGCCTACGGCTGGGACCGGATCTGCATGCTGCTGTCCGGCGGCGACTCGATCCGCGACGTGATCGCCTTCCCGAAGACGGCCTCCGGCTTCGACCCGCTCACCGGCGCGCCCACGCCGATCACGGTCGACCAGCGCAAGGAGGCGGGCGTCGACGCCCAGCCGAAGACGGACGCGTAACCGCGGCGCACACGCGAACGGCAGGCACCGCCCGGTGCCTGCCGTTTCACGTCGCGCCGTTACTTGACCGTGACGCTCTTGATGATGATCGGCGTCTTCGGGGCGGTGGAGCCGCCGTCCCCGGTGATGTCGCCCTCGTTGACGAGGACGCCGTCCTTGGCGACCTTCTCGATGATCTCCAGGCCCGACTTGACGATGCCCAGCACCGAATACTGCGGCTCGAGCTGGGCGTTCTCGTCCGACATTGAGATGGCGAACTGGCTGCTGTTCTGCCCGGCCGCGTCCAGCGGCTGCGTCAGGAACACCACGCCCCTCGTGTACGGCATGACGCCCACGGCCTCGTCCGCGAACACGTAGCCCGCGGTGCCCTGGCCGTCGGTCGGGTTCTTGCCGTCGGCCTTGGCCTGCGGGTCGCCGCACTGCAGCAGGAACAGGCCGGACGTCTCCAGCGTCGCCAGGCGGTGGCACTTGTTGTTGTTGTAGAAGCCCTTCTTCGCCAGGAAGGCCATCGAGTTGACCGAGCACGGGGTGGCGTTCGCGTCCACCTCGATGACGACGTTGCCGTGGTTGGTGCGGATCGTCATCGTGCTGAGCTTCAGGTTGGGCTTCTTGCCCGGCAGCCCCACGAACTTGTGCGGAACCGAGTCGTCACGCTTGTACGTGCACGTCACGTCGCCCGCCTTCTTCGGCGGCGTGGTGCTCGGGAGCTCCGACGGCGCGGGGGCGGAGGGGGAGGCGGACGCCGAGGGCGTGCTCGCCGCTGAGGCGGGCACGGCGCCGTCCTTGTCGACCAGAGTGGTCGCGGCGAAGACGCCGCCCGCCACCACTACGACGGCCACGCCTGCGCCGATGAAGGTGTTCCTCCTCGCCTTGGAGGACTGCTCGGCTGCTGCGCGCTTCTCCTGCCGCTCCTTGTGCTCCCGCGCCAGCTCGTTCTTGCGGTCGTCGCCGCTCACCGCATGTCTCCTTCATCTTTGCCGACACATGACCAAACAACTTCGCGCATGCTACCGGCCTCGGATATGTGCCGGACGTAAGTGGCGAAAGCTATCAGGGCGGCCAGTGAGGTCGCGAACCTTATGGTGCTGGCAGACGTAGTTGAAATGAGCACTAAGGAGTCCACATGTTCGACCAGATCCTGGGCCTGCCGGCCCACGCGCTGATCATTCATTTCGCGGTCGTGCTGACCCCGCTGCTCGTCGCCGTGGCGGCCGGCTACGCGCTGCTGCCGCGCTGGCGGGCGTACGTCGCCTGGGCCGTCGTCCTGCTCTCCCTGGCCGCCCCCGCGACCGTCTTCGCGGCCAAGCAGAGCGGCGAGAGCCTCAAGGCCGCCCGCTTCGCCACCGCGGACGGTGAGCTGGGCACCCGCATCTCCGCCCACCAGAGCTTCGCCAACCCGCTGCTGCTGTCGGTGCTCGGCCTGGCCGTGGCCTCCCTGCTCCTCGTGTACGCCACCCGCCCGGCCCGCGACTCCGTCGGCCGCGACCGGTTCGGCCGTCCCGTGACGCTGACCCTGTCGGGCGTGACGCTGGTGCTGGCCGCCGTGGCCGGCTACTACGTCTTCCAGGCCGGCGACTCCGGAGCGAGAGCCGTATGGGGAGTGTAATCTCGCGTTGTGGAGAGTCTGTTCGATTCGGCGGCTGAGGAGGCCACCCCGCAGCCCCTCGCGGTGCGGATGCGCCCGCGCACCCTCGATGAGGTGATCGGCCAGCGGCACCTGCTCGGCCCCGGCACCCCGCTGCGGCGCCTGGTCGAGAGCGAGGCTCCCATGTCGCTTTTCCTGTGGGGGCCGCCGGGCACCGGCAAGACCACGCTCGCGTACGTCGTCTCCAACGTCACCAAGCGCCGCTTCGTCGAGGTCTCCGCGGTGTCCGCGGGCGTCAAGGACGTGCGGGCGGCCATCGACAACGCCCGGCGCGAGCTGGGCATGACCGGCCGCCAGACCGTGCTGTTCGTGGACGAGGTGCACCGCTTCAACAAGGCCCAGCAGGACGCCCTGCTACCCGCCGTGGAGAACCGCTGGGTCACCTTCATCGGCGCCACCACAGAAAACCCGTTCTTCTCGGTCATCTCGCCGCTGCTGTCGCGCTCGCTGCTGCTCACGCTGGAGTCCCTGTCCGAGGACGACATCCGGGTGGTGCTGGAGCGGGCCGTGTCCGACCCGCGCGGCCTGGGCGGACGCGCCACGCTCGCCCCGGAGGCGCTGGAGCATCTCGTACGCCTCGCGGGCGGGGACGCGCGCAGGTCGCTGACCTACCTGGAGGCGGCGGCGCTGCTGGCCGACCCCACGGGGGGCATGCCCCCCGTGTCCCCCCCGAAGGGCGAGGAAGAGGCGATTGCCTCGCGGGGGGAGCAAGCTCCCCCCGCGTTCCCCCCGAAGGGCGAGGAAGAGGCGATTGCCTCGCGGGGGGAGCAAGCTCCCCCCGCGTTCCCCCCGAAAAGCGAGGAAGAGGCGATTGTCCGATGCGGGGATCAAGCTCCCCGTATCACGGTGGAGGTCGTCGAGAAGGCCGTCGACAAGGCCGCCGTGCGCTACGACCGGCAGGGCGACCAGCACTACGACGTGATCAGCGCGTTCATCAAGTCGATGCGCGGATCCGACGCCGACGCCGCGCTCCACTACCTGGCCCGCATGATCGAGGCCGGCGAGGACCCGCGCTTCATCGCCCGCCGGATCGTCATCTTCGCCTCCGAGGACGTCGGCATGGCCGACCCCACCTGCCTGCAGACCGCCGTCGCCGCCGCCCAGGCCGTGCAGCTCATCGGCCTGCCCGAGGGCCAGATCAACCTGGCCCACGCCGTCATCCACTGCGCGCTGGCGCCCAAGTCCAACGCCGTGGTCAAGGCCATCGGGGCCGCGATCGGCGACGTCCGGCGCGGCCTGATCGGCCAGGTCCCCGGCCACCTGCGCGACGCCCACTACCCGGGGGCCGCCAAGCTGGGCCATGGGGACGGCTACAAATACCCGCACGACTTCGAGCACGGGGTCGTACGCCAGGACTACGCGCCGGAGCAGGTCCGCGACCGCCGCTACTACGAGCCCACCCGGCACGGCGCCGAGGCCCCGGTCGCCGACCGCTGGTCCAAGATCCGCGACTTCCTCCGCGGCTCCTGACCCGCTCCACGAGCGCCCACGACGGTTGCCGTCCTCCGGGAACGAGTGGTGAACGGAAGGCGCCGGAGCGCGCGCCGCACGCCGGACAGGCACGCGTTCGCGCCGGCAGTGGGTGTGTGCCGACACCTTGCCGGCGCCGGGCCGGCGGGTGGTGCGATGGAGGGCGATGTGTGAAAGCCGTACTAAACAGGCGTTCACGGGGAATCACAACCGTGTGAAGGCGACGGTTACCCCCGGCGACGGCCTGTTCGGTCCCCACTCGATCACCTGGCGAGTCCACACCGAGGCGCTCGGCTGGCCGGCCGTGCTGCGCGCTTTCCAGTTGCAGGCCCTGCATCCCCGTACCATCCGTGGCATCGCCCAGAACTGCCTCCTCGACGACCCCGAGGTCGCCCGCGCCCGCCTGCGGCGGCAGCTCGACTTCGTCACCGTGCGCACGTTCGGCACCCGCGAGCAGGCCGAGCGGGCGGCCGAGCGGGTACGCAGCGTGCAAGCCCGCCTCATAGGCCTCGACACCGGCACCGGCACCCTGTTCCGCGTGGACGAGGAGGAGAACCTGCGCTGGGTCCATTGCGCGGAGACCTCCTCGCACCTGGAGCTGGCCCTGCGCTCCGGCGTGCCGCTCACCAGGGCCGAATCGGACGCCTACGTGGCCGAGCAGCGCCGCAGCGCCCGCCTCGCCGGCGTGGACGACGTGCCCGGCGACGTGGCGGAGCTGAACGACTACTTCGACGGCATGCGCCCGTACCTGTCCGCCACCGGCGAGGCCCGCGACGCGCTGCGCCGCAGTGTCAGCCCGCGGCTGTCGTTCCGGCTGGCGTTCCTCACGCCGCCGCTCGCGCTCGGCTCGCTGCCCGCCGCCGGCGCGCTCGCCTTCGCGACGCTGCCCGCCTGGGCCAGGCAGATGTACGGCTGCCGCGGCAACAGAGCCGCCGAACACGCGGCCGGCGCGGCGCTCAAGGCGTTGCGCGCGGCCGCAGCCGTCATGCCGGAACGGCTGGTCGCGCCCGAGATCAGAGCGGCGCGCGGGCTCATGCGGGCGGTCTCGGAAGTGCCGGGGGCCGACGTGGCGGCCTGATCCGGCTGGGCTTCCTCAGTAACGTTGTCGCCGGGACGCGATAGGGTCTTGCCGTTCCGGCCCAGCGTACGAGGGAGATGAGCGGATGCTTACCGCTGGAGAGGTCGCCGGCCTGATCGCCGCCACGGGCTGGATAGTCCTGGTCTGCGTTCTCGCCATGGTGCTCGTCAAGCTCGCCAGGCTGCTCACGGAGACCACCAAGGCGGTCTCCGACCTGAACAACCGCCTGACGCCGCTGCTCGAGGACATGAGCGTCACGGTCAACGAGACCAACAGGCAGCTGATCGCCGTCGAGGCCATCGCCAGGGACGTCAAGCAGGTCAGCGGCCACGCGGCCAAGCTCAGCGCGGTCACGCAGACCATCTTCACCGGGCCGCTGATCAAGGTGTCGGCGCTCGGCTACGGCGTGCGGCGCGCCATCGAGGCCCGCCGGCCTCCCAGGCGCACGCCCGGGCCGAGGCGGCCGCGATGATCAGAAGGTTGTTCTACCTGTCGCTCGGCGCGTTCCTCGCCTTCTGGGTGATGCGCCGCCTGCAGGCGCTGCATCCGAACCATGTGGCCCGCAGGACCGCCGACGGCGCGGCGGGCATGCTCCGGAGGGTGAGAGACTTTACCTCTGACGCCCTCGGCGAGGCGGCCGAGCGCGAAACCGAGTTGCGGGCGCGCTTCGAGCTCGACAACGCTGAAGACAACAACTGACTACGTAAAGGATGGCCATCATGGAGTCGGCAGAGATCGCCCGCCGCTTCCTGCGCTTCTTCGAGGAGCGTGGGCACAAGGTCGTGCCCTCGGCCAGCCTGATCGCTGAGGACCCAACGCTTCTCCTGGTCAATGCGGGTATGGTGCCGTTCAAGCCGTACTTCCTGGGGCAGCGCACGCCTCCGGCGTCACGGCTGGCCACCGCGCAGAAGTGCGTGCGCACCCCCGACATCGAAGAGGTCGGCAAGACCACGCGGCACGCCACGTTCTTCCAGATGCTGGGCAACTTCTCCATCGGCGACTACTTCAAGGCCGAGGTGATCCCGTTCGCGTGGGAGCTGCTCACCAAGTCGGAGTCCGACGGCGGCTTCGGCTTCCCCGAGGACCGGCTGTGGGCGACGGTCTACCTCGACGACGACGAGGCCTACGACCTCTGGCGCAACCGCGTCGGCCTGCCCGATGAGCGCATTCAGCGCCGCGGCCTGGAGGACAACTACTGGCACATGGGCGTGCCCGGTCCCGGCGGCCCCTGCTCGGAGATCTACTACGACCGCGGCCCCGAATACGGCAAGGAGGGCGGGCCCGTCGCCGACGAGGACCGCTACCTCGAGGTGTGGAACCTCGTCTTCATGCAGTACCAGCTCAGCCAGGTCCGCACCAAGGTCGACTTCGACATCGCCGGCGAGCTGCCCGCCAAGAACATCGACACCGGCATGGGCCTCGAGCGCATGGCGACGATCCTGCAGGGCGTCGACAACCTCTACGAGATCGACACCACGTACAAGATCCTCGACAAGGCGGCCGAGCTCACCAAGACCCGCTACGGGCGCGACCACCGCGCCGACGTCAGCCTGCGGGTGATCGCCGACCACGTGCGCACCGGCACCATGCTCGTCGCCGACGGCGTCATGCCCAGCAACGAGGGCCGCGGCTACGTCCTGCGCCGCATCCTGCGCCGGACCGTGCGCAACCTGCGCCTGCTCGGCTCCGGCGACGACCGCTACATGCACGAGCTGACCGACGTCGCGATCAACGTCATGGGCGAGCAGTACTCCCAGCTCAAGGCCGACGCGCCGCAGATTCACGGGATCATCGACGCCGAGGAGGCGTCCTTCCTCGGCACGCTCCGCACCGGCACCGCGATCTTCGACGTGGCCGTCGAGGAGACCAAGCGCAAGTCCGGCACCACGCTGCCCGGCGACCAGGCGTTCAAGCTGCACGACACCTACGGCTTCCCGATCGACCTGACGCTGGAGATGGCGGCCGAGCACGGGCTCAAGGTCGACGAGGAGGGCTTCCGCCGCCTCATGAAGGAGCAGAAGACGGCGGCCAAGGCCGACGCGGCGGCGAAGAAGACCGGCAACGCCGACATCTCCGTCTTCGGGCAGCTGCTGGAGGCGGCGGGCAAGGTCGAGTTCCTCGGCTACGACCAGACCGAGGCCGACACGAGCGTGGTCGGCATCCTCGTCGACGGCGCGTCCGTCCCGGCGGCGGGCGCGGGCACGACCGTGGAGGTCGTGCTCGGGCGCACCCCGTTCTACGCCGAGGGCGGCGGCCAGCTCGCCGACCAGGGCGTGATCCGCACCAGCGGCGCCGAGGTCGAGATCGTCGACGTGCAGTCCCCGCTCCCCGGGCTCGTCATGCACCGCGGCAAGATCCGCAGCGGCGAGCTGAAGGTCGGCGACGAGGCGCAGGCGGAGATCGACCTCGAGCGCCGCCGCGCGATCTCGCGCAGCCACAGCGCCACCCATCTCGTCCACCGCGGTTTCAAGAACGCGCTCGGCGAGACGGCGGCCCAGGCCGGCTCGGAGAACTCGCCCGGCCGCTTCCGCTTCGACTTCACCGCGGCGGGCGCGGTGCCGGCGAGCGTGCTGCGCGACGTCGAGGACGAGGTCAACGCGGTGCTCGTCAACGACCTCAAGGTCAACGCCTTCTACACCTCGCAGGCCGAGGCCAGGGCGATGGGCGCGCTGGCGATGTTCGGCGAGAAATACGGCGACGAGGTCCGCGTGGTCGAGATCGGCGACTACTCGCGCGAGCTGTGCGGCGGCACCCACGTGCACAGCTCCGGGCAGCTCGGCCTGGTCAAGGTGCTCGGCGAGCAGTCGGTCGGCGCAGGCGTGCGCCGCGTCGAGGCGCTCGTCGGCATCGACGCCTTCCGCTTCCTGGCCCGCGAGAGCGTGCTGGTCCACCAGCTCACCGAGCAGCTCAAGGCGCGCCGGGAGGAGCTGCCCGAGCGCATCGACGGCATCGTCACCCGGCTGCGCACGGCGGAGAAGGAGCTGGAGAGGCTCCGCTCCGCCCAGGTGCTCGAGGTGGCCGGCGATCTGGTGTCTCAGGCTCGTGACCTGCAGGGTGTCTCCGTCGTGACACACCGCGCGCCTGATGGCACCGGCGCCGATGACCTGCGTAAGCTCGCGCTTGATGTGCGCGGCAGGTTCCCGGCCGACCGGCCGGCGGTCATCGTGATCGCCGGCGTCCCCTCCGACCGGCCGGTGGTGGTTGCCGCGGTCAACGAGGCGGGGCGCGAGCGAGGGCTCAAGGCCGGACGGCTGGTCGGCGTCGCCGCCAAGGCTCTTGGGGGTGGCGGTGGCGGCAAGGACGATGTCGCACAAGGCGGAGGCACACGACCGGAGGCGATCGGCGACGCGCTGCGCCTGGTCGAAGAGGCCATCGCCGCGCAGATCACTGGGCAGCTCGGCTGACATGAGGTTCGGTTCACGGATCGGCGTGGACGTCGGCTCCGTACGCGTCGGCGTGGCCCGCAGCGACCCATCAGGCATGCTGGCCACGCCGGTCGAGACCGTCAAGCGGGGCAAGGGCGACCTCGACCGCATCGCCGCGATCGTCGCCGAGCACGAGGCGATCGAGGTCGTGGTGGGGCTGCCCACCTCGTTGTCGGGACGCGAGGGGCAGGCGGCCGCGCTGGCCCGCCGGTTCGCCGCCGACCTCGCGGCCCGGCTCGCGCCGACGCCCGTGCGGCTGTTCGACGAGCGGCTGACCACGGTCGCCGCCCAGCAGGGGCTGCGCGCCAGCGGCGTGAAGGCCAAGAAGCAGCGCGGCGTCGTCGACCAGGCAGCGGCGGTCGTGCTGCTGCAGGACGCGCTCGACTCCGAGCGCGCCACAGAGAGACCACCAGGCAGGCCCGTCGAACCGCCCCCAGCGGCCGACGGACCTGCCCGATGAGCCGGCGGTCCACGGGGCGGGGAAGCACGGCGGCGGGGCCGATGGCCGGCGGGGTGGTCGCATGAGCGGCACGCCCAACGACCCGTCCAACGACGCGCCGAACGGCACTCCCGAGGACGAGGACGCCGGCGATGTGATTCCGTTCCAGGCCGGGGACTCCGTGCCCGAAGAGGCCGGGGCGGAGAGCGGTGCCCGGCCCGCGCCGGAGGACGACGCCGAGGCGGACGTCATCCCGCTACCCGCACCCACACCTCGCCGGCGGGCCGTGCGCAAGGCCGGACTGATCTCCGCCGGCCTGATCGCGGGCCTGGTGGCGCTGGGGGTGGGGGCGTTCGCGGTGCTCAAGCCGTACCTCAGCCCCGACGATTTCGAGGGCACCGGCACCGGCGCGGTGACCGTGCGGATCGTGCCCGGCTCCAGCGCGGAGGCCATCGGCTCGGCGCTGGCCGATGCCGGGGTGGTGGCGAGCGCGCAGTCGTTCGTGCGCGCGACGGAGGACCGCGCGGTGGCCGACCGGCTGCGGCCCGGACACTACCGTCTGCGCAAGGGCATGGCGGCGGGCGCCGCGCTCGACCTGCTGCTCAGCCCGGCATCCAGGGTCGTGCGGCGGGTCACCGTGCCGGAGGGCCTGCGGACGAGCGAGGTGCTGAGCCGCGTCGCCCGGCAGACCGGGCTGCCGCTCAAGGAGCTGCAGAGCGTCGACAAGGCCTTGGTCGGCCTGCCCAAGTACGCGCCCGGGCTGGAAGGGTTCCTGTTCCCCGCCACGTACGAGATCGAGCCCGGGGACACGGCCGTGGACGTGCTGGCGGCGATGGTCGAGCGCTTCGGCATGGCGGCCAGGAAGGTGGGGCTGGAGAAGCAGGCTGCCCGTGTGCACCTCAAGCCGCTGGAGGCCGTCACGGTGGCCAGCCTGATCCAGGCCGAGGGCGGGACCGACGAGGACTACCCCAAGATCTCCAGAGTGATCTACAACCGCCTCGAGCGCGGCACCAAGCTCGAGATCGACAGCACCGTCCTGTACGCCCAGAACCGGCGGACGCTGAGGGTCACGGAGAGCGACACCAAGGTCGACTCTCCTTACAACACCTATCGCCACAAAGGACTGCCGCCGGGACCCATCGCCAATCCTGGGGAAAAGGCGCTGATGGCGGCCCTGCACCCGGCGAAGGGTGATTGGCACTGGTTTGTAACGACGGATCCGGCGCATAGAATCACCAAATTCACCAACAAAGAGAGCGAGTTCGTGAGATACCGGGAAGAGTTGAACAAGAACCTCGGGACGAGCTGATGTTCGACGGGACCGCCTCTGTCCCCGCGCGAAAGCCCCAAAACGGGGCATCCGCCCTCTTTCCATCCCTTAGCATGGCTACTCAGAGTGATTCCCGCTGGGCATGGGAGCATGCCCGGCGGACCCCCCAGTTCCGCTCGGTAACCCCTGCCGGTTGGGCGCATCCGCTTGACTCCTGGCCGGCCGTACCGGGAGATTGGCCAGCGAACCTATGAACGATCTCGATCTGAACACGCTGCTCGGCGCCGAGGACGACGAAGGTCAGCCCAGGCGCCGCACCCGGGGCTCCGGCAAACGCGGCAACAGCCGCAGGCGGCGCAGGCGCCGCAACCGGGGCGGATTCATAGCACCGTTGCTCGCCTTCGTCGTGCTCGCGGGCATCATCGGCGGCGGCGGCTACTACGGCTACCTCTGGCTCAGTGACGCCCTCGTGCCCGATGACTACACCGGTCAGGGCACCGGCGAGGTCGTCATCGAGATCAAGGACGGCCAGAGCGCCGCGGAGGTGGCAGAAGAGCTGGAGCGGCAGGGGGTCGTGGCCAGCGCCAGGGCGTTCACCAACGCGATCGGCAAC
Organism: Nonomuraea basaltis; assembly: GCF_005893125.1. Classification (GTDB taxonomy): domain Bacteria; phylum Actinomycetota; class Actinomycetes; order Streptosporangiales; family Streptosporangiaceae; genus Nonomuraea; species Nonomuraea basaltis. Next base: position 24,994 of record NZ_VCJS01000019.1, on the reverse strand, counting down.
GCGGGCAAGAGCGACCAGCTGCAGCCGGGCTCGTACAAGCTGCGCAAGCAACTGCCGGCGACCACGGCCGTGTCGATGCTCCTCACGCCGGACAACCGGCTGCTCGCCAAGGTGCGGCTCAAGGAGGGCCTGCGCCTGTCCGACACCTTGACCACGCTCGCCAAGGAGACCGGCAAGCCGGTCAAGGAGTTCACCGCCGCGGCCAAGGACGCCGGCGATCTCGACCTGCCGCCGTACGCGAAGGGCAGGCTCGAAGGGTACGCCTTCCCCGCCACGTACGAGTTCCAGCCGAAGACCACGCCGACGCAGATGCTGGCGGCGATGGTGGACCGGTTCAAGCAGACGGCGGACAAGGTCGACCTCGAAGGCGGCGCCAAGGCCCTCGGGCACACGCCGCACGAGATCATCATCATCGCCAGCATCGTGCAGGCCGAGGCCGGACGAGCCGAGGACATGCCGAAGATCGCCCGCGTCATCTACAACCGGTTGGGGCGCGAGCCGCAGATGAAGCTGGAGATGGACAGCACGGTGATGTACGCGCTCGGCAAGTACGGCACCGCCGCCACCATCCCAGAGACCAAGATCAAGAGCCGATACAACACGTACGCGCACCCTGGCCTGCCGCCCGGGCCGATCGCCAACCCCGGCGACCATGCCATCGAGGCGGCGCTGAACCCGGAGAAGGGCGACTGGCTCTATTTCGTCGCCACCGACCCCAAGAGCAACATCACCAAGTTCGCCACCACGGAGGCCGAGCGCCAGGCCCTCCTCGCGGAGTACGAAAGCAACGGCGGCTGACCGGTGTGCCGCCGCACGGCGTACCGCGGTGCGGCGGCTGACCGGCCGTCCGCGCCGGCCCGCCGCCTGACGCCGCCCACGCGCCGACGTCAACGGGCGGCTCTCGGAGGCGCCGCGGCGCGTTGGTGCGGCGGCTGGTGAGCGGGTTGCCCGCGTGCCGACGTGGTCGCTGGGCCGGAGAGCCGCCGCCGTGACGGCGCTGTCCAAGGGGGACGCACCAGCCGTTCGGGAGGTCGGGGCGCTGGCGATAGGGTCGTCGTGTTCGTTGGGAAGGAGTGCGGATGCGGGCTGCGGTGATGGGGTCGCCCATCGGTCATTCGCTCTCGCCCTACCTGCACAGGGCCGCCTATCAGGCGATGGACCTCGACGGGTGGAGCTACGAGGCGTTCGAGTGCGACGAGGCGCGGCTGCCGGGGCTGCTGCGGGAGCTGGTGCCCGTGCGCGGGCAGGTGCCGGACGACGATGACCCCTGGGCGGGGCTGTCGCTCACCATGCCGCTCAAGCGGGCCGTGCTGCCGCTGCTCGACACCGTGTCCGAGGCGGCCGTCGAGGTCGGCGGCGCCAACACGGTGGTGTTCCGCGACGGGCTGCGCCACGGCGACAACACCGACGTCTACGGCATGGAGCAGGCGCTGGCCGAGGCCGGGGTGCCGGCGCCGCGATCGGCCACCGTGCTCGGCGGAGGAGCCACGGCGGCCTCCGCGCTGGCGGCGTTGCGCAACCTCGGGCTGTTCTCGGCCACCCTGCTGGTACGCGACCCCACCCGGGCCGGAGAGACGGTCGAGGTGGCCGAGCGGCTGGGCGTGGCGCTGGCGGTGGAGACGTTCGACAAGCTCGACCCGCTGACGCGGGTGGACCTGGTGATCTCCACGCTGCCCGGCGGCGCGGCCGACGCCTTCGCCGACCGGCTGGCCCGGGTGCCCGCGCTCTTCGACGTGGTCTACTCGCCGTGGCCGACCAGCGCGGCGGCGGCCGTAGAGGCGGCGGGCGGCACCGTCGTCGGCGGGTTCGCGATGCTGCTGCATCAGGCGGTGCGGCAGGTGGAGCTGATGACGGGCCGGACGGATGTGCCCGTCGAGGCGATGCGGGCGGCCGGCGAGGCGGAGATCCTCAGGCGGTCGGCCACCCGGACGGGCTGATCCGCTGCCGACCCGGGCACGCGCGCGACGGGTTGCCTCCGGGGATCCTCAGAGTGACCCCCTCCGATCTACGAGGATCTTCTGGCGGTCGGCCACCCGGACGGGCCGAGCGTGGCCCGCCGGGAGAGATCCTTGGCCAGGCAGGATGAAAGGATCCTTGGACGGCGGGATGATTCTGGAGGGCCGGATGGTTGTGGTAATGTAGCTCTCTGATCGGTCCGGCATGCCTTGCTGGACGCGCAAGCGGAGGTCTCCCTCCCACCCGGGTCGCCGAAAGGTGGCCGGGTCCAGGATCACGCCGGACTACTCCGGGGAGCTCGAGGCCACGAAAGCCACAGAGCTCAGTGGCCCCGCATGCGCGACGTGCGGGGTTTTTCGCGTTCAGCGCGGGAGGCCTCGGCACGACGAGCACGTAGGGATCGCAAACCTAGGAGGCCCCATCAGCACTGAGCCCCGCATCAACGAGCGTATCCGAGTTCCCGAGGTTCGCCTCGTGGGCCCGAACGGCGAGCAGGTCGGCATCGTCTCCATTCACGACGCGCTGAAGCTCGCCCAGGAGGCCGACCTCGACCTCGTCGAGGTCGCGGCCACGGCTCGACCGCCCGTGTGCAAGCTCATGGACTACGGCAAGTTCAAGTACGAGTCCGCGATGAAGGCGCGCGAGGCGCGCAAGAATCAGGCGCACACGATCATCAAGGAGATCAAGCTCCGGCCGAAGATCGACCCGCACGACTACGAGACCAAGAAGGGTCACGTGGTGCGGTTCCTCAAGGCGGGGGACAAGGTCAAAGTCACGATCATGTTCCGCGGACGCGAGCAGTCCCGGCCGGAGCTCGGCTTCCGCCTGCTGCAGCGCCTCGCGGACGACGTCCAGGAGCTCGGCTTCGTGGAGTCCCACGCCAAGCAGGACGGCCGTAACATGATCATGGTGATCGGTCCGCACAAGAAGAAGGCTGAGGCCAAGGCCGAAAAGGCCGCAGCCAAGGCACAGCGTGGCGGCGAGGAGACTTCCCTACAGGAAGGATGACCCGCGGTTGGGGTTAGCCTTACAACGCGCCCCAGCAGCCACAGGCAGACGAAAGACGCCGCGACCGGGTCGGCCAGCACCGGCCCGGCCACCGGCACGACCGAAACGAGGAGAGACGGCGACATGCCGAAGATGAAGACGCACAGCGGTGCGAAAAAGCGGTTCCGGATCACCGGCACTGGCAAGATCAAGCGTCGCCGGGCCAATCGCGCGCACTACAACGAGTGGAAGTCGTCCACGCTGACGCGCCGTCTCAAGAACGAGGTCGTCCTTTCCGACGCCGACTCCAAGAAGATCAAGAAACTGCTCGCCAAGTAGCGCGAACCCCCGGGGAGAAGAATCATGGCACGCGTGAAGCGGGCGCTCAACGCCAAGAAGAAGCGCAAGGTCGTCCTCGAGAGGGCGAGCGGTTACCGTGGCCAGCGGTCGCGGCTTTACCGCAAGGCCAAGGAGCAGATGCTCCACTCGATGACGTACGCCTACCGGGACCGCAAGGACCGTAAGGGTGCGTTCCGCCGTCTGTGGATCCAGCGGATCAACGCCGCCGCCCGTCAGAACGGCATGACCTACAACCGCCTGATCCAGGGTCTGCGACTGGCCAACATCGAGGTCGACCGCAAGATCCTCGCTGACATCGCGGTGAACGACAGCCAGACCTTTGCCACGCTCGTCGAGGCCGCCAAGAAGGCGCTCCCGGCGAACGTGAACGCTCCGGCCGCGAGCTGAAGCAATTGCCTTTGATCGAGGGGCCCACCGATGGCGGTGGGCCCTTTGTTGTGTTCCTGATATTCAAGGGGAGAGCATGGCGGGGTCCGAGCTGACCAACGTGAGGTCGCCGCGGGTGAAGGCGGCCAGGCGGCTCACCAAGCGCGCCTTCAGGGAGCAGGACCGCAAGTTCCTGGCCGAGGGCCCGCAGGCGGTACGCGAGGCGCTCAGGCTCGACGGCGTCACCCTGGAGCTGTTCAGCACGGCGGAGGCCGAGCTGCGCCACCCCGAGTTGATCACCGAGGCCACGCTCAAGGGCGTGCCCGTGCACCGCGCCAGCGGCGAGGTCATGGCCGAGCTGTCCCAGACCGTGACCCCGCAGGGGCTGCTGGCGGTCTGCCGGCTCGTGCACGTGCCCCTCGACGAGGCCCTGACCGGCGAGCCCCGCCTGGTCGCGCTGCTCGCGCACGTGCGCGACCCGGGCAACGCCGGCACCGTCATGCGCGCCGCCGACGCCGCCGGCGCCGACGCGGTGGTCTTCACCGACGCCTCCGTGGATCCGTACAACGGCAAGTGCGTACGCGCCAGCGCCGGCAGCCTGTTTCATCTGCCCGTCGTCATCGGTGCACCGGTGGGCGCCGCCGTGCGTCAACTGAAGGAGCGCGGCTTGCGCGTGCTGGCGGCCGACGGCGCGGGCAAGCACACGCTCGACGACGTCGACCTGTCGGGTCCCACCGCGTGGATCTTCGGAAACGAGGCCTGGGGACTGCCGGAGGAGATACTCGCCGAGGCGGACGATGTGGTCAGAGTGCCCATCTACGGACAGGCTGAAAGTCTCAACCTGGCCACTGCGGCGGCGGTATGCCTTTACTCCTCCGCTAGGGCGCAGCGAGTGTCCTAGGCGGCTGGAAACCCGCTATTGTCGGCGTTGTAGGCGGAGGAGGCGGGGTCGTGCACGGCGCAGAAACCGACGGGCAAATTGTGGCCGCCGCGTGCACGATAGCCATCGACGACCTTCCCGACGGCCTGATCGTGACCGACCGATATGGCTGCGTGCTGTCCGTCAACCGGGCGGCGGCCCGGCTCACCGGCGTCGCCATGGAGCGCGCCGTCGGCAGGCACATGAACGACGTGTTCCCCTTCCGCGACCACGACGGGCGCGACTGGTGGAAGGCGCTCGACCCCGAGGGCGGGCTGCGTACCCGGAGCCGGGCGCCGGAGCGGCCGCTGCACCTGCCGGGCGGGCAGGAGCTCTACGTCGCCGCGCGGCTCGTACGCGAGCCCGAGCGCGGTGGCGAGGTCGAGCGCGTGACGATCACCCTGCGCGACGGCGGCGCCCGCGCCAGGCTGGAGCGCAGCCGCGCCGACCTGGTCTCCACCGTGGCCCACGAGCTGCGCTCGCCGCTGACCAGCGTCAAGGGGTTCACCGCGACGCTGCTGGCCAAATGGACGCGCTTCACCGACGAGCAGAAACGCGTGATGCTCGAGACGGTCAACAACGACGCCGACCGCGTCACCAGGCTCATCACCGAGCTGCTCGACGTCTCGCGCATCGAGTCGGGGCGGCTGGAGGTGCGCCGCCAGGTCGTCGACCTGCCGGCCAGGGCGCGCAGGCTCATCGCGGGCCGGGTCGCGGCGGGCGAGACGGAGGAGCGCTTCCGCCTGATCGCCGACGACGACCTGCCGGAGACGTGGCTCGACCAGGACAAAGTCGACCAGATTCTGGGTAACCTGGTGGAAAACGCGCTGCGCCACGGGCGCGGCACTGTGACAATTGAGATCGAGTCCGTCGGATGGGGAGTTGCCGTGTCGGTGCGCGACGAGGGCGAGGGCATCGAGCCCGAGCTGGCTCCGCGCGTCTTCAGGCAGTTCTGGCGGGGCGGCAACAGCCGCAGGCGCGGCGGCACCGGGCTCGGCCTGTTCATCGTCAAGGGCCTGGTCGAGGCGCACGGCGGGACAATCACCGTGGAGCGGGCGCCCGAGGGCGGGGCGGAGTTCCGATTTACCGTGCCCACCGGCACACCCGACTTCGCCGTCTCCGCTGCTGTGTAGTCCGCCGCACGGAGCCGGGCGCGCGATTCGGGCCCGGTGGGCGGGTCCCACTAGACTCTTTTCCGCTCAAGCCCTGGATACGGAGCTCACTCTTGTCTGACTACGACCCCGTCGAGGTGACACCGTTGCATGCCGACGAGCTGTCCCGCATGGAGGCCGACGCCATCGCGGCGATCAAGGCGGCCGACAGCCTCGACGCACTCAAGCAGGCCAGGCTGGCGCACGCGGGCGACCGCTCGCCCATCGCCCTGGCCAACCGCGAGATCGGCGCCCTGCCGCCCGCCGCCCGCGCCGAGGCGGGCAAGCGCGTCGGCGGCGCCCGCAGAGCGATCAACGAGGCGCTGGCCGCACGCCAGGCGGAGCTGGAGGCCGAGCGCGACGCGCGGGTGCTCGTCGAGGAGACCGTCGACGTCACCCTGCCCTGGGACCGGCGGCCGCGCGGCGCCCGCCACCCGCTGACCACGCTGCAGGAGCGCATCGCCGACGCCTTCGTCGCCATGGGCTACGAGGTGGCCGAGGGGCCCGAGCTCGAAGGCGAGTGGTTCAACTTCGACGCGCTCAACATCGCCAAGGACCACCCGGCCCGCTCCGAGCACGACACGTTCTTCGTCGGGTCCACCGAGTCGGGCATGGTGCTGCGCACGCAGACCTCGCCCGTGCAGATCCGCGCGCTGCTCCAGCGCGAGCTGCCGGTCTACGTGATCTCGCCGGGCAAGACGTTCCGCACCGACGAGCTCGACGCCACCCACACCCCGGTCTTCCACCAGACCGAGGGGCTGGCCGTGGACGAGGGCCTGACGATGGCCCACCTCAAGGGCACGCTCGACCGGTTCGCCGAGGTCATGTTCGGCAAGGGCATCACGACGCGGTTCCGGCCCAACTACTTCCCGTTCACCGAGCCGTCCGCCGAGATGGACCTCAAGTGCTTCGTCTGCCGCGGCGCCTCGGCGATCCCCGGCAACCCGCCCTGCCGCACCTGCAAGTCGGAGGGCTGGATCGAGTGGGGCGGCTGCGGCATGGTCAACCCGCGCGTGCTGGTCGCGTGCGGCGTGGACCCGTCGCGCTACTCCGGGTTCGCGTTCGGCATGGGCATCGAGCGGACGCTGATGTTCCGCCACAACGCCGAGGACATGCGTGACATGGTCGAAGGAGACGTGCGCTTCACGCTCCCGTTCGGAATGGAGATCTGATGAAGGTCCCGCTCTCCTGGCTGCGGGAGTATGTCGATCTCCCGGCGGTCACCGCCCACGAGGTGGCCGACAAGCTCACCGCGGCCGGGCTCAAGCTCGAGTCGATCATCTCGCACGGCCACGACGTCAAGAACGTCGTCGTCGGCGAGGTGCTCGAGATCGAGGAGCTGACCGGTTTCAAGAAGCCGATCAGGCACTGCAAGGTCGAGACGGGCGAGGCCGCGCCGCGCGAGATCGTCTGCGGCGCCACGAACTTCGCGGCCGGCGACCGCGTGCCCGTCGTGCTGCCCGGTGGTGTGCTGCCGGGCGGGTTCGAGGTCGGCGCGCGCAAGACGTACGGGCGGATGTCCGAGGGCATGATCTGCTCCGAGCGCGAGCTCGGGCTGAGCGACGAGCAGGCCGGCATCATGGTGCTGCCCGCGGACACGCCCATCGGCGCCGACGTGGTCGAGCTGCTCGGCCTGCGCGACGACGTGATCGAGCTGGAGATCACGCCCGACATCGGTTACGCCCTGTCGATCAGGGGCGTGGCGCGCGAGGCGGCGACCGCCTTCGGGGTGGCTTTCCGCGACCCCGCCGACGCGAGCTCCGCCGAGCTGCCCGCGGAGACCGGGCCGTCGTGGCCGGCCTCGATCGCCGACCCGACCGCCTGCGACCGGTTCGTGCTGCGCGAGGTCACCGGCTTCGACCCCGCCGCCCAGAGCCCGCTCTGGATGCGGGTACGCCTCACGCGGGCCGGCATGCGGCCGGTGTCGATGGCCGTCGACATCACCAACTACCTGATGCTGGAGCTCGGGCAGCCGCTGCACGCGTTCGACCGCGACAAGCTGACCGGCGAGATCGTCGTACGCCGGGCCGTGGCGGGCGAGCGCCTGGAGACGCTCGACCACGTCGTACGCGAGCTCGACCCCGACGACATCCTCATCACCGACCAGTCGGGCCCGATCTCGATGGCCGGCACCATGGGCGGGCTGGAGACCGAGATCTCCGACGGCTCGACCGACATCGTCATCGAAGCCGCACACTTCTCCGCCACCGGCATCTCGCGCGAGTCGCGCAGGCACGGGCTGGTGTCGGAGGCGTCCAAGCGGTTCGAGCGCGGCGTCGACCGGGAGCTGCCGCTCGTCGCATCGTGGCGGGCCGTGCGGTTGCTGGCCGAGCTGGGCGGGGCGAGCATCCAGCCCGGGGTCACGCACGCCGAGGTCGAGGTGTCGCCCGCGCGCATCGCGATCCCGTCGGGCTACCCGGCGACGGTGGCCGGTGTCACATACTCGAAGGACACCGTGGTCACCCGGCTGGAGCAGATCGGGTGCGTCGTGGTCGACGGCACCGACCCGGCCGTCCGCGAGGGCGGCGTCGACCCGACCGGGGTCGTGACCGGCGGCGCCATGGCGGCCAGGCTGGCCGTCACCGGCGACGACATGATCACGGTGACGCCGCCGTCGTGGCGGCCCGACCTCACCGACCCCAACGACCTGGCCGAAGAGGTCATCCGGCTACAGGGCTACGAGAGCCTGCCCTCGCTGCTGCCCGCCGCCCCGGCGGGCGCCGGGCTCACCGAGAGGCAGCGGCTGTACAGGCGGGTCGGCCGGGCACTGGCCGAGGGCGGCTTCGTCGAGGTGCTCAGCTACCCGTTCATCAGCCCCGACGACTTCGACCGGCTGCTGCTGCCGGCCGAGGACGCGCGGCGCCGGGCGATGCGCCTGGCCAACCCGCTGTCGGAGGACGAGCCGCTGATGCGCACCACGCTGCTGCCGGGGCTGCTCAAGACCCTGGTCCGCAACGTCGGGCGCGGGTTCGCGGACGTCGCCCTGTTCGAGACGGGATCGGTCTACCGGCCTCGCGAGAACGCCCCCGACGTCGCGCCGGTGCTCGGCGTCGAGCGCAGGCCGACCCTCGACGAGCTGGCCTCGATCGAGGCTTCGCTGCCCGACCAGCCGCTGCGGGTCGCGGTCGTGCTGGCCGGCGAGTTCGAGCGGTCCGGCTGGTGGGGCGGCGGCCGGCAGGCTTCATGGGCCGACGCGGTGCAGGCCGCGCGGCTGGTGGCGGCCGAGTCGCGGCTGGAGCTGTCCATCAGCGCCGACCAGCACGAGCCCTGGCACCCCGGGCGGTGCGCCGCCCTCTACGTCGGCGACACGCTCGTGGGGCATGCGGGCGAGCTGCATCCGCGGGTGATCGAGGCGTACGGGCTGCCGCCGCGCACGGCTGCCATGGAGCTGGAGCTGACGCGGCTCGAGGCGGTCATGCCGGGGCCCGTCGAGACGCCTCCGGTGTCCGCCTATCCGGTGGCCACGCAGGACGTCGCCCTGATCGTGCCCGACTTCACGCCGGTGGCGGACGTGGAGACGGCGCTGCGCGACGGGGCAGGGGAACTGCTGGAGTCGATCCGGCTGTTCGACGTCTATGCCGGGGAGCAGGTGGGCGAGGGAAACAAGTCGCTCGCCTACTCGATGCGGTTCCGTGCGGCCGACCGTACGTTGACGGTGGAGGAGACTACGGCGGCGCGGGATGCGGCGGTGGCGATGGCGGCCGATCGCGTGGGAGCTCAGCTGCGGAGCGGCTGAGCCGGTTGCGAAGGGCTGGCACGGCGCACGCCGTACCAGCCCTTTCGCGTTAGCGGCCGTAACGGGATGTGCGTAGGGTGTTCGATTCAGCGTGTGCGTGGTCGGCTGGCAGAATGCGACTGCATGAGGCAGTTGCTGGTGTTCGGCGAGCGTGCAGACGCCGAGGAGGTCGCTGAGACGCTGGGCGAGTGGTTTCCGCAGCTCGGAGTGCCGGGGGTGGTGCGGGAGACGCTCGCCGGGGAGGACGACGCTGAGGACGCGCAGTGGCTGGTCGTCGTTGAAGGGCTCGACCGCGATGCGCTGGCCAAGGTGGATGAGTTGGTGGAGCAGTATGAGGGGTGGTGGGAGGCGGGCTGAGCCGCCCTTATCGTGTTCTGCTCTTGTTGAGCGTGGTGAGGTCGATGTCGATGTCGAAGGGTACCGATACCTTCAACCTGTCGTGATGGACACCGGTGACGACGTAGGACTTCGTGACGAGATCGAGCTCGTAGACGTGAACAACCGGCTTGCCGTTGATCTTCTCGATCAGCCAGAAGTGGGGAATCCCCGCCTCTGCGTAGAGGACAGGCTTGCGCTTTCTGTCGCGTACCTCGGAGTCCGGTGAGACCACTTCGACGGCGAGGACCACGTCCTCGCCCTTGAAACAGCTGACATCATCGCCGATCACCGCGTCGGGTCCCACGACGACGAGGTCAGGCTCTGGACGCTGCTGCGGAGCCAGCTTGACGCTCATCTCCTGTACGACTTCGTGATCTGCAGGCGCCAGGTCTTCCAGCTTGTTACACAGCCGGCGGATGACCGCCTGATGGAAGTATCTCTGGGGGCTCACGAAGACCAAGCTTCCATCAATCAACTCTGTGTGCGCAGGCAAATCCGGAATGTGATCGAGATCTTCTGCGACGAAGCCTTCCGGTGGTGGGAAGACCCAGTCGGGGAGTGAGGGTGGAGGCGTCATCTCAACGGTCTCCGCTTCGGCAGTCGCAGTCATGGTTCAACGCTACCAATCTAATCCGTTCACGCCGAGTGAATGCGCATACACGCGGAGGTGTTCGTTGGTCGCGAACGGCTCTCCCAGTGGGGCCTGGATCGGGAGAGAGTGGCGGCATGCGTGTTGCCGTGTTGTCCGATGTTCATGGAGTGCTGCCCGCGCTCGAAGCCGTGCTGGCCGAGCCTGACGTGGCCGCCGCCGACCTCATCGTGCTCACCGGGGACATGGCGGCGGGGCCGATGCCGGTTGAGACTTTGGATGTGCTCGTGGCGCTCGCAGGGCGGGCGCTGTGGGTCAATGGCAACGCCGACAGGGAGCTGGTGGAGGTGGCGCGAGGGAACAAGAGCCCTCGTGCGGTCACCCAGTGGGCGGGGGAGCGGTTGCGGGGCGATCAGGTCGAGTTGCTGGCCGGGTTGCCGGCGCGGCAGGTCGTTGAGCTCGGGCGGCTGGGGGCGACGTTGTTCGTGCACGGCACGCCGCGCAGTGACGAGGAGGTGATCCTGGTCGACAGCTCGCTGGAGCGGTGGAGCGAGGTGCTGGCGGGGGAGACGGCCGAGACCGTGGTGCTGGGGAACACGCACATGCCGTTCGTGCGGCTGGCCGATCGGGTGCTCATCGTCAACCCGGGGTCGGTCGGGATGCCGTACGGGAGGGGCGGGGCGGCGCACTGGGCGTTGCTGGATGGGGAGAGCGGGGCGGTCAGCCTACGGTGGACGCCGCTCGACGCCGCCCGGGTGGGGGAGCGGCTGGTCGCCGAGAGCGGGTTCGAGGGGATCAAGGAGTGGGTGGAGGAGTACGTGACGAGCGTCTACTCCGACGCCGAGGCGTTGCGGGTGTTCGCGAAGATGGAAGGCCGGGCTTAGGTGGCCATCTCCCTGCGGGCCTTCTCCGCCAGGGCGTGCTCGTCCGTCCGCGCGTCGTAGCGGCGGAACTTCGGAAGGGCCGCGCCCAGCGCGAGCACCGCGGCGACGCAGAGCAAGCCGCCCGCGCCCAGCGAGAAGCGAGTGCCGCCGAAGTTGGCCATCAGGCTGGCCCTGGCGTTGCCCAGCATGGGACCGCTGGCGTACGACAGGAGCTCGATGCCCGCCAGCCGCCCCCGCAGCTCCCGCGGGATCGTCTGGTTCCACATCGTCATGCGGAAGATGCCGCTGACCATGTCGGCCGCGCCTGCCAGTGCGATGCAGACGAGGACCACCCAGACGTTCGGGGCCAGCGCGGTCAGCGACACCGCCACGCCCCACAGCGCCGCCGCGACGATCACCCCCAGGCCCTGCCGCTGCACCCGGACCGCCCAGGAGCCGGTGAGTGAGGCGATCAGGGCGCCCACCGCGCCGGCCGAATACAGCAGCCCGAGCAGGTGCGGTGCGCGCAGCTCGTCGGCCAGGAACGGGAACAGGGCCGTCGCCATCGCGAACACCATGGCGGCGATGTCCACCAGGTACGTCCCCATCAGGTCACTCCGCCCCACCGCGTACCGCACGCCCTCGACCAGCGACTTCAGCGACGCGGGGGCGGCGTCCTCGGTGGGCGGCAGGGATCTGATCCGCCACAGCAGCGCCAGCGACAGCACGAACGTCACCGCGTCCACCCCGTAGGCCACCGCCGCCCCGAACGTGGTCACCAGCAGCCCGCCCAGGGCCGGAGCCACGATGGCGCCGAAGTTCCAGCGCAGGCTCGACAGCACCGCCGCCGCGCCCTGCTGCTCGTGCTTGACGACCTGCTGGAACACCGCCTCCATGCTGGGGCGCTGCAGGCAGGCGATGCCGGTGGAGACGGCGCCCATCACGTACAGGACCCAGATCTGGGGATTCGGCAGCAGGGCGTTGACCATGAGCGCGGCCGAGGTGATCAGGAGGCCCAGCTCACTCAGTACGATGATCTTGCGACGGTCGAGGGCGTCGGCGATGGCGCCGCCCCACAGGCCGCACACCACCATGGGCACGAACTCCGCCAGGCTCACCAGCCCGACCGCCAGATAGGAGCCCGTCAGCTCCTTCATCTGATACGGCACCGCCACCAGGGAGATGAACGTGCCGAACATCGTGATGACCCCGGACGCGAACAGCAGGCGATAGTCGCGCGAATCACGTAGCGGGCTCAGGTCGATGGAAACGTGACGAAGGAGGCGCTTTAGTCGATCGGGCACGAAGTTAGATTGTCGGGCGGAGGCCGTGGCCGGGGCAAATCGTTTTCGCCGGCACATGCCGATGGCCCCGGGAAACCCGGGGCCGGATGCGGCGGGTCAGGCAGGGACCTTGTCCAGGAAGCCCAGGACCTTGCGGATCCTGCCGTCCTCGGCCAGCTCCACCACGTCGAAGCCGACCGCGACCGGCTCCCCGCCCGCGGGGCCGAGGTGCCAGGTGAACCTGGCGAGGTGGTGGTGGGCGTCGTACACCTCGCCCGGGGTGAACACGAGGCCGGGGAACATGCCCTGCGCCCCTTCGATCACCGCGGCGATCCCCGCGTGCCCGGCGACGTCGGCCAGGGGGTCGGTGTAGGTGGCGTCCTCGGTCCACAGCTCGGCCACGGCCTTGGCGCGGGCGTCGGCGTCGGTCTCGTTCCAGGCGGCGACGTAGCGTTCGATGAGAGTGGTGTCCATGGTCATCCCCTTTGATGTCACTGGTTGCGGGCCTTGCGCAGGCCCATGATCTGCAGCTCGGCGAACCCGGCGACGGCCAGGGCCTGGGCGATGGCCCAGATCGCGCCGACCATGGTGAGGTCCAGGGCCCCGGTGACGACGGCCGCGACGCTGCCCAGGGTCCAGATGATGTTCAGGGCGATCACGGCCTTGGTGGCCGCCGGGCTGATCGCGCGGCGTCCGGCCAGCAGGCCGACCGCGGCGCCGTACACGAGCAGGAAGACGCCGATCCCGCGCAGCAGGGCGGCGTCCGCGCCGAGGAGGTCGCCGACGGGACCGGCGAAGGCCAGGTAGACCAGCCCGTTGCCGCCGGTGACGACGGCATCGGCGGCCAGCGCGAGACGCAGGAACTTGGCCTTGTCGGCAGTGACGGTAACGGCGGTCATATCGGGCTCCTTCGATGTCTTGTTGCGACATGTGAAAGATGTCAGCAACGGCGTAGGGGCCGCGATTACGCGCGAGGTAAGCAAGGGCGGAGACCCCCGGATCGACCAGGGGTAACGCGCTCAGAATGTGACGGCGGTCACCGTCGTCCGGTCGGCTTGCGACACGTGACGGCCTTGTCGCCCCCGGCGGGGAAGACCATGATCAGGAGGCGCCGGGGAGCCTGATCAAGTCTTTCCGAGGATCTCCCGGCGCAGGTGCGTCTTGAGGATCTTGCCGCCGGGGTTGCGGGGCAGCTCGCCCTCGCGGAACCAGACGTGGACCGGGATCTTGAACTTGGCGATCCGGTCCGCCAGGAACGACTGGAGCTCCTCCACCGTGACCGACGTGCCAGGGGCGACGCGGATGACCGCCCCGACCTCCTCGCCCAGCTCGTCGTCCGGCACCCCGATCACGGCCGCGTCGTCGACCGCCGGGTGCTCGAACAGCGCCGCCTCGACCTCGGCGCAGTAGACGTTCTCACCGCCCCTGATCACCATGTCCTTGGCCCGGTCCACGATGTAGACGAAGCCCTCGTCGTCGATCTTGGCCAGGTCGCCGGTGTGCACCCACCCGTCGATGAAGGTCTCCGCCGTCGCCTCCGGCTTGTTCCAGTAGCCGAGGATGACGTTCGGGCCGCGTACGCACAGCTCGCCGACCTCGCCGGGCGGCAGTTCGGCGCCCATGGGGTCCACCACGCGCACGTCCACCACGGGCGAGGGCAGGCCGATGCTCTCCGGCCTGGCGTGGTAGTCGGCGCCGCCGTTGCCGATGGCCAGGGCGGTCGTCTCCGTCATGCCGTAGCCGTTGGAGGGGGCGCGGTTGGGGAGGTTCTCGGTGATGCGCTCCAGCAGCTTGGGCGGGGCGGGGGCGCCGCCGTACCCGAGGGTGGTCAGGGACGACAGGTCGTACTTGCCGAAGTCGGGGTGGGACATGAGCTGCCAGGCGTTGGTCGGCACGCCGATCATGGTGGAGACCTGCTCGCGCTCGATCAGGCGCAGCGCCTGCTCGGGGTCCCATTTGTACATGAGCACCATGCCGCCGCCGCCGAACATCGTCGTGGTCATGGCCGAGAAGCAGCCCGTGACGTGGAACAGCGGCACGGTCAGCAGCGTGACCCGGCGCGTCCCGGCCGCCGCCGCGAGGTCCTTGCCCGCCAGCGCGACCGCGCGCATGAGCCCGTACGCCACGGTCATGGGGGACTGGCCGAGGTTGCGGTGGCTGCCGAGCGCGCCCTTGGGGCTGCCGGTCGTCCCGGAGGTGTAGAAGATCGTGGCCGGGTCCTCGGGGGACAGCTCCACGGCGGGGAGCTGCACGTCGGCCGTGACCTCGCCCATGATCTCGTCGAACGCGCGCGCCCCCGCCGGCGCCTCGCCCCTGGTGACGATCATCGGCACGCCCGCCGAGGCCAGCCGCGCGGCCCGCTCGCCGTCGGCGATCAGCACCTTCGCGCCGGAGTCGCTCACGCCGTAGGCCAGCTCGGCCTCCGTCCACCAGGCGTTGAGCGGTACGGCGACGGCCCCGGCCGCCAGCACCGCCGAGAACGAGATCACCCATTCCGGGTAGTTGCGCATGGCCACAGCCACCCGGTCGCCCTTGCGCACGCCGTAGTCGTCGACCAGCCGGTTGGCGAGCGTGGCGGCGCGGCGGAAGTGGTCCTCGAACGTGACGTGCTCGTCCTCGTACACGAGGAAGACCTTCTCGCCGTGGAACCTGCTCATCTCCAGCAGGGCCCGGAAATGGGTGGGTGCGTGCTTCCACGTGCGTACCCCGGTGTCGCCGATCTCCTCGATCTCGAAGAGCTGGCCGGGGCCGGTGAGCTGGGCCTGGACCTGGTCGTGCGAAAGGGACATTGCGCAGAACTCCCGCGGTGGACGATTATTCTGGATAAATCACAGTACCGACCGGTAGGTACGTCGCGCTAGGGCGGAGAAACAGGTGCTCCCCGGGGGCGGCTCCACTCCGGCGGGATGAGCCCGGTCCGGCATCGGCGCCGCCCTTCTCGCGGTGACTGCCACCAATGTCTCCGAGGCGGGGATTTCGATCAAGCTCCGTGAAAGTTTCATTTGAGTGCCGATAGTTTCTGGCTCCCAGCTGCTGCTTTAAGGGCTGCTCGAGATCTGCATTGACCCTTCACTTGCATGTCAATAGCGTCTGCGATGCGATCCAGAGGGATCGAAACTTTCGGATCGAGTGCCTGCCTCCGGAGGTAGATGCCTGTGCTGTCGTCCTCGCTCGTCAGAGTCCTCACCTTGGTGGGGACGCTCTTAGCCTTCCTCCTGCCCGCCACCTCGGCCGACGCGTCGTCGCCCCTGCGTACGCACGCGTCCGCCCGGGGCAAGTTCATCGGTGCGGCGCTCGCCACCAGCCCGCTGTCCAATGAGACCTCCTACCGCAACATCGCGGCCACCGAGTTCAGCCAGGTCACCGCCGAGAACGCGATGAAGTGGGACGCCACCGAGCCCAGCCAGGGCCAGTTCAACTTCTCCGGCGCCGACGCCATCGTCAACTTCGCCACCCAGAACAACCAGCAGGTCCACGGCCACACGCTGGTGTGGCACAACCAGACGCCTGGCTGGGTGCAGGGCCTCAGCGCCACCGCGATGCGCTCGGCCATGCAGAACCACATCAGCCAGGTCGTCGGCCGCTACGCCAGCAACGCGACCGTGGTCTCGTGGGACGTGGTGAACGAGGTCTTCGACGACAACGGCAACCTGCGTACCTCGTTCTGGTACAACACGCTCGGCCAGAGCTACATCGCCGACGCCTTCCGCGCCGCCCGCGCCGCCGACTCCAACGCGCGGCTGTGCATCAACGACTACAACGTCGAGGGGATCAACGCCAAGAGCACCGCGATGTACAACCTGGTCTCGTCGCTGCGGCAGCAGGGCGTGCCCGTCGACTGCGTGGGCTTCCAGGGGCACCTCGCCATCCAGTACGGCTTCCCCAACGACCTCCAGCAGAACCTGCAGCGCTTCGCCGACCTCGGCGTCCAGGTCCGGATCACCGAGCTCGATGTGCGCATGCAGATGCCCAGGGACGCGAGCAAGGACGCCACGCAGGCCACCTACTACCGCAACGTCGTCAACGCCTGCCTGAACGTGACCGCCTGCGCCGGGGTCACCATCTGGGGCTTCACCGACAAGTACTCCTGGGTGCCGGACACCTTCCAGGGCCAGGGCGCCGCGTTGATCTACGACGAGAACTACCAGCCGAAGTCGTCGTACAACGCCGTGCACGACGCGCTCGCCGGTGGCACGACCACCGACACCACGCCGCCGACCACGCCCGGCACGCCCGTGGCGGGCAACGTCACCTCCAACTCCGCCGGCCTGACCTGGACCGCCTCCACCGACTCGGGCGGCAGCGGGCTGGCCGGATACAACGTCTACCGCGAGCAGGGCGCCACGGACCCGCTCGGCCAGAGCACCACGAACTCGATCACGCTGACCGGCCTGAGCCCCGAGACCCAGTACCAGGTGTACGTGCGGGCACGGGACGGGGCCGGGAACCTGTCGGCCAACTCGCCGCTCGTCACCTTCACCACGACAGCGGGCCAAGGCGGCGGCGGGTGCACGGCCGCCGGCACCGTGCAGACGCAGTGGAACAACGGGTACGTCGTCCAGCCGGTGACCGTCACCAACACCGGCACGTCCAGCATGAGCGGCTGGACGGTCACCTTCACCCTGCCCGCCGGGCACACGCTGACCGGCTCGTGGAACGCCTCCGTGTCGGTGAGCGGGCAGACCGTCACCGCCAGGAACGCGGGCCACAACGGCACCCTGGCCCCGAACACCGGCACCACCTTCGGGTTCCAGGCCAGCCGTCCGAACGGGAACACTCAGACGCCCTCCGGGTACACGTGCGCCTGAGTGTTCCGCCAATCCCCTGGGCGTCCTCCTGCCGCCCAGGGGATTCTCCCTGCGGAACGGATGAAGGCGATCCTGCGCGAGCTCGGCGAGGACGAATGGGACGGGCTGATCGTCCCGCACTCCTCCAGACCATGACGTACCAGACGGGGATCTGACCGGTGACCCCGCCTGGGAGACCCAGGCGGGATCGCGCCGGCTCAGTACGGCCGCTGGAGGAAGCGGCCGAGCGACGGGTCGTACAGGCGGCCCGACACCAGGACCGTCCCGTCCAGCGTGGTCGGGTGCAACGCGCCGCCGAGCCGGCCGTACCGGCGCGGCTGGGAGGGCACGCCGAACTCGTCGTACCCGACCACGGTGGCCAGGCCGCTGTCGAGCTCCAGCTCGGTGCCCACGTCCCCCTCGACGGTGAGCAGCTGGACGCGCACCGATCCGGTCGCGTCCGTGAGCGCGGCCAGGTTGCCGCCGACGCCGGCCACGTGACGGACGACCGCGCCGTTCTGGGCGGCCCAGGAGGGCCGGTCGCCGTCGGAGCCGTAGTGGTGGACGGTGACCGCCCCTGCCTCGGTGGTCTCCGACCGGATCCGGCCCGCCGGGTCGCGCTTCCAGGTCAGGCTCCGATCGCCGGAGGTCTGCTTGGCCGGTAGGCCGTCGGCGAAGTAGCCGACGGTGCGCCCGCCCGGCAGCGAGGTGGTGCGGCCCGCCGGGTCGTAGCCGTAGCCCTCGCCGGTCAGCCTGCCGTCGGAGGTGTAGGCGTACGTCGTGACGCTCGCGGCGGAGTCGTCGGCCACCGGGCAGTCCTCGTCCGACGCCTGCACGGCCAGCCGGACCCGGTTGCCCGCGCCGTCGTGGCCGTAGCGGCGCAGCGTGCACAGCGGGAACGCCATCTCCAGCGCCGAGGCGAGCAGGCCCGCCTTGTCGTAGCCGAGCTGCCGCTCGGTCATGGCGTCGGTGCGCATGCGCAGCAGCTCCTGCCCGTGGGCGTTCCGGCCGACCTGGTCGATCATCACCGGGGCCTCCAGCCCGTCCCGGGTGTAGATCTGGGCGTAGTTCTGCCCGCGCTCGTCGTACGGGGACTGCACGTGCAGCCCGCCCGGCAGATCGCCCTCGATCTGGCGGCCATCGGCGTCGTAGCGGGCGGTGAAGGTGCCCGCGACCGAGTCGGTGACCGAGGTGGGCAGGCCGCGCGGCTCGGCCGCGTGGTCGTAGGCGTAAACCCTGGTGGACGGGGCCGAGTCCGCGACCTTGACCGGGCGGTCGAGGTCGTCGTAGTCGGTGCGGGTCTGGCCGCCGTCCGCGTCGGTGTGGGAGATGACCCGGCCCAGCCGGTCGTAGGCCGTCACGACCTTCTCCGTGCCGCGCCACCGCTCGGTGGGCCGGCCGGTGGCCGGGCTGTAGCCGATGCCGATCTCGGCCTCCCCGCCGGACTGGGTCGCGATGGGCCGGCCGGCCTGGTCGCGCTTGATCGTGGTGACCGTGCCTGCCTCGGTCACGGTGTGCGGCAGGCCGGAGGCGGTGTAGTAGGTGTACGTCCGCCCGCCGTCCTGGCACACCAGGCCTGCCCATTCGGGCCGCCCGCCGCACGGGGCGCTGCCGGTCGCCGAGTAGAGGACGGGTGCGGCGGTGTCGGCGGTGACCGTCCTGCCGCCGGGGTCGCGGACCGTCCTGAGCCGGCGGCCGGTGGCCCAGTCGTAGGTGGTGGCGGTGGTCCTGACGTCCACGTCCGGCTTGGACTCGCGCCCGACGATCACGGCGCCGGTCTTGACGGTGGTCGGCAGGTCGCGGGCCGTCGCGGAGGCCGGCCGTCCCTCGTCGTACGTGCTGACGGTGCGGGTCCTGGCGCCGATGGCGTACCCGATCCCCAGGCCGTCCACGTCGGACTCCAGGTTCACGATGTGGACCGGGCTCAGCTCCTCCAGTTTGCGGCGGCCGGAGGCGTCGTAGACCGAGCGGGTGGACAGCAGCTCGGCGCGCTCGTCGGGGCTGTAGCCGGTGATGGCCAGCTCGGCGAGCCGGAAGTCGGTCGTCGGCCGCTGCGACAGCTCCCTGTTCGCGGCGGTGAGCACCCGCACCGCGTGGCCGAACCGGTCGTAGTCGGTGGCGGACAGGTGCCCGCCGGGGGTCAGCACGTTGACCGCACGGCCCGATGCGTCCAGGTAGGTCACGGTGGGGCGGTTCGTGGAGCCCGGCGGGTGGACCGCCGTGGCCGTGACGGGCGCCGTGGCCTGGCCCCAGGCGGTCACGTGCGGGGCCGTGACGTCCGCCGGGCCGCCGCCCGCCTTGGTGAGCGGCACGTTGTAGACGATCGTGGTCTTCGCCTCGCCGGCGACCTGGTCGGCGGTGCCGGGCTTGAGCGTGGCGCGGGTGAGCGAGCGCAGGCGGCCGTCCGCCTCGTAGCCGAAGGTCCACGGCAGCTCGCCGGGCGGGGTGAGCGTGGTGACGCGGCCGGCGGAGTCGTACCCGTAGACCGTCTTCAGCGGCGGGCTGATCCGCGGGTCCCACGCCTCGGAGAGCCGGCCCGCGCCGTCGTAGCCGTACTGGGCGATCACCGCTCCCTTGAGTGAGACGGTGGCCAGGCGGCCGGCGGCGTCGTAGCCGAGCTCCAGCGTGTGTCCCGACCGGGTGATCGACTTGGGGAGGCCCTGCTCGTAGGCGTGCCCGGCGGGTATGTAGACGTCCCCCTGTTTGGTGAAGGCGGTGACCTCGCCGCGAGAGTCGGTGAGCGTGTACGTGCCGGTGAGGGTCAGGTCCTCGGCGCCGGCCTCCGGTTTCCAGCCGTCCTTGGTCTTGGTGAACTGCACCGGTGCGCCGTCGGCCCGGGTGAGCTCGACGGAGGTGGGCGAGGTCTCCTTGAGCACGGTCAGCGCGGGCGACCACGCGGTGCCGGGGTCGCGCGAGGAGGCCGTGCGAGTGAGCGTCAGGCCGAAGGAGCCGCCCGTGGCGGTCTGGAGGCGGTAGTCGCCGGTGAGCAGGTTCAGCACGCCCGGACCGACCTGGCTGGTGGCGGCCCGGATGGCGCGGCGGTCCACGACGACCTCGACCGGGTGGGACTCCACCGTGGTCCCGGACGAGCCCGAGACGAGCGCGCGCACCTGGACCGCGGCGTCGCCGAGGTGGGTCGCGGCGTCCCAGACCAGCCCGGACACCCCGTTGGGGGCCGCCACGGGCCAGGCGGTGAGCGGCTTGCCGTCGGCGCCGGTGACGTTCGCGACCGGCAGGTCCGCCCAGGTGCCGGTCTCGGAGCGCCGGTACTGGAACCTGGCCTGGGTGAAGGCCGTGCCCGTCACCGCGAGCGGCACCCTGCCGGTGCTGCGCAGCCCGTCCGCGGGAGCGACGAGCGAGGCCACGGCCGCACCGGAGCCCACGTTGAAGGTGTACGCGGTGACCGGTGAGGCGTTGCCTGCCTTGTCGATGGTGTGGACGCTGAGGGTGTGCGCGCCGGTCGTGGGCGGCGTCAGCTTGGCGGTGACGGCCGCGCCGGTGCTGAGCACCTTCGTGGTGGCGCTGTTGTCGAGCTTGTACGCGATCCAGCCGGTGTCGGTGTTCGCCGGGGTGAGCGTGAACGTGCCCGCCTTGCCGGCGTCGCCGTGCCAGCCGCCGTCGTTCGGGTAGTCCGCGGAGGCCACCTTGGGCGCGGGCGGCTTGGCGGTGTCGACGGAGAACGCCCTCGACTGGTACGCCTTCGAGGTCAGGGAGCCGTCGTTGGCCCACGACCGGATCGTGTACGTCTTGGCGTTCGCGAGCTTGCCGGCAGGCACATTCGCGCCGGAGAAGCCGTTGCTGGCCACGTAGCCGCCGTAGAGGTTGTCGATCAGCAGCGTGGAGCCCGCGTACACGTCGAACAGGCCGCGCACGTTCCCGCCGTCGGGGTCGCGCACGTGGTTGCGCAGCTGCGGGGTGAGCGTGTTGGTCCAGAGGGTGCCGTCGTACTCGGTGAACGGCGAGACCCAGGTGGAGACCGGGGCGCTCGGGTAGGAGTTGTACGTCACCGAGATGACCGGCACCTTCGACGAGGCGTTGCCCGAGTGGAACCGCTTCCAGGCGTACTCGTCCGACTCGCTGGCGGCCCGCAGGCCCATGCCGGACTCCTTCCAGCCCTGGGTGGCATAGTGCTGCACCAGCGTGGTGACGTTGGCGGTGACCCAGCCGTCGGCGCAGCCGCTGCCGTAGCCCTTCGTCTCGCTGGAGGAGGCGTACTTGGCGGCCGAGTGCGGGCCCGGCCAGCGCGACGCCGTCGTGGCGCGATCAGCCGACCAGACCTCCCACGAGCGGGCGCTGCAGGACCAGGAGTGGTAGTTCCAGAGCTTCAGCGTGGCCGAGAGGATCTTCTTGCCCGCGATGCCGGGGGTCTTCCACGTGATGAACGACCGGGCGACCTGGCCGCTGCCGTTGTTGCCGATCTTGAGCTCGGTGGCGCCCGACTGGTCGGTGCCGTAGCCCTCCTGCACGAACGTGTCGAAGACCTGGCCCAGGTTGAGCGACGGGTCCACGGTGACGGGATACGTCGTGGCCGGGTCGTTCAGGAAGGCCGGGTCCGGGGTGAGGACGAGGTCCCGGCCGGAGACCTTCATGTCCACGGGGGCGCGGCGCAGGTGCTCGCCGGAGACCGGGTGCTTGGTGGCGTCCCACATGACCGGCGCGGGGATGGTGACGGCGACCTTGCCCTTGGCGTCGACCAGCTCCACGCCGCCGTCGGCGGCCTGGCGCGGCGTAAGGCCCGGCGCCTTCAGCCCCAGCGCGTACGTCAGCGGCGCGGTCGGGCGGGACTTGAGCAGCAGGAACTGCTCGGCGCCCGTCCTGGTGGCGGTGACGACCAGGTCGGCGCCCGGCATGACGTCCGGGTACGTGGCCGTCTCGCCGGACAGGCGCGGTGCGGGCAGCGCGCCCTTCCACTGCATGGTCACCTTGGCGGCGCCCTCGCCGATCGTGATCAGGTCGGTCGGCGCGGACGACGTCTGCCGGGACACCCCGGAGCGTCCGCCGCCGAGCCTGAGCGCCCGGCCGTGGCCCCGGGTCACGATCTCGCCCGACGGAGCCTTGGTGAGCGAGATGTCCACCGGGGCCCATTCGCCGTCGCGGCGGAACCTGACAGGGCCCGCGAAGGAATCGACCGTGAGCGTTCCGTCCGGGTTGGCGTAGGTGGTGGTGGTCTCGGTACGGGCGTCCGCGACCTCGACGCGCCGGCCCGTCAGGCGGGCGGACAGCCGGGCGGAGGCCTCGTCGGGCGCGCTCGGCTCGGCCGCGAGGCTGGCGGGGGCGCTCGGGTCGTCTCCCGGCTTCGACGCGGCGGCGCTGGGGACGGCGGCCGGGGTCGGCGGTTCGGCGGCGGCGGGTGCCGGGGGCGCGGCCAGGGGGAGAAGCAGGAGGGCGAGGCCACCGGCGAGGGCCCGTGGCGTGATGGCAGGCATGGGTACTCCGGGAGGTGTGCGCGTAGGGCGACGCCCCCGCCGGATCGGCGGGGGCGTCAGGATGGTGCGGGGGCTACTTGCTCTGGCAGCTCTTCTTGCGGACCTCACCCCAGAAGATGGGTCCGGGCATCTGGATGCGGATCGCGAAGCACTGGTTCTTCCTGGCGGCTTCCCTGATCTTGTAGATGTACTGTGCGACGCCCGCGACGATGATCGCCCTGCAGGCCACCTTGATCTTGCCCTTGGCCTTGTCGCAGGCGGCCTTGACCGCCTCGGTCGCGGCGGCCGCCCCGACGTACAGCCAGGCGTTGTGGATCTTCTTGGTGAGCTTCTTCGAGAAGATCACCCGGCACATGGCCTTCCACCATTCGCACTGCAGCTTGAGTGCGGGGTCGGCGACCACGGGGTAGGCGGCGCCCGCGTGGCTGACCGTCTGGATGAGCGTCATGCCCTCCACCCGGTACGAGGTCGGCACTGCGTTGCCGCTGGCGTCCTTGGCCCACGGAAGGTCGATCTCGGCGAGGTAGAAGTCGTTGTTGTAGATCAGGACGGTGCCGTCGTCCTCCTCGACCTCCAGCATGCTCCCCTCGGGCGCGGAGATCGGGAAGCGGTACTCCGTCGGCGCCGAGGCGTCCTTGATGATGGTCAGCGCCCGGGCGATCTGGCCGGTGCGCTGGTGGGCGAAGGCGACGCTGGGCTGCTTGGCGGCGTAGGTGACCAGGCCGGGCAGCGGCTGGTTGCCGTTGCCCGCGGCCTCCGGCATGCCGATGCCGATGTCGGTCTCGCTCACGGTCGCGACCAGGGTGCGGTCGGGGTCCGTCGCGACGGCGAAGGGCTTCTGGACGTCGCCGTCGGGGATCTCGGTGGGCGGGGCGGTCTTGGCCTCTTCGACGATCTCGGGGACCACCTGGGTGAGGGCTGCCAGGGCGGGGTCCTCCTGCGCGAAGGCCGGGGTGCCGGCCACGTTCGCGCTGCTGAGTGCCAGGGCGGTCGCTAAGGCGACGACGAATGCCCGAGCGGAGATGCGCATGGATGTCCTTCCACGTGCGGTGGGGGGCATTGCACAAACGCCGCAAACGTAAAGATCACCGGCGACCATCCGGGTGATCTTGCATGGATGATCCGTAAACGTTTGCCGTCTTCCAGGGTTCATTCGCACGATGACGTACGGTAACCACCGCGACCCCGCCGATTCTCCTGCGGCGACGCCCCCGCAGGGTCGGCGGGGGCGTCAGGATGGTGCGGGGGCTACTTGCTCTGGCAGCTCTTCTTGCGGACCTCGTACCAGACGATGCCCGGAGCCTGGAACCTGACCGCGAAGCACTGGTTCTTGTTGGCGGCTTCCCGGACCTTGTAGATGGCCGAGGCGCCGCCCGCCGTGTAGGCGATCTTGCAGATCAGTTTGGCCTTGCCCTTGAGCTTGTCGCAGGCGCCCTTCATCGCCTCGATGGCGCCGGCGACGCCGGCGACGAACCAGGCGCCGTAGATCTTCTTGGTGAGCTTCTTCGAGAAGATGAGCCGGCACATGGCCTTCCACCACTCGCACTGCAGCTTGAGTGCGGGGTCGGCGACCACGGGGTAGGCGGCGCCCGCGTGGCTGACCGTCTGGATGAGCGTCATGCCCTCCACCCGGTACGAGGTCGGGACCGCGTTGCCGTTGGCGTCCTTGGCCCACGGAAGGTCGATCTCACCGATGTAGAAGTCGTCCTGGTAGATCAGGACGGTGCCGTCGTCGTCCTCGACCTCCAGCATGCTGCCCTCGGGGGCGGAGATCGGGAAGCGGTACTCGGTGGGCGCCGAGGCGTCCTTGATGATGGTCAGCGCCCGGGCGATCTGGCCGGTGCGCTGGTGGGCGAAGGCGACGCTGGGCTGCTTGGCGGCGTAGGTGACCAGGCCGGGCAGCGGCTGGTTGCCGTTGCCCGCGGCCTCCGGCATGCCGATGCCGATGTCGGTCTCGCTCACGGTCGCGACCAGGGTGCGGTCGGGGTCCGTCGCGACGGCGAAGGGCTTCTGGACGTCGCCGTCGGGGATCTCGGTGGGCGGGGCGGTCTTGGCCTCTTCGACGATCTCGGGGACCACCTGGGTGAGGGCTGCCAGGGCGGGGTCCTCCTGCGCGAAGGCCGGGGTGCCGGCCACGTTCGCGCTGCTGAGTGCCAGGGCGGTCGCTAAGGCGACGACGAATGCCCGAGCGGA
>NZ_VCJS01000199.1 GCF_005893125.1 Nonomuraea basaltis | reverse complement strand
GTGGGCTCGGAGAGGTGTATAAGAGACAGATTCCGTCCAGCGGGGATGCCCGCCATAGGCCGACGGCCTCGCCCAGCAGGGCAGCGCGCTCCGGCCGGCGGCGGTGCGGGGCGCGGGCCTGCTCGACCAGCCGGCGAAACCGGTGAAGGTCGATGCGATCGATGTCCATGATCAGCTGGTAGCCGTCCGCCCGGCGTTCCAGCGCGATCTGTCCATTGTCGAGATGTCGTGCCTGCTCCAGCACGCGGCGGGAGCGTGCGACATAGGTGTGCAGCACCTTGCGGGGTTCGCGCGGTGGGGCCTCGTCCCATATCCGGTCGATGAGTGTCTCTGTGGCCACCGGGTGCCCGGCATCGACGGCCAAGGACGCGAACAGGATCCGTTGCTTGGCAGGCCCAAGATCGAGGCTGCGGCCCTCGGCCACCAACTCGAACGCGCCCAGCAGCCGAAACTCCACTGCGCATCCCCCCGTTGGCGCGAAACCCGGCAAGCCCAGCGGCAAAAGCCATCGAACCACAGTTGTCGAATGCCATTCAAGAAAGACGAAAGCTTTCCGAAGGCGATCTTATTTACTCTTTGTCACGTCCGCGCTCATGGTGGAACCGGCAAGGCGCGATGTGACGAAAGAATCACATGGCGTACATCACCGGTGGTTGATCGTCCTTTCGCGCGGAGGGGGCCAGCACCGTAAGAAGTCGGCCGCAGTCTCCACCGCAGCCCAGCAGATTCCCGGATTCTGAGAGTGGGCCACCAGGGTTACACCACCTATGTCCGCCGCAACTGCTCCGGTACGGGTGCACAGAGCAGGGCTCTTCATGCAATTTCTCGATATGCACTCCCTACACACCACAAGGAGAAGATGTGAGATTTCGCGCAGTCCGTCTCGCCTCGCTGGCGACCGTCGCCGCGATGACGGTTCTTACCGCCCTAGCTGCCCCTGCGTCGGCAGCCGATGACCCTCCCACCGCCCCGAGTGACGACTCCACGCAAACCAGCGCACCGGTGGTCGTCTACGAAGAGCGGCCCAGCACAAGCGACAGAAGCCTGCAGGCCGCGCCGGACTGCCCAACCGACTGGATCTGCCTTTACGATGGCGTACAGTACACATACCCCCGACTTCGAATTCACGTATCCGCGTTGTACGACTGTCGGCTGGTAGACCTCTCCAACTCCGATCCGGCCTTGGATTTCAACGACCGCGCGGAATCCACTCACAACAACACCAGGTTCGCGTTCGAGCTACTCAATCACCGGGCCGGATCCACCGGTCATGGTAGCGACATTCTCGCCGGTAGAGCCGCACCGCACCGCGCGTATTCGAGCCACCTCCAGCACAACAACACGATCGACCACGTAGTGAGCCCTGGCTGCGTGTAGCAAGACTGCGAGTTCCGCCACGGACGCCAGTGTGGGCACATGCCGGGGGCCGTGGCGGAACGACCGTGCGGGTGCCGGTTAATTGTGTGGCCTGGTCAAGCCGCACGAGCCGGACGAGGAGTCCGGCATGGAAACGGCGTAGAGGGTGGGTGTACTCAGTGAGCTCTCTTGCCCCCGTGACGACGCATAGGTGTTAGCGACCGATGTCGCGGCCGCGGTCGACGTGGTCGCGATCGCGTTGTGGCGGCTGCCCCGGCGGCCCGACGCCCGCCATGGAGCGGGCCTGGCTGGCCCGGGTCGTGGCCGCTCAGAGAGCCGGCAGGGCCCGACGGGACGAGGCTTAGCGTCGGATAATCAAGAACGGCGCTCGTTTGTGTACACAACGGGGATGGCGATCCGGACCGCGGGCACCGGGCTGGAGCACCAGGGGACTGCGCCGGTTCGGGCCCGGTCGGCTCCAGCTTGCGTACACAATGGCCGCTTGTGAAGTTGATCGGGATTCGTGAGGCCCGCGCCCGCCTGGCCGAACTGATCGAACAGGCCGGCGGCGGCGAGCCGACCGTGCTGACCCGGCGCGGCCCGGCAGGCCGTGCTGCTGCCCATCGAGGCGGCCGCGGTGTGGCAGCGCCACCTCGCCGAGCAGGAAGCCGCCCAGCAGCGCCACGCGCAGGAGAAGGAGCTCGGCGAGCGGCTGCCGGCGGGCAGCAGGGCGCCGGTCTGCCCCACCTGCAAGTCCTCCTTCCTGCAGGTCGCCTACACCGGGCCGGTGGTCCATTATCTTGGGCGCCGTTGGTCTGTCAGGCATGTGAGGCAAGTAGGCGTTGGAGAACCTGCCTCACTAATATCCAGGGGTTGTAAGGCATGTAGGCCATGTCAGGTGCGCGGGCCGAGTTCGAGGAGATGCCGGGGTCTCTCGGCCAGACCAGCCCGGCATCCGACGCTGATCGGATCGTGCGAGCGATCATGATCGTGTTCGACCTTTGATCGTTTCGCGTCGAACGAGGAGTTGCGAGCTCCAGGCCGACCCGACAGCGACGAGGACGACGATGCTGATCAAGGCCAGCGACACCGTCGCGGACTCTCGCCCGGAGAGCTCCGTCGCGTTCCCCAAGATCTCGCCAGCGCCGTGGAAGGCGAAAGCGGTCGCGCCACAGCCGAAGACGAGCCCGGCGACACCGACGACAGCGGTGACGATCTTGCCGACGTTCGCCGGCAGGAACCGCGCGAAACTGGCGCACACCAAGCCAGCGAGAACGACATCGGCAACGGCGGCGATCATTACGGCGAGGCCGAGCACGTCATTGTCCCCGTATTTCTCGAAGTGCTCCCACGTTTCGCCGGCATCGGGGAGTCCGGCGACGCCGAGCGCCGTCATGACCGCAATCGCCAACATGAACACCATCGGCGCGGCAACACCAACGGGCGGCCACTTCTTCGACCGGGTCGGCAGGATCTTGGTGTCGCGCCGCACGCGGACCGTGGTTGCGGGCTGCTCACCTGCAATACCCCCTGCCATGGCCAGTGCTTCGTCCACCGTCGGCCTGCGGCCCGGGTCCTTGTCCAGTAGCCGGGTGATGAGCTGCGTGAGCGGCCCGGTTCGTCGCGGCGCCGGGGCCTCCTCCAGTAGCACTGCGGCCAACGTCGCTTCCTGGGTATCGCGGCGGAACGGTGAGACGCCCTCGACGGCCTGGTAAAGGGTCACGCCGAGGGAGAACAGATCCCCGGGGGGAAGGCCGTCGCTGCCGCGCAACCGCTCGGGCGCCGTG
Organism: Nonomuraea basaltis; assembly: GCF_005893125.1. Taxonomy (GTDB): domain Bacteria; phylum Actinomycetota; class Actinomycetes; order Streptosporangiales; family Streptosporangiaceae; genus Nonomuraea; species Nonomuraea basaltis. The sequence continues at coordinate 20,325 of NZ_VCJS01000199.1, read as the reverse complement.
TACTCGGCCGAGCCGATGAACATCCCGGTGGCGGTCAGTGCGGTGTCGGTGATGTGGATCGCGGTCCCGAAGTCGGTGAGCAGGACTTTCCCGTTCTCGGCGAGCATGACGTTGGCCGGTTTGATGTCGCGGTGCACGACACCTTCGCGGTGTGCTGCGCCGATCGCCGTCAGCAATGCTGCGGCAACTTCGGTGGCCCTGCCCACCGGAAGCGGTCCGTGCTCCTGCATGTGCTCACTCAGCGAGCAGCCGTCGACCAGTTCCATGACGATCCAAGGAAGGCCGTCGTCGATAACGACGTCGTGGATCGCGACGATGCCGTCGTGCTTGCGCAACCGGGCGGCATTGCGGGCCTCGCGCGTGGCGCGCGCCAGCCGCTCGGCTCGTTCGGTTTCCGGCAATCCTGTCGGCAACTGCAGTTCCTTGATCGCAACGTCCACGTCGAGGGTCTCGTCGCGGGCCCGCCAGACCCGCCCGAAACCACCTGACCCCAGCTCGGCGGCCAGCCGGTAGCGACCGCCGACCACATCACCGGCCAGCCTCGAAGTCATGCCCCGTCTCCCGCCATCGCGCTTGGCACGAACAGTTGATCAGGGTACAAGCCGTCATCATCGGTGCATGCCCGTTTGTTTCACCTGGTGCGCAATACGAAGGCGGCGGTCATCGCGCTATCTACAGGTGGTGACCCCCGGCTGATCCGCTTCACCCGACCGAGCATGCCCGCGACACGGCGCACGTCACGACCTTGTCACCTCTTGAACGTGTCTGACGTGCCAGACAAGATCATCGAACGTTGGCCTGCGGAAAGAGGACAACAACCCAAGATAACGATCGTTCCTCGGGCCCGAGGCCGGCTGCGGGCCGGAGCCGGTCGCGGCAGCCCTCGTCCGCGGTCGTGTAGGTGAGCCGGGCGTCCCCCTCGGCGCCGACGATAGCCATCGGCAGCACGAGTACGACGGCCGCGGCAGCGAGCAGCCGCGGCGTCCGCCCGATGCCGGGCGCCGCGACGCCCGGGCCGGGCGCGGCGGCGAGCTCGTGCGCGGTGCGCGCCGCCCACACGACGATCAGCCCGTCGAGCGCGCGTTCGGCGAGCGACAAGCCGTCGAACGTCACCCGTCCCACCTGGAGCAGCGAGTAGACCTGCGGGACCAGGAGGGCGGTCCAGCCGATGGCGACCGTGACGGCGCTGAACCGCCCGTCGCGTCCCTGCCCAGCGATGATCATCGCCTTGCAGCCGAGGGTCGCCATCGCCACCAGGAGCGACGCCGTCAGCAGCGGGACCTCGGCGAACGGCCGCAGCGCCGCGGCCAGGACCCCGGTCAAGCCGAACCCGAGGGCGATGATCCGGAACCGGGCCGACACCCCGGTGAGGGCCCGCACCAGCAGGAACATGGTGGCGGCCCACACGGCCCAGCTCGCGGCGTACTCCGCGACGCCGGACACGTCGTCGAGGAGCTCCCAGAGCAGCAGGTCACCGGCCACGTCCGCGTAGAGCAGGCGCCGCAGCCACACCACATCACGCGGCAGCGCCCCGGCACGTGGCGAGGCCGGGCCGCGCAGGATCTGCCACAGCGCCCAAGCGTTGAGCACGCCGATCGCCGCGGGCAGGAGCCGGGCCCCGTCGTCCCACGCCCAGAAACCCGCCGTCGCGACGACGGCGAACCACCGCCCGCCGTCGTACCCGGCGGCGACGGCGGCGGCAGTCAGGTAGAGCGCGACGGCGACGGCGGCCGGACGCCCGAAGCTGTAGCGGGCGACGGCGGCCTGGAGTAAGGCTACGATGCGGATGATCTTATTGGACCGGCCGGGCCGCCCGGGCCGGTCAGCCGGGACCCAGCGGGAACCACACGCCCTGGCGACCGGGCACGGGCTCCGGCCCCAGATGTCGGCGTGTCCGGGCTGCGGGGCGCGAGCGCGGATGGAGCTGAAAGCGCTTGCGGGGGACTTGGACGCCGCCACGCCACAATCTGGCCGCGAAAGTCTCAAGTGTCGCTGATCAGGATTGATCGGTTCCACGACCGCCCGGAACGTGTTCCGGCCAGCTTGCGGGCCAGATTCTTGACGCTGGCGTAGTCGAGTTCGGTGCCACGGCGGATGATGTAGTCAACAAGGAGATCCCGAATCTCGATGTTGCGAAGCTGATGGCGGTCGACCATCTCGGCCATGGTTCGCTGGCCCCGCACCGCAGCCGAGCGTATCGTCGCCGGGACTGTGGCATCCCGACGATGACGGCCCTATCTGACCCCACGCTGGATCGGTGTTCGGGATGAGTTAAGGCGGCGCTGAATATGGCTGATCGGTTCAAGAGGGGCACGCCGTTTTCGGCGGGTGCACTGATCGTGGTGGGCGTGCTTCTAGGCCTGATCGTCAATATCGTCAGCACCTATCTGGAGCCGCTTGCGGAGTACCGAATGGTATGGATTTCCACGTTGGTGATCACCACCGGAGTTGCGGTGCTGCTGGATCGCCGGATCACGCGAGGGACGCAGGTCGCCATCGGCCACCGCCTTGTCAGGGCATCGCGGTTGGGACAGCTGATTGGTGTGCCGTGGTGTCCGCCAAGTCTGGCGCTGCGTAAGGAACTGGACGTGGTGGTCGACGCGCTGGAGGCGGGGGCGGCCGTAGCTCTGGTCGGTGAGGGGGGCTTCGGTAAGACCTCGCTGGCGTTGCTGGCCTGTCATGACAGCCGGGTGCGAAAGCGGTTCTCGGGAGGGATCGTGTGGATGCCCGCCGTCGGCCAGGGGCGCACAAGCGTGGAGATTGCCGATCTCATCCGAGGCTTATGCCACGCGGTGTCCGGCGAGGCACACGAGGTTACCGATGCCGGCACGGCAGCGAATCGGCTGGCCGAGCTGCTGACGGAGCGGGGCCGGACGCTGCTTGTTGTCGATGATGTGTGGACGGCGGGGCAGTTGGAGCCAATCTTGCTCCTGGCCGAGCGAGTGCAGGTGTTGGTGACCACGAGATTTCCGGTAGTGCTGCCGGAGGAGTTTGAGCAGGTGCGGGCGCATCCGCTGGAGAAGCAGGTGGCCGCTGAGGTGCTGACCCGTGGGTTGCCGCCGTTAAATCACAGGTCACGTGAGCGCTTACTGGCATTGGCCCACGGCTGGCCGCTGCTGCTGGCAATGGCTAACGCACGCCTGACCGCAGATGTGGCCAACGGTGCCAAGGTGGGAGCGGCGGCTCAGCACGCGATCGCGCGGCTGGAGCGGCTGGGGCCGGCGGGGCTGGACGTGCGCAACGCTCAGCGTTCCAACGCAGCTAGAGCCACCGTCTGGTACGGCGTGGAGGCATTGGAGCGCGACACGCAGGAGCGGTTCATGGAGCTGGGGATATTTCGTGAGGATACGGAGATTCCCCTCGACATGGTGCAGCTGTTGTGGGCGGGGACAGCTGAGATGGCCCCGGAGCGGGCCCTGCAGGTGTGCGAGGAACTGGCCGAATTGTCGCTGGTGACGGTGCGCTGGGTAGACGGCGCCCACTTGGTGGTGCTCCTGCATGACGTAGTGCGGGGAACCATCCGCTCCGATGATGGCCTAGGCGAGCGGCGCGCCGAGGTCAACCGGCAACTGATCGAGCAGGCAACCAACATGGTGTCCCTTGACAGCGGGGGCAGGGCGTGGTGGCGGTTGCCGCAGGAGCACTTCCTGTGGGATCACCTGGCCTACCATCTGGCCGAGGGAGGCTGCGAGGCGGAGTTGGCGGGGCTGGTCACCGATGTGCGCTGGGCGCTGGCACGGCTGGCTCGTTGGAGTGTGCTCGCTTATGAGGCCGATCTGGCGTTTTCGCGCGCGCCCGAGGCGGTGGCGGCGCATGCTCTGATCGCTCGGGTGGGGTACTTGCTGGGTGATCTGGAGTCAGATGAGTTGTCCACGAGCAACCGGCTGTCTCATCTGTCGGTGACGCTCCGGGCTCGGCAGCCGATCGACCAAGTGCGCGAAGATCGTGCGGGTTTCCTGCTTCCGCTATGGCCTCATCCAGAGCGCAATCCCGGCCTGATCCGGACCTTAAGCGGCCACACCGGCATCGTGTATGCAGTGGCGGTTGAACCTGATGGGTCCTGGCTGGCCAGTGCTTCCGACGACCAGACGGTGCGGCTGTGGAACACCGCCGACGGCAGCGCGCGATCAGAGCTGAAGGGCCACAGCGCCGCGGTGCGGGGGGTGGCAGTGGCACCGGACGGGTCTTGGCTGGCCAGTGCTTCCGACGACCAGACGGTGCGGCTGTGGAACACCTCCGACGGCAGCGTACGCGCGGTCTTAAAAGGCCACACCGACTGCGTGTATGCGGTTGCGGTAGGGCCAGACGGCTCCTGGCTGGCCAGCGGCTCTCGCGATGGGACGGTGCGGGTGTGGAACACCTTCGACGGCAGCGTACGCGCAGTTTTGCGCGGTCATATCAGGTCGGTGACTGGGGTGTCGGCGGCGCCGGACGGGTCCTGGCTGGCCAGCGCCTCCACTGACCGGACGGTGCGGGTGTGGAACACCTCCGACGGCAGCGTACGCGCAGTTTTGCGCGGTCATATCAGGTCGGTGACTGGGGTGTCGGCGGCGCCGGACGGGTCCTGGCTCGCTAGCGCCTCCCATGACCAGACAGTGCGGGTGTGGAACGTCGCTACAGGTCGATGCATCGCAGCAATTCGCCTCACAGCCCCGATGACCGGCGTATGCGTCTCCATGACGAATATGGTCGTGGCCTGCGGCGACGCGGGCGTGTACAACCTCCTCGTCTCGCATCCATGAGAGAGCACGTTTGCCATGATCGCGTTCGCGGTGCCCTCGCTGCGATAGCGCGCCGTCGCCCCCGACCTGCGTGACCGCGCCGGCATCGGCTCCTCCACCAGCCACCGCATCATCGCCATCAGCTGCGGCAGACTCCAGCTCGACCTAACTGAAGGCTGGCTACAACTCGTGTGCGCTACGTGCGACGAGCCTCCCCCTGTGGATCTCTGCTGACTCTTGACCTTCTGGGCTTCGACGTACGCGATGTCGGTCGTTGGAGCTGGGAGGTTGGCAGTGGAGCGCAAGCCGGTCATCGGCAAGCTGCGGGTACAGGAAGTGGTTCAGCGGTCGGGCCGGATTGCTCACCACGATCTTGTACCCGGATGGCGGGGGATCGTTGCCGCCGACATTGGCGCATGACCAGTGCGGGCCGCCGGTGTCCCGCGTCTGGATCACGAAGGCATATTGGTGACCGCCACCGGAGCTGTGATGGAGCGGTAGCAGCGGTGCGGGCAGGGTGGGAGCATCGTTGCGGCCTAGACGTATCTTGGCGCAGGGGCGCAGGGGCGAGGAAGCGGATGGATGCAGGGGTGGGATGAGTGTGGGCCACGATAGGGCGACTGAGGGCCGGGAGCCTACGCCAGGCACCGGTTCGGTAAACATCACGCCCGATGCCGCCCCGGACGTCGGTCTGGTGAAATTGACGTTGCCTCAGCTCACCCGGCATGCGCAGGCTGCGCCGCTTCCTGTGCCGATGCAGAACCCGCGGTTGCTTCCGCTGGCGGAACTCGAGCCGGAGGTCTTCGAGGGGCGCAGACCAAGTAACGGCGAAAGGGGCAGTCCCCTGGTCGCGGCAGGTGTGCGCGCGAGAGTTACGGCTCGAACATCGAGGGATAAGTCCGGCGCGATAACGATCACTGGGCCGTTTCCGCAGGTCGGAACTGGCAGGGACGGGAGTTGAGGAGCCGGGAGTAGCAGCACGCAATGCGGCTGGAGGTCATTTCCGGCCGGGTCAGCGCCAGTTCAGGCACCGGCCTCGAGCACGGCGAGGTCGCGCACCGCATAACGGTGATGCTCGGCCTCTTCCTTCAGCACCACCTTGAGGCAGCGGCGCACGACGTACTCCTGGTCGGGGATACGGGTCCGCCGGCTTGCGACCGCATACCCGATCGAGCTCGGCCTCGGTGAGCCCGTCGACGACACGCCGCATCGTGGCCATGCGGGCGAGCCGCGGCGCGAGCACCTCGTCGAGCGTCGGGGTGGCTTCGAGAGTGAGACCGATGATGGCCCGGTCGCGTAGCGGGCGGGCGTGGGCGTGGGCACGCGCGACGGCGCCGCGATGACGGCGCCCCTTGAGCTCGTGGAAGGTCTCGATCCGGTCCACGATGTTCTTGACGGTGCGTACCTGGGCGGCGGCCAGCGCGCGCGGCTGCGGAGCGGGCAGCGGCAGCGGGGCGACCTTCTTGGTGGGGTCGCCGTGGCGCAGGAGGCCGGCGGGGGCGTGCGCGGTGATCCAGGTGAACAGCGCCGAGACGTGCGCGAGATGGTTGTTGACGGTCGTCGGCGCCATCGGCGCGGGCGTGCCCTCGCGGCCGCGGTTGCCGGCGGCGGCCAGGTGGTCGCGCCAGGCGCTCACCTCGCGCGGGGTGACGGCCGAGAGCCGGTCGTGCCCGAGGCCGTCGATGATCCAGGCGGCGAAGCGCTGCAGATGCCGGGAGATCTTGGCGGTGACCTCCGCCGAGCGGACCCCGCGCACGGCCAGATCGAGGTAGCGCTCCGTCCACGCGGGGAGGCTGTCGTCGGCCGGGTCGAGGCGCTCGGGAAGCCCGACCACCTTTCGTGAAGTGATTTCGGCGCGATCCTGGCCTGAGGCGAGCGGGGCCGAGCTGGGGGTGGAGGACGGCATGCGGCCAAGTTACTTCACGGAAGAGCCGTTTCCTGAAGAGAAACGGTCCGGCGAACTTCTTGCGCTGCCGACAGCTTGCCGTCGCCGTTCCTCGCGCAGAGCCACCGGGGGCCAGATCAGCGGACTGCCTCGAACTGACCACAAGAACCAATATGGTCAGTTCGTTGGATAGGCTGATCTGGAAGCCCATGAGAGGAGTCGTCATGACGAACGTCGGGAAGACCGGCCGGGCGCTGGTGGTCGGGCTGGGGATCGCCGGCATCGCCACCGCGCTGCGGCTGCGGCAGATCGGGTGGGAGCCGGTGGTGGTGGAACGAGCGCCCGCGCGCCGCTCCGGCGGATACTTCATCGTCCTGTTCGGCGCCGGCATCGCCTCGGCCCGGCGCCTGGGCGTGCTGGAGGCCATCGGCGACCGCAGCGGCCCCCACGTCACCAGCTACGAGGTGGACCGCGTGGGAGGCCGCCGTCCCGGCATGAACCCCTTCGCCATGGCCGCGGGCCCCCGGCCGCTGCTGCGCGGCGATGTGGAGCGAGGATTGTTCGAGGCACTGCCGGACGATGTGGAGATCCGCTACTCCACCGTGCCCGCCCGCATCGTCCAGGACGACGCCGCGGCGGAGGTGACGCTGCACGACACGGCCGCTGATACCACCGTCACCGAGCCCTTCGACCTGGTGATCGGCACCGACGGCATGCGCTCCACGGTGCGCAAGCTGGTCTTCGGTCCCGAGGAGTACCTGCACCCGCTGAACTACATGGTCGGCGCCACCGTGCTGGACGGCCCGGTCGACGGCTTCGCGCTGCACGAGGGCCTGGTCCTGGCCGAGCCGGGCCGTTCGGTGTGGGCCTTCCCGTTCGCCGACCACGCCCCCAGCCTGCTGTTCTCCTACCGCACCGGCGACATCGACGCCGAATTCAGCCGCCCGCCGATCGAGTCCATCCGCGCCGCCTACGGCCCCGAACCCACCGGCCCGCTGCTGGAAGGGCTGCTGAGGCGCTACGAGCAGGCACCTGATGCGCTGTTCGACTCGGTGCAGCAGGTCAAGATGCCGCGCTGGCACCGCGGCCGGGTCGTCCTGATCGGCGACTCGGCCTGGTGCGTCACCCTGTACGCGGGTATGGGCGCCTCCAGCGGCATGGCCGGCGGCGAACTGCTGGGCACCATGCTGCAACGCCATCCCGGGGACGTGCCCGGCGCGCTACGGGCCTGGGAGGCGCGGATGCGGCCGTTCGTCCACCTGCAGCAGGAAAGCGCCCTGCCCGGACGCCGCATCTTCACCCCGCACGATCGTAAGGAGCTTGTCCTGCGGGCGGGAATGATGCGTCTGATGCGGATGCCGGGCGTCGGCAAGGCCATGGGCAGGAGAATGTTCAACAACAAGGACATGCGGGCCAAGAACATCGACGTCGCCGCTCCCTGACCAAAGCCGAACAACCTGACGGTACGCAACCCGACAGCACGATCATGGAGGACAGCACGGTGAGTCAGCTGGTCGAACATCATTCGCACAAAGCCGCCCGCATCCTGGACAGCGCGCGCGAACTGGTGGCCGACCACGGCGTGCGCAAGGTCACCGTCAGCGAGATCGCCGCGGCGGCCGGGGTCGGCAAGGGCACCGTCTACCTGTACTGGCCCACCAAGGAAGACCTCATCCTCGGAATGTTCGCCCGCGAACTGCTGGCCTTCCTGGACGAGGTCGTCGCCCGCATCACCGCCGACCCCGCCGTCGTCCTGCCGCGCCGCCTGGCCCCGCTACTGCTCCGCACCGGGCTGCGATCCCCGCTGGCACGCCGCCTCACCACCAAGGACGCCCACCTGCTGCGACTGCTCACCGAACAGGCCGGCGACCGCGACCTGTTCGACCGCACTCAGCCCAGCGCCATGTGCGAGGCGGTCATGCCGATCCTGCGCCGGCACCGACTACTTCGCCAGGACCGCCCGCTGGCCGATCAGTCCTACGCCATGCACGCCATGCTCACCGGCTTCGGCACCGCCATGTCCGACCCAGACTCCGCCCCGTCCAGCACCGGTGACCCCGGCGACGTCCTCGCCGACACCATGGCCCTCATCCTCGAACCTGCGGTCGCACCCCCCGAGCAGGCGGTCACCGCGGCCGCGGCCGACGCCGCCGCCGTCTTCGGCCAGTTCAGGGACGCCGTCCTGGACATCATCGACCGCAGCCAGACCCTCCAGCAATGAATCAGCCGGCAAACCCGCCGCGCGGACCCTCCGGCGTCCGGGGTTCTTGGCATCACTGACCGGCGGGAAGTGCACGTCCAAGTGGTCGCTGCTCCCGCAGCAACACTCGTTTGGGGCTCATGACACGTTTCTTACCGGCACCCCGAGAACGGGAAATTCCTGTGAGCCGCCGCCGTGATGAGACGGGCTGGACCCGCGCCGAGACCGACGTCGCCGAAGTGATGATCTGGCTGCGCAGCAACCACGGCCGCGAGCTCAGCTACGCCGACATCGCCGCCGGCGTCGGCATCAAGGACGGCCCCCGCCTGCGGCGGGCCGTCAAGGTCGTCCGCGTGGTCGCGGCCAACCGGGGCGACCGCCTGGAACGGTTCCAGCCGTCGGCCGACCCCGCCCGGCGCGACGCTGCCCGGCGCCGGGTCTGGACCACCCGCTACATGCGCGAGGGGCACGGCGACGAGTTCAGCGCCCGCGACGCGATGTCCGCCGCACGCGCGGCGATGACCTCGGTCAAGGACATGCACCGCGCCACCACCTACGAGGCCGCCAACCCGCACTCGATCGCCCGCAAGGAGTTCGCCACCATGGCCCAAGCCGCCGACGAGTGCATCACCAAGGTCGCTGGCCTCGATACGGTCGGCGAGCAGGCGGTCCGGCGCGAGAACACCAGCCTGCTCACCCAGATGATCGCCGACCTCGAAGCCCGGCTCACCGAGCCGGCGGCAGGCTGACCAGGACCGCCATCACGCCATGGCAGCCGTCTCCGGACGCACCACAACCCCAACGACCCGGCCAGGAGGTCCGTCATGACCCCGCTCGAACGCACCCTCGCCAAGGCCCTCACCGAGGTCGTCATCAGGCTGGACCTCAGCGACGACGACGCCATCACGCCCGCGGCCACGATGCAGGTGATCGAGCCGGTGTCCCTCCTCCTGCAGGACCTGTCCGAGCAGGACCGACAAGCCCTCGCCGACCTGATCAACCAGTTCGCGCAACAGGAAACCGACCCCGAGCGGCAACTGACCGTCATAGAAGCGCCCGAAACCCTGGGACTCCTCAGCTAAGAGGAACCGACCTGATCACCTGCCCAGGCCGCCGGGTCCAGCCCTTCAGTCTCGCTCGAGCTCCTCGCGCTTCAGCAGCGCAAGGAGCCGGATCCCCTCCGCGGCCAAGGCCTCGGCACCGCCTTCCTGCCGATCGATGACGCACAACGCGTGGTCGATCCGAGCCCCTAGATCACGCAGCTGACCAGTGGAGATCGCGATCTGCCCACCCGAGGTCACCACGTCCTCGACGACCAGGACGCGCCGTCCCTTGACGTCGGCGCCCTCGGCCAGTCGGGCAGTGCCATAGGACTTCGCTGTCTTGCGCACGAACGCGCAAGGCAAGCCGGTGCGCCGCCCCAGCGCCGTGACCACCGCGATGCCGCCCATCTCCAGGCCGGCCAACACCTCGGTCCCCTCGGGAACCAGTGACACCATCCCCGACGCCAACTCATCCAGGAGGGCCGGGTCGGCCTCGAACTGGTACTTGTCGAAGTACTCCTCGGCCACTCGTCCCGAACGCAACACGAACCGGCCACTCAACCGGCAACGGTCACGAACCCGACGGGCGAGATCCACATCAATCACAACACGAGCATGGCAGACAGCCTGAACCGACTGCGCGGCCGCGCCGCGGTCGACCGGGCCCTAGGGACGGCGGCGACGGCCGGCCGGTTCAACGACGGCGACCTGCGCTCAATCCTGGACCACCAACTCTTTCACGACGGACCCACAACCGCCTCTCGCACCGGAGAGAATCACAGCCTCCAACCCGGCACCGGTGGATGGTCCGGCTTCGGCCAGCGGCCGCCATCGTGAACGGCTGCCCGCTCAACCCACCGCGTCGGCCCTCAAGGCCTTCACATACTGCCGGACCCGGTCTGGATCCTGCGGGAAGAAGCTGCCCCAATCCTCATCCAACCGCCGCCACAGCGCCGGTTGTCCGACTTCCCCGGCCAGTGGCTGGGCCGGGTCGACGATCGCGGCATAGGACAACGACAACGTCACCGGCCGGTCCGGATGGAAAGAGCGCACCGCCACCGCGGCGGGCCACTCCAGCAGTCGCGGGCGCAACCCGCTCTCCTCGTCCAACTCGCGCGCCGCGCCCTGGCGCGGGCTCTCGCCCAATTCAACCTTGCCGCCGGGCGGCACCAGGCCGCGCCAGGGATGCCGGACCAGCACGATCTGCTCCAGCGCGGGATCCAGCACCCATACCTCGGCACCAAACGGCTCCATCGGCTCGGCCAGCGCCGAGCGCAGCCAGGAACGGGCCTGATCGAACTCCAGCACCGCGGCCTGGGCATCGAAGACGGCAGCATCCAACGAGCGCTGCTCCCACGGATTACGGATCATCGCGCCAGGCTACGGCCGGCCACTGACAACTTCGCCTACGTGAAAGAAGAGATCATCGTCCTCTGACCTGCTGGAAGGGTCCTCCAACCCTAGATAACGATCGGACTGGTGAGCGGGAGGGCCCGGTGTCTCGGCCCGCAGAGAGATTCCGAACGGAATCCGGCGTTAGTGACTCTGAGCTACCAGGGGGCGCGACGTGGCTTGACATAAGAGACTTAGCGAGCAACCCGACCTGCGGAAACGCGTCGTCGCGGGTTATCGAGCCGGGCCGTGCCGGACTCATCCCCTGCCGTCCCAACCGAAACCCAGTCCCCCACGGCGGGCACTTCACCCATCGTGACCTGGCAGGAAAGCCCTTACCGCCGGATCTCGTTCGGAATCTCTCTGCGGGCCGACTCCCACACCTAGCAGGTTCAGGCAGAGAGAAAGCGGCCGTGATACGCGGCAGACGATGTGAGCGATGTGATTCCTGGGTCGAGTCGTCTACGAGGCCAGACCGGACTCGTAGGCGGCAATCACCAGATGGACCCGCGCGGTGCCGCCGAGCTTGGTCAGCAGGCGGCTTACGTAGGTCTTCACCGTGGCGGGCCCGATGTGCAGGCGGGCGGCGATGTCGGCGTTCGACAGGCCCTGGGCCACCAGGGTCAGCACGTCCACCTCGCGGTCGGTCAGATCCGGCAGGGCCTGACCCTGCCGCGGAGCCGGCGAATCGGCGAACACCTCGACCAGGCGTCGGGTGATCGACGGCGACAGCAGCGACTCTCCGGCCATGACGACACGTACCGCACGCAGCAGGTCCTCCGGCGGCGTGTCCTTGAGCAGGAAGCCGACGGCGCCGGCACGCAACGCGCCGAAGACGTACTCATCCAGCCCGAACGTCGTCAATATGACGACCCGGGTGGCCGCCAGTCCCGCGTCGGCGCTGATCCGGCGGGTGGCCTCGATGCCGTCAAGCACCGGCATCCGCACGTCCATGAGGACCACATCCGGCCGCGTCGTGCGGACCAGGCGTACCGCTTCCTCCCCCTGGCGGGCCTGGCCGACCACCGTCATGTCCGGCGCGCCGGACAACAGCGCCGCGAACCCGGCCAGCACCAGCTCCTGATCGTCGACGACGACGACCCGGATCGGCTCGTTCATGCCAGCGCCCCTTTCGACCGCAGCACGGCGCGTACGGTGAAACCGCCATTCTCGGCGGCTCCGGCATCGAGGGTGCCACCGAACATGGCCACCCGCTCCCGCATCCCGGCCAGCCCGTATCCCGACGACGTGCCCGGACCGGCCTCCTGGGTCCCGGCCGGCCCGTCGTTGTCCACCTGGATAACCACGTCCGGACCGTCCAGGACGATCCGCACCTGCGCCGCCGAACCCGCGGCGTGCTTGCGTACATTGGTCAACGCCTCCTGGACCAGGCGGTAGGCGGTCATCCGCAGGCTTTCCGGCGTCGCCTCAACGCCCGGATCGACGGTCAGCTCGACCGGGCCACCTGTGGCGCGGTGGGCTGAGGCGAGCAGTCGGATCTCCTCGAGTCCCGGGCTGGGCGCCAGGCTGGGCGGCTCGCCCGACTCATCCATGTGCAGTGCGCCGAGCATCCGGCGCAGGTCGGTCAGCGCGGAGCGTGCGGCCTGCTCGATGGCGCTCAGCGCGGGACCGGCCGGGTTGTCGGTGCCGGCGATGCTGTGCCGGGCCACGCTTGACTGGACGGTGATGGCCGACAGGGTGTGCGCGATGACGTCGTGCATCTCCTCGGCGATCCGCAGGCGTTCGGCGATGACGGCCTGCTCGGCCGTCCGCGCGGTGCCACGTTCCGCCTCCAGGGCGCGCCGCAGCGCCGCGTCCCGCTGGTGGCGCCAGCGGCGGACGATCAGCCCCAGGCCGAGGGGGACCAGCGCTCCGGCCGCGGTGGTGTCGGCGGCCGGATCGTAGTGCGGCATGTCCACGAGCGCGCCCGCCGCCTCGACGACAAGATGCAGGCCCAGCCCGCCCAGGGCGACCAGAAGGGGCCGCCAGGCGGCCACGGTGTAGAGGGCGACGTAGGAGCACAGGAACGGCATGTCGTGATCCCAGCCGCCGAGCGCGGTCAGGACGCCCGCGGCCAGCGTCACCGCGAGCACCGTGAACGGCCACCGCCGCCGCACCGCCAGGGACAGCGTCGCGACCAGCAGCAACAGCAACGACCACGAGGTCGGCTCGGCGTACTGCACGGTGGCGGCGGGATCGGGGAGGCAGACCATGAGGAGCCCCAGCCCGGCCAGCACGACGGCGATGCCGAGATCCACCATCCACTCGCGTATCCATCCGGGCGCCGGGGCGAGGTCCGTCGCGGGAGCCGGGCCAGGGTCGGGGTCCGGGTGAGCTCGCAGCAGGCCCAGCATGCGGCGCAGGTCGTCCAAGGCCGACCGGCTTGCCCTTTCGATGGCGCCCAGGGCTGAGGCCACCGGGTCGCCGGTGTCCCCCAGCTGGTAACGGGCCACGCCCGACTGGACCGCGATGACCGAGAGCGTGTGCGAGACAACGTCGTGCAGCTCACGGGCGATGCGGAGCCGTTCGGCGAACACCGCCCGTTCGGCGGCGACGGCCCGGGACCGCTCGGCGGCCGCGGCGCTGGCCTGAGCGGCCTCCACGCTCTGGCGGCGCCACCGCATCACCCGGCCCAGCCCCCAGGCGATGGTCAGCGCGAGAACGCCGATCAAGGCCAGCGGATCGTCGAACGACGGGACCCGGAGCACCGCCAGGATCGCCATCGAGGTGTACATGGCGGCCAGCCCCGCGACCGCCGCGCGGCGCTCACGCCAGCCGGCTACTGCGTACAGGCCCGCCATCTGGCAGAACGGGGTGACGCCCGGATCCCAGCCCAGCGCCGTCAGCAGCAGGGCCGCCCCCGTGATCACCAGCGAGACCGTGAGCGGCAGGCGACGCCGGGCCGCCAGCGGCAGGCTCGCCGCCAGACCCAGCAGAATCGCCCAGCCGTCGGGCGCGCGATAAGCGTGGGCGAACACCGGCTGGGGAGCCACCAGGTTGATCACCACGAGCACCGCCAGCACCGCCGCAATGCCCGCGTCCACCAGCCCTTCACGAACACTCGGCTCGCGCACTCCCTGCCCGCTCACATGAGCAGCGTACGACCGGGCGGATCTCGGTGGATCAGCCCTGGGACGGCATCCGCCATCCCCCGCAGGGGGGAATAGGAGTCCGCCTTCACCCGTACGGCGGCACGGCTAAACCCGCCCCACGGCCGCTGTGCGGACGGGAGGGGCTGCCGACACTGAATGCGAACAGCAACCCTTCCCAACCAGGAGTAGCCATGCCATCTCCCCACCGGCCGGCGCGTGACTCCGAATCGGGGGCCGACATGATCGACGGATTCCACCACGTGAAGCTGCCCGTGACCGATGTCGCTCGCAGCAGCCTGTGGTACCAGCGCGTGCTCGGGCTGCGGCAGGCCCTGGAATTCCACGAAGACGGGCAGCTCATGGGCGTGATCCTCCGCGACGCATCCGAACGGATGAGCCTGGGATTGCGCCGCGAGCCGGACCGCGCGGCCGTCCTCAGAGGCTACGACCCCGTCGCGTTCGCCGTCGCCACACGCGCCCGGCTCCAGGCCTGGCGCGACCGGCTCGACGAGCTCGGCGAGCCACAAGGCGGCATCGTCACCGGCCACTACGGCTGCGTCCTGGTGGGCCTGTGCGACCCGGACGGCATCGAGCTGCGCTTCTACACCGAGGAGACGAGTGATGAGCTTTGACCCGCAGGGCTATGCCCTGGACCGCGACGGCGGACGCCACGTGTGGTTCCTCGACACTCGGATGATCGTCAAGGCCGCGGCCGCCTTCGCCTTCCTGGAATGGACCGCGCCCGAAGGCTTCGCCCCTCCCTGGCACGTCCACCACCGCGAAGACGAGGCCTTCTACCTGCTGGAGGGACAGATGCGCGTGGCCTGCGGCGAGCGCCGGTGGAGCATCGGTCCGGGCGGCTTCGTCTACCTGCCACGCGACATCCCGCACTCCTTCGTGGTCACCGGCGGACCGGTCCGCGGCCTGCAGATCACCTCACCGGCCGGATTCGAGGGCTTCATCGAGGAGTTGGGCAGGCCCGCCGAGCACGACGGCCTGCCCGACCCGGCCGAACCCGACCTCGCCCTCCTGGCCGAGGTATCGGCCCGGTACGGACACGAGATCCTCGGCCCGCCGCCCTTCCCCGAAACCGCACACTGATCGGCTTTCCGCCACACCCATCACCCACCCACGCAGGAGCTCAGCATGGCATCGCCATCCTTACCCGCATCGACCGCCGGCTCCGCCGCCGCACCCACCACGATCACCGTTGTCGCTGCCGGCCTCCTTGGCGCGCTCGGCTCGGCTCTGCACGTGGCCAGCGTGATCGTCCTTCCCGGCCTCACCCATCTGGATGCCGCCCGCCATCCGGTGGTGCTGATCGCCAACGTGCTCGGCGCGATCGCCTTCACCTTTCTGGCCATCACGCTGCCCGCCACCCCGACGCTGGACCGCCTGCCGCGGTGGGCGCTCTACCTGACGGCCGCCGGCTGCTGCGCGGTGGCCGGACTGATGTGGGTGCACGTCACCCGCATCCCGCACCTGCTGGGCTGGCTCACCGAAGCCCAAGCCCGGCAGGCCGTCGACCAGCCCACCCTCTACAGCTTCCTGATCAGCCTGCCCAAACAGCTCCTCCTGCTGGCGGGCCTCATCGGACTGGCCGTGGCCGGATGGCGTCACCGGCTGATCTCCCGCGGCGCCTGCGTGCTGCTCATCCTGGCCGGCCTCGTCTCGGCCTTCCTCGAGCCCCCGTGGCCAGGCGCCGTCCTGACCGGCCTGGCCCTGGCCTGGACCGCGCGCTCAGCCCGTCCCGCATCGCACACCACCGTCTGAGGAGACATCATGATCCGTCTGTCATCCGTGCTGGCCATCCCTGCTCTGGCCGGCGCGCTGCTGGCCAGCGCTCCCGCCCACCCGGCCGCCGCATCCGCAGGCTCGGGCTGCTCGATCGAGCCGTACGGCGGGATCGGCGATTACTGGCGCAACTTCGGCGGCGCCGACGGCGTGTTCGGCTGCCCCAAGGGCGCGGAGTACACGGTGTCCAACAGCACCGCCCGCCGCCAGAACTTCGCCGGCGGCCAGATCGCCTGGACCCCCGACCAGGGACACAGCATGATCATCGCCGCGTATCACAAGGGTGAGACCGCCTACTTCCGGTGGGGACCCACCAACCCCTTCCACTACGACTACTTCAAGGTCGCCGTGCGTTCCAGCCACATCGCCAACGGCGTCTTCACCTACAAGAACGGGCCCCGCACCCGTGGGGCGGTCTCCTACTACGGCCCCGGCCGCTACACCTTCCGGGTCCGCGGCTGCACCGACCGCCTCATCGGCGACATCTGCCGCCGGGACTGGACCGTCTCGGTCACCACCGACTTCTGACCTCCCCTTCACGGCATCCGAGGAGCCATCATGATCCGCCTCTCGTCCCTTCCCGCCGCGATCGCGCTCGCCGTATCGCTGCTGACCCTCACGGATACCGCGGGCGTTCAAGCATCGAGTGCTACGGCCTGCGCGATCAATCCCTACGGTGCGATCGGCACCCGCTGGCGCGAGGCCGGCGAAGCGAGCACGTTCGGCTGCGCCCAGCGGGAGGAGCACGACGTGCCCGGCCGCCGTGGGCGGATCCAGGAATTCGGGGCTGGGCAGATCGCGTGGTCCCCCGGCCAGGGCTATGACATGACGGTGTCGGTGTTCGCCAAGGACGGCATGGCACACCTTCGCTGGGGACCCACGAAACCGTTCAAGTACGGGTTCTTCCTGATCCGCTGGCACCGGGACGGGCGGCTGGTCCGGCAGGTGACCGCTCGGGGCGGTCAGGAGGGGTCGTACGCGTTCCCGTTGCCTGGCTCCGGCTACTACGACTTCATCGTCGAGGGCTGCACCCAGCGGGCGTTCAGCAAGTCCCGATGCTGGCAGGGCTGGACCATCCCGGTCGGCGTGCAGTACGACGGGCCTGCCGCGCAGCAGGCCGTACCGCGGATCAACGTCACCTACCGTGGTCCGGCCGACCAGGCCAAATTCGCCTTCACCGGCTCCGGCTTCCTGCCCGGCAGGCAGGTCCGCATCCGCGCCGTCAACAACGGCAACCTGGCCAGCTACAGCTTCCACACCACGGCGAACTCCCAGGGGAAGGCTGACATCACCATCGGATTCGCCGTCCTGCCCGGGCAGGACATCAGCTTCGCCGCCACCGACGGGCGCGGCAGCCAGTCGGACCAGTCCGGGGTGCTCTGGTCCAACACGGTGACCGTCCAGACCCACTGACCTCGGCATCGAAGGCTCGGCGGCGCTGCAGCCGGGCCTGCCGGGCTCAGTACAGCGTGCCGGACCACCGGATGGCGGCCTTGTCGACGGTCGCCGTCTCGCCGTCGCAGTGCGGGGTGGTGATGGTGTCGTAGCGGTGGTTGCCGTCGACGTCCAGGATGTGGCTGGTGACGCCGTTGACGTAGCCGCTGCGCATGGCCGTTGCTGTATCTATATAGCCACGGGCCACCGTCGAGGCTGTCGACGTCACACCCAAGTGGATCTACGGCAGGGCTGGCAAGAAGGCCACGGTCATCGCGGCCTACACGGCCGACGAGCAGGCCACGACGACAGACTCACCGGTGACCTGTGCCCCGCCAGAACTGGGCCGTCGCGGCAACCACACCCTTCTGAAATCTCCACGACGATGGCCTCGTGGGCGGTACGTCCGATTGCGCCGCCCACTCGGCCTACCGTGATCGACACCTCCAGGAGGTGTGATGGAACCCTTGACGGCTGTCGTGCTGCTGATCGGGCAGTACGGCGTCAAGCAGGTCGTCGGTGCTCTGTCCGGCCGGCCGGAGCTGGGCGCCCTCGCCGGCGACGTGCTCGGCGCCGTGGCGGCCAGCGAGAGCGGGCTGGGGTCCCGCCTGGCCGGGATCGAAGACCGGCTGGCCGGAATCGAGCGCCGCCTCGACCAGGTCCTCGCGCAGCGGTACGAGATCGAGGTCGGGTCGGGGCTTCGCTGCCTCCTGGATGCTGCCGGCTCCAGCGGCAAGCGCGCCCGCAACCAGGACCTCAAGCAAGCGCGTCAGCACTTCCGGAACGCGGCGGCCGCAGCGGCCTCCGCGCTCCAGCGGGCACTCGCTGAGCGCTATCTCCTGCTGTGCGCCCTGACACTGAACCGCCACGACGCTGCAAAGACCGCATTCGCACAGCTCAACGCCGCGATGACCGCCGCAGCGTTCGAGGTATCCGACGGCCTGCGCGAGGCATCCTCGGCCGCCCCCCAGCGCGGGGGCCAATCAGGTTTCACCTGGCGAAACCAGCGCCGCGAGCTTCAAGACCGACAAGAAGGCGAGCTCAAGCACATCCACCAAGGGGCATCCGACGCCGCAAAGGTCATCCAGGCTCTGTTTGCCGAGGCTGGCGCCCTCGGGCAGGCATTCGGACGGCCGGCGCCGACACCGATCCGGCCGATCGTCTCGCAGACATCGATCACGTGGCAGGTCGGCGTTTCCCACCCTGACCCCATCGGTCTCGGCGCGCTCACCGCTACCTGGCAGCAGTTCGACCTGCAGCCGGTCCGACCGTACACACCAAGGTGGGAAGATCTGTCGCCACTGACTGCGCGGTCACTCGCCGCCGCTGAAGGGCGCCCTGAATGGCAGCTTGTTCGACGCTCCCAGTACGTGATGGACGCGGAGGTCGTGCTCGTCGTGGAGGCTGACCCCGTACTGGCCCGTGACATCGTCGTACGTGTGTACGGACCTCGCCTGTCGATGGCATCGCGTGACTTCCGATTCCTACCAGTGCACTACCAGCAACCTTCTGCTGACCCCGACCTCCCGACTCTGGTTGCGGCCCTGCCCGCAGGTACACGGTCGTGCCGGGCCGCCGGAATGCTCACGCTGTCCTCCGACCGACACGGCGCCCTTCTCACACCCGTCCGTGTCGAGATCGGCGATTTCACCATCCTGCGAGTGTGACTCTCCGGGCCCGGCATGGCTGTCGCGGTGGCGTTTCTCTGAGTCTCACGAATACTCATAACTGAGGTCGGGTGGCCCGGCACCCGGCCGGAGGAGGGCCACCCCGGCAACAGGACCGTGCGATGGGCGGTGCTCGCCCTCAGCTCCGAGGCCGACCCCGCTCTCGTCAGGCGGCGCGAGCGGTGCCCGGTCCGCCAAGACGACGGACGATGGCCTCCCTTCCAAGGGCCTGTTCTGGGCCCGATCATCAGGGCCCTGATCGAGGAACTGGGGCCCGCCTGCCACGTGTGCCACTGCACGACCGGCGTGTACGTCGAGCACAACCACGACAATCTCCAAGTCCGCGGGCTGCGTGCCGCCACTGCAACACCTGGCTGGAGACCTGCCCCCACTCCTCAGGCTGCGCCTGGGGCGACTACCTCAACAACCCCGCCGGCCGCACACCTCGGCCTGGCCTACCCCCGAGCCGCGATCAGCCGCAAACCTCGGAGATCCGGCGCGTAAGGCGGTCAGCCGCACGGCGCGTACAGCCTTCCCGGAGATGACCAATCTCGCGACCACGCAAAGCGACAACGGCTACTCAGCGTTACTTTGCGGCTGGTGACGCGGACCCTTGCGACGTGAAGTCGCACGCGATGAGTGGCTACGGAAGGAGGAGGTCGACGATGTCGGTGACGTAGCTCAGGTCAGTGTTCGAGACCTGTCCCCGCCCTGACGTGCGTCGTGGGTAACCGCGAGGTGCGGAGCTCAGGGAAACGCCCAAGGGCTCCTGTTCCGTCCGGGAGCCACAGGCAAGGGGAAGGCTGGACGGGCGAATGATCGTGAACCTTCGCTGATGCCTCGTTACGTCAACATCCTGGGACGGGAAGTGACCGGGGTGAAAAGGGACTGGCCGTTGTAAGGCGGCAGGCGGCGGTCGAGGAGGGTCCTCGACCGCGTGAACACCGTTGTCCTCGGGGTACAGAAGGCGGTGCGACACGAGGTCGCAGGTTGTGAGTGGGCTTACCAAATGGAGGTTCGGTTGATATCGAAGGTGTAGTCCCTGGTCAGTGTCCGTGAGACCTGTTCCCGCCTTGGCATGCGTCGCTGGTAACGGC
>NZ_VCJS01000198.1 GCF_005893125.1 Nonomuraea basaltis | reverse complement strand
AGGTGGCCGGCCCGGTGCCTTCGGGCGGCCGCCGCGCGCAGCCGCTCGTCGAGATCTGAAGAGCTCGTCACACTTCGGATGACGAACGAACAACCCCAGACGTTCCAGCCAGGCGGTCACGAGCTCGGCCCGCGCGGTCGCGATGACGGCGGCCGGGTCGTCGGCGGTGCGCGGGCCGAAGGTCCGCTCCAGCGTTCCCCGTCAAGTCTGCGTGTTGAACTGCGGTCTGCCTTCCGGCCGACCGTTCCTGTTGGCACCGCAGGTGTCGTCCCAGGCACCTGAGGTGGAGTCATCGCCACGATGACAGATCGCGTCCCTGGCTGCGGGCGTCTTGCGCGTGCGTGTGACTGAGCGCTCCAGTTGGCGGATGAGTGCCTCAGTTGGCCGACTTGCCACGTGCATGTTCGTCCGCGGGGTTCATCCCCGCAGTCGGCCGTGATCCTGGAAACCTCCCCGTCCCCTCCGCTCACTTAGCCCCGCTCCCTGCTCCGTGACAAGATCGCCTGATGCTGCAACTCACGGATTTCATCATCGACTGCCCGGACCCAATGAAGCTGGCGGCCTTCTACTCTGAGGTGACAGGCCGCCCCATCAAGAAGAGTCACAGCCCTGACAACTGGGCCGGCATCGCCTTCGGCGCGATCGAGCTGGCCTTCCAGCGGGTGGAGAACTACCGCCCCCCGCACTGGCCCGACGACGAACACCCCAAGCAGTTCCACCTCGACTTCGAAGTCGACGAAATAGAGCCTGAACAGCGCCGCGTCATCGAACTCGGCGCGACACTGCAGCAGGACGTCATCGGGCCTGATGGCTACGGCTGGCGGGTCTACACCGACCCAGTTGGGCATCCCTTCTGCCTGTGCCGCAACAAAGGCGTCACGTGGACCGACCAAGGGGTGGTGTTCCCGTAAGAAGGGTTAGTTCTTAAGGCCTGTTTCTTGCGTTCCCGGCCGTCGCCTATGGAGGGGACGCCAGGCATCCGGTCTGCGAGAACGGCTGAGCACCGAGGTTGGCGAGTTCCGCCGACTTTGGGTGCTCAGTCACATTGCGCGCGTTGGTGCCTCGCTTATCTGGGGTGACTCTTGGTAGTCAGGCATGTGTGGCAAGTGGCGGCACGCAACCTGATCGACGAGCTGTCGTTCACTGCCCACCGTTACTGCTACCCCGCCACTCCGGACGCTGGTGGCTCCGGATCACCTAAACGAATAAGTCCTAAGTCTGCTAGCGGCATCGGGAGTTCGTCCGCAAGCTGATGAAGGCTGCTTATGACGGGGCCGGGGTCCGGAAGCTGCGCTAGGTGTGGCGGCCCTGCCATACCGATTCAGGATTTTCATCGTGTGGGGCACAGCCGTACACGATGACCTGAACCACGCTCTGGACGACGTCCCTGCTGACGCTCCCTGGCGGCGCGGTGACCAGGGTGAACAGCGCACCCCCGTAGAGCGCGATCAGCGCGGGGATCTTCTCGCGTGGGATGGCGAGGCCGAGTTTGTCGTGGTGCCCGGCGGTGATCTGCAACGACGTGTCCTGCAGGCCCGCGAGCGCCGAGGCGAGCAGCGGCCGGCGCACGGCCTCCAGTTGAAGTTCGAAGATTGCCAGATAGCGGTTGCGCAGTGTGGTCGCCGCTGTGAGCAGCGATTCCGTCAGCAGGTCGACCAGCGTCGCGGGCTGCTCGGTGGCCCGGTCGGTGTCGGCGTGATGCAGCTCGGCGATGCGCTCCGCGGCGGCCACCAGCAGTGCTTCCCGGCTGCGGAAGTAGTTCGAGGCCGTTCCCGGCGGGAGATCCGCTTCCTTCTCCACCGCGCGGTGGGTCAGTCCATGCACGCCCGACGACGCTAGCAGTTTGATGGCGGCATCGGTCAGGGCTTTGCGACGGGCTGGATTGGTAGGCGGCATGTGACCATGCTACCAATAGCCGTACTAGTACGATGGTAGTGAACGGCGAGGAGGTCTCATGAGGATTGTGGTGGTCGGTGCCGGGCTCGGAGGAGTGGCGGCCGCGGTGGGGCTGCATCGCCTGGGCCACGAGGTGACACTCTTCGAACGGGGCGCCGAACTCCGGGAAGCGGGCACCGGGATCGTGGTCATGCCCAACGGGCTCCGCGCGCTGGACGCGCTGGGGCTGGCTGAAGACGTTCGCGGGCACGTCATGCCTGCCGCCCGCGCGGGATTGCGAGACTGGCGCGGACGCCCGCTGCTGATCACCGATGCGGTCCAGGCACAGCAGAAGGTCGGGACGCCCGCCATCATCGACCGGGCTGAACTGCACCGGGCGCTACGCGCCCCGCTGCCGGCCGACCTGGTGCGAACCGCGACCCCGGTCGAGCGCCTGGAGCCCGGCCCCACCGGGGTAACCGTGATCAGCGACGGCAACCCCGTCGCGAGAGCGGACGCCGTGATCGCGGCCGACGGCATCGGCAGCAAGCTGCGCGAACAGCTCATTCCCGGCCA
The DNA here is from genome assembly GCF_005893125.1 of Nonomuraea basaltis. GTDB lineage: Bacteria > Actinomycetota > Actinomycetes > Streptosporangiales > Streptosporangiaceae > Nonomuraea > Nonomuraea basaltis. Next base: position 21,096 of record NZ_VCJS01000198.1, on the reverse strand, counting down.
CCCCGGGCTACGGCGGACCGGCCGGATGGACCTGCGGGGCATGCTGCCCCGCCCTCCCGGCCTGGAAACAGACCTGCTCGCCAGCCAGTTGGTCGACCGCCGCAGCGGGGCGATGTTCGGCCTGTTCCCCGTCGGCGAGCACCACCTGTACTGGTTCACCGACTCCGTCCTGCACGGCACACCGCCCGGCGCGGAGGAGGCACGCCGGCAGATGCTGTCCCTGATGGCCGACTGGCACCCCCTCGTCACGGCACTGATCGAGGCCACCCCGCCCGCCGACATCTACGTCGACCCGATCGCCCGCCTGGCCGAACCCCTGCCCTCGTTCACGGCCGACAGGATCGCGCTCCTCGGCGACGCCGCGCACGCCATGCCACCCGACCTCGGCCAGGGCGCCAGCCAGGCCTTCGAAGACGCGGCCGCACTAACCCGCCACCTGAGCGGCGCAGAGCCGGCAGACGTCACCCAGCGGCTCCTGCGCTACGACGCCGAGCGCAGGCCCCGCGCCAACCGCATCATGCAGGCGGCGTCCCGGCAATCGCGGCTGACCTCCCAGACCGGCGTCGCCGCGTGGCTTCGCGACGCGTTGCTGCGCGCCATACCATCCCGGCTGGCCACCCGGCAGCTTGCCGCCCTCTGGCACGCCTAGTCAGTGGTCGCAGGCAATCAGCGATCGGGTGATGGGCCGGCCGGTGTGGCGGTTGTGCCAGATGGCGGCGGTCAGGGCCAGGGTGCGCTGAGCGATGCGGGCGCCAATGCCGGTGGCGGTGCGGGCACAGTAAGCGCACGCCTCGTTCGTTCGGCCAGGAAGGCACCCAGCTCGGCGGAAACGTACCCCCTGTCGGCGATGATGAGCAGGCCGGGCCGCTCAGCGAGCAGGTGTGAGAGCGGCAGTAGCCGTAGCCGGCCCAGCTCGCCAGTTCGGAGCGGCGGGCGGTGGGCGGGAACGCCCGCACTCGATCGGCGTGGAATCCACCACCCACAGCGGGTCGCGCCACAGGTCAGTGTCGGATGCCAGCGCCCGGATGGCCCGTTTGAGTAGGGGCAGGGCCTTATGCAGGCGCTTGTTGTAGCCGGACTGGCCGGGCAGGTACGGGAACGCGCCGGGCAGGTACGCCGGGACGTAGCGCAGCCAGCGTGCCTCGGAGTGGATGCCGAGCAGGACTTGGGCCACCGCCAGAGTGAGCAGCTCGGCGTCGGTCAGCCGCGGCCGGCGTCCCCGTCGCGGTGGACGGCCAAGCCAGTCGTCGATCCTGACGTACAGTGCGGTGAGAAGGGCGTTGAGGTCTGTGGTCACGCACCGATCGTCAACACCCTTCGCCATGTCCGCACTCCGCGCCGCGGCAACTAGGACTTACTCGTTGACGGCCTGGTGCTCATGAGCAGGCGGCGAACTCGATTTTGAGGTTGTGGAGCACCGTGACTCCGGTGGTCGCGTAGTCGATCGCGTTCTTCTTGCGGCGGCGCTGGCGCAGGATCTGATGGTCCTTGATGCGGGCGATCACGTGTTCTACGGCGGCCCGCCTCCGCCGGAACCGCTTGTAGTCGGCGGCTTTGACGATCTTCCTGTCGGGTCCGCGGACCGGGCCGCGGATCTCAGGCGGGCCTCGATAGCCGCCAGCCGTCACCGGACAGGCGGCGGTGTCCGGCCACGGCTGGATATTTGGCGACGGTGTTCCGGTAGAGCACGATGTCGTTCCTGTTGCCCGGCCAGGCATCCCCAACGTCGAGCACGCGCCTGTCTAACGCGCGGGCCACGATCTGCACGTTGACGCTGCGCCGATGTTCTTGGACGTCTTGGTCTTGGTCTGGTCGTGCACTGGGATCAAGGTTTCGTCGACCAGCCATAAGTCGCGTCGAGCGTCGAAAATTGTCGGTGGCATGCGGCATGGTGAACCCATGACCGTGACAGGGTGGACACGTGGGGCGAGCGAGGCCGGCGGAGCCCGCCGTACCTCTGCCTCTGGATCTGGATCGGACACCCGGACCGGCTCGAACACCGCGCCCGGATCGGGATCTAGATCTGAGCCTGGCGGGCGCAGGTTCCGCGGCAAGAACAAGAAACCCGCCTGGAGGCGCGACCCCGACCAGCCGGTATCGGTGATCCGGCTGGCCCTATGCGCCGACGACCCGGCCGTGCGGGCCCGGCTGGAACAGCTGTTCTCCGCCTCCTGGTCGTTGAAACGCGCGCTGCAGCGCGACGCCCGTGACCGGGTCGACGCCTACTGGGCCGCGCCCCACCGGCGGGCCGCGGACGCCAAGGCCTGGCGTGAGCGGCTGGGGTTGTCCCGGGCCGGGCTGGAACGCGCCGGCTCCGCCCATCTGGACGCCGCCGGTCACCTGAAACACCATCTGACCAAGGCGCTGGCGCTGCATCAGGCCGACGAGGTATGGGCCGGGGTGGAGCGGCACCTGTTCGGCGACACGAACGGCAAACGGGCCGGACGCCCGCGGGTGGGCTCGTGGTGGACCCACACTCGCATTCCCGGCCGGGCGCGTTCGCACACCACCGCACGTAAGTGAGAGACGTTCCGGCTGCATGGCAGCCTGGCCGCGCATCTGGCCACCTACCCCCACCCGGATCTGACCGGGAGCGATGTCACAGGCCTCCGAGCGGGGGCCGGGAGCACCGTCGCGGGAGGGACCACGGGTGGGACCACGGGCGGCGCTCTGGTCGAGGCCGGGCTGTCGCTGCCGGCCGGGGCGAGTGTGCTGGCCCAGTCGCGTCGTCTGCCCGCCCCCACCGGCAGCGGAACCGGCCTGGACAGGACCGGTGATGGCGGGAGCCGCAGCAAGGGGCGGGTCTCGTGGTGGACCTACGACGGGCCGCTCATGGTGGTGTTCACTGGCGGCGCCACCAGCAGCGCGCCAGATCTGGTGCTCCCGGTCCGGCTCCCCCAGGGCGCGGGCCGTCTGCCCTACCTGGTCCATTATCTGGCCGACCCGACCCGCTGGCACAAGATCGACCTGGTGCGGCGGGCCGATCCCGGCGTGCGGGGCGGCTGGCGGTATGAGGCCCATCTGATGATCCTGGGCGCGGGGTACGCCTGCCCACGCGCCCGCGAGCGCCGCGCCCACGCCGCCGGGCTGGAACGACGCGGCGGGATGGACGGGAACGTCTCCAATCTGGCCGTGGTCTCCGCGCCCGCCACCTGGCCCGAACCGGCCGCAACCGAACCCGGCGGGCTCACCGCCAAGGGGCGCGGCCCGGACGGGCCGACCATGGGCCGGACCGCGAGAACCAGCGACTCGGCGAAACCCGCAACATCCGTGGAACCCCGCGGGGTCACCGGGACCCGGCTGAGGTTGACCGACACAGAACGCGCCGCAGCGGCCCGAGCCCGCGCCAAGGCCAAAGGCCGCAAAAAAGCGCTGGACCGGTCCCGCCGCGCGGCCAACCCCACCCGCTACCAGCCCTCACCCCGCCAGGCCGAACGCGCCCGCCGCCGCGCCGAGCGCGGACTACCCGCCAAGACAATCAGCCTGCCGGGCGGTCCGCGCCAGGCCAGCGCGGGCGGGATCCCCCGCCAGGCATATCGGACCGACACCCTCTCGCGCGGCTACCGAAAAGTCCGCGCCCGCCTGTCGGCGGAGGCGGCCGGGCAGAGCGAAGCCCGGCGCGCCCGCGCCGCCCACCTGGCCGCGAACATCGTCGCCACCCACGGCGCCCACCTGGTCGTCGAGGACTGCGACATCAGCACCTGGCACCGGTTGTGGGGCCGCGCCTGCGCCGCGTTCACCCCCGGCATGCTCATCACCGCGCTGGCCCGCGAATGCGCGGCGGCCGGCGGTGCCTTGCTGCGCGCCTCCACCACCCACACCGCGATGTCCCAGCACTGCCTGTGCGGGGCCCGGGTCGCCAAATCCTTGGCCGACCGGGTCCACACCTGCCCCGCGTGCGGACTGTCAGGAGACCGGGACCTGGTCTCCGCGGCGTTGGCGTCGTGTGTCACGCTCGCCGACCCGGCCGACCCGCAAACGGCCCGGGTCGACTACCAGCGGGCCCGCGCTCTGACCACTGTCTTTCCCCAAGGGCTGCAAGAAGCCCTGACCGAGTCAACCGTGATAAGCCCCGCCCCCACCCCACCGGTGGGAACGGGCCAGACGGCAGCCTTCAGCGAACCGTGCCGCCCCCGGCGGTATCGGACGGGGACGGCCTCTGCTCGGCGAAGCTCCGGCATGGGTGACACGCCGACCCCGGATGAGACCACGACCGCTTCCAGCGGGCGGGGACCACGCCGGACAGACGTGATCACGAACCGGACCATCCCGATAAGGGATGGGTCTTAGTCTGTACGAGTGGGTCTGCAGGAGGAGCTCGCGGGGATCGCCGCGGCGTACGGCGGCACAGGGGCACCTGTATTACACCCGACGCGCACGGACGTCGTCGTGATACGCAGGGGCGAGGTCGTGGTGAAGGCCCACTCCGCCCGCGACGACGTCGAGTCGCTGCGGATCAGGCTGCGGGCCGCCGCCTCGGCCGCGGTCACCGGGGTCATGCTGGCGCCGCTGCGTCCCGAGGTGCTGACGGCCGCCGGCCGCGCGGTGACGATCTGGCCGGCGGGCCGCCCGGTCGCGCAGGACGACCCCGGCTCCGCCCCCTGGGAGGAGGGGGCCAGGCTGCTGGCCCGGCTGCACGCCATCCCCCTCACGCTGCTGCCGCCGCTGCCCCCTGCCGGAGGTCCGGCGCGCGCCGCCCGCGCGGTGGGGCGCATGGCCGGCGACGGGCCCGTCGAGCAGCTCATCAGGCGGGCGTTCAAGGAGCTGCCCGAGCCCGCGCCGCTGCCGGGGTTGCTCACGCACGGCGACTGGCACCTGGGCCAGCTCGTCCACCGGGACCGATGGCTGCTCATCGACGTCGACGACCTGGGCGTCGGCGACCCGGCGTGGGACCTGGCCAGACCGGCCGCCTGGTACGCCGCCGGGTTGCTGGAGCCGGCCGTCTGGGAGCGGTTCCTCGGCGCGTACCTGGCCTCCGGCGGGCCCGCGCTCGGCCAGGGAGACGACCCTTGGCGGCGGCTCGACGTGCCCGCCAGGGCGCTGACCGTCCAGCTGGCCGCCGTGGCCGTCCTCAACGCTGAGCGGGAGGGGCGGGAACTGGACGAGGTCGAACATTCGTTGGTCGAGTCGTGCAACAGAATCGTCCGAGCGTGACGGGGTTGCGCGCGGTAGGTTTTCATCCTGAAGACCCAAGCCAAGGAGAGCGACTTAGATGCAGTGCCCTAAGTGCCGCGGAAACATGCGGACCTATGAGCGCAACGGCGTCCACATCGAGCAGTGCGACAACTGCCGCGGGATCTTTCTCGACTACGGCGAGCTCGAGACGCTGACCCGGATGGAGACGCAGTACCACGCGGCTCCCCCTCCTGCCCCTGCTCCCGGGCCCGCCTGGGGCGCGCAGCACGGCGGCCACCACGGCGGCCACCACTACGGCCACAACCGCCAGCGCAGCTGGGTGGGCATGCTGTTCTCGACCTGATCGCGCAGGGTCGCGCACCGAGGAGGGGTGCGCGGCCCTCCGCCACATCGGTGCCGCGGCCCGTGACTGCGGGCTGCCGGCTCATCACAATCCCAGGGCTGCGTCATCGCAGTCCACGGCGCGGATCAGCCGGGGAAGTCGTCCGGGTCGACCGTGGAGGTGGGGGCGTTGCCGCCGGAGATGGCGTGCAGCGTGAGCCGCCAGTCGTGCCAGCGGATCTGCGTGGCCGTGAAGGTGGTCTTGAACTTCACCGTCTTCTGGAACCGCTCGAAGCTGCACTCGCGGGAGAACGCCTTGCTCTTGCCGTCCCAGTCAACCCCGTGCGTGAAGTAGATCTTGTAGTTGCCGTCGCGCACGCCTCTGACCTTGAACTTCGCCTTCTTGCGCACATAGATGCTGAACGCCTTGCTGCCACCCCTCATGACGGTGACCACGGCGTCGCGCGTGGCGCCGTTGTCGATCTCCAGCGAGCTGCGGCCGTTGAGTGTCGTGCCCTTGCGGATGAACGAGCCGTTGCTCAGCCGCCTGGTCTGCTTGCGGCCCGCCTTCACGTCCACGACGTCGGCGGGGTAGTCGCCGGCGCTCTGCAGGGCCTCGCCTGCCTCGTCGAGCGCGGCCAGCTTGTCGTCGAGGTCGCTGAGCACGGCCGCGGACGTGCACAGGTTCCTGCCGCCGACCTTGCCCTCTGTGGTGCCCAGCCCGGTGGCGAAGTCCCGCAGGCTGGTCACGTACGCCTCGTGCTGGGCGCGTACGGTGTCGGGCGGGGTGAGCGCGGCCAGCGCATCGGCGGCACCGCTCAGCGCCTGCTCGGCCCGTGTGACCCGCTGGTCCAGCGCCTTGACCCCGCGCGCGCCCGCCATGGCGCTGATCGCGCCGGCCATCGACTTGTGCCTGCTGTCGAGCTCGGCCTTGTACGCCTCGGGCGTCAGCGCGCTCGGGCTGGGGCTGCTCGCCGCCGTGCCGCCGCCGTCGGCCGGGGCGGCGCCGTTGCCGCCGGCGACGCCGCTGACCTTGGGCTCTCCGCCTTCCGGCGTGGGCACGGTCGAGGAACACGCCCCTAGTGTGAGGGTCGCCAACGCGAGAACGCACGAGATCAACCGGGGTGCCGCCACCTGCCACACTATCGCCCGGTTGCTCTGTGTTCGTCAATCAGGGCCCGGATCAATCACGATTCCACCAGGCCCCCTTCCCGGTCTTGCCGCAGCCAGCGGGTGATGCCGAGCGTCTCCAGGAACGGCAGGTCGTGGCTGGCCACGATGAGCGCCCCCCGATACGCCGACAGCGCCTGCGCGAGCTGGCGGACGCTCGGCATGTCCAGGTTGTTGGTCGGCTCGTCGAGCAGGAGCAGCTGCGGCGGCGGCTCCGCCGACAGCAGCGCGGCCAGCGTGGCGCGGAAGCGCTCGCCGCCCGACAGCGTGCCGACGGCCTGGTTGACCCGCTCGCCCCTGAACAGGAAGCGTGCCAGGCGGCCGCGTACCTCGTTGACCGAGGCGGAGGGTGCCACGGCCCGCACGTTGTCCATCACGCTCAGCGCGTCGTCCAGCAGGTCGAGCCGCTGCGGCAGGTAGCGGACGGGGACGTGGGCGCCGTGCTCGACGATCCGCTTGAGCAGCGTGGTCTTGCCGGAGCCGTTCGGACCGAGCAGCGCGATCCGCTCGGGCCCCCGGATGACCAGCGTCTCCAGCACGGCGACGGCCGCCGCCGGTCCGTCCCCCTCCTCCCCGCTCGCCGGCCCATGAACGGAAGCCCGGCCCTGGTCTCGGCCCTGTGCCGGTTCCTGGAGCTGGGCCGTGTCCTGGGGCTCGGCCGCGTGGGCGGATGCCGGCTCGGGTGTGGGGGTCGATGCGGACTCGGCCGAGCGAGCGGATGCCGGCTCGGCCGCGCGGGCGGACTCGTACCTGCCGGCCGGTGGAGGGTCGAGTGGGAGGGCCAGGACCGTGCGGCCGGCCGGCACCTCGGTGCCCGGCAGCTGGATGCGGATCTCCGCGTCGTCGCGCACGGCCTGCTCGGCCTCGGTCAGCCGCTCGCGCGCCTCCCCCAGCTTCTCCAGGTGCAGGTTGCGCTGCTTGCCGGCGGTCACCTGCGCCTTCCGCTTGAGGCCGTTCGCGACGATCTTCGGCGCGCGGTTGTTCGCCGCGGCCTTCTTTCCGGCCCGGATGTTCCGGTCGATCCTGGTCCTGGCCTCGATCAGCTCACGCTGCTGCCGCCGCACGTCGCCCTCGGCGGTGCGTACCATGCGCTGGGCGGCCTCCTGCTCGGCCGCGACCTGCTCCTCGTAGTCGAGGAGGTTGCCGCCGTACATGCGCACGGCGCCCTCGCGCAGCTCCGCGATCTGGTCGACGAGCTCGAGCAGCGTCCGGTCGTGGCTGACCACGACCAGCACGCCCGGCCAGGCGGACACGGCGGCGTAGAGCCGCTCGCGGGCGTCGAGGTCGAGGTTGTTGGTGGGCTCGTCGAGCAGGAGCACGTCGGGCCGTTTCAGCAGCTGGGCGGCGAGGGCGACCATGATGGTCTCGCCGCCGGACAGCGTACCGACCGTGCGGTCCAGCCCGAGGTGGGCCAGGCCGAGCCGGTCGAGCTCGGCCCGCGCGCGCTCCTCGACGTCCCAGTCGTCCCCGATCGCGGCGAAGTGCTCCTCGGCGACGTCGCCGCTCTCGATGGCGTGCAGCGCGGCCCGCTTCCCGCTGATCTCCAGCAGGTCGGAGACCGTACGGGCGGCCGCGAGCGGGACGTTCTGCGGCAGATACCCCACCTCTCCCGAGACGGACACAGACCCCGACTGCGGGACCAGCTCCCGGGCGATGACCTTCAACAGAGTGGACTTGCCCGACCCGTTGACCCCGATGAGCCCGGTACGTCCGGCGGGAAAGGCGGCGTCGAGCCCGTCGAGCACCTTGGTGCCGTCCGGCCAGCCGAAGGACACGTGATCGACGACAATGGAAAAAGACATTAGGCGGCTCCCATCACAGAAATCGAAACTTCGTGACTTGGCGGGAATCACCGCAGATGCACGCGACACATGGGAACTCGAGCCGGCTTCGCGACGGAAGGCCCGGCGACGGAGGGCGAGGAGAACGCCAGAGGTCCAGGTGTGCGCGCATGCCCACGACAGGGCGGAACGGCGCGGTGCCCGCGACCTCAGATCCTCACGTCAACTGCCCCCACGGTTCGGCGATAAGACGTCCGGAAGCTTATGCGACGCTCAGATCACCTGGCAACCTGCCTCGCCCGGTGCGCCGCCACGTTCACCCTGTTCGCGCAGGCCAGCGAGCAGAACCGGCGTCGCCCGTTGCGCGAGGTGTCGACGTAGACGATCCCGCATCCCTCCCGGTCGCACCGCCCCAGACGGCTGCCGCCCGCGAACGACATGCACATGGCCAGGCCGCCGGCGGTGGTGTCCTTGGCTCTGGAGACGATGTCGGCGTCCGGGGAGTAGAAGTGCAGGTGGGGCTCGCGGCCGCCGTGCGCGCTGACGTACGGCTTGGACGCGGTGACGTCGAGCAGCTCGTTGACCAGCTTGATCTGGGTGTCCTGGTCGAGCTCGCCGAACACCGGGCCGAGCCGGCGCGCCCACACCCGCAGCTCCTCCGCCTCCGCGGAGGTGACGACGGCGTGCAGGAGCCGGTGCTCGGTCAGCATCGCCTCGACCGCGGGCGGGCGGAAGTCAGTCGCGTTGACCAGCGCCGCCGCGAGGGCCGCCCCGTTGCCGCCGTAAGCGTTGAAATGCATAAGGCCATTACAGCAGATTGGAACCATGCACTCCGGACACCCGCACGATCCCTTCGCCCTGGCCGTCGTCTCCTCACATCGCACCTCCGAGGGCCTGGTCTCCTACCTGCGCTGCGCCTGCGGGGCCTGGGAGGTGCGCACCTCGGGGATGGTCGCCGCCTTCCCTCCCGGCCGGAGAGGGCCGAGGACCATCGACTGACGCGGTCCTGTCGTCCTAGAGTCGGCTCAAACCCTCCAGGAGGCCAGGCATGTCGAGCATCCCCGCCCTACTACGCGACCGGATCGCGGCCACCCCAGACGCCGAGGCGTACCGAGTGCCCTCGGACGGCGGCTGGGAGTCCTTCTCGTGGCGGGAGGTGGGCGAGCGGGTACACGGCCTGGCTCTGAGCCTGGCGAAACTGGGCGCCGGGCCGGGCAGGCGCGTGTCCATCCTGTGCTCGACCCGGCTCGAATGGATCCTCACCGACCTGGCCGTGCTGGCCACGGGAGCGGCCACGACCACGATCTACCCGTCCAACACGGCCGCCGAGTCCGCCTTCGTCATCACCGACTCCGGCAGCACGATCGTCATCGCCGAGAACGACGACCAGGTCGCCAAGATCAGGTCCGTGCAGAAGGAGCTGCCCGACGTCACCTGTGTGGTGGTCATCGACGGCTCGGCGAGCGACGACGGCTGGGTGGTCACGCTCGACTCGCTGAGCGGCGGCCCAGACGACGGCAGCGGCGACTACGACGCGATGGTCGACGCCATCGCCCAGGACGACCTGGCCACGCTCATCTACACCTCCGGCACCACCGGCCGGCCCAAGGGCGTGGAGCTGACCCACGACAACTGGCTCTACGCCGCCGGCGCCGTCCGCGAGCTCGACCTGATCTCCCCGGCCGACCTGCACTTCCTGTGGCTGCCGCTGTCGCACTCGTTCGGCAAGCTGCTCGAGGTCGTGATGATCGACATCGGCGTGCCGACCGCGATCGACGGCCGCCTCGACAAGATCGCCGAGAACCTCGGCGAGGTCCAGCCGACGATCATGGCGGCCGCGCCGCGTATCTTCGAGAAGATCCACAACACGGTCGCCGCCACCGTTCAGCGCGAGGGCGGCGTCAAGCTGAAGATCTTCAACTGGGCGCGCGCGACCGGCATCAGGGTCAGCAAGGCCCGCCAGCGCGGCGCGGCCATCCCGCTCACCACCCGCGCCGAGTACGCCCTGGCCGACCGCCTGGTCTTCGCCAAGCTCCGCGATCGGTTCGGCGGCCGGATCCGCTACTTCATCTCCGGGGCGGCCCCCCTGAACATGGAGATCGCCGAATTCTTCGACGCGGCCGGCCTGACGATCCTGGAGGGCTACGGCCTGACCGAGTCGTCGGCGGGCAGCTTCCTCAACCGGCCGGAGTCGGTGAAGTTCGGGTCGGTCGGGCCGCCGCTGCCGGGCACCCAGGTGCGCATCGCCGACGACGGCGAGATCCTCATCGGCGGGCGCGGCGTCATGCGCGGCTACCACGGGCTGCCGGAGGCGACGGCCGCGGCGCTGGAGGACGGCTGGCTGCACACTGGCGACATCGGCGAGCTGGACTCGGCCGGGCGGCTGGTCATCACCGATCGCAAGAAGGAACTGATCAAGACCTCGGGCGGCAAATACGTCGCGCCGACGTACCTGGAGGGCCGCATCAAGGCGGCGTGCCCGTACGTGTCGCACGTGTTCGTGCACGGCGACCGGCGCAACTACGTGACGGCGCTGGTCACGCTCGACATGGACATGGTCACGCCGTGGGCGCAGGCCGAGTCGCTGCCGACCGACCCGCACGAGCTGCGCGGGCACCCGCGCATGCGCGAGGAGGTCCAGAAGGCGGTCGACCAGGTCAACGCCGGCGAGGCCGGCTACGCCACGGTCAAGAAGTTCGCGATCCTGGCCGACGACTTCGCCGTGGAGACGGGCGAGCTGACGGCCAGCCTCAAGATCAAGCGCAAGAAGGTCGAGGAGCGCTACGGCGAGACACTGGACTCCTTCTACGAGGGCTAGCGAGGCGACCGCGACCGATGCCGCCGACGGCCCCCTTACGGTCGCAGCGTCACCTAGCGGTAGTTCGTTGAATCAAGGTGGTTGGTAGAGATACAGGCCATGGCCTGCGTGAACGGCGTCGATCAGTGCTTGCGGGTCAGCGGGTGGGGCGCGTTGGACCATGCTCGCCACCAGCGTGCGAGCGTAGTGGCCGGGGTCAGCCGGCTGCGGACCGCTCGGAGCGTGTGGGGCCGGCTCGGGACCGGTGAGAACGGCGGGACGGTTTCGTACCCCACGACTTCTCCTTCGAGTGCGAAGGTAACGCCGCGCAGCGTCGGCATCGGCAAGGAAGGTGATCGCGTGTCCCAGCCCGGTACGGCTTCCGCCCCGGGGCGGACTCCCGCGTGGCGCTACGCCATCGGGATGTTCGGCACTTCCATCCCGATCAACATGATCAAGGGGTCGATGATCCTCTTCTACGTCGACATTCTCGGGCTCGACGTTCGCGCTTACGGCGTGGTCATGGTGATCTACGCGGTCATCGACGCGCTCGACAATCCGCTGCTCGGCCACCTCTCCGACCGCACCCGGAGCCGGTTCGGCCGGCGCCGGCCGTGGCTGCTCGTCGGCGCGCCGATGCTCGCGGCCTGCATGATCGCATTCTTCTCCGCGCCGACCTCTCTGCAGGGCATCGGCCTCGTGCTCTGGTTCGCGGTGTTCGCGATCCTGTGCGAGGCCTTCGACTCGATGCTCAACGCCAACTACGGCGCGCTGCTCCCCGAGTTGTACCCGCAGGAGCGCGACCGCGCCGTTGCCAACGGGCTGCGCCAGGGCTTCCAGCTCGTGGCGCTCGTGATCTCGCTCGCGGTCACCCCGTTGCTCACGACGGACGTGTTCGGCACGGAGGAATCCACCCAAGGCTTCCAGATCACAGCGATCATCTATGGCGCGGTCGCGCTCGTCGTGATCGTGTTCATGGCGCTCGGAGTGCGCGAGAATCCCCGTTACTCGACGCGCGAGCAGCCGCTGCTGCTGCGTAGCGTGTGGTCGATCGTGCGCAACCCGATGTTCTGGACGGTCGGGCTCACCGGCGCCTGTTACGGGATAGCCATGGCGCTCGTACTGTCGGGCATCCAGCTGTACGTCCGCTACTCGCTCGGGCTCCCGGTCGGGAACGCGCTCTACCTTCAGGGCATCGTCATCCTCGTCTCGGCGGGCGGCCTCGTGGTGTGGACGCGCGTCGTCGCGCGCCGCGGCGCCCTGTGGACCTGGCGGCTTGCCTTCGCGGCCCTCGCGGCCAGTTTCGCGGCCTTGTTCTTCGCCACCGACCTTGTCACCGCGATCGCCGCAGGGGTGCTCGTCGGGGCCGGGTGGTCGGGAATGCTCGCGACGAACGACCTCATCGTCGCGCGTGTGCTGGACGCCGACGCAGCGCGCAACGGGGAGCACCGCGAAGGCCTCTTCCTGTCCGCGTTCGGCTTCTTCGGTCGGCTCAACGGGATCGTGACCGGACTCGCGCTCACATCGCTGGGCGTGGTCTTCGGCTACAACTCGGGCGACGACCCCGGCACCGACCCCGGGCTCGCGTTCCGGGTGTACTTATGCGTGTACCCGTTCGTGCTGACGACGATCGGCGCGGTCGCGGCGCGACTCATCTCGGTCCCGATCGAGCCGCCGCCTGAGGCGGCTGAGCCGGTCGAGCCGCCGCCCCCCGGTCCCGTGGACGAATCTGCCGTGGAGCGTCCCCGATGACCCGTCGCGTCGTGATCACGGCCGACGATCTCGGCCGGGAACCCGGGACGACCGAGGTCATCGTCGCACTGCTCGCCGAGGGACATGTCTCCGCGACTACGCTCATCTGCGTCTCGCCGGCCGCGGAGCGAGCCGCGAACCAGGTCTGGGAGCTCGGCGTCGTGCCGCGGCTGCACGTGACGCTGACGAGCGAGCGCGGGCTCCCCCGCTGGCGGCCTCTCAATGGCGCGGCGAGCCTCGTCGACCCGGACGGAACACTCAGTGACGATCCGTGGGCTCTCGGAGCCCGCGGCGTGGCCCAGGACGTCATACAGGAGGCGGACGCACAGCTGTACTGGATGCGCGACCGGGGCCCCATTCCTGAGGCGGCCGACTCCCACGCCGGCACCCTCTACGGCCTGCACGGCAGATCGTGGCTCGCCGAGGCGCTTGAATGGTGTGCGCGCCACGGCCTCGCCTTCCGGCTGCCCCGTGACCCCGAGCCGTACTTCGGCGGGCCGCTGCCGCCGCAGCTCGCGACAGCGCACGAGCGCGCCGTCGCCCTCGCCGACGCACTCGGTGTGTCCATCCCGCAGACGATCGCGACCAATCGGCGCAGCGCACACGAGCTCGGTGCCTACGAGCAACTGCGGGACGATTACCTCCGCCGGCTCGCAGCTCTCCCCGAGGGCACGAGCGAGTTGTTCCTGCACCCGTCCCGCGAGGACGCGGTCACGGGACCGGACGGCATCGTGCGGATCTGGGAGACGCGGCTCCTGCGTGACCCGGCGTGGCACAACGCCCTCGAGAGTGAGGGCGTCGAGGTCGTCGGAGGCTGGTGGATCTGACCCATGAACTGGTACTGTGATCGGAAACGATCATGGCGCGTGTTGAACTTCTCCGCGCTCTGGAAGAAGCACTAGTTATCTGGGGTAGTTAGCCTCTTCTCGCAGGTCAAAGCGATATGATCTTGTCAGGCGCGTAAGGCGAGCAGGTCGGCCGTTCCCGCTAAGCGCATGTCGTCCCCTCGCCCGCGTGAGGGGGAACTTTCCGTGACACATAGACGCGGATCGGCAGGGCGGTGAACCTTCGTTGAGATGCTCGGTTCATGGCTGATGACGACCAGGATTGTGTGGCCAGTCGCAACTCGCTCAAACGAGTGGCCGCGGTGCGCGAGCTGCAAGACCGGCACCGGGAGTTCATGGGCAACATCGATGCGCAGATCAACGACCTCGCCGCCCAACCGACCTCGCCGATCTCGATCGAGGCCTTGACCACGGTTGCGGCCCAGCTTTCGCTCCAACGTGCCGTCGAGCTGATGTCGCTGCTGCATGGTGACGACCTGGAGAAGCTGGCCGCCGGACTGGTGGACGAGCAGTGGAAGCGCATGCGCGATCAGCTTCCCGCTCAGGTGGCCGGCGCGCTTGAGGACGATGACCTGCTGAAGACGAGGATTCTGCAGGGCGCGATGCTGGCCATGGCCGCGATGGTGACGGCCGGGTTGGCGAACGCGCGGATCGAACCTCATCATTGGCCGCTGCCCGATCTTGCTGAGCTGACTCTCGGCCTGGGGATTGGGGCGGGTTTGGTCAATCAGATGACCGAGCAGATCTCAGACTTCTTGATGTTCGGGTCAGAGGACCCTGCCACCTGGTCGTGAGCCGAGGAAGGGGCGATGACGAATGATGAGGAGCGTGAATATCACCTGGCGGCCAGATGGTTGCGATCGTTGCCAGACAGCTCGTTCAAGATGGGGTGTCGGTAAGAATCGCGTCATGTGTCAGGTCTGGGGCTATCTGGCCGGGGACCTCCGGCGCTATTTGGCCGGGGACGATCGTGTTGATCATCCCGAATTGTCAGGCTGAACTCCAAGAGCCCAGCAGACAGGCGTCAAGAAACTCGGATGCGGACTCCATCTTGACGCTGTTCATCTGCGGTGGCGGGTGTGGCGTTGGGGTTTACCCATGCCGGACAGTCCGGCCAGAAGGCGCCGGAGATCCTGGCCACTACCGATGTAACTGACACGCTGACCTGACGCAATCAGCATGCCGCCATTAGGGGACGAGCTCTATGATCAGGTTCGTCCTGATCGCTGAGTTCGGAGAAGATGTCAATCTCATGCGCCGCGCCATGGTCCTTCTGGGTGGCGTTGCCCTCGCCGTCGGCGCATTCACCCTCTTCTACCGGGGCCCGGGACAACCGTTCATCCGCGGTTACGTGAGCGACGTCGGCGCCACCATGCTGGTCTACGCGTTCTTGGGGCTGCTGTGGCGCACCACCGCCGCACGCCGCACCCTAGCCACGGCCGCGATCGCCGCCGCCGCCGAGTTCTACCAAATAGTCGGCATGACCCCGCCGGGCATCGGCGGTGTCCTGGTCGGCGCGTTCCCCGACCCATGGGACCTGGTCGCCTATGCCATCGGTGTGGGCGTGGCCCTGGCCTGGGAACGCCGATCGGTCCGATCCGGTGATCAGACCAGCGGACTCTCGGACTCCACCCCACCGGCACGCTGACGGTACGGATGCCCCCACAGCGGCGAGGTCATCGGGTTCGTCCTGCGCGGCGGCCATCCGTCGCAAAGCAGGACCGCCGCATCCACCGCCATGATTGGGCACGTCACCCAGGAGCGTTACGACCAGCTCGTATCCGAGGGGCGGGAACTGGTCGAGATCCAGACTCGGTGTCAGTTCGATCTAGGGGATCGGCCTGGAGGTCCTCGGAGAAGGAGTGCGAGTACTGCAGGCTCTCGACGTCCCAGCGGGCACCCAGGTAACGGTTCCAGGTGCCGCCGACGCCACCGCCCGCCTCCAGGACGCGCGGAGACACCGAGGGTCCGGAGGCGGTACAGCATGCACAGGCCGGCGAAGCCGTGGACCTGCCGTTCGGCCAGGACGACACCCCGGAGCCGCTCCGGGACGGCTTCCAGGCGCTTTTGTCCGGGGTCGCGCAGTTCGCCGACGGCCGCGACCCGGCGATCCTGACGGAGGTCGCCTGGAGCGCCCTGCACGGGCTGATTGTCCTGTCCCGCGGCGGCCGACTCCCCGCCTCAGGCCGCGAGGCCCGCCTGACGCTGCTGCTCGACCAGCTCAGCGCCACCCGCTGACCCAGCCACGTACGGTCCGTCGTTCCACACGGCGGCGACCTGGGACGCGACCTCCAGGCCGTGCCGGCGGCCCGCTCGGGCGGCCGGAGCGCGGCGGGCGGGGTCCAGGAGGGAGCTGACCGAGCGGCGGCCTATCACCGCGCGGAACTGCTCCGCGTCCGGCTCCACCAGCACCACCCGGGCCTCGTCGCCCAGCTCGGCGACCTGCTCGTGGACGCCCTTCATCACGCCGCCGCCGCGGACGACGGGGGCGATGCGTCATGGCGATCCAGCATTGACCAGGGAGATCACAACAAGATCAACGCCGTTTGGGGCTCATGACGCGATTCTTACCGGCACCCCAAGATGGAGCAGCTGGGCGCACCCGAGCTGTCGGTGAGGGTCTTCCAGCGACATGTCGAATACGCGGGGCAAGCGCTGGAAGACCTTCGCGAGGACTGGATTCCTCAGGTGCGTTCGTCATGGGTGGGGCGTGAGCCAGGCCTCAACGAGGGCAACACGCACTGTTTGGTCTTGCGGGATATCTCTTAGTTTAGGGGCATGAGAATCGGTTTCGCCGTACCGCAGTCAGGGCCCTGGGCCACGCCCGAGAACATGCGCCGCGTCGCCACGCGGGCGGAGGAGCTCGGCTATCACGACCTCTGGACGTTCCAGCGGGTTCTCTATCCGGTCGGGCACCCGATGGGGCCGACGTACCGCAGCGTGCACGACCCGCTCGTCACGCTGGCCCACCTGTCGGGCGTGACCGGCCGGATCGGGCTCGCCGTGGCGGTGATCAACGCGTACGTGCAGCCGGTGGTGCTGGCCAAGCAGCTGGCCACGCTGCAGACGGTCTCCGGCGGGCGGCTCACGGCGGGGATCGGGCTGGGCTGGCTGCCGGAGGAGTTCGAGGCGGCGGGCATCGGCTTCGAGCGGCGCGGGCGCCGCGGCGAGGAGTTCGTCGAGGTGCTGCGCAAGGCGTGGACGGACGACGTGGTCGAGCACGGCGGCGACTTCTACCGGGTGCCACCCTCCCACATCGACCCCAAGCCGGTGCCGGGGCCGCCGCCGATCCTGCTCGGCGGCACCGCCGAGGTCGCGCTGCGCCGCGCCGCCCGGCTGGCCGACGGGTGGGTGAGCTCCAGCAGGGAGGACCTGGCTGCCATCGCCGCACGGGTGGACCTGATCAAGGCGGCGCTGGCCGAGTCGGGGCGGGACGCGGCCGGGTTCCGGTTCGTGTGCCGCGGCGTCACCCGGCCCGGGGCCGGCGGGGACCGCCCGCTGTCGGGCACGTACGACAAGATCAGGCGCGACGTGGACGAGCTGGGCGCCGGCGGCGTGACGGACGTCTTCCACGACCTCAACTTCGACCGCGACATCGTCACGGCCGATCCCAAGGAGGCGATGCGCCGGGCCGAGGAGGCCCTGGAGGCGCTGGCGCCATAGCGCCTGCCGCGGCCCCCTGCGGGCGGAGACCCGAAGCGCGTACGGTTCCTGATGATTGCCCCTGGCCTGTGCACCATGCAGCCGTCAGAAGGGGAGCCAGCCGATCCGGCCGTACCAGGTGCCGCCGGCCGCCAGGTGGTCGGCGATCGCCCGCTCCAGCCGCGTGCGGCGGGGCAGCTCGGCCAGGTCGGTGGCGTCCCCGCCGAACACGAACGACAGCATGTCGCCGTCGTCGATCCTGTCCAGGAGGTGGAAGCGCCGCTGGAAGGCCACGATGTTGGAGCCGGCCGGCAGGTAGCGGGCGATCTGGTCGTCGAGCAGCCACGACGCGCACGTCATGACGTGGTGCTCCTCCTCCGGGAAGTGCCGGGGGAAGAACTCCCTGGCCCGCTCGAACGACGCGTCGCACGCCTCGGGCGTGAGCGGCCCGTGGAAGTCGGGGATGTGCACGCCCAGGGCCGGATCGCCGGGCCCTACCGGCAGGCCGGCCGCGCGTAGGGCCGCGCCGGTGCTTGGGGACAGCCGGTCGCGGGCGAACTGGAGCCGCCCCAGGTCGTACAGGAGGCCGCGGGCGTGCAGCATGAACCACCGGGGCTCGTGCAGGCCGCCGGCGCCGTGCCGCTTGCGGTGCACCGCCATGTTGCGCCCCAGGTCGGCGAAGGTCGCCCAGGACACCTCCTCCGGGATGCCCCGCTCGCGGTGGTAGCGCCGGCTGTGCGGCAGCACGGCGAGGTAGACCCAGACGTAGAAGTACGGGCCCAGCTCGGGAAGCGGCCGGAACGGCGGCGGCTCGTCGAGGCTGCCCATCGTGGACACCAGCGAGTGCGCGCACCGCTCGGCCAGCCACCACTGGGGGCTGCCGGGCTCGGGGCGGGCGGCGATGACGGCGTTGACGTCCTCGTGCGGGACGGCCAGCCTGAGCAGCTCCAACGGCAGATCGCCGGGAAAGGCGAGGTCGAAGCCGCCCAGGGATTCGAGGTGCGCGAGCCAGGCCGGATGGCCGCGCAGCAGGGCCTTGATGTCCATCGCCGTCAGCCTAGCCGGGCGCCGGTAGAAGCTTCTCCCCTCGGGATGAAGCCGTCCCAGCGATCAAGGCCGCTTGAAGGCGGACAGCAGGCGGTCGGCCGCGAGCGACGGGGTGAGCTCACCGGCGAGGACCTCGCGCTCCACCTCCTCGCGGATCGCGGCCACCGCGGGGTCGTTGCGCAGCTCGGACAGCAGCCGCTCGCGTACCAGGGTCCAGGTCCAGCGCACCTGCTGGGCGCGGCGCTTGGCGGCCAGGTCGAGCGAATCCTGATGGGCCAGGACGTGCCGCCAGAGCTTCTCCAGGCCGTCGCCGGTGAGCCCGCTGCAGGTGAGCACGGGCGGCGGGGCGGAGTCCGAGCGGAGCAGGCGCAGCGCGCCGGACAGCTCGCGCGCCGCCTTCCTGGCCGGCAACTGGTGCTCGCCGTCGGCCTTGTTGACCGCGATCACGTCGGCCAGCTCCAGCACCCCCTTCTTGATGCCCTGCAGCTGATCGCCGGTACGGGCCAGCGTGAGCAGCAGGAACGTGTCGACCATGTCGGCCACCGCGGTCTCCGACTGGCCGACGCCGACGGTCTCGACCAGGACGACGTCGAAGCCGGCCGCCTCGACCACGACCATGGCCTCCCTGGTCGCCTTGGTGACGCCGCCCAGGGTGCCGGAGGTCGGCGACGGGCGGATGAACGCGGACGGATCGACCGCCAGGCGGGACATGCGGGTCTTGTCGCCGAGGATGCTGCCGCCCGTCCTGGTGGAGGAGGGGTCCACGGCCAGCACCGCGACCTTGTGTCCCTGCCCGGTCAGGAGCGTGCCGAGGGAGTCGATGAACGTGGACTTCCCCACACCGGGGACCCCGGACACGCCGACCCGGCGCGCGTGGCCGGTGAGCGGGGTGAGCTCGACGAGCAGGCGCTGGGCGAGGGCCTGGTGGTCGGGCCTGGTCGACTCGACCAGCGTGATCGCGCGGGCGATCCAGGTACGCGAGCCCGCGCGTACGCCCTCGGCGTAGTCCTCCAGCGAGTGCACCCGGCTTGCCCCTTTCTTCCGTTTGATCAGCCTAACTTCTGACAAGTCTTGACTTTTGCCAGTAGGGTGCTGGAGTTCTGATCACAGCCGTCACAGGAGTCACTCCCCTCATGCCCAACGTCGAACCCCTCCGCGAGGGCGACCCGGCAGCGGTGGGACCCTACCGGCTGGTCGGGCGGCTCGGCGCGGGCGGCCACGGTGTCGTCTACCTCGGCCAGGCACGCAACGGAACCCCTGTCGCCGTCAAGGTGCTGCGCGAGGGGCTGGCCGGGGGCGATCGCCTGGCCAAGGAGATCGCCGCCGCGCGCCGGGTCGAGCCGTTCTGCCTCGCGCAGGTGCTCGACGCGTCGACCAGCGGCAGGCCGTACATCGTCGCCGAGTACGTGGACGGGCGCTCGTTGCAGGAGTCGGGCCGGCTCGGCGGGGCGGAACTGCAGCGGCTCGCCGTCGCGACCGCGACCGCGCTGGACGCCCTCCACCAGGCCGGCGTCCTGCACCTGAACCTCAAGCCGGCGAACGTGATCCTCGGGCCGGACGGGGCGCGGGTCGTCGACTTCGGCATCGCGGGGGCGTTCGGCCCGGGGATGAGCGCGACCAGCAACATCGTGGGCACGCCCGCGTACATGGCGCCCGAGCAGCTCGCGGGGAAGGCGGCGGGGGCGGCGGCGGACGTGTTCGCGTGGGCGTCGGTGGTCGTGTTCGCGGCCACGGGGGTGCCACCGTTCGGGGACGACTCGCTGCCCACCGTGATCAACCGGATCCTGCGCGGTGAGCCGCAGCTCAGGGACCTGCGGCGGCCGCTGCGCGACGTCGTGCCTGCCTGCCTGGCCAAGGATCCCGCCGCCCGTCCCGCGATGCGCGACGTGCTGCTGCGGCTGATCGGCGGCGAGCCACCGGAGAAGGCCCCGCCCGCGCGCCGGGGCCCGGCACGCGCCACCGACGACTACGCGACCCCGCCCGCGCACCACCGCGACACCGCATCGGCCCCGGCTGCGCAGGCGACCCCCGGCTCGCAGCACGGCGCGGCGGATGGTCTCGGCTCGCACACGGCTCCGGTGTCGCAGCACGGCGCGGCGCACACCGGCCGGACCGCGCACCGGGACCCGGCGGAGGACGATGCGCCGTACCAGGCGCCCGGATCGCGCCGGCCGTCCGCCTCGCGGCAGAGCGCGCCCCCGGCTTCGTCCCCGCTCGCGGCGCCGGTGGAATACGCCGAACATCCGGCCACCGGCAGACGCACGGCCGCAGGTGAATATGCAGGCGCCGACACGCACCCCGGCGTCGGCGGGCACCCGGTTCACGGCGAGGGCGCGGTGCGGGAGCCGGTCGGGTCACCGATGCCGGTCGAGCGTTCGGCGCTCGTCGACATCCTGGTCGCGGGCGAGCCGGGCACCGGCGGGAAGGCCAAGACGGCGCGGCCCTGGCGGCGGCGGGCGAAGGCCGTGCTGATCGCGGGCGTCTCCGGCGTGTCCGTGCTGGCCCTGGCCGCCGCCATCGTGTGGCTCACCCCCACGACGCCCACCCCCAAGACCGCGAGCGTAGGAGGCGGCACCGGCGCGACCCTGTCTCTTATCCACCTCTG
>NZ_VCJS01000197.1 GCF_005893125.1 Nonomuraea basaltis | reverse complement strand
CGCAACGGCAAGGCCGTCCTCATCGAGCCCGAGCCGACCTGACACAACTCACCGCGAAGCATCATCGCTCATTGCCGCTCGGGGTTCGCTGCCGCCTGCCCACGTGAAGGTCGAATTTTCGGGTCAGCTCCACCAGTCCTGCTCGGGCAGCCTGAGCCACACGTCAGGTTGATCTGTGATCGATCGGGCGTCGGTCGGTTGCAGGCCCGCACCGGCGAAGCAGTAGGCCACTGCTTGGTAGTGGTAGAGGTAGGCGGTGAGGATATCCTCCGTGGGTTCGTCGGCGGAGATGGCACCCCCGCCGGGATGGGTGTCCCATTCCTCGATGACGCCGTCGCGGGCGACGGCTCCCTGGTTGCCGCTCTTGGCGTTGGCGAACATCCCGTAGCAGACAGAGCCGACCGATAAGCGCTTCATGACGCCGGGGGTGGACGCGTTGTATCCCCACGGCTGGAAGACGACGCATCCGCCGGGCACGTCCGTGATGCCGATGACGGCCAGGCTGTCATCCAAGTCCGAGAACGGATCATCCATAATCTCTTCGATGTCGTTGTCATCAGCCGGTATGGCCTCCAGTCGCCGTGCCGCCTCGGCGGCGGTGATGCCGGCCACACAGGCGACGCTGAAGCCGTCTTGGTCCAAGTGGCCCAACGCGTTGATCAGATGCCTGGCCTTGGCCACGGCGGCGGTCTCGGCGGCAGACAGGCCAGCCTCGCTGGCAGGAAGAGTGAACAGATCAGGGGTTGGAGTGGCCAGACTGAGCCGTCCGGGGGACCAGCCGTTCATCATCGGCCGCCACGGGTCCGCTCCGGCGGCGACCAGGACGCGGGCGTTGTCGGGGCGGCTGTTGAAGACGGCTTCCCAGAGGGCGGTACGGCCCTCGTGTTCAGCATCGACGTCGTCGACGCGCCGGGCCAGTTCAGCGACCACCTCGGGTGAACCGCATGCTGCGGCCGCGTGCAGCGGCCGTACATGGAAGTGCACGCCCGTGTTGGGATCGGCGCCCGCGTCGAGCCGGGCGCGGATCAGACTAAGGTCCGTCCAGCCATCCCAGCCGATTCCGGACCATCCGGTTCCATCGTTGACGACCATGACACTCCTTGAGGGACGTATGGGATCTTTGAACGCCGATCATGGCGTACGGGGCCGACAGCTTCGGGCTGGGCCGCAGTCGTTGCCGCAAGAGGGCGGCGTTCTCCGATGGTCATACTGGCCGCTGAGAGGCCAGGCGGAGTCAGCAAAAAGTCAGCGGACTCGCTGACACGGAAGCGCAGCCGAGATCAACGGACGTCATCCCTACAGCACTCGACGGCACCGGATAGCATCCGGTGATCGGAAGCGGCACGCCCCACCGGGGTTCGCATCGAAGGGGTCCAGAGTTCAAAGCCCCTCATCTTTACAAGATCAGGAGCCTCGATTCCCAAGGTGGGATTGGAGCTTTGATTGTTGACGGCTGTGCCGCACCGAGGCGTCGTTGCCTATGCGGCCTACATCGCGGGAGATCGCGTGTGCGGATCCTGGCGTGACCTGATGGACGGGGTCCAGGTGGAGTGTGACATGGCCGTCATCTGATGTCGGTAGCTGCATGTCACGTCGATCGGGACGGGGAGCCTATTCGGGGCGGAGGCGTCCCAAGAGGGAGTGGATGGGCGTGATGCGTTGGTTCTGGTTGCTTATCGTTCTCGTCCTGGTCGGATGCTCGGCCACGGTGATGTCGCGGTCCTGTACGTACCAGATCTGCCTGCGCCTCCGCTGCGCATCACCCCGGTGCCCACGCTTTCGCTACGCATCCCCTGGGGGTCGTTCGGCGATGCCCGCTTGCTCAGTTATCCGAAGGGCGCAAGAAAAGTTGTGGCACAGCCGATCAAGATCGATGATCGTATCGAGGCTGAAGGTCCGGACATATACAAGAAACATCAGGTCACCAGGATGGTGCTCGCGCTCACCGCCGACGTGCGCGTGGGTATGAGTGGCGCCCCGCTGATCGTTCAAGGCGGCACGGTCGCCGGGATGGTCATCGCTGCGGAGCCGAATGATCCGAACCGCGGGTATGCGCTGGCCGCCGAGGAAATCCTTCCCATCGCCAACGACGCGACCAAAGCCACGAAGCATGTCTCGACACGCAAGTGCGATCCAGGCCAGTGATAAACGAGTGTCGGCGCTGCTCGGCTGGTCCGTGGAGGCGGTTCCTGGGATTCAGGCCTGGGAGTTGGGTGGCAGGGCGAAGGGGTCTTCGGGGAGGAAGCAGCCGTAATCCTGCAGCGGCATTTGGTCCTCGAGTACGATCCGCTGGAGTTCGCCGGCGGGGGACAGGCCGTCCGGGCGGTCCAGGACGCGTTGGCCCGGCTGCGGACTGCTGTGGCCGCATCTGATCAACGTCTCCGGTCCATCGGCCGCTAGCCGACCGAAGCGGTCCAGCAGAATGTGTACCGCGTCGTACACATCGCGGACGTTTTCGGCCGCGCTTTCCGCGCTGGCCTCGGGGTAGAGATCACGGTACGCCGCGCGGGCCGACGCCAGGAAACGCTCCGGATCCACGATCACCACGTCCCGGCGGGTGCGCACGCTGATCGTCATTCCCGCCGTAGGAACCGTCTGCTGATCCACCGTCTGAAGGTAGCCCACCCAGCCACAGTCGCCCCAGGGCAGGACATTCACGCCGAGGACAACGGATCGAGCGACGGCGGGATGTTTGCCGGTGCCTCACACCACCATGATCACGAACTTCTGAACGACTGCGGCGAAGTACGGCCGGTAGACGCGGGCGCGGATCGTCTCACGTGATGCGCTGACTGCTTGAACCGCCCCGGGAGACCGCGGCGAGGAAACCGCCGACGAACGCATCGCCGAGTCCGATGGTCGTGGGCGCGGCAACGTCAAGATCGAAGCCAGGCAGGCAACGAACAACCCCGCCCATTCGGCCTTCCAGAGCCGCGGCGAACTCCAGCGCCTCCGTTCGCCTCGGCCGGTTCCGCATGAGTTCGTAGTGGTGGTTCGTGTACTCATCGCCGTGGCAGTAGCGGGTGCTGGCGATCACGATGCCCCCGTTCAGTGGCTCTGCGTACTCGCCGGCTCTCTCGCCGAATGCTGCCGACCAATACTTGGTATGCACAACCAGGGTCGTCACGGGGATGAGAGCTTGCAGCGATTCGAGGGCGCGTGCCACCTCCGTCACGGAGAGCAGGTTGACGGCGTAGCCCAGGTGCGACTGCATCTCGTCTTCGTTCAGTCCGTAAATGTCGATGACTTCCAGAAGCGCGTCGCGGACCCGTTGACTGAGGCCCGGCTCGTGGAATCCGGCATCCTCGTAGTAGACGACTGCCTCGGCTGGAAGTTGCCGCATGTGGCTTCTCAGCGTGGACAGACGCCGGTCAAGTGTTCGCTGGTCCCGTACCGCGTTGAATCCCGAGATCAGAAAGACCCGTGCGTCGCGAAGCAACGAGCCCAGTTCGCCACTCAGCAGCATGGACTCGTTCGCCGGGTCGTTGACGTAGATCAATCTGTTCGGAAATGGCGCGCGGATGTCGATGTCACCTGCTCGAACCCGCATGTCCTGGTCGTACTGCACGATCAGGTGCGGATAGAGGGTGTCCTGGTCGCCGCTACAGATGTAGTCGCAGCTTGCCGGCAGCAGGCGGCGGACGATGTCGTTGAGACTGACCAGGTGCAGGGTGGATGGTACGCCGAGCCGGCTCATCTCCATCGCCGCTCGAACGGAGGTTCCACCCAGAGCCGTTCGTTTGGGGAACCGCCCTGCGAATGCGCTCAGGCATTCGGAGGAGGCGACGAAGTGCTCGCCTCCTCCGCCCTTTTTGAGGTACGTGAGAATCGAAATGACCAGTTCGCGCTCGTTGGTCACGGTGACAGATGAAGTCAGCTCGGCATTGTGGATCTGGTACTCGCCGACAAGTTGCTCCAAGACCGACGAGGACAGCTTGAGTTCGTAGTCGACGCATCCCCCCAAGCCCAGGACTACATGACTGGTCATATCAGTACAGAGATGCCTTGCCGGCCGCTTCGAAGAGGTCGATCTTCTGCCCGGCCACCGCCTTCATCGCATCGATGCACGGCGGCTGGATGGAGAGCGGTTCACGCAGGCTCTCATCGGCCAAGACTTCGCGCATCTTCATGTGGTAGGCCAGCTTGATGTCACTCGAGATATTAATCTTGTTAATACCGAGCTTGACCGATTGCGCAATCTCGTCGTCAGGATTGCCCGAGCCGCCGTGCAGCACGAGTGGGATCTTGACCCGATCCTTGATTTCCTTCAGCAAGTCGAGCTTGAGCTCCGGCTTCAGGGTCTTCGGGTAGATGCCGTGATAGGTGCCGATGGCCACGGCGAGGCTGTCCACCCCCGTTGCCTGCACGAAGGTCACGGCGTCCGCCGGGTCGGTGTAGATGATCGCGTCGCTGCCGTCTTCGGCCTCGCTGTCGGTCTTGCCGATCGTCCCCAGCTCCGCCTCGACCGACAGGCCGACCGCGTGCGCGGTGTCAGCGACCTTCTTGGAGAGCGCGATGTTGTCCTCGAAGGACTGCATCGAGGCATCGATCATCACCGAGGTGAAGCCGATCCGGATCGCGGTCAGCATCTCCCGATAGGTCGCGCCGTGGTCCCAGTGAATCGCGATCGGCACGGACGAGCGATGGGCTCGTTGGGTCATCGCGGCGATCACGTCCGCTCCGATGTGCCGTACCTCGTCGGGATGGATGCCGATGAAAAGCGGCGCGTTCTTCTCTTCGCTGATGTCCACGATGCCGTTGAACATGGCGTAGTCGCTGATGTTGAAGGCGGGCACGGCGAAGTTTCTTTCGTTCGCGACAGCCAAGAGCACCTTGCCGGTCGTCAGCATTGCTGTATTTCTCCTTCTGAGCAGTAGATTATCGCTCGGGACGGGGATGATGTGTCAGGCCTTGACTGCGCCGGAGGCGAGGCCGCCGATGAATCGCCGCTGGAAGAGGAGGAACAACGCGAGCACCGGGATGGACCCCAGGATGCTCATGGCCATCATCTGATTCCACTCGTAGGAGTGCTGGCCCATCAGGAGCTGGATACCGATGGGAACGGTGCGCATGTCGTCGGTGCGAGTGAGGGTCAGCGCGAACAGGTATTCGTTCCACGAGATCATGAAGGTGTAGACGCCGACGGCGACCAGCCCAGGAATCGAAATGGGCACCAGGATCCGCCAGAGAGCCGTCCAGCTCGACGCCCCGTCCACCTTGACGGATTCATCCAATTCCCGGGGCAGGGTGTTGAAGTACGCGGTCATCATGATGATCGCATAGGGCAAGGTGAACACCATGTGCGTGAGGATCAACCCCGGATAAGTATTGTACAGGCCGAGCGCCACCACGAGACCAAAATAGGGAATGACGAGTGTGATTGGCGGCACGGCCTGAACAGTGACGATCACGGCGTTGACGGATCGCTTCAGCGGGAAGTTGTAGCGGCTGAATCCATACGCCGCGAGGATCGCCACGAACAATGTCAATACTGTCACCGACAGCGCGACGATGTAACTGTTGATGAAAAACCGCAACTGGGTCTCGTCGCCCAGGATCTTTGCGTAGGCGTCGAACGAGAAGTTCTCGGTGATCAGCCGCGGCGGAACCTGGAAGACTTCCCCATTGGTCTTGAACGACGTCGACAGCATCCACACGACTGGAAGACCGGCGAAGGCCGCGCCGATGCACAAGCCTGCGAGCACGGCGATCTTCGCGCCGAGGCGCCGCCTTTTGCGGGTGAGCACGGGGGATCACCTCTCCTTTTGCAGGCGAACGTAGAAGAAGGCCAGAATCATCGTGAGCAGCAGGACTATGACGGCGGCGGCGGACGCGGTGGCGAACTCGTAACTGCTGAAGGCTTGCTTGTAGGTGTAGGTGCTGAGCATCTCGGTGACATTCAGCGGGCCACCACCGGTAGTCATCCAGATGAGGGCGAACTGCTGAGAGGTCCAGATGAGATCGAGCACGGCCATGCTGAGGAGTATCGGTTTCAGCTGTGGAATCGTCACATTGCGAAACTGGCGGAAAGTGCTTGCGCCGTCCACGGAGGCCGCCTCGTACAGAACGGGGGAGATTCCCTGCAACCCGGCGAGGATGCTGATCATGAAGAAGGGGAAGCCGGCCCAGATGTTGATGAATGTCAATGCCCAGAGCGCCATGTTCGGGTCGGAGAGCCAGCTCACTTCCTCTCGCATCACGCCGATCGTGGTCAGGATGTAGTTGACCACCCCGGACGGGTCCAGCATGAGCCGCCAGATGACCGCGATCACGGCGACCGTGAACAGCCAGGGCAGGATGTAGACAATGCGGAAGATGGCTTTCGTCACTCCGCTCAACAACGGCGTGTTGAGCATCGTCGCGAAGGCCAGCCCGAGGCCGAGGTGAGCGACAGTGCTCACGGTGATGAAGATGAACGTGTTCTTCAGCGCTGCCAGGAAGTCGGGATCGGTGAGCACCGTGGTGTAGTTGGCGAGGCCGGCGAAGACCGGATTCTGCTCGACGATCACGTTGTCCTTGAACGAATAGCTGACCACCATCGCGATGGGGATGATCATCAGAACAAAGATCAATATCAGCGTCGGCGAGAGATAGCCGTACGGGACAACACGCTGCACGGGGAAAGGCCGCGTCCTTCTCCTTCGGTCCGCAGAGGATTCCGATGCCGATTTTGCGGCTCCCGGGGAGGCCGCGGGATCGAGTTTCACGGTTTCCATCGATGTCTCCTTGGTTCGGGGGCCGCGCCGCACGGTCGGCGCGGCCCACGAAGTACGGACGGTCAGAGCACCGGCGCCCAGGCCTGTTGCGCATTGTTGAGGGCGTTGTCGACACTCTGCTTGCCGGTGAGCACGAGCTGCAGCTGCTCATCAAAGCTGCGCATCAGGTCTTCGGACTTCGGCAACCCCACGAACTCGTTGGCGGGATACCCCGCCTTGTAGATGTCGAAGGCCGTCTTGAACAGCGGGTCACTCGTGCTGAAGTCCGGCTCGGCCGTCTTGTTGCCAGGGAAGCCGTTCGCCAACGTGCTCAGCTGGGCATTCGCCTGCTTGTTCATCAAGAACTCGACCAGCTTGAACGCCTCGGCCTTGTGTGCCGAGGACTCTGCGACGCCGATACCCCAGGACGCGTACGGGATGCCGCGCTTGCCGGTGTAGCTGTCCTCGGCAGGAATCGGCACCACCGTGAAGTTCAGCTTCGGATTGTTCTTCTTGATCAGCGTGATGTGAGCCAAGGAATCGATCATCATGCCGATCTGGCCGGTGGAGAACTTCTCGACCTTGTCCTGCTCTTTCATGGTGAGTGCTCCGGGCGCGATGACGCCCGCGTCGTTCAGGCTCTTGACGTACTCCACGGTGCTCTTGACGCCTTGGCCGGTCAGGTCGGGCTTCCCGTCCTTGGTGAGCATGCTGCCGCCCGATGCCCACAGCCATGACATCACGTCATTCTGGACGCCGTTGGGAACGGCGGCGTCGAGTGGCAGGGCCCAGCCCTTGACGTTGCCGCCGAGCGCGCTGATCTTCTTGGCCGCCTCCAAGAACTCCGTGCGCGTGCTCGGAGGCGTCTTGACCCCCGCCTGCGAAAGCAGATCGTCGTTGACGAACAGGGGGTAGACGAAGTTCACCACGGGGATCATGTAGGTCTTCCCCTTGACCTGTATCTGGCTCGCGAGCTGGCTTGAGTCGTACTTCGCAGCTGCCATGAGCGCGGACAGGTCAGCGATGGCACCCTGCTTGGCGAAGTCGCTCACCCATGCGCCGTCGAGGCCCACAACATCAGGCAGCGTCCTCGACGCCGCTCCGGACACCAACTGCTGCTTCGTGGACGCGTACGGACCACTCAACAGCTTGACCTTGATGGTCGGGTTCTGCGCCGTGAATTCCGACATGAGCTTGTCGAACGATCCCGCCGGTAGCTCTGGCGCCCACCACTGCGCAAACTCCAGCGTGACGGTCCCGTCCCCGCTTGATCCCGCGCTTGATTCTGAGTTAGAACCACACCCCACGGCCGTGGCGCCGATCATCGCCACCGCCATCACCCCGAGTAGTCGCCTCGTCCGGCCCTGCAACCGGGTGCTGCCTCCGGTCATCGCGACCTCCTTGCTGTGCAGGTGTTACCGCTCTTTGCTGGTTTCCGCCACATTAACAACGCATGACGCCACCTCACAAGACCTAGTAATGCAACACCCGGCTAGAAACCGCACAGTTCGGCATGCAACCGGAATGGGCGTGCTGGCGCAGCAGGCTTCCCGCGCCGGGCCTTCGGAGTAGGCAGCATCTTGCCTGGAAGGGGCAGTGCTGTGCGGTAATCTGCAGTTCTAGGCCTGTATCACTCCTCGGTTGCGTTGATCCGTAGCGCAGCTACCGCAGAGATGGGAGGGTTAGTGACCCTTGACGAAGACGACCGGCAGCGTCGTCTACCTGCAGGACGTAGAGCCCAACTGGCGGCATACGTCGCAGAGACCGGGGAGGTCACGGTCGGCGCACTCGCGGAGCGCTTCGGCGTCTCCATCGACACGATCCGGCGGGACTTGGACCAGCTCAGCGCCGACGGCGTCTTGGTCCGCACCTATGGCGGAGCGGTCAGTCAGTCGACCCTTTCTCGGGTCGACCGGGCCGTGGACGTGCGGCTCAAGATGGAAGAACACGAGAAGGAGAAGATCGCGGTACTTGCCGCGTCGCTGGTCAAAGATGGGTCAATCGTCATGATCAACGGCGGTACGACCACTCTTGCCGTGGCCCGGAACCTGCGCAACCATCGGGACCTGACAGTGGTGACGAACAGTCTGCTCGTCCCCCCGGCGCTGTCGCCCTCGGCCGTCCGCGACGTGTACTTCTTCGGCGGCGCAGTCCGCACTCTCACGCTGACCACCATCGGCCCCGTCAGCTTCCAGGCGTCCGACGGAAGCGAGCTGGACATCAGCTGCGATCTGGCGTTGATCGGGGTCGGCGCCGTTTCAGCGGCCGCCGGGTACACGACGAGCAACCTCGCCGAGGCGGCGATGATGCGAGAGATGATCTCTCGGGCGGCGCGCGTGGCGATCCTGGCCGACTCGTCCAAGTTCGGTCGCCGGCTCTTCGCCCAGGTGTCCGAGCTCCGGGGCGCCGACTACCTCGTCACAGACTCCACCCCGCCGCCCGATCTTTTGGACGCGCTGACGGAGAACGAGGTAGAACTGATCATGCCGGAAACTCTCGAAGGCGCCCCTGAGGCCAATCAAGATTCCCAGTAGTTCGGGTGACGAGCAGGTGGCGGCCTGTCCGGGTGCCGATTCGTGTCATGGCCGGTCATTTCGAGGTGGCCGAGAACACCGCCCGCCTGGTCCTGACCACCGCCCGGAAGCTCCAGAAATGACCGGATGACTCGCGTGTGACCCATAACGTCACTGGCCGTTCCCCATGGCAGGAGAACGGCCAGTTAAAGATGGTCGCCGCCAGGGACTCGACCCCCGGACCCGCTGATTAAGAGTCCCCTCGATCATGGAAACATGCGTCCGGACGGACACTTGCACGTCCGTCTACGGTCCGGTTCGTCCGCACCTCCGCTGATTTTCGTGCCGGCCCGTTCGTCCCCTGCTCGTCCGGTTTCCGACGCCCGAGCACCTACCGAGCACCCTGGCCATGAATGGCGGCCGCTACCGGTCACGCTGCGTGGGCCTCGAAGCAGACGGAGCCGGGATCGTTAACAGGCCTGAGCCGAACGTCGGCGTCGAGAGCCGCGGCCAGCCGGCGCAGGAGGGTGACTGTAGGGGTGGTGCCGCCTTCTTCGATGCATTCGATGTCGTCGTCGGTCATTCCAGACGCTCGGCCACCTCGGCAACGCTGAGTCCCAGCGCCCGCGGTGCATGCGCTGCGCGTCATGTTGAACCAGAACTACACTCGCATCGCCGATCGGCAGGCAGGTGACCGACACGATCCATCAAGCCCTGCACGATCGCGGGCTTGGTTCTGCACTACGACCCGGATGACAAGGTTGAACTGGTGGAGATCGGCTACTCAGAGTGACGATCGAGGCGTACGAGCTCGGCGTTCGTGGATTCTCGGATACTTCCGGCGCAGGTCACCGGCTAAGTTCGTCCGGTTGGCGATCACGGTTAAGTGGCGTCGCATCGAAGTGGTAATGGGTTCAAAAGCCCCCTCAGCTGCACAAATAGACAGCGGCCCGATTCCTGGCTGCGGAATCGGGTCTCGTGGGGCATGAGTTCGTACATCAGGCCCGATGGTCCCGCTCAGGCATTCGCAGCCAGATGCCGGGTGGGCCGAGTCTCGACAGCGGCTGGAGATCAACACGGGGCGAAATGTTGATGAGAAATGACAGCGCCCGCTCCGCCGTGATCACGCGGAAGCGGTCGCCGTTGAAATCAGGTATCTGAGTAGCGCAGGGCCAGGCCGTGATCGTGGGCAACCGCCAGCCCTTGAGCCCCTCCAGCCGGAGCGGGCGGCGGCCGGCAGCGTGGTTTGCTCGTCCCGGCCATGCCGATCATCGCTTGCACGCCGTGCCCCGCACGAGCGGGCGGCTCATTCTCGGTCGGCGATTTCGGCTGCCCACGCGCGCAGCCCGGCCAGGAAGCCCTCCCGCTGCTGGGGCGTAAGCGCGTCCATCGCGCGCAGGAGCGGGCCTGCCCGCATCTCCAGGAACTCCGTCACGACGGCGCGGTGCTCGGGGCTGAGGTGGACGAGCGTGCGCCTTCGGTTGGCCGGGTCGGGGGCGCGGTCGGCCAAGCCGGCCCGGCACAGGTCGCTCACCAGGTCGCTGGCGTTGGGCAGGGAGACGCCCAGCCGTGCGGCCAGTTCGGAGACGGTCAGCGGGGAGTCGATGCCGAGTTGCGTGACGACCGCACCGTGGCGCCGGGTAAGGGAGTGGCTCTCGAAGACGGTGCGCAGGCCGTCGGGCATCCCCGGCGCGGGGTGCTGGCGGAAATAGACGGCCACCTGGGGGATCAGTTCGAGGATCTCGCGCCGGGCCGCCTCGGAGTTGCTGGACATGGACACGGAGTATACAGTTCAAAAAATCAAACAGTTAAACTATTTGAACTGTGGAGGTGTCGTGTCGCAACAGCGTGCGCTCCGGGTCAGCCTGCGCGTCGACGGCATGGGGACGGCGATCTTCGGCGTCCTCGTGCTGGCCGGCGGGCAGAGGCTGGCCGACGTGATCGGCGTGCCCGGCTCCTGGATTGTTCCCATCGGCGTCGGCATGCTGGGCGGAGCCGTCCTTCTGCTCATCTTCAGCGGCCATCCCGCCCTGCCCCGTGTCGCGGTCGCGGTCAACGCCGGCTCCGGCGTCGTCATGGTAGGGCTGGCGGCAAGCGGCGTCCTGCCGCTCACTGGGCTAGGCATCGCCTTCATGCTGGCCGGGGCCGCCTGGGTGGCAACGTTCGCGATTCTCGTGCTCGTCCTGCTGCGCCGGGCGGAGGGTACCCGATGAAGATCGTGGTCTTCGGCGCCAGCGGCGGCACGGGGCGCGAGTTGGTCGAGCAGGCTCGGGCGGCCGGCCATCACGTCACGGCGGTGGTGCGCGCGCTGGGAGATCTCGCTGACACCGCCGTGGCCGACATCTTCGACCCTCCGGCGCTAATCCCGGTCCTGACCGGGACCGACGCCGTCCTGTCGGCGCTGGGGCCGCGCGGGCGTACCGTGACCTGGAACGCATGGAGCGAACCCTCTCGGCCAGTGACAGCGACTGGACGGTCCTGCGGCCGCCCTACCTCACCAACGACCCGCCCGCCGGTCGCTACCGCACCGCGATGGATGCCAACGTCCCCGGCTGGAGCCTGGCACGGAGCGATCTCGCCCGCGCCATGCTCGACGTCCTGGACCACCCCGCCACCATCCGCCGGGCCGTGGGCGTCGGGCCAAACCAAGGAAGCGCTCCGTGTCGGCGGGCGGCCTCATAAAGCGCTTCCATGTTCATCTCGTCGGCAGGTGTGGCTTCAAGACGCGCTATCGCCTCGGCTGCGCTGACGTCGGCCTGTCACAAGGGGTGGCGTGCACGCGGTCGCGTTGCCGAGAGCCTGTGACGAGACGGTCGCTGGCCGTGGCGGTCCGGTCCGCGGAGGCCAGGTGCTGCGTTTGTGATCCTGCCTGTCGGACGAGACGGCATGATGCGGGCATGACGTTGTCGACGGTGTTCACGGAGATGCTCGGCGTGCGGTACCCGATCGCGCTGGCGCCGATGGGTGGGTCGGCCGGTGGCGCGCTGGCCGCAGCTGTCTCCCGCGGTGGCGGGTTCGGGATTCTGGGCGGCGCGTATGGGGATCCGGAGTGGCTGGCACGTGAAGTGCCGATCGTCGCGGGCACTGAAGGGCCGTGGGGTGTCGGATTCCTGACCTGGGGGATCGATCTTGCCACGGTGGAGCTGGCGCTGAGCTACGGCCCCAGCGCCGTGATGCTGTCCTTCGGCGATCCGAGCCCATACGCGGAGCATGTCCGCCGGGCAGGGGCTCTGTTGATCCTC
The DNA here is from genome assembly GCF_005893125.1 of Nonomuraea basaltis. Taxonomy (GTDB): domain Bacteria; phylum Actinomycetota; class Actinomycetes; order Streptosporangiales; family Streptosporangiaceae; genus Nonomuraea; species Nonomuraea basaltis. Next base: position 11,186 of record NZ_VCJS01000197.1, on the reverse strand, counting down.
CAGGTCACCGATCTGGAGGAGGCCAAGCGGGCCGTGGACCTGGGCGCCGATGTGATCGTGGCTCAGGGAACCGAGAGCGGTGGGCACGGGGCCGTGCGCGGGCGGTCCACTTTGCCGTTCGTGCCCGCGGTGGTGGATCTCGTAGCTCCGGTTCCGGTGCTGGCAGCGGGCGGGATCGCCGATGGACGCGGTGTGGCGGCGGCTCTCGTGCTGGGTGCTGCCGGAGCGCTCATCGGCACCCGCTTCCAGGCCACCACCGAGGCCCTGGTCGATCCCTCGATCACCAAGGCGATCCTCGAGGGGCGGGGCCAGGACACCGAGCGGAGCACCGTGCTGGACATCGCACGAGGCTCCAGGTGGCCGTCGAAGTACCCCGCCCGCACCCTCGGCCACCCCTACCTCGACCGCTGGCGCGGCCGCGAGGCCGAGCTCGCCGCCGATCCCCAAGCCCTTCAGGACTACCAGGACGACGTGGCACGCGGTGCGATCCCGCCGCTGCCGGTTTGGGCGGGCGAGGCCGTCGACCTCATCACCGACCTGCCCTCGGCGGAGGGCCTGGTCACCGCGATGGCCACCCAGGCCGAGGACGCACTGACCCGAGCGGGACGCCGCTGACCCACCAACCGTCAGTGCCGTTCCGGCTCGTTCGTCACGTGCAGCCAGTACGGTGGCCGTCCGGCGGATCCGGCGCCGACTACGCGAGGAGTTTCGCGCGATGCGCGGCGCTTCGGCATCGGCGCTGATCTGGAAGCTCAGTCCGATCATCTCCGGATGGGCGTCCTACTACCGGACGGTGGTCTTCAGCGCCACGTTCAACGCGCTGGACGACTACGTAGGGAAGCTCGCCTATCCGACGTTACGCGGTGGCTACCCGCGCCGGTACTGGCGACAGGACCACGGAGGCGTGCTGTTCCGTCGAGTGCTCGATGGCTACCTGCACATGCTGCGCAGTCTCACATTGCTCGGTCATGACGTGATCTCGGAGGCGGTGATCACACCGCCGATGTTGGATCACTACCTCGCTCTGTTCGAGGGGATTCCGGTGCTGTTCGTCGGGATTCGGTGTCCCCTGGAGGAGGTGGAACGACGTGAGCAAGGGCGAACCGACAGGATGACGTCGGTGCCGCCACTTGATGAGCCGGTCCATGCGCATGGTTGCTATGACGTGGAGGTGGATACCTCCGTTCACGGGCCGGCGGAAGTCGCCAAGCTGATCGTTGCCGCTCTGCCCGGAGGGCCCTTCGGCCCCCGTACAAGGGCAATTCGGAGCAGGGCAGCCCAGGAAGGCCGGTGTGGGGGAGATGTCAGCGGCGATCCAGTGCGGTGGCGCCGTCGAGTGATTCCCGGATGATGTCGGTGTGCCCGGCGTGCCGTGCGGTCTCCTCGATCAGGTGCAGGAGCACCCATCGGACCGACCAGTGCGCGCAGTCCTCAAGAGCACATGCCTGACCGAGATCGGTGACCGAGTCGATCACTTTCGTGGTCTCGTCCGCCACGTTGGCATAGTCGCCGAGCAGGCTCTCTATGGTGTCTTCCCGTTCGATTCGCAGTTCGGCGTCCCAGTCGGTGACGGGCCAGAGTCCTTCGGGGCGGCCGGCCACTCCCGCGACGATCCAGCGTCGCTCGACATGGGTCACGTGTTTGAGGATCGCGGCGAGCGACAGATCGCTGGCGCTGGGAGCAGAGACGGCCTGCTCCAGGGTGAGGTCACGCAGGGCGGCACGGATCGCGTGGCGCTGCTCCTCCAGAAAGGCCAGCAGGGCCGAGCGCTCATCGGGTAAGGGCGGCAACAGATTCGGCATGCGCTCAGCGTGTCAGAGGCCACTGACGTTCAAGGCGTTGAGCAACCAGGTTGGTCCACGGGGTACGCATCAGTCTGGCGCCACATCGTCCCTCTCCCCGCTCTCTGATGGTCCTAGACCTCGACGCGATAGCCGCTGGCCTGGGTTTCGAACAGCCGGGCGTAGCCGTTGCCCGCGGTGATGAGGTCGTCGTGGGTTCCCTGCTCGACGATCCTCCCGTCGCCGAGCACCACGATGAGGTCGGCGTCCCGTACCGCGCCGAGCCGGTGCGAGACGAGCAGGCTGGTGCGTCCTGCCCGGTGCTCGCGCAGCCGCCGGTGCACCTCGTATTCGGCCTCCGCGTCGAGACCTGAGCTGGGTTCGTCGAGGATGAGCAGGTCGCGGTGCTCGCGTACCAGTGCGCGGGCCAGGGCCAGTCGCTGCCACTGGCCTCCGGAGAGCACCACTCCGGCGTCGTCTTCTGGTCCGAAGAAGATCCGGCTCAGCATCGTGTCGTACCCGTGAGGCAGGGCCCGCACGAACTGATCGGCTCCGGACATCTCGGCGGCGGTCTGGATCGTGGTCCGGTCGGACATCGCCTCGAGTTCGCCGACGCCGATGTTCTCCGCCGCGGTGAGGTCGTAGCTCATGTAGTCCTGGAAGAGCACGCCCATCCTGGCGCGCAACTCGGACGGCGGTACGTCGCGAATGTCCACGCCGTCCCAGAGGATCGCCCCGCGGGACGGATCGTAGAAGCGGCACAGCAGTTTGATCAGCGTGCTCTTGCCTGCTCCGTTGAGCCCTATCAGCGCGACCGACGCGCCGTGGGGGATCGTCAGGTCAACGCCGCGCAGCACCCAGGGGTGGCTCTCGTCGTACCGGAACCACACGTCGCGGAGTTCGATGCCGCGCCGGAGGGCCGGCAGCGCGGCGGGCCTGTGCGGCGGTGGGAGGTCGTCGGTGAGCGACATCACCCGCTCGTGGTGGTCGAACAGGAGCAGCGCGAGGCTCGCGTTGGCCGCGTTCTCCACGGTCGCGATCAGGGCGGCCTGGGTGCCGGCCACGGCGGCGGCGAAGGCGGTGACGTCGCCCAGGGTAAGCCGCCCGGCCAGGGCGGAGTACACCGCCCAGACCAACCCTGTGCCACTGACCAGGGCGGACAGTGTCGCCAGTAACGACTGCGTGAGCGCCTCCCGCCGGTCCAGCCGCCGCTCGGCCGTCTGCATCGAAGTGAGCTCGCCGATGACCCGGCGCCTGAGGAAGTCGCCGAGCCCGAAGAGCCGGACCTCCTTGGCGGCCTCCACGTCGGTGATCAGTGAGGAGTAGAAGATCTGCCGCCGGGCCGCCGCAGACTGTCCGGCGATCATTTTGGTCCGCCGCTTTTCCAGGGACATCCTGGCGGCGAGGGTGGGCAGCGCCGCGACGGCCACCAGCCCGGCCATCAGGGGGCTCAATACGGCCAGCGCGCCGAGGAGACCGGCCAGAGTGATGACGTTGCGGCAGAGGTCGAACAGGCCCGAGGTGATCGGCCCCATCGCGCCGCCTGTGGCCTGCGTGGCCATCCGCAGCTCGTCGAGGAAGGCCGGGTCCTCGAACCGTGACAGCCCCTGGAACCCGTTCACCCTCGTGTACAGGCGATCCTGCAGCAACAGGTCGAGCCGGCGGTCCGACTCGGCCCGCAGGTATCCCGTGACGTGGGGCAGCACCCCGGCGGCCAGCCCCAGCGCGACGAGTCCGGCGACCGGTCCCAGCACCCGTTCCAAGAGACCCGCCGCCAGCCCGTCGATGAGCAGTTTCGTCATCCACACGGTGCCCGTGGGCAGCAGCCCGGCCACGACGGTGACCGCCAGCTGGGACATCGCCAGCACAGGTCCCGCCCGCCAGCACAGTAAACCCAGTGTGGCGGCCCGTCGCAGCCGATCCGAGGTCATGTCGCCGTCGACATGGCGGTGAGTTCGGCAAGCTCCGTGTGCGCGGCCACGACCCTGCCCTCCTGATCGGCCCGGAGGAAGGTGGGGAACGCCTCCACGCCGAGGGTGTGCATGAGACGGCCGGCCTCGTCGCCCGTGATCACGCTCGACACGCCGCCGACCACGGCGACGAGGTCGTCGACCTTCGCGCCGTCGCCGGTGATGACCGCCAAGGCGGGCTGCTTCCCCGCCGCCTCGGCGAACTGCGGTGCGCGCTCGTGACACGTGCTGCAGCCGACGTCGAAGAAGCCCACCAGTCGCGCACCCGCCGCGGCCTCGGGGAGCGTGCGACCGACCAGCACGCCGGGATCGTACGGCATGAGCATCGAGCGTCCGGCGAGGCGCTCCAGCTCAGCGGTGTGCTCGCGGAGCCGGCGGAGCACCCCCAGGGTGAGCACCAGGTTGAACAGGCACAGGAGGCCGACGAACACGACAGCGGCAACCAGGAAAGGCATCAGGCAACCTCACTTCAGACGGTGAACAGCTCCATCAGGTCGTCGAGGCGCACCACGAGCAGGGCGCCCACGCCGGCCGCGACGAGTGCGAGGACGACACCGGCCGGATGTGGAGTGGACGCACCGGTGATGGTCCAGGCGGTGAGCCCGACGCCGCCGAGGGCGGCCAGGACGAGGTTGCGCACCACGTGCACCCGGCCGAGCGGCGTGACGGAAGCGCCGAAGCACCGGCACGGCGCCTGCCGCCCTCGGCGCAGGGCGGCGAGGATGCCGCCGGTCAGGACGACGAGCGTCCCCACAGCGGCCGCGAACCCCAGCGGTACGGTCGACGGCAACGCCAGCAGGAGGACCGCCGCGGCCTCAGCGGCCAGTAGCGCGTGCGCGCCCGCTACGGACACGCGTCGCGGGAGGACGTCGAGGACCACGACGGAGGCCACGAACTCGTCGAACGCCGCGCGGCCGCGGACCTTCCCCACGAACGCGATCGCGAAGACGGCGGCCAGCAGGGCCCGACACGCGATCAGGAGATACAGCAAGTCTTCACCTCGCGCTGGGTCTGGCGGCGGGCACCGCCGCCAGACCTGGGTGTCCTACCTAGCCACCGCAGACTCTGTACACGTAGCAGGACCCGCAGCGGGTCGAGCCGCCTGCGGTGGTGCAGAGCTTGCGGTAGTCGGAGCGCTCCCTGCAGTAGCAGTGGACGTACCACTCGGCGGCCGCCTTCGCGGACGCCTTGGGCACCAGCTTGTCGAGAATCCGGTCGCCGAGCCTGCCAAGAACAGCAGTCATGGAATTGCTCCTTTGGTAGCGATGCGGTTAGCCGAAACCTATGCGGAGGCCATACAGCACCCCATACAGCCGCGCTACAACCGGGCGGTGAGCAGCCTCTCCAGCACCGGATCGCGCCGCGTCGCGGGATCGGCGAAGAGTTCCGCGGCCTTGCCGGCGTCCGCTGCGGCACGCGGATCGCCAAGGACCGCGCGTGCTCTGGCGAGCTGGCGGATGCCGGCGGCGTGGCCGTAAGCATCGCCGATCTTGGTGGTCAGCTCCAGGACGCGGTCCAGGTCGGCCGCGGCCGCGGCCGGATCATCCTGCCGCAGACGGATCTCGGATCTGCTGAGCAGAACCTCCCACTGATCCTCCCGGTTGCCGGTCTCCGCACAGCGGACCAGTGCCTCCGCCAGCACCGCCAGCGCCTCCTCCCGCTGGTCGAGCAGGCAGTGGGCGCGGCCGAGCGCAGCCAGCGTGATGCTCTCGCCGTACAGGTCGCGATCGGCCCGCCGGATGGACAGGCACCGTTCGAAGCGGTCCACCGCCTCGGTGTACCGGCCCAGCCGGAGCAGGACTTCACCCAGGTTGTGCGCGACCAGCCCGACACGGTTCGACCCGTGCGCCTCGAGCAGCAGCAGGCCCGCGCTGATGTGGTCGAGGGCCGCGTCGAGATCTCCGGTCTGCATGCACAACCAGCCCAGGTTGTGCAGCGCCAGCCCTTCCTCCCCGCGCTCGCCCATATCACGCCAGAGATCGAGCGCCCGGCGCAGGAGGCCGTGCGCCGCCTCGGGCCGGCCGGACCTCCACTCCACCAGCCCCAGCGTCGCCAGCGTGGGCGCCTCCGCGGCGCGGTCACCGTCACGCCGCGCGACCTCGACGGCGAGCCGCGCGATGGTCTCGAGCTCCCGCCAGTAGCCGCTCTTCATCGCGATGGCCTTGATCAGGGCCATCAGCTCGACGACGAAGCCGCCCGGCTCCCCTTTCGCCGCCTGTACGGCTGCCGCCACCAGGCACGGCAGTTCCGTGTCCAGCCACCGCACGGCCGCGGGGAGATCCCGCAGGCCCGCACCGGATTCGCGGGTGCCTCCGCTGGTTGGCCTCAGGTGCGGTTGCAGCAGACCCTGCAGCTGGCGGCAGCGGTCGAGGTACCAGTCCAGGGCCCGTCCGACCGCCCGCGTGCGCTCCTCCGGCGCATTATGGGCGGCGGCCAGCTCCGCGGCGAAGAGCCGCAGCAGGTCGTGCATGCGAAACCGGCCGTCGCCGACCGGCTCGAGCAGTCGTGCCTCGGTCAGCTCGTCGAGCGCGGCCTCTGCCCTCGTCTGGTCGACGTCGGCCAGCGCGGCGGTGAGCTCGACGCCGACTTCGGGCACCTCCAGCACGCCGAACACGCGGAAGGCCGCCTTCGCGGTGCTCGTCAGCGTCCCGTACCCGACCTCGAAGCAGGTTCGCACCCGCAGGTCGGCCGCCTGGAGCTCGTCCAGCCGCCGCTGCTGGTTACCCAGCCGCTCGCCGAATCGGGCGAGCGACCAGTCGGGCCGGCCCGCCAGCCGGGCGCCGGCGATGCGCAGCGCCAGCGGATGGTAGCCGCACCAGCGCGCGATCTCCGCGGCTGCTTCCGCCTCGGCGGTCACCCGCTCCGGACTGGTCAGCAACGTCAGCAGGCGCACCGACTCCGCCTCGTCGAGCATGCCGACGGCGATGGGCACGGCCTCCATGGTGGTCAGCGCGGCGCGGCTGGTGACCAGTGCCGCGCAGCCGCTGCCCGCCGGCAGCAACGGCGCCACCTGGGCGGCGTCGACGGCGTTGTCGAGGACGATCAGGACACGCCGGTCGGCCAGCAGCGACTGGTAGTGGGTGGCCGCCTCCGCCGGTGTCGCTGGGACGTCGCCGGGCGGTACTCCCAGCGCGCGCAGGAAACGGCCGAGCACCTCGGCCGGCCGCAGGGGCGGCAGGCCGGGCGTGGATCCCTGGAGATCGACGTAGAGCTGGCCGTCGGGATAGCGGTCGGCCACGCCGTGTGCCGCCTTCAAGGTGAGCGCCGACTTGCCCGCACCTCCGGGGCCGTGCAGCGCCACCACGGATGGGCCCGCCCCTTCGTGCAGGACGGTGTGCAGGTGTGCCAGCTCGGCCGACCGGCCCACGAACACCATGGGAGCTCGCGGAAGCAGACGTGGACGCGAGTGCCCGTCATCGACGGGCACGGCCGCGGTGTCACGGTCGGCTGCCAGCAGAGCGGTGTCCCTGCGCAGGATCGCCTGCTGCAGCTGGCGCAGGTCCGGCCCGGGATCGATGCCCAGTTCGTCGGCCAGGACCCGGCGAGCGGCCCCGAACGCGTCCAGTGCGCCGACCACGTCGCCACTGCGGTACAGGGCCACCATGAGCTGACCGTGCAGCCGCTCGCGCAGCGGATACTGCCCGATCACCTCGCGCAACCGCGTGGCCGCCGTCGCGTTCCTGCCGAGAGCGAGCTGGATGTCCGCGTGTTCCTCCACCACGCCCAGGTAGTGGTCGGTGAGGCGGGCGACCACCTCGCGCAGGGTGGGCCCCAGCGGCACGTCCTCCGCCGCGGTCCCGTCCCACAGCGCCAGGGCTCGGGTGAAGGCCTCCTCGGCGGCGCTCAGATCACGCCTGGCCAGCGCCTGGCGACCGCGTGCGGAAAGCGCCTCGAACTCGAAGAGGTCGAGCTCCTCCGGTCCGGCCCGCAGCAGGTAGCCGACGTCCGCGGTGACCAGCCGCTCCTCGTCCGGTAACAGCTTGCGCAGTTGCATGAGGTAGGTGCGCAGGTTCGCCACCGCGGAGCGGGGTGGCCGCTCGTCCCACACCTCCGCCACCAGTGACCTGATCGGGACGACGTGACCCGCCCGGGCCAGCAGCATGGCGAGAACGGTACGTTGCTTGGGCGCCGTGATCCTGACCGGCGCTCCGTTGGCCTGGATCCGCATTGGGCCGAGAAGTCGAAACCGCACGATGTACCCGCCTTACAGCGGTGGCCCACCCAACCGGCGAAGCGCGACCCCGAGCAAGCGGTCGGCGTCGAAGAACCCGCGCTGCCGGGAGTCGACGCTGTCGGCGTTGTCACCCAGGACGACCAGCGCGCTGGCGGGCACCCGGGTCACGCTGTCGTCGATCCCCGGCGGCACCGGGTCTCCGGGTAACGCGACGGCACGCTTGATGTTCCACTGCCGGCCGTTCGGGTCCGCCGGTCCGAGCTCCGCAGGAGTGAGCGGCGGCTCGAGCACGACCACATCGCCCATGCTGACCTGGTCGATCCGGCGCCTGCGCACCAGAACCCGATCGCCGTCGGACAGCGTCGGTGCCATGCTCGTCCCCTCGACCGTGACCACTACGTAGCGCCTTCGCGCCCACAGGGCTGCCCACCATGCCGCCAGTACGAACCCACAGATGATCATCTTCATGGCGCTCTTCCACGGTCGGCCCCCCGGAGGGGTGCGTCTTTCCGCGAAACGATCTCCGCTGGGACGCGACCCTATCAAGGCACCGCTCTGCCGTACGGCTGGTCGCAAACTTGGGCAGATCCCCGCATCCGTACGGTGGCAGGCGGTCAGGCGACGGGGACCCAGGCGAACCGGCCGTCGGCGCAGCGCTCGGCACGTCCGAAGACCACGTCGGCGAAGTGGCCGCCGTAGCCGATCGTGTCGGGGCGGCTCAGTTCTTCGACCAGGCGGCGGCGGTGCTCGGCGGATTCAGCGGGGTCGTGGTCCAGCCCGCAGGACCATTCGGGGTGGGTGACCTGGACCGGCGAGTGCAGGGCGTCGCCGAACGCGATGAGCCGCCGGTCGCCGCCGGTGATGGTGTAGGTGGTGTGGCCGACGGTGTGTCCGGGCGCGAACGAGACCCGGACGCCGGGGAAGATCTCCTCGCCGTCCTCGATCGTGTGAACCCTGGGCGCCATGACAGCGAGCCGCTGCTCGGTGGCGCCACCCTCGGCGGCAAGGTCGCGCCGCTCCCACTCGGGCGCCGCAACCAGATGGGCGGCGTGCGCGAAGGGTGGTGCGTCGTCGCCGGGTGCCGTGCTCCAGGTCCAGCCCAGGTGGTCGGTGTGCAGGTGGGTGATGGCGACGGCCTCGATCTGCCCCGGCGTACGGCCCAGCCGGCGCAGGCCGTCCAGCAGTTCACCGCCGTACAACTGCCCCAGCAGCGGGTTGGCCGGGTCGTCGGGGTAGGACTCGGGTCCGAACCCGGCGTCGATGAGCAGCGCTCGATCACCTCGCTCGACCAGCAGCCCGCCGATCCCGGCGACCAGGAAGCCGCCATCGTCGAGGTGGTCGCGGTGGTTCGCCCAGTCGGCGGCGGTGGCGGCGGGCAGCCAGCCGCGCGGCTTGAGCCGGACCACCCCGTCCGGGACATAGGTGATCGTCAGGTCCCCCAACTCGAGCGAGCGGATGCCCGGCGCGTGGCTCAGTCGCGCGCGGTCGAAGACGGTCGTCGTGGCCATGATTCCTGCCTTGTGCTCGGGGAGACGCCGCCGGACGGCGGCACAGGCAGAACGTTACAACTAGAACGATTCCAATTGCAATCATTCGAGTTGTAGTAGAATCCGGCCATGACCGACGAGCGCGAGACCCAGGCCCAGGCCGACCGCCGGCTCTGCGGCCTGGTCAACGGCCTGGCCAAGCAGATCGAGGCGCACGTCCGGGCCCGCGCGGCCACCCTCGGCCTGACCGCCTCGCAGGGCGTCGCGCTGCGCGAGCTGACCGGTCCCATGACCTTGCGTGAGCTCGCCGAACGGATGAGCTGCGAGCCCTCCAATGCCACCTTCGTCGCCGACCGCCTCGAGGAACAGGGCTACCTCGAGCGCCATCCACACCCCGGCAACCGCCGCGCCAAGCAGCTCGTCCTGACGTCCGCGGGTGCCGAACTCCAGGAGCGCCTCCTGGATCTGCTCTCCAAGGACTCCCCGCTGGCCCCGCTGTCCCCCGAGGAACACGACGCCCTGCAGCGCCTCCTCACCCGCGCCGTCGTCCGCTGATCCGCTAGGACCACCTCCCAGGGGCTCGCCTCCCCAAGGCCACCAGCCCCGAAGCGAAGATCGCGGAGAAGCCGTCCCAGGATGTCGCGCCACCACGGAACACCGTCTGGAACTCGGTCGAGCGGGTCGCCACGGTGGTTCGCCGGCACTCAAACGGTCAGCGTCACCTGTTTGCACCAGCTCAAAGCCGAACCCTCGGAATAAGGCGAGGGAGGGCGCTGTTTACGCAACAAGTTCAAATTTGAACTTCTGGCGAAGGGATCGTCATGGAAATCGTCTTCATGCTCGTCATGAGCGCCATCGTCGGCAGCCTCCTCACCGGTGCGGTGGTCGCCCTCGTGCTGAGCGGCATCAGGGACCGGCAGTGGCCGGTGCTCTGGCGGCGGCGCGTCGTCTACCGCGGCTTCGTGCCCCGCTGACTCCCGCCAGGTGCGCCAGCCGCTCGGCAGTCACATCGCCCATGACTCATGTGCCGATCGTGACATTGTCGCCACTCACTGTCAGTAGATCTAAGAAACAGCTCCAAGGTCACTTCGATCGGTGAGCGGGGCGGGTGATGCGGGCTTCAGGGGCTGTTCGGTCCAGATGCATTTGCCGGTGGCGGTGTAGCGGGTGCCCCAGCGGTGGGCGATCGCGGAGATCAGTTGGAGTCCGCGTCCGCCTTCGTCGGTGTCGGCGGCGCGGCGGATGCGGGGTGTGGTGAGGCTGCCGTCGGAGACTTCGCAGGTGAGCACGTTGCTGCGGAGCATGCGCAGGTGGATGGGGCCCTTGGCGTGGCGGATGACGTTGCCGACCAGTTCGCTGGCCAGCAGTTCGGTGGTCATCGACAGGTCGTCCAGGTCCCAGGCGTGAAGCTGGGTCCGGACGTGTTCGCGGGCCTGGCGCGCGGCTCTGGGGTGCTTGGGCAGCGGCCAGGAGGCCATGTCGTCGTCCGATAGCGCGTGGGTGCGGACGACGAGCAGGGCGGCGTCGTCGGCGGTCCCCTCCCTGCCGGGCAGCAGGGTGGCGATGAGGCTGTCGCACAGGGATTCGAGGCACTCGGCGTAGTTGAGCTCCGGCGCGGCGGTGTGAACCTGGTGTCGGCACGGCGCTCCGGGCAGAGCCCCGGAGATCGTGCCGCTGAGCGCCTCGGCGAGGTCGGCCATGCCCTTGTCGATGTCGAGGGTGGAGGATTCGACCAGGCCGTCGGTGTACAGCACCAGCAGACTGCCTTCGGGCA